>JAIKZI010000041.1 GCA_024682375.1 Lachnospiraceae bacterium | reverse complement strand
ATTATTTAAGAGTAACCTTAGCTCCAACTTCTTCAAGCTTAGCCTTGATGTCTTCAGCAGTTGCCTTGTCAGCACCTTCCTTAACAACCTTAGGAGCTCCGTCAACAACTTCCTTAGCTTCCTTAAGTCCAAGACCTGTAGCTTCACGTACAACCTTGATAACCTTAACTTTGTTAGCGCCTACTTCTGTAAGCTCAACATCGAACTCGTCCTTCTCTGCTGCGCCAGCTTCGCCAGCACCAGCTGCTACTACTGCAACACCTGCTGCAGCTGAAACGCCGAATTCCTCTTCGCAAGCCTTAACGAGATCGTTAAGCTCTGTAACTGAAAGCTCTTTGATAGCACTGATAAATTCTTCTGTAGTCATCTTTGCCATGATTAATTTCCTCCATTAATAAAAAATTAAATTGCAGTCTTAACTGCGTGTATTCAATATTATCGAGTAAATAATTACTCTTCTGTTGCTGCTTCTTCAGCTGGAGCTGCTTCAGCAGAACCATTGTCACCCTGCTCTGCAATCTGCTTGATAACACGAGCGAAGTTTGTAATAGGTGACTGAAGTGATCCAAGAAGTTTTGAAAGAAGTTCTTCTCTTGATGGGATCTTAGAAATAGCTTCAAGTTCCTTAGCATCAACGATCTTTCCTTCAACAACACCCTTCTTCATTTCAAGATTAGGTGCATCTTTCTGGAATTTAGCAAGAATTCTTGCTGGTGCAGTTGCATCATCTTTTGAAATAGCGATAGCGTTTGCACCTTCGAGTACGTCAGAAAGTCCTTCACACTCTGTGCCCTTGAACGCAAAGTTCATCATTGTGTTCTTGTAGACCTTATATACAACACCAGCTTCTCTTAAGCTCTTACGAAGCTTTGTGTCCTGTTCTACTGTAAGTCCTGCATAGCTAACAACTACTACAGACTGGGCATCTTTGATGTTTTCAGCGATTTCCTGAACGATAGGCTGCTTTAATTCAACTTTTGCCACTTGTGATTACCTCCTTATTTTATTATAAAAAATTCCTCTCTACCGAAAGGCAGAGAGGAATACAATTATCATTCGTATTGCCTCGGTAGGTTGCATGCGTTATGTCTTAATGACACCTACTGTCTTCGGTAAATCTCGAGTAATATATCACATTTTTATTGAACTGTCAACAAAATGCTTAACTTAAAACCTTTTTAAATTAAGCGTTGTCGTTTGAAAGCTTCTGTGGGTTAAGCTTTACGCCAGGTCCCATTGTAGATGTAAGAGTTACACTCTTGAGATACTGACCCTTAACTGAGCTTGGACGAGCCTTAATGATGACGTTCATCAAAGTCTGGAAGTTGGCGGATAACTGCTCTTCTGTGAAGGAAGCTTTTCCGATAGCAACATGAACAATGTTAGCCTTATCAAGTCTGTACTCAACCTTACCAGCCTTAATCTCTTTAACAGCGCTTGTAACATCCATAGTTACTGTGCCTGACTTAGGGTTAGGCATAAGTCCCTTAGGTCCAAGTACACGACCAAGACGTCCTACGATACCCATCATATCTGGTGTAGCGACTACAACGTCGAAATCAAACCAACCACCCTGGATCTTCTCCATGAGGTCTTCTGCTCCTACGAAATCAGCGCCAGCTGCCTTAGCTTCGTCAGCCTTAGCACCCTTAGCGAATACAAGTACGCGAACTTCTTTACCAGTTCCGTTAGGGAGAACAACTGCTCCTCTGATCTGCTGATCTGCATGACGTCCGTCACATCCTGTACGGATATGAACTTCGATTGTCTCATCGAACTTTGCTGTTGCGTTCTTCTTTACAAGCGCAATAGCTTCAGGAGCGTCAAAAAAGTTTGATCTATCATATGTTTTTACAGCGTCAAGATATTTCTTTCCGTGTTTCATACTTTTCCTCCTGTGGTTCTTCGGGGATAACCCCTCCCACTTATCTTAAATTAGTTTACGTTATCCTGCGATGGATTTAGTCTACTACTTCTACGCCCATTGAACGAGCTGTTCCGGCGATCATGCTCATAGCTGATTCGATTGATGCAGCGTTAAGGTCTGGCATCTTTGTTTCAGCGATCTCCTGGATCTGAGCCTTTGTGATCTTGCCGACTTTTGTCTTGTTTGGTTCTCCTGAACCCTTCTGAAGGCCTGCTGCCTTCTTGATGAGTACTGCTGCAGGAGGAGTCTTTGTAATGAAGCTAAAGCTTCTGTCCTGATATACAGTAATAACTACAGGAACAATAGTATCTCCCATCTGTGCAGTCTTTGCGTTGAACTGCTTTGTGAATTCAACAATGTTTACGCCATGCTGGCCAAGTGCAGGTCCTACAGGCGGTGCTGGTGTTGCTTTTCCAGCCTGAATCTGAAGCTTGATATAGCCTTCAATCTTCTTTGCCATTATATTTCCTCCTAATTAATCTTCCTTACGGACATCCGCATAAGAGATTTCAACGGGTGTCTCTCTGCCGAACAATTCGACATTAATAGTAACGGTCTGCTTTCCAGGATTCATTTCCTGAATAACTCCAGTAGTATCTTTCCAAACACCACCAACAACCGATACCAAATCGCCAACAGTGAAATCAACCTCAATTGTTTCTTCCATCTGAATTCCAAGAGGTCTCATTTCTGCCTCGGTAAGAGGTACGGGTTTACTTCCCGGACCAACGAATCCTGTGACGCCTCTGGTGTTTCTAACGACATACCAAGTATCGTCATTCATCACCATATTGATAAGAACGTAGCCAGGGAACATCTTATGAGAAACCTGTTTTCTAGTTCCGTTCTTCATCTCCATGACGTCGATCATTGGAACCCTTACCTCGAGGATCTGATCCTCTAAGTGTCGATTTTCAATTGTCTTCTCTATGTTCGTTTTAACCTTGTTCTCATACCCTGAATATGTATGAACAACATACCATTTTGCTTCTGCCATAGAAAAAAGCCTCCGTTACAGATTTACCAGAATATCTACGCCATGTTTAAAGATCATATCAATTACAGCGATTGCAATTGCAAGAACAATTGATGTAATAACAACTGCTGTTGTCTGCTTACCAACTGTCTCCTTATCCAAGAAAGTGATCTTCTTGAATTCGCTCTTAAGTCCATCGATCTTCTGAGCCATGGTCTTCTTACCTTCTTTTGCCACTGTCATCACACTCCTTTACTTTGTTTCCTTATGCAAAGTGTGCTTTCTGCAGAATGGACAATATTTACGAATTTCCATTCTCTCAGGATGATTGCGTTTCTCTTTTGTAAGATTGTAGTTCCGGTGCTGGCACTCGGTACACTCTAAAGTTATCTTAGTACGCACAACTTCCACCTCCAACTGTTTCTTAATTTCTTCGGTCTTTAATACCTATTTTTAGGCATAAAAAAAAGACCTAACTTCCATCGCCGTTATACAGTATCACATGGAAGTCAGATCTGTCAATATATTTTTACTATTATAAAGCCACTTATTCAGCAGTCTTTAATGCAATTTCCATCATCTGACGGAAGTTCTTCTGTCTTTCTTCTGGGCTGAGCTCACCAGTCTTAAACAAATGATCTGAAATAGTAAGAATAGCAAGTGCCTTTTTATGTGCTTTTGCAGCATTCATATATAAAGCTGCGGCTTCCATCTCTACGCAAAGAGCACCCATATCTGCCCACTTCTTATTACAATCCGTAAACTGATTATAGAAAATATCTGCAGAAACTACATTTCCAACCTTTGGCTCTACGCCAAGTTCTCTTGCATTCTTAACAGCCTTCTCTAATACATCGAATGAACCGATTGGAGCAAATGTACCAGGTAGTTCATACTGATATGCATAATTAGAATCAGTACATGCACCCTGTGCAATTACGATATCCATTACATTTACATCTTCCTGTAATCCGCCTGCTGAACCTATTCTAATGATAGTATCAACATCGTAGAAATTGAAAAGCTCATATGAGTAAATACCTATAGAAGGCATTCCCATTCCGCCACCCATAACTGATACTTTCTTTCCTTCATATGTACCAGTATAGCCAAGCATATTTCTTACAGTATTAAAACATACCGGATTCTCTAAATATGTTTCAGCAATAAACTTAGCTCTAAGTGGATCTCCTGGCATGAGAACCGTCTTAGCAATCATACCTTTTTCAGCTTCATTATGTGGTGTTGCCATTTTCTTCTAGTCTCCTTCTTACAACCCTTCATTTATCATAAGTCCAGCATAAACGCTGGATGCATATGGCGCACTGAAATTCTTGCCAGGGTTTTTATATTCAACCACACGCTTATCAATATACTTAACCGGATTCATCGATATCTTATCTGATTCTCTAGACATCGCATTTTTAAAACCGTCCAGAATACCGAAAGTTTCCTCTGCCCTCTCGCTAGTAACAGCTTCACCCATCTTCTCACGATCCAAGAAAAGTTTGCCTTCCTCGTCTTCAAAGATGCCTACGCTATTCAGTCCTTCTGACAAAGTATGCCAAATTCCAGTAACCTCATTGCTTAATCTGTTATACCCATTCTTGAGTCCGTACGCCTTACCTAAGTCGACTAATCTATTATAAGAAGAGAGCAATGTATCAACACTATCACTGATAGAATCCACATTGGCTTTAAAACCAATAGTTGTTTCAGACTCCGTCACCCCTTTTAGGTTAATCTCGAACTCATTATTTATTGTAAAGGTATTTGCAAGCGCATTGTGTTCTTTACCATTCAAGGTAAAAATTGCATTAGACGCATCCTGGGTAATCTGATCCAATCCCATGGTATGAATCTCATTCCACGAAGAACCTGACTGAATTTTAAACAGATACTCCTCGCCTTCTGCGAGGCCAGTCTGCCTGGACTGCAGCCTAAGAGCACTAGCGCCTTCACCATTATCAACTATTTCTGCAGAAATTCCAATATCTGATTTATTAATAAGACGCGCAATTTTCTGCTGTATGGAAAAATTATTCTCACTTCCATCTATATCAAATTGGAACTCATAAGAATTAGATGAAGTATCTAAATCAAACGAGAAATTTCCTTCCTCAAAATCTCTCTTAGAATTAGGAAGGAATTTGCCCATAACAACCTGTGGTCCCGCAAGCTTTTTAACTCCAAGTTTAAAAGTCTCACTAGGATCTACATTTTCACCATCGCCAATATAAGAAACCATAACCTTATCTTCATCAGAAGATGTAGCTATCTTCTGATTAAAGACGCCTTCGACGCCCTCTCCATCTCCCGAAAGAAATGAAGTGACATTCTTCGTCTGACGTGCGCTTTCCTTCAAATCGATGATAAATCGCTCCACGTCATCCGTCATATCAATTTTATACAGGGGTTCTTCTTTGTTTTCCTTGACGATTTTATTATAGACATCACGGAGTTCGCTCTTCTTATGAGACTCGTAGCGCGAAGAAGCATTCGTTTTGCCATATGTAGTTAAATAGTAATTATATACAGTATCAATTGCTGACATATACGAACCTCCTTCCTCCATGAAGATTAATTACGCATAATAATCCATTTATGCATATACATCATAACACGAAAGTGTCAAACTGTCATCCATTCCGACATCTTTTTTCAGAAAATTTCATATAGGAAAAAAGAAAACCGGCTTCCACCGGTTTCCTAAAACTACTCTAATTCTTGCTGTCCAAAAACTGTGGATCAAGCGTATTAATATTAGCAGAACTTTTATAATATGAATTAACTGCTGTACGATTCTTCTTCACCTGCTTCAACTGGCCTTTTAATTTTGAGAATTTGGCTTCAGCTAAAGATTTGTTTCGAAGCTCTGCTGCCTGAATTGATGCTGATAAATCTGATATCTTTGAAATCAAACTCTGCATCTTCTTGATTTCATCAGCATATTTGTCCTTATTATTATTCAGTTCACTTCTCACACGAGAGTACATAATTTCAAATCCGCGATCTAAAGCTTCAAGTGCTTCGATAAGTTCATCTTTTCTAGCGTATGTAGCCTCTAAGTCTTCCGGTAAAGACATCGGATCTGATAAAACGTTTCTCTGTGTCTCATTTGCAACCTGAATAGCTTCGAGAACTTCTATTTTCTTTTCTAAGCTTTCGCGAAGCATACAAACATAATTCTCAGACATACTATAAGCTCCAATTATTCTATCTATGCAACACCGTTACCATTATTGGTCTTCTTCATAACTTCTTTCCAAGTATCACGCAATGTATGAAGATGTGTCAACACTTCCTCCATGATTTCCGCGTCTTTCTTTACATTAGCCCAAGCTAATCTTTCTCTCAGATAATCATAGACATTTTGAAAGTCTTTTGAAACTTCATACTTAGGGTCCAATGTGATAATGAAATTCTCAATAATCGCATCACACTTTCTGATATTAGTATGAGCCTTCTGTATGTCGCCCTCTTTAATTCCAGCTATAGCCATGTTTGCAAAACGAATTGCTCCATCATAAAGCATAAGAGTTAGCTCAGCCGGAGAAGCCGTCTGCACTTTGCTATTCTTATACGCTGCATATCCTTTAGCTAGGTTCATAATAATTGCCCCTCTCTTCTTTCCTAGGCCAGTTTACTAATTTCACATTTATGATGAGAATAATCCACTAATAGAACTCTGCTGACTATTAAGTGATGATAGAGCAGATTCCATCTTAGCAAATTTCTTATAATATCTGTCTTCCATATCCTCAACCTTGTCCTGCCACTCCTTGATAAGATTATTGTAGTTCTTATATTCTTTATCCATTTCCTTATCGTTATAGATAGTATAAGCACTACTCAGCGTTGTGCTCTTCATCTTATCGCCAAGCTCATCATAAATTCCAGAAGCCAGTTTCTGCATGAATGCCATTACTGTATCCGGATCATCTGTAAGAGCCTTCATAAGCTTATCTTCTTTTCCGCTTACTGCTGAATCATCAGCATCACCATTGATATGATAAGCGTACTGTTCGTTATCAGATGCATTTAGAATACCCAAAGTCTGGATACCATAATTTCCAAGAGAAATCTTCTGTCCATTGATTTCATATGTAGCTGACATAGAACGTGTCATTGTGCTAATAATCATATCAACTGTAGAATCTCTTCTCAAAAGTGAATTCTTAATCTTGTCCTCGTACTTATTGGCTGTAGTTTCACCCATAGCCTGTCTCTCTTCATCTGAAAGAGGCTTCATATCCTTTGCAGCTTCTGCATTATATTTAGCTGTCAAGTCGTTGATTACTGTATTGTACTGTGTAAAGAAATCCTTGATCTTGTCATAAAGGCCCTGAACATCAGCACTAGTGTTAATAGTAATCTCTTTATCAGTCTTTGCAAGTGCATTGATTGTAAGACCATTTACAGTAATTGTATTTGAATTACTTGTATATTCTGTACCATCAACTACAAACTTAGCATCTGTTCCCTGGATAGCCTTTGCAGCACTTCCAAGTCCAAGAACTTCCAGTGCATTTACTCCAGCACCACTTGTAACCGCATTTCCATCAGCATCACAAGCTGTAAGCTCGAAATTATAATCAGCACCACTCTTCTCTGAGCTTAGGAAAATTCTCTGATTTCCTTCGTCAAGATTCATAGTAACTCCCATTTCTGAGAATTTGTTCTTCAAAGAACCGATAGTTGTATCGCCATCGATAGTGATAACCTTTTCTTTATCGCCTACTTTTAACTTAATATATCCTGTTCCTTCAAAGGAATTTTCCAATCCATAACTTGTAGTTGTTTTATTTGTAACAGGATCTACGGTCTCTTTTGCTCTTAAAAGCTGAACCACATATGTAGAATCTGTAACCTTACCTGTAGGATTACTATTTGAATCAACAGCCTTAACCTTACCACCTGTCCAATAAGCACTCTTTGCAAGTTCACTAACTTCCAAAGTATGTGTTCCAACAGCAGCTATATTAGATGTTGAAACAGTCGCCTTTGTAGTATCAGACACTGTTGATTTCTTCATATTATATGCAGATGAAAATCTCAAGTTTCCAGCTGTTGTATATAGACCATAAACCTCAGTATTTACTTCCTTCCATGTTTCCTGTTTCCATGAAAGTTTAGTCTGGTCCTTCTTTAAATTGTCAACCTTAGTACTATATGTTGATACCAGCGCAGATACAATAGACTCAGTATCTAGTCCACTTGTCATACCCGTCATTCTAATAGGTGAAGCCATAAGATTCCTCCTTATCTCTTTTCATCAACGAGAATTCCTGCCATCTCCCACGCTTTTGCAATCAAATCCAGCGTTTTCTCAGGTGGAAATTCTTTGATAACTTTTCTGCTGTCCTTGTCCACTATCTTTATAGTGACACGATTTGTTTTGTCGTGAATTCCAAAGACGGCTTCAGTATTCGGCATACTCTTGTTGATCTTTTCAACAGCTTCTCTAATCTGTTCGTTAGATGCTTCCCTGTCAGAATTCTTGTCTTCCTTTACTGGCTGTTCTACTTTTTCTAAATCAACTTCTACCGGTTCTGCGTTCTCCGTAACTGCTGCTGCCGGCCTTGTTTTCACATCATTTGTTGAGAAATTCTCAACAGCGCTTATTGCATTAATTGATGTCATAATTGCACCTCCAGTGCCAGTGTCCTTCCTTTGACACATAGTTATATTCAATCCTATTTATTGTATCGGTTGCTTTTGGGAAAAAATAAAGCCCAAATCCAAAAATTCCTTAAATAAAAAAACACAGCCCAATAAAAGGCTTCCCGCCTTCAACTGAGCTGTATAAATATCTACTTAATAAAACCAGGAAAGCTAAATCAATCCTTCTTCTTTCCCAAAAGGTCATTCAATGATGACAACTTGTCTGTAGCCATAACCTCTTCATTTTCCTTCTGAATCTGAAGATAGACTTCTTTTCTATATACAGGAATTTCCTTTGGAGCTGAAATTCCGATTTTAACCTGGTCACCATGAGTTTCCAAAATCATAATCTCAATGTTGTTATTAATGATCAGCGATTCGCCTTTTTTTCTTGATAATGCTAGCATATTATTCGTTCGCCTCCTCATTCTTACCACCATTTAATATGTCATAAATTGGATAGCGGACAGGATAGTCCTCATTCTCTACAATAATCTGAGCGCCCTTTCTATTATTAGAATTAATAATAATAGGAGCTTTGAGATTAACTGTCATCTCTTTTAGATCCTCTGGAACCTTAAGTGTTACGAGAACAACTAACTCATCATCTTTAAACTCACCCAAAGGTGTGAGAAGCTCATCGTTTACAACAGGGTTATAATCAGGCTTTACAAAGCTTGGATTTATAACTGGCATTGCAAACTGAGGTTCATCCATTGACTGGAACCAAATTACTGCCTTTTCATTTTCCCCTTCACTATCAAAAATAAGTGTGAAGTGTTTCATGTGCGGAAAACCGATAATTCCGTTCTCGAGTTCTAGAAGCTTATCATCCTCGATATCGATTTCACCAAATAGTCTAGTGTTTGCTTTCATTTTTTAGCCCTCTCCTGTGATTTCTCATCAATCAACTGTAGTTTTATTATAGCATTCTTTCTATATATAAGAAAATATTTTTTAGATGTAATTCAGTAGAGTCATATCGCCAAGTTTTCCGGCTGCTGTAAGAGAAGAAGAGTATGCAGTTCTAGCTGCTGTATACTTTAGAACGACCTCTGACAAATCCATATCATCATTCTTTGACTGAAGATCCTGTACAGTCTCAAGCTGATCTGACATCTGCTTTCTTGTCATATCAAGCTGCTGTTTTCTGCATCCGATATCAGTCATCGCCAGATTTAGAGTATCCTCATAGTTCTTCGATTTTTCAAGTTCTGAGTTAAAAATCTTCTGCAAATTATTATTAGCATAGTCAAGCTCTTTATTTGCAGCATCCATCCACTTATCCAGAGATGTCTGATAATCAGAAGCAGAATACTGATCCTGACCCTTCATCTCTTTTAGATTCTGGACTTTATCATAAGCGTTTATTGCAGTTGATACTGCCTCAATCATATCATTGATATCCTGGATAAAACTTGAATCAAAAATCTTATCAGCTTCAATATTTACACGAAGTTCCTGGTTAGCAGATATCGTGTAATTGATATCATATTCAATAGAATTTCCATTTTCATCAAACTTATCATACTGTACATTTACAGCTGCACCTTTATCGGCTGTTTTCACACAGTTGTAGTAGTATTCAGGACGAAGTTCTCCATCCTTAAAACCTGTCTTACTATAACTAAAATCTAGAACTGCTCTATTTGCTTTCATAGTGCTGGCCAGATTTTTTCCCATAATAATATCACCAGTAGATTCGATGAGTACTGCATCGTCATCTCCGATATTCATGCCTGTTGCATTTTCCCAATCGCTTTCTGTCTCATATACAGTCACGTTTAGATTTTCTGTTGTATCACTTCCATTATTCTTATAAGGAATCTGTACAACATCTCCATTGTTTGCTACAGAAATATTGTCATAAGCAGCTCTTACTCTATAATAAGGATGCTCTGTATATGGCTTGTTTACGATAGATGTAGTATCAAGAATTTCAGTTGCATCTCCCGGAACCTTTACAGATCCTGAATAATAGCGATACTCTTCCATTCCCTTCATTTCAATTTTCTGTTCAATATTATAGGATGTATCCTTCTCATCATTCATAAATGTGAGAGTTTTGTTCGTTCTATAACCAGTGAAAACTGTTCTTCCAGCAAAATCAGCATTTCCTGCATCATACAGCTGAGACTGCAAAGCCTGAAGCTGCTTTAAAATTGTCTTTCTATCATCCTGAGTCAATGTATCATTCGCACCCTGGTTAGATAGAGTATGTACATTTCGAACGATATCACGCATATCATTTACAGATGTTTCTGTCACTTCGAGGAAAGATTCCGCATCCGGAATGTTCTTCTTATAGTACTGATTTACCTTTGTAAGAGTAGTACTGAATCGAAGCGATCTAACAGCTACAACCGGATCATCCGAAGGTTTATCAATCTTCTTCTGCGTTGTCATCTGCGTATTTGTCTTGTCTAAGATAATCTTTACGCCATTGATATTAGAATCAGCCTTTGTCATTATCATATTATTTGTAATACGCATAATCTTACCTCGCTTTACAAAAACTATTTATCTTTAAACTTTTCCCTAGACACCTGTCTGCGTAATCAATCTGTCATACATCTCAGCCAAAACCGAAATAGCCTTCGATGCCAAATTATAAGCATTCTTGAATTTAACCAAATCCAAAGCTTCATCATCTTCATCTACACCAGAAACACCCTGTCTCTGCAAATTTATAGACTTTGCAATATCGGCGTAATTTTCACTAAACACTGTAGACTCCTGTGTATCTACAGTAATATCTGAATAGATTACCTGTAAAAATTCATCTCCACCACAGTCTCTAAATATCTTAGTATTACTCTGAAGATTCAAAAGCTCTTCAACAATACTGTGAGCATCAATACCTTCATCCTGTGTAGCACCGGTATTTTCATTTACAAGATTCTCCGCTGTGGCAAAGAAGCCTGGATTTCTGGAACTTTTTTCATTAACTGAACATGAAAGAGCAGTCATTTTATAATAAGTATCTGATGCTCCATCAAATGTTGTATTTTTTATATTTGTATCAAATTTAAACTGACCAGAATCGACCAGATTATCAGCCACAAAGAATGACTCCATAGGATCTCCGTCAAGAGTCTTTCCTGTCTTTTCGATGTCATTGAACTGCTTAGCAAATGAACGAAGGAAAAGACTCATCTGATTCTGGTAATAAGCTAAACCCTTATAATTAAGTGTAGTTCCAACTTCCAATCTACCACCTGAAATCTTCGCCTGAGTATCAGCATCTAAGACCTTTTCAAGGGTAAAAGTATAAGAAGTAATCTTTCCATCTGCATCTGTCTCAGCTTTAAATGAGCTGTATGGATACTGAACACCTTCCATGATTACAATACCACTTTCCGGCATATTCATGTATTCAACATCTTTGATAGATGGATTCTTAATAGTAACTGTATTACTTGTCATGGAAAAAATATTTCCGCTCAAGTTTTCAGCATTGTTACCATCTCGAAGCATAAACATCGCTTTCAAACTTCCCGTCATGTTTGAAGCATTCATATTAATATGTTCACCGGTATCGCCCCAGACCAAATCATATAGTCCATCGACGTCTGCCTGGTTCTGTCTATGGTCACGGGTTGTAACACCGATTTCTGTATAATCGTAATTATCAATTAGAATCTTGCCATTTACACGGAGTACAAAATTAGTTGCTCCAGTGTACATATCTGGATAATTGGAATTGACAACAGGTGTTTCCTTCACTTCAACTGGTACAATTTTTGCCAGACTATCAATCAAAAGCGCTCTCTGATCTCTAAGATCATTCGCATGCGAGCCCTGCACTTCGATTGTATTTATCTGCTTGTTCAAAATGGCAATCTTCTTAGAAGTTGCATTTACTGTATCAATAGTTGTCTTTATCTCATCATTGATAGATGTCTGCAAATCCTGAAGTCTGGTTCCTAGGCTGTTAAAATAGGACATCATCTCTTCAGCATTACTGATAAATTGTTTTCTTACTGCTGTAGCTCCAGAGTTAGTCTTTAGAGTATCTAGAGATGCAAACATCTTTGTATATAATGAAGTGAATCCAGGTACTGCAGATGTATCTTTGAAATAATCCTGAATCTGATTCAGATAATAAATCTGCTTCTCATACTGTCCATAGTTCTTCTGATTATTCCAATATTTCTCATCGTAATACTGGTCCCTGACCTGAGTAACACTATCAGCGCTTACACCTGTACCAATAGTTCCATACTTCATATAAGTACGAAGCGCTTCTGCCTGACTTAGATTAACCTGCTGTCTTGAATATCCATCAGTCTTCGCATTTGAAATATTATTGGTTGTAGTATTAACCGATGCCTGAAATGCATTCAGTCCTGTTGATGCAATTGATAATCCAAAAAATGTTGAAGGCATTTAATCACTTCCTTTATGAATATAGCGAGTTCAAAAGGTACTCTATCATCTCGTTTACTACATTTATGTATCGGCTGGATGCATTATATGCATTCTGATACTTAATCATATTTGTAAGCTCTTCATCAGAAGAAACACCAATCACCGACTGTCTGCTACTTTCAATAGTAGCTCTGGTTCCGGCCAAACTTTCTGATGTTGTCTTATAAACAGATCCTATACTTGCCAATTCTCCAATAAACTTTGTATAGAATCCGCCCAAAGTTGTCGGAGATTCATCTGCCGGGTTCAAAGTATAATTTGAAACCTCCCAGAGTGAATATATTTTTTCCCCGATATCATAAGCTACGTCACCATTTTGCTTTAAATGTGGTAACTGCTGTGGATTGTCTGTTAAATAAGAGTTTACCGATAGACTTTTTATCGAATAGCAAGTTGATAAATCATGTATATCTTCCTGCTGGTAAACATATATTTCTTCTCCATCTCCAAGCGTCACCTTCTTATATCTCGAAGATCCGCTTCTGGTAAAAAGTTCCTGTGGTGGAAGTTTTCCATCTTCTCCAACAGGTGCATTTTCAGAGTCAAGTACAATAGTATCGCCGCTAAGAGCAACCACTGCACCATTCTCATCTACACCACTCAGCTGTCCATTGTGTTTAGATGCATCATAATTTATGTTTGGACATAACAGATCATTTACCTGAGTGACAATTGTATTTACTAATTTATCAAGCTCAGCCTGAGCATTCTGCACAACTGAATTTGAAATTTCATTGTTATACTGAGTCGCTGAAAGATATTTAATATCTGTATAATTGCCAAAGCCCAAACCTCTGGCAAGCATAAGACCTTTTATCTCTCCAGTATCATGACCAGTAATAGGGTTTATATTGTAAATATCAAAAACGTCGTAATACTTTTCTTTATCAGGTTCAGAAAGTCCAACCCAATACGGTTCTTCAAACCCGGTAACTTCATTTTCATGAAGACCGATTTCATTATATGTAACCTCTGTTACAAATTCAGAACCCTCTAATCTAACATTAACCAAACCATCAGCTGTTTCTGTATATGTAATATTTGCAAGAGCTGATAATTCATCCAAATCTTTGTCTCTCTGATCTCTCAGAGCCATCGCAGTTTCTACACCGCCCGCTTCAATACGCTGGATTTCTTTATTCAAAGCTACAATCTCTTTGCCGATTTCATTAACTCTATCGACATCGTTTTTAACCTTCGTATTGATTGTCATCTGATATTCTCTAAGCCCATCATTTACTCCCTGTGCACGAGATACAAATAACTGAGCCTTCTGAATAACTAAATTTTGATTAACTGTATCATTAGGATCTTTTGCATATTCAGCGAATGCTTCATATACATCTGATATGGCTGTTTGAAAAGCTTTTCCATACATTTCCTGAAGCTGAGTCTGCACTTCGTATGCAGCATCATAGTTTGCCTCATAGAATGATGCTCGTCCATTTTCTTTTCTATATGCCTGATCTAGGAAAATATCTCTCGCATGAACTACTTCACCAATCTGCACACCGAGACCGGTCTGCTGTTTTGAAACTGATGAATTTCCGAAAGATGTATAGAATGTGTCTTCATAGATTACTTTACGACGTACGTAACCCTTGGTATCTATATTAGAAATGTTATTTGACAGAACATTAAGTCCGTTCTGCGCACTTCTTAGACCTGATGATCCGACGTAAAGACTCCCAAATCCGTTTGACATAGTAAAACCTCTATCCTATTCCGGTCGGGAATCCTTTCGCCTATTGCTTCGCGTCGAAGCCACTGCTTCCGAGCAGATCACCGGTATTATATGCTTTATTATTATAATTGCCTGTTTCTGGAGCTTGCTTCAAGCCCTTGAACAATGTTAGGTCAAAATCGACCATTTCGAGCGCAACTTTCAAAAGCTCCTGATTCTGATCATTCCAGAAACGAAGTTCCTTTGCTTTCTCGATCAAATTCTTTCTTGCTAATGAAAGAGCTTCCTGCTCTTCATGATTATCTGAAAGAATTTCAATTACATTATTTACTGAAATTGTTTCTCCATCACGGCCAAGCACTGTCGCCATATCTGAAAGTGCTCTGATTCTCTGTTTCTCAAGCTCCTGCAAGCTAAACATGAATCCTTCTTCTTTCGCCGTAATCTGCTCTAAATTTGCAGCATCACGGTTAGTGATAGCATCACGCTTAGACTTATTAAGTCCAAGTATGCGGTCATACAATGCTGTTTCCTGATTCATGATGGATACTAGTTCTTCAACTAATCCTGCCAAGATAAACCTCTCTCTATCCGCTTATTACTGTCCGAACTTAGAAAGTAAAACACTAGCGAAATCGTCTACATCAACAGAATAAGTTCCGTTTTCAATCCTCTGCTTTAGATCTGCAACCTTGTCAGCTCTTACGTCATCAGCATTCTTTACAGCATTCTTTGCAATCTGCAAATCCTTGCCAAAAGAAGAAATTGAAACTTCATCTCTTCCCATAGAAGTAGCAGCATTTGTCCTAGCCTTTGCTGTAGTCTTCTGTGCGCCGTAAATCTGAGCCACCTGATTATATGCCTCAATACGCATAAGATTTCACTCCCTCCTGAAAAAATACATTTAAAAATGCAAGGTATTTCACAACCTTTCAAATTATTTATCGGTACTTAAATGTAAAACTTTATACCCTCCGTACGTTTTTTTTTAATAAATTCTATGCTATAATCCATTAGGCTTAAACACTGGATAATTTAGGAAAAAATAATATTTTTTCATTAGAAATATATTACTTTGTTAGTTCAATATAAGGATTTTTATTATGGCTTTTACAGATATGCTTTTTATAGGTAGATTCTTACCTTTATTTTTAATAATTTACTATTTAGTTCCAAGAAAATACAAAGACGCAGTTCTTTTTATAGGTAGTATTGTTTTTTATGCCTATGGCGATGCAAAGATGTGTGTGCTTCTGCTCGGACTCACAGTACTAAACTATTGGCTGGGTCACGAGCTTCTCGCTCCGAGAGGGATCACTCAGGAAGTTTTACCTACACTTGATTCTGGAACCCTTCAGACAATCGAACCACCTACATCTATTACAAAAAAATCTATCCCAAGAAAGGCAATTTTCATATTTGCAGTTTTTATAGATGTTTGCGTTCTTATTTTTTTCAAGGTAATCACATATCATTCAACAAAATATGTTTTACCACTTGGTATAAGCTTCTATATTTTTAAGATGATTTCTTACCAGGCTGATATTTATACTAATAGAATTAAAATCAGACCAACATTTACAAAAACAGCCGTTTACTTCACTATGTTCCCTCAGATAGCACAGGGACCGATTATGAGATATGAAGACGGTGACTTCGATAGACCTCATGGCAGAGTGATGTCATTCCAAAAATTCGAAGATGGTATCGTACAGATTTGTATTGGTGTAGCTATGAAGGTCATGATTGCTGATAGAATCGGAATCCTTTGGAACGAAGTGGCAAAGATTGGATACGAAAACATATCTACTCCTCTTGCTTGGATTGGTGCTTTCTCATACACATTCCAGCTGTACTTCGACTTCTGGGGATATTCACTTATAGCATCCGGTCTCGGAATGTTACTAGGATTTAAATCAATCGAAAACTTCAAGCATCCATACGCTTCTAAATCAATTGCTGAATTTTACAGAAGATGGCATGCGACTCTCGGAACATGGTTTAAAAATTATATCTACTTTCCTCTCGGAGGTAGTCGTTGTAGTAAAGGTCGTACAGTCCTAAACCTAATGATTGTTTGGGCGCTCACAGGTTTATGGCACGGCGGAGATATAAACTTCCTCATTTGGGGATTAGTTTTAGGTCTCATTATTGTATTCGAAAAATTCGTCTCAAAGGACTTAATCGCAAAGTATCCTTTCATTGGACGTTTACACATAATTATTTTAATTCCACTTACATGGGTTATCTTTGCAATCTCAGATTTACCTTCACTAGGTATGTATTTTGCCAGACTATTCCCATTCTTTGGAATCGGAAAAACACTAGTAGCGACAGACTTCCTTGAATTCTTGCCTACTTATTTACCTTACTTCATAGCAAGCATAATCCTATGTTTCCCACAGGTTTATGAATTTGTGTATGAAAAGAGAAGAAAGCCTTATATCGTTGCATTACTTCTAATCCTCTTCTGGATCAGCATGTATTATGCAATCAGTTCACAGGGCAACTCATTTATGTATTTTAGTTTTTAAATTTCAGGGGTGATTTAATTGTTACCAAATATATTTAAAAAAGATGACGAACCTAAACCGTTCAAGCCATACAATCCGCTAACGGACTCTGGTTCACCACTTATTTTTAAGATAGTTTCGAAGACACCACTTTTTTCCAGCCTAATAATAACAGGCACGATATTCTGTTTAGTCGGAATGATTGGTAAGTTTACTTTTCTATCGAAATTCAACAATATAAACTCCGTAAAAGAGCCATTCTTTGCAATATCTCTTTTCGGTATTAAGGATGTATTAAACGGTGATCAGGACCTACTCCTGCCATCTAGCATCTTGAAAAAAGAAGAAACAGAAGAACTTAACAAAGCTAATCTAAACGCAAAAGTTCCTTCTCTTTCAATTCCTAAATCGAGTTGCAACAAGGTTTTAGGTGCCACAGATTACGGTGTAGCAGATCGTTCGATTATGGTAGATGATAACTACGCGTTCAATATTGATAAAAAAGGCCTCTTCGCTCCTAACGGCGAATATAAGAAACTAGTTAAATCAAAAAATGATGACTACTTCAAGGATGCACTCTTTATCGGTGACTCTCGAATGGTCGGTTTATACATGTTTTCTAACTTAAAAGGAAAGACAAATTTCTTCTGCAGAGAATCCACAAATGTATTTAACTTTCCAACTAGAGATATGGATTATCATGGCATGAACGGAGAAGAAGGTAGAACAACTATAGATAATCTGCTTTCATCTCATAAATTCAAAAAGATTTATATATCACTCGGTGTAAATGAGATGGGACATCCTTCCATAAATTACTATAAGAGTTTTAGAAATATCATAGAAAACTTACATAATAAACAACCTGACGCTTATATCTTTATAATGGGTTCAATTCATATAGCTGCACCTCAGTGCCAAACTGATCCAGTGTTCAATAACACAAACCTGGTACAGAGAAACAAAGCTATATCAGAGCTTGCAAATGGACGAAACATTTTCTACATAGACCCTAACAAAGATCTATGCGATAAAGATGGAAACCTAATCTCCGAATATACATCCGATCAGATTCATTTAAAAGCTAACTTCTACAACCTCTGGGCTAATTATATTAGAGAGAACGTTGTATACTAAAAAATTTGATTACTCAAAAAAACATCAAGATAATCTATTTTGATTATCTTGATGTTTTTTATCTAATTTACAGTTTGTCTTTACTCTAAAGCTTTATCATAATCTATTTTTACCATAAGCCACGCTAGAAATACCACATTTACAATCATATGGAATATGAAGCTCGTTTTCTCCATAATAATCTTCGAAGTGTTTACATCTATTAAACCAAACTTATTAATGCAAAATATAACAGCAGATATCAAAAAGCTTCCAGCCACCTTTATAATTACGAATGTCAAAACAAGCAGAAAAATATGTTTCAGCCATTCAGAATCATCCTTAAATATGGTAATTCGGACGAAGTATATTATTCCTATAAATCCAACTAGTATTAGAACAGATCCTACGAATAACCCTATATCCATCTTCTTATCTAGAGCTATATGAGTTATTTCTGAAGCTAATACATTTATAATTATAATTAGTAAAAAGTAAATTCGATTCTTAGTAATATATTTTCTCATTTTAGTTTTTCCTTATTTTCAACTTTAATCTCAAGAAAAAGTGTGTCCATTTACTTGACTATGCTGCACTTTTTAATCATAGTATCCTTGTCTAAAAATAATAACACTTTCTATTTCTGCATCATTATCATCTTTATTTGGTGCATATACCCCTATTCCAAATTTATTTGAATTAAAACCAACCTCGTCAATTCCAATATCGGAATCAATATTTCTAAATGCATTTTCAACATCAACATATTTTACACCGAAGAAAGAAATATTTTTAAATTTTACGTCAGCATTACTATTAAACTCTATTGCCTCACATTTTCCATCTTTATCATAGTAAACAAAAAAGTCTTCATAAGCATCTGTTTTACTAATATCATAAGGACTCTTTTTGAATTTACTTGGTTTAATCTTCATAAATTTTTCAATTACAGCACTTTCATCTCCAAATTTAATTTCACCAAATCCTTGTTTTTTATTTTAATAATTCATTGGTATACTCCAACATTTGTTTAATCGCGCCATCATATTTATTGCCAAATAGTGTCTTAACATTATCTATATCCATCTGCTGAGCTTCCCTAAATAGCCCCTTATCAATTAATTTTTTTGTATTGCTCTATATTCCTGTGCAGATTTTGACCTACCCCAACTAACTGTTTTCATGTGGTCTGGAGTATCCATTCTAATACCTGGACCAGCATTTTTACTGTAAGGACTAACAGAATCAGCAGGCATGTGATGTACTTGTCCACCATTAGCAGGCACATCTTTATAAGCTCCACCTGTCTTTGTACTACCCTCACTTGCAAAATACTGCAAATTCGTAGGAATAAGCGGTTTACTATTACCAGGATTCCTATCCGCAGAGTACTGCAAGTTATATTCCATCGGAAGTTTGCTGTTGCCCTTGTTAAATGAACTCAAGGCACCAGCTACTTAGTCTTTAACAGCAGATGCTACGTTTCCAGCCTTATCTTTTACTGTAGAAATAAGAGCGTTTTCATCCCATAAAGTTGAATCTTCAGGCATTTCATCTAACATATTGTTTATTACTTCCATGATATGAAACTGTTCTTGATTTATCCATTGATTCTCCTTTAGTATTTCTGCATAAGCAAGCCCAATATCAGAAAAATCTGTTGCTAATTCATCAGCCACAGCAGTCCCATGAAGTTTTTTTGTTCTTGTGGAGGCATAGAAAATTCTTCTAATATCTCGATGAATCTATCATATATTTGCATTATTTCATTAATATCCATCTAATTACCAACCCCCATCCATTAATAAAAAATCTTCGTGTACCATTTGTTCCCTATGAAACCTTATAATAAGGCATTTCTCCACGATGACCTCCACCTGGATGGTATTTGTATGTATACCACCTTGTTCATATGGAATACCTTTTAGGCTTCCTTTTCCTAATGGTTCAACAGACCATCCAAATTTTTGAGTTAAACCAGCAACTTGTTCTAATGAAAAATCAGTAATTTTACTTGACATATCAATTATATCATCGATAGATACACTATCCCATGTTACATTATTAGTGCCATACTTTTCAATGTATACTCCCACTAGGATTCACTCATCTTGAATCCATTGACCATCATCTGCTTTGCCTTCTGTTCACTTTCCACCATACTTGCAATGGTACTGGCAACTGCTGGTCTCCAAGTTTTGCCATTACCAATATCAAGGTATGGTTCAGCTACAAAATGCAGGATGATACCCCTATCAGCACAGAACCTTGCAAAGGTATACACCTGACGCACAGATGCAAAGCGATTACAACTAATAACATAAACTACATCACCAGTCTTCAAATCCTCTGCCAATGTACCAAGACCTCCAGTACTGTAAATATTGTTTGTAGGAATTCTATTACTTCTGAAAAATGCCTTTGTTGTCTCATCATCAAGTGATGAAATAAAACCATATACCATAGTTTTCTACCTCCTATCATTGATAAAAAACTTATGCCTATATGCGTCAAACTAAAAACAGTCTATATTTTCCAAAGTTCCTTAAATGCAGAAAAACTGTTTAAATATATTCTTTAACATTTTGGAGAATGTTCATCTTTTTTCTTAGCATCACACTTCGTATTTGCCGTAAATAGGCTAAAGTTGGCTGTTAGTTGAATTTTTATAAGCCAGTACATCACAGAATAATTCATAGATTTTAGGAACTTGACAGTATCGGTGGATGAAAAGGTATGTGGAGATATTGGTGTGATTCAAACTGTAGAAATTAGAATAAATTAGAACAACGTTGTGATATTCGGAAATGCATATGTAGATGAAAGAATTCACAAGATATAGAATAGAGATAGTTTTCAATCATCCAGTATTATCTGTTATTGCTAGAATTGTCTGTATTGATGAGACCTATGCAAATTCATTGTTAGCTGTCTATGGTTATGATAAATCATATTGAGTGGAAACTTAGTTACTGCTTTATATTAGAAAACGGCACAGATACTAAGCTTTTCAAAGTATCTATGCCGTTCATACTGGTAAATTTAAGGAATCAAATTACTGCTTTTGGGAGCAAAATCTTTATCTAATTTACCGCTTTCCAAAACAATATTTAAGAAAATCTTTTAATTCCCATTTCATAAAATAACATGATATAAAAACTAACATGTTCACATAATCAATCACCTATAACAATGAGATTTAAATTATTATTCAATGCTTCATTAATTAAAACAATTAATTCTTCAACGCTTCTTGTCTCGTCTAAATCTTCATATTGTTCTAAGATATTACTCGATACAATTGAATCACACATAGATAACCATTGTTGTAATTCAGAATTATCAATTACTGTATCATCATATGGGTCAATTTCCTGTAAAACAAATTCTTCTAAGCCAAATATACGTTTATTTTTATTTAAATACTCAAGAAGGTCATCACTAAATTCCACATTCCTATCATTTATTTTCAAATCTTCAATAGTATTGCCAATATAAAAATTCATTTTTTATTTCTCCTTGTGATTTATTTTTTAGGAAATGCAGTGATAACATTTCCCAAATCATCAATTACAACTTTTAATGTGTTTAATGGCTTTCCATTAGCGTTTGTTCCAATTGGATTACTAAATGTTTGCTCAAATATATATCCATTTCTACCGTTTGTATTTGGTTTAAGGATAAAATTATCTCCTTTTAGAGTGCTTTCGATTCCAGACTTAATATCAAAACTTGAATTGAAATGGGACTTGTTGGTATACGATGAATTTGGTCCATGTCTATCAAGAATATGATTTACAAATGTATCATTATCTAGTTTGTAATTATCTGCTGCATTGAATGCATCTTTAAATGCTGAAGAATTGCCACCCTCACTTGCAAAATACTGCAAATTCGTAGGAATAAGCGGTTTACTATTACCAGGATTCCTATCCGCAGAATACTGCAAGTTATATTCCATCGGAAGTTTGCTATTGCCCTTGTTAAACGAGCTCAAGGCACCAGCTACTCTGTCTTTGACAGTAGATGCTGCGTTTCCAGCCTTATCTTTTACTGCAGATACCGCACTTCCAACCTTACCTTTTATGGCATCTTTAACATTTGATATCTTTCCACTTACAGCCTGGCCGAATTTGGTGTTCTTTACTTTATTAAATACCTTCGGTAAGCCATAGTTAAATCCAGCATTTATTCCCAAAGCAAGAACTGCATCTCCAGCTGTGATTTCCTCACCATCTAGAGCTCTACCACCTAAGTCTCCTAAGGTGTCACCAATAGTTCTAATAGCACGCTGTGCTCCAGCTCCAAC
>JAIKZI010000030.1 GCA_024682375.1 Lachnospiraceae bacterium | reverse complement strand
GAGTATTTATCTGAGCACGGTGAATTAATATGTAACGATTTGTTCATGTTAGCTGAAATATAGAAAGGAAAGATACTATGAAAGCTATTGATAAACTTTTTAGTGATTATGCTTTGGACCCAATGGATAATCTGGAACCATGGCATCATGCAAATCCGGCGTATGATGAATTTGAGAAGAATGCATATGGCGGAAAAAGTTGTGTCTTGGCGGCCCAAGTTGCAGTTGATCCTATTAATGGGGAAGCAGATGTAGATAGCAAAGAATTTATTCAGGCTATTAAAGATAAAAAGTTTGATGTTTACTATGACTTTGAGACGCTATATGCTGGGGATATATTTGTAGTATTAAATGAGAAAGTAAGGAACAGCGAATTAATAAAACGAATTCAATGTATTGGACTTTCGGTTCTATATAACTCATTTTCTGACGTTGTTTGTGATCATTCAATTACAATGATTGGCGTTGGTGATACAGAAGAGTTTTGGATTTCAGGAAATGATTTTATAAATCTTCTGGACCAGCCTCAGCGAGTAAAGGAATACGAGGATAAGCTTTTTGAAATTCCATGTGATCGATATTGGGGAAATGACCCTGATGAGGAATGGGATGAATACCCTGTTTGCTCATTCGATGATGAATGTTCTGACGAAGACGATTATTGGGATGAAGAAGAATATACGGAGGTGACAGATGGGTGACTGGGGAAAAGTAATTTTTTTATATGATTATGAGTGCGACTACAAATCAGAGTTTTGGAGAGAAGACTCTGAAACTTATCGTGAAAAAACACAAGGAATGTTTGTTAAGAACTATCGTAGTGAAGGAAGAGATGGAGTACTTCTGCATGCATATTATGGTATGAGATACTTTATGGAAAGATTTGATCACTCAAATTTGGACCTAGCAGGCTATAGAAATTCTTTTTCAAACCTAGCAGAGATTGATACAGCATTTGATGTTTTCATGGACATAGGAAGAATCGAATTGGGATTTAATTCCGTAGAAGATGTTGTCAAAAATTGGGGAAGAAATAAAAAGAGATATGAAGAGAAAACCAGCGAATTGAAATATGATCTATTTGGCGTAGATGAAACTGATGGCGTTTTCTATATTTATTTTAGTGGCAAGCCTGAAACTGGATACACACTCAAATATGCCTACAGACCAGAAAATGAAATTCAAGATCTTCTACCTGCTATTGAAAATGATTGGGAACGATATTATTACAGGAAATATAAAGAAGAAATCGATAAGGCTATCAAGTTCTTTGAGGAAAAAGGAACCTTAATTACTTCAAATAAAGATTTGAAATTTATCGAAAATAGGGGCACGACCATAGTGCAGCAAGCAATGGAAACAAATTAGTCACATGGGACTTAAATAAGACCCTCAGTTTTACTTTTAAGGAAAGCTATTATTTGGTGTTTCATAATATGAAATTAGCGGAATAATCTTTTGGCTGAGCATATTATAAAGAAACATGTTTATTCATATTAGCGTCATAAAAGGAGGATTATTATGACAGAGTTAAAATGTCCACATTGTGGTCAGGCATTTACAGTTGATGACACAGAACTTAGTTTTATCATACAGCAGATAAGGGATAAGGAATTTGAAAAGGATTTAACTAATAGGGTTTCTGAGAATTGGGATCATGATAAAGATACAGAGAATAAAGTACATGATGAGTTTATTCTATCGGGTAGAGGAGGAAATGCTTCGGGTTATCCACTTGATGATAACTTTGTAGTTGTTGCTGGAAGTAAAATTTCCAAGGACGTAACCGAAGGATTTCAGGATGGATACTTGGAATTAAGAGAATCCTTAATGAAAGATGGCACTATTTCTAATGGTGTTTTCGTAAAAGATTATTTATTCTCAAGTTCATCAGCTGCAGCTGCTGTTGTACTTGGTAGAGCAGCAAATGGTAGAAAAGAATGGACGCTGCTCGACGGAAGAACATACGGTAAGTAAGGTCAAGTGTAAAGAGAGTGATATTTAGGCCTTAAATGAAAAAGTAACTGAGACCCCGTTTAATCTAGGTTTATTGAACCTTCTATCTGATTCTATTGATATGGAAGGAAATGTACTGCCCAGACCGGAAGGACAGTGGGATAAGGTTAAATGGTTTGATGCACTTAATTGTTATACCGATTCTAGCCTTATAGGAATATATGATATTTGATTATTCTGTGGCTACTTTATGAGGGAAAATGTAGATGTTAACGTATTCTGATATTGAAGAATTTGATATTCGCAAGAAAAAACTTGAGTACCGTTATATTGGATTACTTGATTTGGTAAGTGGTGCAGATGAAGTATATTGGGATGCATCTAGTGATACATCCTTAAAGAATCATGTCTCAGAGGAGTTCCTTACGGCGATGGAGTTGTATCACGGTTACTGCTTTCAGTTGGAGAGTACAAAAAGCCTGTTGGATGAACTGGAGCCAGTTCCATTGTCTGATGAGGATAAAGAATTGTACGGCACTTTTTTCGATACAGTAACAAGTCTTGCAGTTTACAACGAACCAGGTGAGATTAGCTGGCTTGGAACGCCTGGCACATGGCGAGCAGTTATTGAAAGGATTAAATATCCATTAAGCTATAAGACATCTGCTGAACTTCACAAGGATTTGATTATTTGGAATGA
>JAIKZI010000003.1 GCA_024682375.1 Lachnospiraceae bacterium | reverse complement strand
ATTTTGGGGAGGCATACATTTCAGCAAGCCTTTTCTCATAGGCTTCCTGTTTCACGTCTGAATCAGGGAAGTTCCCTATGACAAGAATCTTCCTGAAGATCTTCCCGTATTTTATTACTGTTTTTGATATTTCCATACTTTGCTTCTCCCGACAAACAGCGATTTATCAATGTCTTAATTTTAGTTGATTTAATAGCCTAAAGAAAGCTTTAATTACCATATTTTCAATATTTCACATCGATCAAAAGATGCAAAGTTAGTGTTTTATGAAATAGTTACGGTGAACTAGAGCACTAGGTTTGGATAGTGTATGGCAGAATTTTAATTTGTTGTATTGTTACGATCTAACTTGCAAGTACGATGTTTAACTGGTGGTGGATTTCGTTATCGATGTATTATTACAGAAAAGTTCATCATAAAATGAAACTAGTCTCCGTCTTTTAAGGGTTTATGTGATTTAGATTTGAGATGAGAAATTAGTTAGTCCATATTTTTATGAGCTCGAACACTTGAAGATGTTTGAGCGGCGTTTCTACTTCTATATAGAAAGAAACGCCGCGAATTTTCAAGTGTTCGATGCATCGATGAGATGCACAGCGAATAAAAATATGGACTTACTAATTACCATCGAGAATCGCAAACATAAACCCTTAAAAGATGGAGGCTAGTTGTATTCTATGATCAACTTAGATGTACAATTTGCAACTCATTCGTAAAATCATTGACATTGCCAAATGAAAAAGCTATTATATAAAACGCAATTGACTTGCAAAAGAAATTGCGGAGGAAGATGAGATCGTATAGAAAGGAGAACTATGATGAGTACTATTTTTTCCATAAACAAAAATAAAAGTGTTACAAAAGTCATTGCGTGTATAGTTGCTATCATCATGCTTCTCTCTATTATGTTTTCATCTTTCTTCATTGCAGAACATCTTCATCATGAATGTACGGGTGAAGACTGCCCGATATGCGCAGAGCTACATATCGCAGAGGGATTGGTTTCTACGATAAAAATCGTGCCATTCTTTGCGGTAGCTCTGTTCGCGAAACTATTCATGATTTCAACAATCAAAGAAAACTATCAAAAGAGAGACAAAACAGACACTCTCATATCCCTGAAAGTTGAACTACTAGATTAAATCGAAACAAACATAAATAAAACAAAACGCGTTCAAAAAATTGAACGTTTACTTTTGATGTAAAAAACTTACTAAAATGTTTGATTTTGAAAGGATCTAAAAATGAAAAAAAGAATATTGGCGCTTATGTTATCAGCTGGAATGATGATTAGCGCGTTTACTGGTTGCAAAGCATCTGCATCTTCAAAGGCAACTGGAAATGGGGACAAGTACTCCATCGTTTGCACTTCATTTCCTCAGTATGATTGGGTGAAGAATCTTGTGAAGGGCTTGGATGACAAATTTGATGTCACATACCTCATGGGAAGCGGAGTTGATCTTCACAGCTACCAGGCATCTGCACAGGACATTGCCAAGATTGGAAAAGCAGATTTGTTCATCTATGTCGGTGGAGAATCAGATGTATGGGTTGATGGTGCAATTAAGAATGCAACTAACAAAAACATTCAGACGGTAAATATGGTAAAGGCTATCGGCGACAACATAAAAGAAGAAGAGGCTGTCGAAGGAATGGAGCCTGAACATGAGCATGATGAAGACGAAGCTCACGGAAAAAAGGATGAGCACGATCATGATCATCACGATGGAGACGAGATTGAATATGATGAGCACGTATGGCTTTCACTCAAGAATGCACAGAAAATCGTAGCTCAGATCTCAGACAAGATTCAGGGCATCGACAAAAAGGATGCTACTAAGATTGATGCAAATACTGAAAGCTACTTAAAGAAACTTTCAGATTTGGACAACAAATATGAAGAAGCAGTGAAATCATCTGATCACAAGACTGTACTCTTCGGAGACAGATTCCCATTCAGATACCTCGTTGATGATTACAACCTTCAGTACTTTGCAGCCTTTGTCGGATGTAGTGCTGAGACAGAAGCAAGCTTCAAGACAATCTCATTCCTTGCTAACAAAGTGGATGAACTCAACCTTCCTGTAATTCTCACAATCGAGAATTCAGATGACAAGATTGCAAACACAATCAAGAAGAACACAAAGAGTCAGAACCAGAAAATCGAGGTTATGGATTCACTCCAGTCTGTTTCAACAGATGATATCAAAGGTGGAAAGACATACCTTAAGACAATGGAATCTAACTTGAACACACTTAAAGATGCATTAAAGTAAGTTCTTAGGAGAATATTTTTTCCGGAAAAAATGAAAGGAGCGTTATGGCGTATATTTTAGGCCGTGAACTGGCAGTGGGTTACAATGGAAAGCCAGTTGCAGAAAATTTGAATTTCAAAGTGAATAGAGGTGACTATCTTTGCATCGTTGGAATGAATGGCGCGGGAAAAAGCACTCTCATGAAGACGCTTCTTTCTCTAATTAATCCTGTCGGTGGGGAATTAAAAATCGGCGATGGATTAGAACCACATGAGATTGGATACCTCCCTCAGCAGTCGGATACTCAGAGAGATTTCCCTGCGACAGTTTGGGAGGTTGCCCTTTCTGGAACTATTACAAGAAATAGAAGACTTATGTATTCAAAAGCACAGAAGGCTTATGTGGAACGAAGATTGAAAGAACTCAATATTTATAATCTTAAGAATGAAAGTTATAGAAGTCTTTCTGGTGGACAGCAGCAGAGGACTCTCCTTGCGAGAGCGTTATCTGCCACATCGAAGGTGCTTCTCCTAGATGAGCCGGTCAGTGGACTAGATCCAAATGCGATGCAACAGTTATATACAATCACAGATGAGCTCAATCAAAAAGGCATCACAATTATCATGGTCACACATGACATGGCAGCTATAGAACATGCAACTCATGTTTTACATGTAAACAAGAACAAACACTTCTTCGGTACGAAGGATGAATATTTAAAGAGTAGTCATTATAAAATGTTCTGCGAACTAGAAGCAGATGACAATCGCTCTGGAAAGGAAATTGCTTAAAGAATGGAAGTTTTAAATTTGTTGGGTTATTATATTAAATTTCCTTTTGTCCAGAATGCGTTTATAGCAGGTGTTTTTATTGCACTTTGTTCATCACTCCTCGGAGTGATACTAGTATTAAAAAGATTCTCATATATAGGAGATGGACTTTCACATGTGGCATTCGGTGGATTAGCCGTCGCAACAGTTTTAAAAATCACCGAATACAACCTCGTAATCATGCCAATCACAGTTGTGGCAGCAATACTACTTCTTCGATTCGGTACGAGTGAGAAAGTTCACGGAGATTCAGCCATAGCCATGCTTGCGGTAGTGGCGCTAGCGTTTGGATACTTACTTATGAATGTTTTTTCCAACTCAGCGAACATCTCAGGAGATGTATGTACGACACTATTTGGCTCCACATCAATCCTCACACTTTCGAGAATGGATGTGTTCGTGTGTGTATTTATGTCGCTACTAACAATTGCCCTATTCGTTGTCTTCTATAACCGAATTTTCGCAATCACCTTTGATGAGGATTTTGCAAAAGCTACAGGAATCCACGTTGCACGCTATCAGACTATGATTGCAATAATGACAGGAATTATCATCGTACTCGCGATGAATCTAGTAGGTTCCCTCCTAATTACAGCGTTACTAGTATTTCCGGCGTTAACAGCGATGCAGGTTTTCAAAAGCTTCCGCGGTACACTAATTTATGCAGCGGTTATCTCGGTTTTCGGAGCACTCAGCGGAATACTCCTTTCAATCATCGCATCAACACCAGTCGGGGCAACAATTGTCCTAATCTACACTGTGTTATTTGTAATTCACGTTGGAATCGGAAAGGTGAGAAGTTGATGGGAAAGAAATCTTGCAAAAAAGCAAGATTTCTTTTTTTATGTATCGAAGTTTTCTTCGTTTTTGTTATTACGTGAAGAATCCTCTTCCTTTGGATAGGAAATTAGAGTCGTCGTAGTTCCGCCAGAAACATAAGTCTTTCCACATTCAGGACAGATGGAGGTATGGATTGCTACATTTGCCTGTAACACTTTTCCGCCCTTTTCACTTGCTTTTGTATAAGCATTTGAAACGTGTTCGCCTTCGTGCGCACGTACGGCAGAAGGCGCAGCTGTTGGAGAGATGTGAGTTGCATTCTTAAATGAAACCATCTCGTCGGAGCCGTCCTGGTATTTTCTGTTTTTACAAGTTTCACACTCAGCAGGAGAAGAGCGATAGCCTTCCTTTACGGTGTGCTCTGGGTCGACATTGGCCGTCGCCTCAGCACGCTCGGAAGAGACACCTTCTTTCTCTGGCTGAAAATATGGATCTACATTAATAGCGTTTAATAACAAGCCATTTGTATTCAATGAAATTCCTGAAATACGCATGACAACTACCTCCGTCTAAAACGACAGT
>JAIKZI010000026.1 GCA_024682375.1 Lachnospiraceae bacterium | reverse complement strand
GGTATATTGATAATATCACATACCAATGGTATAATCAATACATGTGTTAATAAATCTTGTTAATTATACCATTCTAGTTTTTAAAACCTAAAGGAGCAATATATATGAGTACTTCATTAAATACACAAAGATTAAAAGAATGCAGAGAAAGAATTGGTGTGAGTAAAATGGAAGTAGCCAAAAGATCAGGCCTATCTCAACCAGCTTATCTGAGGTATGAATCTGGCGAGAGAACTCCATCCGTTCAAACACTGCATATTATTGCCAGCGTTCTTGATACATCTATAGAGTACTTAACCAATATGACCAACGACCCCTCTCCTACCAGATATATTATTTCAAAAAAAGATAATCCGGAATTATTTAGTATTATTGAAATATGTAGTAATGCTAAATCTAACGATCTGAAAAGAATATTATCATACGCTAAGAAACTTAATGTTCTTGAAGGTATTTAAGTATAATAGTTCCTTACCATTCCCCTACTGAAAATCCCAGAACCCGGTTCCTGTCTCAGGGTCATATTTTCTACCTATAATTCCACCTATCACCGGGCGAAGCTCAATTTCTGCTGTATATAATACTTCGATTGACTTAATGTGACCGCCGCTTACACAGTGCTTACCACCTTCCTGCTTATATGTGAACATGGCATGGGTATGATGATAATATTCACCCTCTTCATCTGTTACAACATTTCCACTAAGTGATGTAAGCTCTAGAATACCGGTAAGCTCGCTTGTCTCAAATTCACCGGTAGACGGAATGAATGTCTGAATCTCAGCTTTACTACAACCTCCGATTCCACTAAATGTTGCAGACCTTATATTTTCTTTTTTGCAAATGTCAAGAATAGAAGAAATAATCTCATCATTTCTATCTAATCGAATGTAATATGTTTCATTGTAATTTCTGTATTCCATGCTTTACCTTTCTTCTACACGATATCCCGGACGTTACAGCCAATGGCATCTGCAAGACTTATAACAGTGGCTACCGATGCGTGACTCAAATTTTTTCGTCCCTGCTCGTATTGTTCAATCATTCTTTGCGATACTCCGCTTTTAACAGAAAGTTGCTTCTGTGTCAGTCCGGCATAAGCACGAAGTCTTTTCAGTCGAGTCTCATTCTTAATCGCTTCTCTTCTCTTATCCAACGCGTCTACAAACTGCCTCACATCCATTTCGTGAAACGGCTCGTACATTTCAACAACTTCATTTATCGGGATGATTTTCTGAATATCATCATAGGACATATTACGATACCATGAATAGTATGCAAGCGACCACCCGGCAAAATACTCCGGGGATTTGTCATAACAGCCACTTGGCTTCACTTCACACTCAGCTCCTGTTACTTCATAATACACCTCGTAAAAGAGTTCGACTCCGGACATTCCAACCAGAACTCTAGGGTCGCCCATATAGACCCTCCTCGCCACGCCTGTACTAATATACAAGTCAAAGTAACGCTCTATATTCCATTGCATGTCATACCTTGCAAAATGCAACATGTCACCCATGGCAACCTGGGCTTTTCCAAGATATAGCTCATTGTATGCGCGGGTCATCAGCCTTCATCTCCTTGTCAATTATTGTCGTTATATAAACAGCATTCTTAACATATGCGCTTCGATTCATCTCAAAATAGCTCTTCCTCGCCCTTTCGTCTCTAGCCATCCGTTTACTTAACCAAAGATTCTTGTCTACAAACTCAGCATCTATAAACTCAAGTCTCTCGTATGCTCTCTTACTTTTTAAAACAATCTGGTTCCCAAGATCGCCTAAATGCATTGCCTTTTTTAACTGCTCTAAGGAAATCACATTGTTAATAAAGTCCTGCGCAAATGAGAAATAACTGTCATCAGCGCGATATCCTTCTATAACATCATACGACTCATAATTAACACCAAAAACTTCCGTTAAATACTTTTTACCTTCATTGGCAGAAGCGGTATCAACAGAAAATATTCTGTTCTGTAATAATATAGCAAGCCATGTTAAGATATGGTACTCATTAAGATTCAAAACTCTTAATCCATCAGTGTCGAAATCGTATACATTAAGATATCCATCATGTTCAGTTGTTACTGCCCATTCTCTCCCTTTTATCCTCATTCCTTCGCCAAAAGTTTTAGTCCTGCAATTCCAACTACAATAAGAATAACACATATGACCTGTGGAACCGACAGTTTTAATAGAAATACCGGCGCGTGCTTTCCGGTTTCGGACAACAAAAAAAGCGCCACTCACGACCTTGAGGGTTTGGTCATGTGGACGCTTAAATCTATAAGAAAAGTGCTAATATCGGTCGAGACGAGACAATGTCGGTCAAGAACTCAACAAACAGGAAGTTGTCGTCATTTACAATTATCTTCACTCATACAGATTCGTTCTTCGAAGAGATATGTATGGCCATTGGTGACGTTTTAGGGTTGCTCCGGAAAGATTCAACTCACTACGCTTTTTTAGATTTGTCTTTTATGTACCCATAAAACTTTCTGTGCAATTCCCTCATTTCATCAGGAGCCTTCATGGAATGACGGTACATAAATCTGTCACCAAATTCACTCTTGAATGTAATCGTAAGTCCTACTGTAATCAGTCTTTGGGGAACTGATGTAAACATATAAAATTTCTTTGGGCTGAGCTTTCCTTCATGATTTTTCAGCCACTTCATATTTCTCTTGATCTTGCCTGCCGTCTTTGACATCAACCGGTGATCTGCTCCGGCATTTTCAAATTGTCACCTCCGTATTACGCTTCCAGATACTCGATGAACTTTGTAGCATATTCCGTGCTGTACTCATGCAGGTATTGACCATGCCCCATATTATCAAATTCAACCACTTCCAACTTTGGAAGATATTCCCTTAACAGTTTGGCGCTTTTCCTTGGATAAGGTTCATTTGTACCGTGCCAGAATACAACCTGACCGGTGTATTGTCTGATACCTTCCGGAATATCATATCGGTACACATATTCACACGCATTTGT
>JAIKZI010000011.1 GCA_024682375.1 Lachnospiraceae bacterium | reverse complement strand
CCATTTAACATGTACACATTTAATAAGATGTGGGGAGTTGTAACACCAGAAGAAGCTGCTGCAAAGATTGAAGAGCAGAAGAGAGAAGCTGGAATTACAGAACCAAAGAATCTCGAAGAGCAGGCTATCTCACTCGTAGGTACAGATATCTATGAGAAACTTATTAAAGGTTATACAGAGAAGCAGTGGGGACGTCCATGTACAGAACTTCCTGCATTTATTATAAAGAGACTTCCTGTTCGTCTTACATTTGATAACAACTACTTTAATGCTCTCTATCAGGGTATTCCAGTAGGTGGATATACAAAGATGGTAGCAAATATGCTCGACGGAATCGAAGTTCGTCTCGATACAGATTACTTCGAAAACAAAGCTGAGTTAGATGCTCTCGCTGATAAAGTGGTTTATACAGGTCCTATCGACGCATACTTTGATTTCAAGCTCGGTACTCTTGAGTATCGTTCAGTTAGATTCGAGAATGAAGTTCTCGATAAGCCAAACTTCCAGGGAAATGCTGCTGTTAACTATACAGACAGAGAGACTCCTTGGACTCGTATCATCGAGCACAAATGGTTTGAGTTTGGTAAGGATGATGAAGGAAATGACCTTCCAAAGACTGTTATTTCTAGAGAGTATTCTTCTGAATGGAAACCTGGAGATGAACCATATTATCCAGTAAATGATGAAAAGAATGGTGCTCTATATCAGGAATACAAGAAGTTAGCTGGTAAAGAAGAAAAGGTTATCTTCGGTGGTAGATTGGGTGAGTACAAGTATTACGATATGGATGCTGTAATTGATTCTGCACTTCAGCTTGCGGATAAGGAATTATAGGAATAGTAATTATTAATAAAATTTATTAATGGGGTTTATATATGAGACTAGGTATTTACAACTTTTTAGTTAACCGCCATCCAGGAATTAAAAATAAGTATCATGCTATGCATGATCATTCAACTGGTTTAATGAGATATGTATCACATCTTTATTTGCTATGGATGAATTTTGCGTACTATGTACTTTTTATTCATAGCATAGGAAAAGATGATAAATCACATATTTTTGAAGTAAAGAACCTAGAAACAAAAATGAGTGAGAGCGAGGGTTACTTGAAGAGTAACCCAAAGCTTTCTGTAGATTATTTTGTGTCGGAACTATCGAAGCATGAAGTTATATCTTTTGATATTTTTGATACTTTGATTTTGAGGCCTTTTTGCCAGCCGACTGATCTCTTTTATGTTCTAGGTTCTAGACTTGAATTTATGGATTTTACGAATATTCGTATGAAAGCTGAGTGGGAAGCTAGATTAATCCATAAGGATGAACTAAAAAGTCAGGGAATCGAACATATCGACTACGAAGTTTCTTTATCCGATATCTGGAAGAGGCTTCATGACATCACAGGATTGGATGCTGAGTGGGGAATGGAGCTTGAGAAGGAACTTGAGCTTGATTTTTGCTATGCGAATCCTTTTATGAAGCAGGTTTATGACAAGCTTCGTGAAATGGGAAAGAGAATAGTTATCACTACCGATATGTATCTTCCTAAGGATTTGCTTACACAGATTTTGGAAAAAAATGGATACACAGATTTCGAAAAAATCTTTGTATCTAATGAATATCACAAAAGTAAAAGTGATGGGAAACTTTTTTCCGTAGTAAAAGACTACCTTGGGGAGAAGTGCGATGTCATCCATGTTGGCGACAATTTATCCTCTGACGTAAAGATGGCAAAGAAAGCCGGATTTTCTGTGCTTCACTATCCAAATGTAAATGCTGATTCACTTATGTATAGAGCTTATGATATGTCACCGATTGTAGGTGGTGCATATAGAGGTCTTGTGAATAACCGACTTTACAATGGCGCGACACCGAGTCCATCGATGGAATATGAGTTTGGATATATCTATGGCGGACTTTTTGTCCTGGGATACTGTTCTTATATTCATGATTTCTGTGGAAAAAATGGTATCGACAAGGTTCTTTTCCTTTCTCGTGATGGGGATATTTTGCATCAGGTTTATCAGAAGATGTATCCGACTTGCCTTGTGGATGAGGATTATGAGTATGTCTACTGGTCGAGAAAAGCTGCTACAGTGCTATGTTTTGATTTAGATAGAAATGATTATTATAGAAGATTTTTGTATCACAAAATAAACCAGGGATATTCGATTAGAGCGATTCTAAAGTCTATGGAGCTTAGCAGTTTGGCTTCTTATATTGAGGCTTTTTGCATAGGAAGTTCGAAGGCTGATTTGATTCATGAAGAAGGCAGAAAAGTTGTTTTGCATCTGGATGATGAGCTTACTACGAAGAATGTTCATGTGCTTAGAACAGCGCTCGATAGATTAGAGTCTGAGATTCGAAAGGTTTATGAGAACCGCGATAGATGTGCTAAGACATACTATAGTAAGAAGCTTTCTGGATATAAGAAGGTCCTTGCCGTTGATATTGGTTGGGCAGGTTCTGGTGCGATTGCACTTCGAAGATTGGTCCGTGATAAGTGGCAGATTCCGTGCAAGGTGTTTGGAATGATTGCGGGTTCAAACACGGTGTACAATGCAGAGCCGTATCAGTCGGAAACTTTTTTCCAGACGGGCGTTATGAACTCGTACCTCTTTTCGATGTCGCACAATAGGGATCTTATGAAGAGACATAATCCGAATATGGATTATAACGTGTATTGGGAATTACTATTATCATCACCGACGAGACAGTTTGTAGGATTTTGTAGGAAAAAAGATGGATCGATAGGTTACGATTTCGGTTCTTTCGATGAAAATTTGGATGGAATTTGTGATATTCAGAAGGGTATTTTGGATTTCTGTTCCGATTATATGGAGCATTTCCATTCACCGATTGATAGTGCATATTTTGAGATGTATAACATCAGCGGCAGGGACGCTTACGCGCCGATGGTGGTTGCATCTTCTCACCATGAGAAGTATCTTCGCGTTATCGAGAGACGTTTTCATCTAGAGCCAAATGTTGTTTAGTTTGAGGAATTCTAGTGATGAATGATACGCATGAGTTGAAGCTTAGGTTGGTAAAGTTAATAAATCCGATTTTGATGACAGGCGGTTTTGCTGTTGTCTGGTTTATGCTGCTTAGATTTCATGTTTATGATCCATATTCGATGCTAGGAAATCTCGCTGTTATTTTCTTCTATTTGCTTTTGTACTGCTGGTTCGGAAGAACTTATGAAGCTTTTATGGTTTCCTATAGTAGAATTTCAGAGCTTATTTATAGTCAGATGCTTTCGGCTGTTGCCTCAAATACTGTGATGTATTTCGTGTGTATTCTTCTTTTTAGAACTTTGCCGAGTGTCGTTCCTATGTTTCTGATTCTTTCGATTCAGTTTGTGATTTCTGTGGGCTGGAGCTGGCCGACTCATGTGTGGTATTTCAATCATTATCGTCCGAAGAAGACGGTGATTGTCTGGGATATGCGGCAGGGTATGGAGGAGTTGGTTGAGTCCTATGGTATGAGTAAGAAGTTTGATGTGATAGCTGATTATTCTGCAGAGGATTGTATCAAGGATTTGTCAGTTCTAGATAGTGCAGAGGTCGTATTCCTATCCGGCGTCCATAGTCACGATAGAAATATCATCATAAAGCATTGTATCAGAAACAGGATTGTTTCATTCATAGTTCCTAGAGTCGGAGATGTTCTTATGAGTGGTGCTCATAGAATGCACCTATTTCATCTTCCGATTCTTCGACTTGCCGCTTATCAGCCAAATCCGGAGTATGTGATTATTAAGAGAGGGTTTGATATTGTTTTTTCCCTGTTTGCTCTATTGATTACAGCTCCAATTCAGGTTATAGTGGCTGCTGCGATTAAGCTTGAGGACGGTGGACCTGTGCTTTATAAGCAGGTCAGGCTTACAAAGAATGGCCGTGAGTTTCAGCTTTTCAAGTATAGAAGTATGAGAGTGGATGCCGAGAATGATGGCGTCGCGAGGCTTTCAAATGGAGAAAATGATGATAGAATCACAAATGTCGGTAAGGTGATTCGCCGTATGAGGCTGGATGAGCTTCCTCAGTTTGTGAATATTCTCTGCGGAGATATGTCAATCGTCGGTCCTCGCCCGGAGAGGCCTGAGATCGCAGCGCAGTACGAGAAGGAGCTTCCTGAGTTTCATCTGAGACTTCAGGCAAAGTGCGGCCTGACAGGATATGCCCAGGTTTATGGAAAGTACAATACCGAGCCATATGATAAGCTTCAGATGGATCTATTGTATATTGCAAAACCAAGTATTTCAGAGGATTTAAGTATTATCTTTGCAACCATAAAGATTCTGTTTTTAAAGGATTCTACAGAGGGAGTAGAAGAGGGACAGAGTACAGCACTTTTGAATGCAAAAAAATAAATTTAATATTGTTTTTATTTGACAAAAACCCCATGTGGAAAGTTTAGACTTATTTATTAGTCAGTTTATAACTTACCCACATGGGGTTATTTTATGCATTTTCGATTAAAAAACTATTAATTTCGTAAACTTAATCTTAAAGTTGTCTGAAAATAGCATAAAAAGTATAAAGTATTCGGAAATCATTTGTGAATGCAATTTTAGAATTATAAATCGATTTTTTAGAAAATATGGGCTTTCTAAAAGTTGCCTTAAATTAAAATAAATGGTCACTTAAACCTTTCTTAAAGCTTTCTTAAACGCGAGATTTTCTGAAATTCGTGTGATAAAGTGTGCCAAACCAAAAGAAAAAGGGTTTGGTCGCCCCATTTGGAAGTTATTTAGAAGGGAGTTATTAAGCTATGTATAACAAATTTTTCAAAAACAAATTCGTCGTAGCAGGTCTCGGCGGTATCGTAGCCGGATCAATGTTGTTTGGTTCTGTGAAGGCATTTAATCACTTCAATAGTGAACCAGCGTCTCAGGTGGAAGTACAGGCAGAAACTTCCACACCTCCAGTTTTTAGTATTAAAGAAGATGTCGTTCGTACTAATAATGCATCTCATCTGAATTTGACTGAGATTGCAGAAGTAAAGGGCGATGATACAACAAAGCTGGAACTCGGATACTATGTAAAGATTTCTGATCCAACAGCTCTTAATGAAGAGGTTATGAAGGGCTTCTCAGAGAAGCTTAGCAAGAAGACCGACAAAGAGCTTGTAGAAGAGATGAAGAAGAAAGAAGGCGTCCAAAAGACAGGCACTTCTCTTGAAGATGGTGTTTATACAGCTGTATTGAAAGCTGAGAATGAGGACGGACTTTTTTCCGCAAAACCTGTTTTAATCGTAATGGATGCGACAGCTCCTGCAATCGCACATGACGCAGCCGATGAGTCTATGACTGTAGATGATGTCACAAAGGCACCAACAGTTTCATTGAAGGAGAATCAGGTTGTCGATAATTTCGATGGCGCGATGCCAGCCGAGAAGGTAACAATCGAGGTTGCAGAAAAGGATGCTTCAAAGCACATCTATGCAGTAACAATAAAAGCTACTGACGCTTCCGGCAATGAAGGCGTTCTAACTTATGATTTGACTTTGAATCAGAAGTCGCAGGCCACTTCGACAACTAAGAAGGCCACATCTTCTAAGACTAGAACAACAAAGTCAGCTTCTTCAGGCAATCAATCAGCAGGCGCCTCTGGCGGCGGTGCAACATACACTGAACCAGCGAATATTTACAAGTATTGCCCAACAGTTATAAATGGTGCGGTTCTGTATTGCTCAAATCTCTACACACCAGGTCAGGTAAAGGATGGTATTTATTTAGGTGGTACTCGTGTTCTTTATACAACACCAGGTTCATGGGATTCAGTTCAGGTTTGTGATCCTTCTGTAATCGCTGGAAACTTTACTTTCCAGGGTGGCGGCTATAGATATTTGATGGCTTACCTCGGCTGCAGAACTTATAACTGCACAAATAATGAAGTAGGTTTCGCTGTATCAAATGATCTTTACAATTGGGTAAAGGTAGGCAGAGTAGTAGGTTCTGAAGGTGGTTGGGGCGTAGGCCAGCCTTCGCTTATCACACATAATGGCAATATTTTCCTTTTCTATACAAGAGGAACTACATCACTTACATCTACACTTTGCAGACAGCTTAATTCAACAGATTTAACAAATGTAAGTCTTTCTGGTCCTGTAACAGTAAGAAATATGGCAGG
>JAIKZI010000063.1 GCA_024682375.1 Lachnospiraceae bacterium | reverse complement strand
TTCATACCTCCCACGAGTTCGTCAAAAGTAAAAACCGGATCACAGATATCCAAGCAATCTGAAATAAAAAATGGCAAAACGCCCTGATTTAGAGTATTATAATAATTGGTTTGATTGTTCATGGTAATATTTTACCATGAACAAAGAGAAGTAATCAGCTGTTTCCAGCTATTACTTCTCTTTTTTTCGTGAGCTGATTATTTCACAGCCCCTTTAATATATTAAGCGCCTTTTCTACCGCAGCACTGCTTATATTTCTTTCCTGATCCGCATGGACATGGATCGTTTCTACCAATCTTCTTTGGCTTTCTGATTGTATGTGAATCTTTCTGTGAACGAATTAGATTCTTCTGTTCTTCCTTTGAATAGATAGCATCCCATTCTGGAAGTTCATAAAGCCATGGTGCATCAGCTTCTACCATGTTTCTGAAAAGCTTTTCATTGTCGAAATCAAGAGATACTTCTGTATTCTCATCCATCTCTTCAAGAGGATTAGCCTTTACCAAACTATCATTGATTCCATCAAGAAAACCTGTCATCTCATGTACAGTTATATTAAACTTATCAGCAAGTTCTTTAACTGTTCCCTTTACAGCTGTATCAGGTGTCTTTAGAATCTCAGCATAAACGCCCTTTTCTTTCATAAAATAATCATCCCAGAATTTCTGGAAAGTATATGCGTCAACTTCTGCATTATTTGCATTTGCACGCCATTCTTCTAATAAACTCATCGTCTATCTCCTATTCATATTTTTTTAACCGGAAATAATAATAACATCTTTTTTCTAAGATGTATACTTTAATAATATACAATTCAAATGAAATTAGTTATAATTCTAAAACGGAGGAAATAAAATGAATAGATTTAAACGTATATTAGCACTAATCGGAGTATTCTTGCTTGCGTTCATGTATATACTTACTGTGTTCGCTGCTGTTTTCGATGACGGAAAGACAATGACTTTCCTAAAATTATCGCTGGTTCTTACTATCCTGGTACCATCTATCATCTGGATTTTTGGAATATTCGTAAGAATTACTAAACATGATAGCAATGAAGAATCAGAAGAAGATAAATAAATATCTAAAAAGGCTATTCCAATTGATGGAATAGCCTTTTTTCATATCAAAAATTATTTAAGAGGTGATTCTCTATAAATAATATCATCACGGCCTGGACCATTACTGATAATTGTAATCGGGAATCCAATCTTCTCTTCAATAAACTCAATATATTTTCTACAGTTAAGAGGTAGATCTTCGTATTTTTTGATACCTCTGATATCGCACTTCCAACCTGGAAGCTTTTCAAATACAGGTTTAGCCTTTTCTGTAACTAAAGTAACAGGGAAATCTGTAACAACTTTACCATCTACTTCATAACCTGTACATACAGGAATCTCATCCAGATAGCCAAGTACATCTAATACAGTAAAGGCTACATCTGTTGTTCCCTGAAGACGACATCCATATTTAGAAGCTACACAATCATACCAGCCAACTCTTCTTGGACGACCAGTTGTAGCTCCAAATTCACCACCGTCTCCACCTCTACGTCTAAGTTCATCAGCTTCTTCACCGAAGATTTCTGAAGTGAAGACACCAGCACCAACAGCTGATGAGTAAGCTTTATTTACAGTGATAATCTTCTTGATTTCATAAGGAGGAATACCAGCACCGATAGCACCGAATCCTGCAAGAGTTGAAGAAGATGTAACCATAGGATAAATTCCGTGATCTGGATCTTTAAGAGTTCCAAGCTGTCCTTCGAGAAGAATGTTCTTGCCTTCTTTGATAGCTTCATATAGATAAGCAGAAACATCACAAACATATGGCTTGATCATATCTCTATACTCATGCATTGTTTTAAGAATGTCATCAAGCTTAAGTGGTTCTTTATGATATAAATGCTCTAAGATAACATTCTTAGAATCAAGAACCTGTGTAAGCTTATCTACAAGATAATCATCATCGAAAAGTTCATTTACCTGGAAACCAATCTTTGCGTATTTATCTGAGTAGAAAGGAGCAATTCCAGATTTAGTAGAACCAAAAGATTTCTTTCCTAATCTCTCCTCCTCACACTGATCGAATAGAACGTGATAAGGCATAACCACCTGACATCTGTCTGATACGATGATATTAGGCTTTGGTACGTCTCTATCTGTAATTGATTTGATTTCAGCAACAAGTTTAGGGATATCAAGAGCAACACCATTTCCGATGATATTCATAATATTCTGATGAAATACTCCTGATGGAAGTGTATGGAGTGCAAATTTACCATACTCATTTACGATTGTATGTCCTGCATTAGCTCCACCCTGGAAACGAATAACTATATCAGCATCATTAGCAAGTGTATCTGTAATCTTACCCTTACCTTCGTCTCCCCAATTTGCTCCTACAACTGCTGTAACCATTGTTTCTCCTCCTAGCAATAACAATAAATATATATGTCTCTAAATGTCATGTCTGACCGTAGCTGTTACTGCAAGTGAGCCCGGTCCAATATGACAAGAAACACTAAGTGAAAGCGGGTCGATTATAATTTCACGACCTGGGAATCTCTCTAACAATTCATCTCTGAAGTTAAGAGCTTCCTCAAATTCCTGAGTATGAGCGATACTGATGACACAGTTATCGCTTCCTCCGAAACGATTCTTCATATCATCATCAATAGCATCCATCATCTTCTGTTTAGCCTGACGCATTGTACGAGCTATTCCATATGTATCAAGTTTTTCACCCTGAATCTGAAGGACTGGCTTAACTCTAAGCAGACCACCGATAGCTGCAACTGCTGGAGTTAGACGGCCACCTTTTTTCAAATATTCAAGTGTACCAACTGTGATATAGATTGATGAATCTTTTGCAGTATCCTCAAGGAATTTCCTAATTTCTGCTGCATTCTTACCCTTCTTGGCTAGAGCAAGTGCATCATATACAGATAATTTCTGTGTAACCGAAATACGGTGATTATCTACAACTTCAACCTTTCCGTCATAATCATCTGCCAATGCTTTTGCAGTCTGACATGAACTGGAAAGTCCGCTAGACATAGGTATATAAACAACCTCATCATAGCTTTCAAGCAAATCGTCAAGTTTATCCATTAAATCGCCGACAGCTGGCATTGATGTTGTAATCTTTGTATCAGCTGATCTAAGCTTCTCGTAAAACTCATCCTGTGATAAATCTATTTCTTCAAAATATAATTCGCTATTAATATAAAAAGGCATTGGCATAACATATACGTCAGCTAATTCCTTTGCTTCTTCTAAAGTAATTCCACTATTAGAATCTGTTAGTATTGCGACATTTCCCATATTCTGTCCTCACTATTTTTTTCTAAAAACATACGTTAAAGAGTTTAACACAAATAAGATTAGAAAAAAACAGTAATTATTAAATTAACGAAAATATGAGTCTTTTAAAACAAAAAACTCCCTACATAAGTAGGGAGTTTTGGAAACCGATTTTATAGCATTCCTGCACCAGCTGCTGATGTTGGAGCTGGAGCTTCATCTTTCAAATCTACTACAGCTGCTTCTGTAGTAAGAAGTGTTGAAGCAACAGATTCAGCGTTCTGAAGAGCAGATCTTGTAACCTTAACAGGATCTAGGATACCAGCCTTAACCATGTCAACATATTCGTTGTTGTAAGCATCGAAACCGAATCCTTCTTTAGATTCACGAACCTTGTTAATTACTACTGCGCCCTCAAGACCAGCATTCTCTGCAATATAGTATAGAGGAGCTTCAAGTGCTTTAAGAACTAATTTAGCACCTGTCTTTTCATCACCTTCAAGAGTATCAGCAAGCTTTTTAACATCTTTAGATGCATGGATGTAAGCTGATCCACCACCTGAAATAATACCTTCCTCAACTGCTGCACGTGTAGCATTAAGGGCATCTTCAAGTCTGAGCTTAGCTTCCTTCATTTCTGTTTCTGTAGCAGCACCAACTCTGATAACTGCAACACCGCCTGCAAGCTTAGCAAGTCTTTCCTTAAGCTTCTCTTTATCAAAATCAGATGTAGCCTGATCAACTTCTTTTCTGATATGATCTACTCTCTCAGCGATAAGCTTCTTATCACCTTCACCATCAACGATTACAGTAGATTCCTTCTTAACTGTAACTGACTTAGCACGACCAAGCTGATCAACTGTAGCATCTTTAAGTTCAAGTCCAACATCGCTTGTGATAACTGTACCGCCTGTAAGAATAGCGATATCCTGAAGCATTTCTTTTCTTCTATCACCATATCCAGGAGCTTTTACAGCAACAACATTGAATGTACCTCTAATCTTGTTAAGGATAAGAGTTGTAAGAGCTTCACCTTCAACATCATCAGCGATAATAAGAAGTCTAGAGCCTGACTGAACGATCTGTTCAAGAAGTGGAAGGATTTCCTGAATATTAGAAATCTTCTTATCTGTGATAAGGATGTATGGATCATCGAGATCAGCTTCCATCTTATCTGTATCAGTAACCATGTAAGATGAAATATATCCACGGTCAAACTGCATACCTTCTACAACATCAAGTTCTGTCTGCATTGTCTTAGATTCCTGGATTGTGATAACACCATCGTTTGAAACCTTTTCCATAGCATCAGCAACCATCTGACCAACTTCTTCATTTCCAGCTGAAATAGAAGCAACCTTTGCAATCTGTTCTTTTCCAGAAACCTTATCACTCATCTTAGCAAGTGACTTTACTGCACAATCAGTAGCTTTCTTCATACCTTTACGAAGGATGATTGGGTTAGCTCCTGCTGTAAGGTTTTTAACACCTTCATTTACCATAGCCTGAGCAAGAACAGTAGCTGTTGTAGTACCATCACCAGCTACATCATTTGTCTTTGTAGCAACTTCTTTTACAATCTGAGCACCCATGTTTTCATATGGATCCTTGAGCTCGATATCTTTTGCAATTGAAACACCATCGTTAGTAATAAGAGGTGCACCATAAGACTTTCCGAGTACTACGTTTCTTCCCTTAGGTCCAAGTGTTACTCGAACTGTGTTAGCAAGTTTATCAACACCAGCCTGAAGAGCTTTAAGAGCATCTTCTCCGTTTTTAATTTCCTTTGCCATTATAAATACCTACCTTTCGATTAGTAATTAAGCTTCTACAACTGCAAGAATGTCATTCTGCTTTACAATGATATAATCTTCACCATCAAGCTTTACTTCTGTTCCAGCATATTTTGAATAGATAACCTTCTGACCTTCTTTAACCTGCATCTTAACTTCTTTACCATCACAAATTCCACCAGGTCCTACAGCAATAACGATTGCTTCCTGAGGTTTCTCCTGTGTTGCACTAGCAAGAATAATTCCTGATTTTGTTGTTTCCTCAGCCTCACACTGCTTAAGAACAACTCTGTCAGACAATGGTACTAACTTCATAAAAAATGCCTCCTTTATGTATATAAGAAATAATTTTTATAATTATTAGCACTCAAGTTTAGGGAGTGCTAACTAACAATGTTTATAATAGTTTTGTAGGAAAAAGTTTTCAAGACAAAAATTGTACAAAATCGAATACAATTTAAAAGATTTGTATCATTGGATAAAGTTTTTAATGAAATTTTTGCCGCCTGCGACAACCAAACGACTCATTAAATCCTTAAATCTTCCCTGCTTATCTTTCGGTAAATCCTTAATATGTTTGTCTATGAATTTAGTTATAACTTTTATATCAAAACCCGATTCAGTATTTATCATCGAAGCTTCATATATTCCTGTAAAAATAATATTTACAAATTCTTCTCTATCTTCATCAGAAATATTATTTAGCCAATTCATAAGAGTTTCGGAAAAAATCTTAGACCAAGAGCCTACATCATCTAAGAGGACTAATTTTTTTCCTGAAATCTGCCATGAAAATATATCATGCTGCTCTAATCCATAGGCATCGGAATCCACTATTAAATCTTCTTTTGCACTCTCTAGAAGCATTCCAACGACAGAATCCTTCGGAATTATAGATGTAAGTTTATTTAGAGCCATCTTATAACCCATGCTCTTAGTTACATTTTCTCTGAAGCCCGGCCCATCATTGGAAAAAATTTCCAAAATATGACTAAACGCTTCCCTATCGCAGAAAGATGAACTATATACAGCAAGGTTCCCGCCCTTAGAATGTCCACCGACACGAACAGCATCGTATCTCTTACAAATATTATTAAGATATACTACAGACTTCTTCTGTCCAGCAGTTTCATCCATATAACTCATATTGAAATCTTCCTGCCAGCCGACAATAGTATGATCAGTTCCCCTAAAGGAAACGAAGACACTATTATCAGGCAGTAGAAATGTAACTGCGGAAAATTGAGATGTAGAATCTACATCAATTTCATTTACAAAATTTGTAATTCTTATATCTTTATATCTTTTACATTTGCTTGCTTTTTCGAGAAGAATAGGCGCCCTATCAGAATGTTTTGCGTTACGATTAATAGAATCAAAATCGTTATCTTTAAAAAATCTTCTAGATAATGTCTCTATACTTATCGATTCATCTGAGAAACAAAGAGGCACATAGTTTTCCATAGGTACATAAGATAATTCTGAAAGAATCAGATTATCTACGACATTGAAGGCGTCAGTCAAAAACGTAATATCTCCACGCCATTCTAGATAATCCATAATATTTGCCATATGCCCCTCCTCCATTAACTAAAGATTGAAACCAAGACAACTATAAAATTCAATAATCCATGCGCTACAACGCATACCCATAATTTATGAGTTTTTGTAATAGCATATCCTAATAATAATCCAATACAACATGCATATAAAAGCTGTACTAAATTGAAATGAAAAGCACCAAACAAAAGTGCAGAAATCAAAATAGCTGGTACTCTTCCATACCATAAATCAATCTGTAGAGCGATGATTCCTCTATACAAGGTCTCTTCTAGAAGAGGAATCATCATACAATTTGTAATAATTTTTACCCAGATTGGTCCATCAAATAATTCAGAATTTGCTGACTTATAAGCATTTGACATATCAACTAAAGGAGTCTTTGAAATAATAATATTTAAAGCTACTCCAATTATGACTATTAAAAGTATAAGTCCAAAATCTAATTTAAAATCCTTCTTAGAAAACTGGACAGGATTTTTAACTATAACAGCCTTTCTGTAAATTCTTAGGATAAAAGGATAAGTAATCCAAGCCGCTAAAAATAGGGCAAATAATCTTCCCAGATTTTTAGGAACTACTCCCATAAAAAGAACAGCAGAAAACTGATATAAAACGAAATAAACAAGTATTGGATATAATACCTGAAATATTCTATTGGTTCTAAAAGACTTCTTCTTTTCCATAGTCTAGTGTTTCGTTCCTCTTTGATCACGAGCTGTTATATGTAATCTTTCTAGATTTACATCGCCCTTATCAGTCTTTACTTTCTTGGCCATCGATGGATGAAGTACAACATATCCGGCAATCTCTTCTTTGCCCTTTACCTTCATAGCTCGAACTCCAAGTGCAGCTTTCTTCTTTTCAGGTACATCATCTACGGCAAACCTCAAGAAATAGTTCTTATCCGAGTATACGCAAATAGTGTCATCTGGTGTAACAACACTTACTGTCAAGACTTCATCCGAATCGGATAGTTTCGTTGCACTAGTTGTCTTTTTAGATACATCAAAAAGATCACCCTCTACAACCTTTATCAGATTCTCACGTGTTCCAAAGAATACTTTCTTACCCTTTAGATTATTAATTGTATCGATACATAAAATACGTTCTTTGCTACTATCAAAATTAGAAACATTATCAATAGGTGTTCCCTTGTCCCTAAACTTGCCTTGCGGCATATCGAGAATTTTTGCAGTATGTAGATTACCCTTATTAGTAAACATGGCAATCTTGTCTGTATTCTTACAGAATATTACATGCTTAAATTCCTTATGTACCGCCTCCTGATTTCTTTCATAAGTAGCTGTATCGATAACTTTTCCATAGAAGAATCTATCAAAGAGAACCACCACATCCTCTTCCTCAATTGGCTTTTCTTCTACTACGGCTTCTTCAAGGTTTGAAATAACCGTTCTTCTTTCACGATTAAACTCCTCTTTAAAAGAAGCCAACTCTTTTATAATAACCTTCGCCATAACACCTCTATCAGAAAGAATTTCAGTATATTCCTGAATATTCTTAAGAGTCTTCATATAGTCACCGCGAAGTGCATCAATTTCTAGTCCAATAAGTTTGTACAATCTCATCTCTAGGATTGCATCAGCCTGTCTTTCGGTAAAAAGAAGAAGTCCGGCATCTTTTTTAGACTGCTCAGATTTAAATTTGATGCCATCAGTGACACCATTTACCAAGCATTCTTTTGCCATTTTTCTATCTTTACTTCCACGTAGTACTTCGATAATCAAATCGATAACATCACAAGCCTTGATAAGACCTTCCTGGATTTCCTTCTTTTCACGTTCTTTTTTCAAGAGATAATTGTATTTTCTTGTAGTTAGATCAAACTGGAAATCTACATTATGTCTTATAATCGGTACAATACCCATTGTTTCAGGCTTTCCATTTACAACGGAAAGCATATTTACTCCAAAAGTATCTTCTAGTCTTGTCTTCTTAAAGAGAAGGTTTTTTACTGCTTCTACATCAGCGCCCTTCTTCAATTCAATAACAATTCTGATACCTTCTTTTGAAGACATATTTGAAATGTCTGTAATATCATTTGTCTGTCTTGTCTCAACCAAAGAATAAACATCGTTTAGGAATTTTCCAATGTTAGCACCGATCATTGTATATGGAATTTCAGTTACAACAATATTCTGCTTACCATTTTTTCCCTTCTCGACTTCTACCTTACCACGAAGTCTGATTTTACCTTCACCAGTTGAATAAATGCTAAGAAGATCATCTTTATTGGCAACAATTCCTCCTGTTGGGAAGTCAGGTCCAGGAATGATTTTTAACATCTCTGATGTATTAATATCAGGGTTTTTCATATAAGCAATGACGCCATCGATTACTTCACCTATATTGTGAGGTGGAATACTTGTGGCCATACCTACGGCGATACCTTCTGCACCGTTCACTAGAAGGTTTGGAATTCTAACTGGTAATACCTCAGGCTCCTTCTCTGTTTCATCGAAGTTAGGAACCCAGTTGATTACATCTTTATCCAAATCTGAAAGATAACATTCTTCAGTTACCTTCTGTAATCTTGCCTCAGTGTAACGCATAGCAGCGGCTCCATCACCTTCAATTGAGCCGAAGTTACCATGTCCATCTACAAGTGGAAGACCTTTTTTAAAGTCCTGAGACATAACAACTAAAGCATCATAAATAGATGCATCACCGTGTGGATGATACTTACCCATAGTATCACCAACGATACGTGCTGATTTACGATATGGTTTATCTGATTTGATACCAAGTTCATACATATCATAAAGAGTTCTACGCTGAACCGGCTTCAAACCATCTCTTATATCAGGAAGCGCACGAGCTACAATAACACTCATCGCATAATCGATATATGATTTCTGCATCTCATCGGAATACTCCGTCTGGATGATTCTTTCTGGCGTTGCCATATATTTCCCTCTTTCTACCAAGTACTAATTCAAAGATAAATATTAAACATCAAGTTCTGCATCGTTAGCATGATCATGGATAAAAGTTTTTCTAGGTGCTACATCATTACCCATTAGCATTTCTGTAACATCAGATGCCATTCTACCATCATCAATAGAAACTCTCTTCATAACTCTTCTATCAGGATCGAGTGTAGTTTCCCAGAGCTGTTCTGCGTCCATTTCACCAAGACCCTTATATCTCTGAAGTGTGAAATCGCCCTTATGGTTTTGTCTATACTTCTCAAGGGCGACATCATCATATAGATACTCTTCTTCGCCACGCTTTGGCATAACCTTGTAGAGCGGTGGCATCGCGATATATACATGACCTTCATAAATAAGTTCAGGCATAAATCTATAGAAAAGTGTTAAAAGCAAAGTTGAAATATGAGATCCATCGACATCGGCATCAGTCATGATAACAATCTTGTCATAACGAAGTTTTGAAATATCAAAATCATTACCATATCCTTCTGAAAATCCGCATCCAAAGGCATTGATCATAGTTTTGATTTCAGCATTTTTAAGTACCTTATCAATACTTGCTTTTTCAACATTTAGAATCTTACCACGGATAGGAAGGATAGCCTGATACATTCTGTTTCTGGCAGTCTTTGCAGAACCACCGGCAGAATCTCCCTCTACGATGAAGATTTCACATTTTTTTGCATCTCTGCTTTCACAGTTTGCAAGTTTACCGTTTGAATCAAAAGAGAACTTCTGCTTTGTAAGCAGATTTGTCTTTGCTCTCTCTTCTGTTTTTCTAATCTTTGCAGCCTTTTCGGCACACGAAAGAACAGCCTTTAAAGTATCCAGATTTCTATCAAAGAAAAGCTGAATTTCATCATTTGTAACCTTGCTTGTAGCTTTAGATGCATCTGGGTTATCAAGCTTTGTCTTTGTCTGTCCTTCAAATCGTGGATCAGGATGTTTAATAGATACAACAGCAGTCATTCCATTTCTTAAATCTGCACCGGTAAAATTAGGATCCTTATCCTTTAATACACCGATTTCTCTGGCGTAGTTATTTAGCACTGTTGTAAATGTAGTCTTAAATCCAGTCAGATGTGTACCACCTTCAGCATTGTAAATATTATTACAGAAGCCAAGGATATTCTCATGGAATTCATTTACATACTGGAATGCAACCTCAACAGAAATGCTATCCATCTTTCCTGTATAATAAATTACAGGTGTAACAGCTTCTGATTTTACATTAATATCTTTTACGAATCCCTTTATACCTTCTGGCTCGTGATATTCAATGATTTCAGGTTCTTCACCTCTATCATCCTTATAACAAATTTTAAGTTCCGGATTTAGATAAGCTGTTTCATGTAGACGGCTCTTAATCTCATCCTCTTTAAAAACTGTTTTTTCGAAGATTTCTGGATCAGGAAGGAAATTAATTTTAGTTCCTCTTTCCTTTGTCTTTCCTAAAATAGGAAGCTGACCCTTTACAAGGTCAATAGCTGGTTTTCCTTTTTCAAAATAATCATGATATATATTTCCATCTCTAGAAATTTCAATATCGAGATGAGTAGAAAGCGCATTAACAACAGATGAACCTACACCATGAAGACCACCGGATGTTTTATACGCGTTATTATCAAATTTACCACCTGCATGAAGTGTTGTTAAAACAACTCGCTCAGCAGGAATCTTGAATTTCTTTGTCTCTATAGGGATTCCTCGTCCATTGTCCTTTACAGTACAAGAACCATCTTTTTCGAGTGTGACCCAAATAGTATCACATTCACCAGCCAAATGCTCATCTACAGAATTATCTACAATCTCATAGATAAGATGATTCAATCCCTTTCTTGAAGTTGAACCGATATACATTCCTGGGCGAACACGAACCGCTTCAAGTCCTTCCAGGATAGATATACTGCTGTCATTATATTCTTCAAGTTTTGCCATAAATACACTCCTACAAAAATCACCTCTATACAGTAAAAATACACTGTACAGAGGCTTTAAATTTCACTTATTTCTATCTAAAAAAATCACAATTTAGCATAGCCATAACCATTAACCATCGCATCCAGTGGAATCTTCTTCTGACACATTGGACACTCATGAGGTTCATATGCGCGATATTCAGGAAGATCCTTTTCATCAAAAATAGTAAATACTCTAGTGCCGTCTACATTATCTATAGTACTGAATATAGCAGCTATACCGCAAACAGATCCACCGTAGTACTGAATACATTCGACCGCCCTTTTTACCGTATCACCTGTTGTCATGGTGTCTACTAGTACTAATACACTCTTACCTTCAATAGCAAGTTTATTATTTTCTCTGAACATAAACTGGTTTACACTATTGACCTCAGGTCTTATTACATAAGTAGTATCATGAATATTGTTATTATTGATGAAACCGCCCTTTTCAATCTCTTCACCCAAAAGCGCTCCAATAACCTGAGTAGCATCCAGGCAAACGATTGTATCAACTGTCTCGACCTGACCATCCAATTTCTGCTTTAGAAATCTTGCAGCACCTTTTGCTTCAGAAATACGAACCTTCAGTCTTGTCACATCGATATAATAATTGATGTGAGAATGACTTGTTGCAAAATGTCCCTGCGCTGCATTGATAGTAACAGATTTGTCATTTCTCGCATAGAATTTGATTAAACGATCAGAAATACTTTCACTCATATACTATAGTCCCCCTTTTTAGCAATGAATCAATTAACTCCTGTAGAACCAAAACCTCCCCTTGATTCTCCAGAAAGTCTATCAGTCTCTTCAAAATTAATAGCCGGCTGATGTTTAATGATTCTAAATTGACATATTCTATCATTTACATGAACTTCTGTATCACGTGTAGCATATACAGGCATCATGATATGATCATCATCACCACAATAAGTTTCATCTATAACACCCATTGCATTAGTCTGAATCAAACCGAAATTTTTGAATGTAGAACTTCTAGCCACAAGAAGCATCTCGTAGCCCTTTGGAAGCTGCATTGAAACACCCATATCGATAAGCTTAAAATCGCCTTTTTTCAAAACGACATCAGAAGCAACTCTTAAATCAATCCAATCGGATTTGCCATCGATATATCTAAGCTTTTCAATTTTGTCGCTATGATATTTGATTCGAATAGTTTCTGTATTATTCATATTAATCCTTAATAATCTTATCTAATTTTATTATTTTTAACAACTTCTTAATCCCAATCAGGAGCAGAAATCTCGCTCTTCTTATCTCTCTTCATAAGTGATAGAACCGATTCTCTAGGATCTGCATCACAAAAAAGAATACGATTTACTTCTTCAATAATCGGAAGCTCAATACCATATTTTTCGCCCAAAGCCTTCGCAGCTTTTGCAGAATATACACCTTCTACAATCATAGCTACCTTATCCATGGCTTCCTGCATCTTCATACCCTGACCGATAAGTACACCAGCTCTTCTATTTCTAGAATGTCTACTTTCACAAGTAACAATCAGATCACCTATACCTGAAAGACCTGCTAAAGTTTCACTAGATGCGCCCATTGCAATAGCTAGGTTAGAAATCTCTTTAATACCACGTGTGATAAGAGCTGCCTTTGCGTTATCACCAAAGCCAAGACCATCAGCCATTCCGGCAGCCAATGCGATGACATTCTTAAGAGATCCACCAATTTCAATACCACGAATATCAGGACTTATATATACCCTAAAACTATCATTCATAAATAGTTCCTGGGCAAAAACACAAAGATTTCTATCTTTAGAGCCAATAACAACTACAGTTGGCTGAAGCAAGACAACCTCTTCAGCATGAGAAGGACCTGATAGCACACCAACTGTTGCCTCATCCTTAAATACATCCTCCAAAATCTCACCTTGAAGCATAAGTGTATCTTCTTCGATACCCTTTGCAACAGTAATAATCTTCTGATTATGGATAAAAGGTTTAAAATTCAGAGCAGTTTTTCTCGTTGCCTTTGAAGGAACAGCAAAAACTATCAGATCTTTTCCAGTAGCAGCCTCTTCAATTGAAGAAGTGTAAATAAGCTTTTCAGGAAGTAACACTCCAGGAAGTTTAGACTCGTTTTTATGCGTTCTTCTAAGCTCTTCAGTCTGATCATTTCTGTATGACCAAAGAGTAACTTTATGTCCATTTTTACATAATAATACGGCAAGTGCTGTTCCCCAGCTACCTGCTCCAAGTACAGAAATATTAGCCATCATATCCTCCCTTTATACGTTAGGATGAAATGTAAATTTGTTTTCGTTGTGATTCAGCAGTCTTTTTATATTAGATCTATGAAGGAATATAGTAAGACAAACCAAAAATACAGTTATCAAAAGGACTTCTATGCTATAGACGTCTTTAACATGATACATACCGAGGAAATAAAGAACA
>JAIKZI010000028.1 GCA_024682375.1 Lachnospiraceae bacterium | reverse complement strand
CATCCGTTTCACCCGGGGCATACCCTAATGGAGTTAAATCAAAATCATGCTGCACTGCCTCTGATGATACGACAATATCGCCTATATCTATATCAGCATCCAAAGAGCCTGCGACACCGGTATTGATTACTTTATCTACGTCAAAGTTTTGTATAAGAAGTTGTGCGCAGATTCCGGCATTCACTTTTCCGACTCCGCACTTAACAATGATCACATTTTTTCCTTCAAGTTTGCCTTTGTAAAAGTCCATCCCTGCAATCGTGGTAACTATCTTATCTGTCAATTGATCTTGTAGGCTGGAAACCTCCTCATCCATCGCACCTATAATGCCTATCACCTCACGTTTCTCAGAATTCGATCCGCAGCCGCACATTATTAAAGCTACCATCTATACGCATGTCATGACCTTAAGTATCTTTTTATTCTGCATAGAGTGAATCCATCCTTCCTAATTTATTTGTGTCTTATTGCTCCAGAATGTGTATCTCAACTGTACATTAAAAATTGGTTTATTGAGACTTGCGTAGATAGCACGGATTATTTCCCCTCCAGGTCAGCAACCCTCACGGGCTCGCCATTAAGCAGAATATATCCGGCTCTCCTGTTCTATTTTGTTCTATTCTTTTTGATTCCAAGAACTGCCCATCTGAAGAATGGAATCTTAGATATCAGCTCAAATAGTATAAATGCAACGACAAATGCAGAAACTAAGCTTAATACATAAACCAGTGCTGGCGGAAGAATATGCCGCGCGCCTACTTCCACAGCAATGATTGATATTCCGAGATAGTGAAAGATATATAGTCCCCAGCTGTGTCTGCTCATCCACGATGTGAATGCATTGGTAAAATCAAGGAACCTTGCCCCTACCGAAAGAAATGCAATAGAAGCAAAATATCCAAAGAACGTATATAACGGATACCTGTTCACAGGTACATCTGCGTAGTTTTCCCCAAAGTAGCGAACCGAAAATGCAATCCCCAAAACAACCGCAGCTATTATAAAAGGCAGGCACCACTTCTTTATGATTTCAATTACCTCATCATGGGAAAAGACAAAGTATCCCAGCCAAAAAGCCATCCCATAATAACCGAATCTGTAAACACAGATGATAGGTGTATTAAGAATCTGCGCTGCTCCAAATACCGGAATAGAGAACAGAATGATTGCTATGATATTTGTTCGCGATCCCAATTTCCAGAGCCTGTCTCTTTCAATCTTTCGTATCGCAATCAGTACAATTGAGAATACCCAGAGCAGTTGTATGTACCACAGAACTCCTATGCCGCTTAATACCATGATAAGAAATGCGACCGACGTGGGCACTGTCTTCATCATATTCATGGCATCTGTCGATCTTGTATTGAAGTATCCCTGAATAAACTGAAAGGCAAAAAGACCTATCGTTGAGGGAACAAGCAGCTTGGTAGTCCTGCTTCTTAAAAACTCCTTGTCCGAATGATTAGAAAGATAATATCTGGAGCTGATACCCGATACCATAAACAGAAGGAACATAAACCACGGATGCGTCAGATATTGGAAAACGTCATAATACTGCACCTCAAGTCCTGTAATATTTCCCACAACACCCGGGATGCCTTCCGCATTATACATATAGATAACATGGTAAACAACTACAATTACTACCGTGATCCACCTTATATTGTCGAGGTAATGTTTTCTCATATCCGCCACTTCTCATTCTTCAAAACCACGTAAGTTCTTTCAAGCATACTTATATTAAGTACCGCGAATATCAGCAGGTAAAATGGCATGATGCCAATTCCAATATGCATTTACGTGATTTTGGCTCATTGATTCTTAAACCCAATATACCATATTGCGTTTATATCTTTTGTTAAAAATGTATAAACACCCTAATTAGTCATGCACTTTACAGCATTATTAAATAATCACCTTTCCCTATATCCAAATGATATTTCAGCCGAACATCTTTTTTTGTAACATCCCCAATGTCAGTTAAAGCTAAATGTATAAAATATAAAATCACTAGAAAGCCCTGTTTAGGGAAGCTCTAGTGATGTGCTTTTTACAGAAGTGAGCTTTTAGCTTTAATAATTCAAGTAGTAAATATATAAATCAGAACTTTATACTTTTATCAACTTTTATCACAACTTTCATCACAAAAATTTTATAATCTGTTCGATTGAAACATTTGTTCGACAAGTGTATTATATGAAATGCACAAACAATTGTTCGGAACATATATTCGATATTTGTTATGAGGAAATGCTATGGAAACCGATTATAAGATTATTGCGGTGGACTTTGATGGAACGCTTTGCTATAGCAAATGGCCGGATCTGGGTGCACCCAATAAGACACTAATAGAATATCTGATTAAAGAAAAAGCTGCCGGAAATAAGCTCATCCTCTGGACCTGCCGTGCGGGGCAGGCGCTGATGGATGCTACTAAATGGTGTGAGGACCACGGTCTGTCTTTTGACGCGGTCAATGACAATCTGCCTGAGATAGTAGAGCTTTATGGAAACAACAGCAGAAAGATCACCTGTGACCTGTATATTGACGACAGAAGTGTCTATATCGATGCTATGGGAAATCTCCAAGGAGCTGCATTATGAGTAGTCTTTATAAGTGTAGTTTAAGATGTCAAGCTTTTCTCGATTCGTCTCTGTCATTGTATTTGGATAAGACTACGTTTCCGGTCTTTAGTGTCTCTTGAACATCAATTACTCGCTGGTTGGAGGATCCCCTGAATCTGAGCATAAGATCTTTTTTATCTAGAACGAACTCCCCATCTACCAATACATCTAGCATAGAAAGGATGGCCTCGGTGTCTTCCCCGTGACATCTTTTATTGTTTGGATCTGTTAGTTCCTCCCATGTATATCCGGAGTAAATCCATATTGTGGCCTTTGGAACTTCCTTTTTTATCCTCTCCAGAAGAGGCCTCACCTCTTTCTGATTAACAACTTCCATTGGTTCCCCGCCAAGAATTGTAAGGCCATTAATATAATCAGGTTTGAGGGACTCTACAATCTCGTTCTCTACATCTTTTGTATATGGCTCGCCATAATTAAAGTCCCAGGTCATCTCGTTAAAGCATCCCTTACAGTGATGCGTGCATCCAGATACAAATAATGATGTCCTGCACCCAATACCATTTGCAACATCTGTATATATAATCTGCCCGTAATTCATAATATACCTCTCTGATAAGCGATAAGCCGGGATTTCTCCCGGCTCTTCACTATTTATGTAATAAACTTTTTCATACTCGTATTAACTGCACTTAGGGTTTGACATATGAAGAACTCGTTCTTTGATCTCTTGAGTTCTGCCCTGGTTCCAGAACTGTGTTCCGATGTAACCGCATGTACGTCTGGCTACTGACATTTTGTTCTGGTCACGGTTTCCGCAGTTAGGGCATTCCCAGATGAGTTTTCCGCTTTCTTCGTCTTCTTTGATCTGGATTTCTCCGTCGAATCCGCAAGCCTCGCAGTAATCTGACTTTGTATTCAATTCAGCGTACATGATGTTTTCATAGATGTACTGCATGATTGAAATTACAGCGTCGATGTTGTTCTGCATGTTTGGAACCTCAACGTAACTAATAGCTCCACCTGGAGATAGTCTCTGGAATTCTGACTCGAATTTCAGTTTCTCGAAGGCATCAATTTTTTCCATAACATGTACGTGATAAGAGTTTGTGATGTAGTTCTTATCTGTTACATGAGGGATGATGCCGAATCTCTTCTGGAGGCACTTAGCAAATTTGTAAGTAGTTGACTCCATAGGTGTTCCGTAAAGTGAGTAGCTGATGTTTTCAGCAGCTCTCCACTCATTACACTTATCATTAAGGCGCTGCATAACTTTGAGAGCAAATTCCTTACCCTTTTCTTCTGTATGGCTGACGCCTAGCATTCTGTAACACATTTCACTGACACCCGCATAGCCAAGTGAAATTGTTGAGTAGTTGTTGAAGAGGAGTTTGTCGATTGTCTCGCCCTTCTTCAATCTAGCGATTGCACCGTACTGCCAAAGGATAGGTGCAACGTCTGACTTTGTACCAAGTAGTCTTTCATGACGGCAACGAAGTGCTCTGTGACAAAGTTCTAGTCTCTCATCGAGAATTTCCCAGAATTTGTCCATATCACCATATGATGAACAAGCTACATCAACGAGGTTGATAGTAACAACACCCTGGTTGAATCTTCCGTAGTATTTGTGTTTACCATCTTTTCCAAGACCTTCTGTATCAGGTGTAAGGAATGAACGGCATCCCATGCAAGGGTATACATCACCATTCTTGTATTCCTTCATCTTCTTAGCTGAGATGTAGTCAGGAACCATTCTCTTTGCTGTACATTTAGCAGCAATCTTAGTAAGTTCGAAGTACTGGCTTCCTTCTCTAACATTGTCTTCATCAAGAACGTAAATAAGCTTAGGGAATGCAGGTGTAATCCAAACACCCTTTTCATTCTTTACGCCCTTCATTCTCTGAAGAAGTACTTCTTTGATAATCTTTGCAAGGTCATCTCTTGTCTGTCCTTCTTCAACTTCGTCCAAATACATGAACATTGTTACGAATGGAGCCTGTCCATTACATGTCATAAGTGTGATGAGCTGGTACTGGATTGTCTGGATACCGTTTGTGATTTCCTGATCCAATCTGCTCTCAGTAATCTTGTTTATGATTTCATCGTCAAGCGAATCACCAACAAGTTTTCTCTCTTCGATTACCTGTGCTCTGATTTTCTTTCTAGACACGTCAACAAATGGTGCAAGGTGTGAAAGTGTAAATGACTGTCCACCGTACTGGTTTGAAGCGACCTGTGCAACGATCTGTGTTGTAACATTACATGCTGTGAAGAAGCTGTGTGGTCTTTCAATCATTGTTTCAGAGATGACTGTTCCATTCTGAAGCATGTCTTCAAGGTTTATCAGATCGCAGTTATGCTCCTTCTGAGCAAAGTAATCTGAGTCATGGAAGTGGATGATTCCTTCCTTGTGAGCCTTAACAATTTCTTCTGGAAGAAGAAGTCTTGTTGTAAGGTCCTTTGAAACCTCACCAGCCATATAATCACGCTGTGTTGAGTTGATTACAGGATTTTTGTTTGAGTTTTCCTGTTTTACTTCTTCATTGCTCTGCTCGATAAGAGAAAGAATTCCATCATCAGTTGTGTTTGTTTTACGAGTAAGCTCTCTTTTATATCTATAACGAACATACTTCTGAGCAACTTCGTAACCACGCATTTCCATGATGCCAGTCTCAACCATGTCCTGAATGTCCTCTACATTTACAGCATGAGATGACTTCTTCACAGCCTCAGCAATATTCTTCGCAATCGCATTGATCTGTGATTCATTCATCTGATGGATGGCCTCGACTTCGTTATTCGCAGCTTTTATGGCATTCTCAATCTTAACGACATCAAAATCAACTTCATTTCCGTTTCTTTTGATTACTCGAGTCTTTACATCGTTTGTAAGTGTTGACATTTCTTGTGACATTTCCTGTATCTCTCCCTTTCTTCTATATTACTAAATGTTGATTATACTTTTACTGTACAGCCACAATATCTTGTGGCAAGAATTATAATAAGTCAATATATGGAAAAAATCAAGAAATTATTTCTAAAATAAAACACAATATCTTGTGTAAAATTTTGTGCAAAATCCCAAGTTGACCACCAAATATCGACTTTCAAATCCCCTCCAGGGCCTGCTATTAAAGCCTTTTTCTATCGCCTACAACATATAGGGTGGGGTTCCTTACTATCGGGGGGCCTTCCCTGTCTTTCATTCTCTCGCCTCTTCATTCCTGTGAAATGTCATTATTAATCTAGTTAAAAGGATTCATACCGAGTTTTTCCATCAAAACTATCTTTTCCTCGTAATATTCTTTCCCAAAATCAAGTTATGGACTTTTTTAATCCGAGCAAACCACTATATATAGGAATCTCAACGGAATAATTCTCCTATTCACGACTCTCTACCTTACTATTATTCCGATTAAAAGCTTACTATACTAAAATTCACTGTAATCACTCCTTGGAACATCCTCAATAAACCTCTTTCACCGGAATCCCCTAAACAGCATCTCAAACCAGTCCTTCCAACAAAGGCCAGTTTCTCCAACAAAAGCCATCCCCTCCAACCCAAAACCACTCCCTCCAAACAAATCCATACCCTCCACCCAGGCCCCGCCATCACAATATAAACTTCCCTTAACATGTCTAAATGAAAAATAAATCAAATCTTAATCAAATTCTTAAATTGTTTAAGGTTTCTAAAGCATATTTAATGATCATCTGGGCATCTAGAAGTTACAATAAACATTAAGATAAATATTTTGAAAGGGAGGTTAAATGAACAATTATTCTCAAAACAAAACAATTCTTTCAAATGAGCTTCTTAACATAATTAACGAACGAATCAAGTTTTTGAAAGAAACATACAACAATTTACCGAACTGGCCGCAATCCTCAAAACTACGACTAGAGGCTACAACACGACGTAATTTCGATGAGTACTATATTGTCACGTCTCATATTGATTCTAAGGGAAAATTGAAATGCAAAAGAAAATACGCTAATAAGTCACAGATTTCTAAGGTAAAAAAGCTTGCACAAAGAGACTATGAAAACTCTATTAAGAAAAGGATATCTGCAGAAATACTTCATTTAAATAATTTTTTAAATACATGGGAACCGGCCGAGAATGTTTACCCCAGTCTCTCCAACGCTAGGAAAAAAATCGTAACACCTTTTATCGAAGAAGAGGCTGACTATTTAAGAGAATGGGAAGCCTACGAATATACCGGAAATAAATTTTGGCCTGAAGACGATACAGATTTCTTCACTTCCAAATCAGAAAGAGTTAGATCTAAATCAGAAGTTTTAATCGCAAATACCTTAAACAAACATGGTATTCCCTACAGATATGAATGCCCAATCCAACTAAAAAATGGTCGCTTAAAATATCCTGATTTTACAGTATTAAACGTTAGATCTCGCCAGGAATTCATCTGGGAACATTTCGGAAGAATGGGCGATCCAAACTATGTTAGCAATAGTCTAAAAAAACTTAAAGAATATGAAAAAATAGGATATGTTCTTGGAGTAAACTTACTAATAACAATGGAAGACTCTAACAATCCTATTTCAACCAATACCATTGAACAGATAATTTATAGATTCCTCAAATAATTAATGTAAGTAAGTTCTTTCTTTATTACAATGTAACCTTTGTTTCTTGCAATACACCTCGGAATATTTGTAGTCCTAACTTGCTTAACCCTTGCTTAGATTACGGGGAAATTGCATTTTTAAACCAAACCCTGGAATAAAATATAAATATAAAGCAAGTTATAGTCCTTTTATTCCAGTGAATCCTCAAAAAACGAGCTATACCTCGGTACGATTACGAGGTATAGCTCAAAATTTTCATATCACCGGAACGGATCTCCCAACAATCCATATCACCGGAATAGAGCTCCCAACAATCCGTATCACCGGAACGACTCCGCTGAAATCCGGACAGTCCTCACAAAAGCTAACGATTCAGTTCTGCTTCTTCCCCAGCCTTTGCAATATCACTTCTCATATACTTATTCTGAAAATTTACCCAGTCGCAGGCCTCGTAAGCCTTCTTTCTGGCCTCGCGGATGCTGGAGCCAAGAGCTGTGACACCAAGCACACGGCCACCGTTTGTAACAATCTCACCGGCATCGTTAAACTTAGTTCCGGAGTGGAAACAAAGATAGTCTGACTTGCCTTCAAAACGATCTAGACCACAAATAGGAAAGCCTTTCTCATAAGATACAGGATAGCCATCAGAAGCCAAGATAACACAAACACAAGCCTCATCTGAAAACTCAAGCTCGATGTCTGAAAGAGTTCCATCGATGCAAGCTTCAAATACATCCACAATATCATTCTTCATACGTGGAAGGACAACCTGAGCCTCTGGATCGCCAAAACGAGCATTGTATTCTAGAACCTTTGGTCCATCTTCTGTGAGCATCAAGCCAAAGAAAATCACACCCTTAAAAGGACGACCTTCGGCCTTCATCGCATCGACAGTTCTCTGATAAATATGCTCCTGGCAAAACTCATCAACTTCCTTTGTATAGAAAGGTGAAGGAGAATAGTTACCCATACCACCTGTGTTTAAGCCCTCGTCATTATCCTTTGCTCTCTTATGATCCTGGGCTGAAGACATAATACGAATCGTATCACCATCTACAAAAGAAAGAACAGAAACCTCGCGACCAGTCATAAATTCTTCAATTACGATAGTATTTCCTGCATCGCCAAACTTCTTATCCTCCATAAGTTCATGGACACCGTCGAGTGCTTCCTCCAAAGTCTCACAAATCAAAACACCCTTTCCAAGAGCAAGACCAGAAGCCTTCAAAACGATAGGCATCTTCGCATTCTTCAAATACTCACAGGCTGAAGATGCATCTGTAAAAGTCTCATATGAAGCTGTCGGGATATCATACTTCTTCATAAGATCCTTTGAGAATGCCTTTGATGCCTCGAGAATTGCTGCATTCTTACGAGGTCCGAAAACGCGAAGACCTGCCTTCTCGAATTCATCGACTATACCACCGGCGAGCGGATCATCCATACCCACAACAGTCAAATCTATAGACTTCTCCTTTGCAAAAGAAATCAATTTATCAAATTCCATAGCACCAATTGGAACACACTCCGCATACTTTGAAATGCCTGCATTTCCAGGTGCGCAGAAAATTTTGTCAACTCGCTTTGACTTTGCAATTGCATAGCAAAGCGCATTCTCACGTCCACCACTTCCAATAACTAAAACTTTCATCTATTCCTCCAATAAATACTTCTTGGTAATTCCTCAGCACTGCAAGGAAAAAAATCTACAAAATTCTAACTCTTCCACCTTCTACCTTCACTCTTCCTGAAGCTATTAGGTCTATCGCCTCTGGGAGAATTTGCCACTCAGCCTCTTCCATAACACGACGCTGCAATACTTCAGGAGTGTCATCATCTTTTACCAAAACAGGCTTCTGCAAAATGATGGGACCAGTGTCAGTTCCGCTGTCCACAAAATGCACAGTTGCACCAGTGACCTTCACTCCACGAGCTAGCACACCCTCGTGGACCTTGAGGCCATAAAAACCTTTGCCGCAAAAAGATGGAATCAAAGATGGATGAATATTTATAATTCTGTTTTCAAAATGAGAAATCAATTCTTCAGGAATTACGACTAAGAATCCTGCGAGAACAATCAAATCCGGGGCAAGCTCATCTAGCTTTGAAACGAGCGCCTGATTGAAAGAAGAACGATTCGAATAATCCTTTGGTGAAATACAAAAGGAATCGATTCCATGATTCTTAGCACGCTCTAGGGCAAAGGCGCCTTTATTATTTGAAATCACACAAGAGATTCTGGCATTCTTGATTTTACCTGAATCTATAGCCTTGATGATTGCTTCTAAATTCGTGCCGCCACCGGAAACCATAACAACCACATTTAACATAGCAAAACACCTTTTTTCCCGGAAACCATAACAACTACATCTAGCATAACTCGACACCTTTTTCCCCGGCCTCGATATGACCAATTACATAAGGAGTTTCACCTGCTGCAGAAATGGCTGACATAGTCGCATCAACATCTTCTTTTCTTACAGCGAGAACCATTCCGATTCCCATGTTATAAGTGTTATACATCATATGTTCTTCGATAGATCCAGTCTTCTGAAGAAGTTTAAATATTGGAGGTATTGTATAAGAATCCTTTTTGATTACAGCCTTCATGCCTGTCCTTAGCATACGTGGAACATTCTCGTAAAAACCACCACCTGTGATATGGCTGCAGGCACGAACTCTAACGCCAGCATCCTTTACAGACTTAAGCGCCTTTACATAAATCTTCGTTGGACGAAGAAGCGCCTCGCCTAAAGTTTCTCCAAGCTCATCATAGTATGTGTTGAGACTTTCCTTTGACATCTCAAAGACTTTTCTTACAAGGGAAAAACCATTTGAGTGAACGCCGGATGAAGCCATTCCGATCAGAACATCGCCATCGGCTAATTCATCGCCTGTGATGATATCCTTCTCGTCACAGATACCAACTGAAAATCCCGCGAGATCATACTCATCTTCAGGATAGAAACCTGGCATCTCTGCTGTTTCGCCACCGATTAGGGCTGAACCACTCATCTCACAACCGGCTGCAACACCCTTTACTATGGATGCAATTTTTTCCGGAACATTCTTACCACAAGCGATGTAATCAAGGAAATAGAGTGGTTCTCCACCAGCACAAGCTACATCGTTTACGCACATTGCGACACAATCAATTCCGACTGTATCATGTTTATCCATCAAAAAAGCGATTTTTAACTTAGTTCCAACACCATCAGTACCTGATAGCAAAGTAGGCTTCTCCATGTCTTTAAAACTAGCGAGGGAAAAAGCACCCGAAAATCCACCCAATCCTCCTAGCACTTCAGGACGCATGGTTTTCTTTACGTGTTCTTTCATAAGTTCTACTGATTTGTAGCCTGCCTCGATATCTACGCCAGAACTTCTGTAATCCATCACATTACTCCTTTACACAATATAAAATTTCTTGGTTTTTATCTAAAAAATTACTTCTGTTCCAAATACTCTCTCCAACCTAGCTTTTGGAGTTTTTCGTTCTTTGAAATAGTTTCATTCTTCAAATTTGATTGAAAATCGAAGACTCTTTTCCTCAAATCGCTATCACCGACAGAAAGAATCTTTGCAGCAAGAATACCTGCATTCTTTCCTCCATTTATGGCAACTGTTGCGACTGGAACGCCGCTTGGCATTTGTACTATTGAATATAGTGAATCTACGCCTCCGAGATCTGAGGTCTTCATAGGAATTCCAATGACTGGAAGAGGAAATAGAGCTGCGCACATTCCAGGGAGTGCTGCTGCCTTACCGGCACCGGCTATTATGACCTGGTAGTCTCTCTCCTTTGCTCTCTCGCCATATTCGACGAGTTCTAAGGGCTCTCTGTGAGCCGAAATAATATCCATGTCATAACTGATTCCGAAATCATCGAGAACCTTGGCCGCCTGTGCCATGATTTCCATATCGGAATCGCTACCCATAATAATGCCAACCTGCTTCTTCATTGCTCTAAATCCTCCGTCATTAGTAAAAGATTATTCGTTGTCGAGTGGTTCGTTTAACTCTTCTGTACCAGGAAGTACAAAACGTCCTTCCCTGATGATTGTTGTAGTATTTCCATCATTTCCTAAAACATCGATACTTCCGAGTTCACCGTAAGGAATTGTAATATCTGTATGGCACTGGAAATATGCCTTTCTAGGGTCAGACTTTCTAAGAGAAGAAACTTCATTTTCCCTAGCTATTACTTCTTTATGATTTGGGTTGTACATAGGAATATCCTCTGCGTGTGAATAACAAGTATCACCCACAGCAAAGTGAGGTCCTGTTTTTTCCGCAATAAGAATATCCATCTTATCTTCTATATTAAATTTTCTAGCCATCACATAGGCTACTGTATTCGTACCAATTGCAAACTCGCCCATTGGCAAAGTATCATGGTGATGAAGAATATGCTCATCGAGGTAACGACGATTTGACTCTTCATCAGGGAAATTCTTGCAAGTGATTTCTTCGATCATACCGTCCTTAAACTTAAGGCGCAAATCTCTATACTCGAAGCCTGAGAGGAAAACTCTCTTCACATGCAAAAGTCCATTTGTGCCCTTTAGGATAGGTGATGTGAAAACCTCACCGACAGGAATGTTCACATCGCCAACGCAGTTCTCGAAATTAGTCTGTTTGGATGGGTCACTCAGGTGATGAAGTGAAACTGTGATATCAGTCTCATTATCGCCACGACCTGTTACATGAACTCTCTCTCCAGAATCCAGGGCATCGATTAACTTATCCTGGATACGAATATATTTATCGTTGTCTAGAGTATTTAGCTTTACGGTTTCGGAAAAAATTTCCTCATACCTTTCACTAATAGATGCTACAGGGTAAGAGATAATCGTAAAGCTTGTCTCATCTTCTGGAATATACTCTTCCATAATCTGGCTATTAGTTGAAGCATACTCTACTACTAACTTTCTCTGATCCTTAGACAGAAGCTTAACTTCCTTCTTATCGATAGGATCGAACTTCTCTCCTCCGAAGATTTCTACGAGAGCTGGCCCTGAATACATAGAAGCTTCTTCCCTAAACTTCTCAAAAGTATCCTTTGTAACTTCCTTCACTCTCTCAGCATAAGCCTTGTCATAGTAGAAAGCCTTATCCTCTCTGTGATCGAAGAAGAACTGTCTATTAGATGCTGTAGTGAAAACATTTCTGTTTGCACCACGGCGCATAAAACTAAACTGTGGTGTAAATGTTGAAAGAGCCCTTAGACCATTCTCTTTAAACACCTCTACGGAACGACGCATAACACGCTCAAAACCGAGGCAATAGTGAATACCTACGGTTTCTTTTTTCGAAATGTCACGTCCTGTGATTTTGAAACCTCTGATGTAGCCATCTACATAAGTCTTTGCCATGCTTGTGATCTCATCCTCTGAAAGAGTTGCGAGGAAATCATGTGATTTGATTTCATTGTCGCCGACCATAAGTCCGTACTGGTAAAGATAATCTGTATTAGATAAATCAGAATTCATAAGGACATCCATGCAGTAGTCATTACCAAGCACGATATCAAGGATTGAATTCTTAGTAAATACATCTGTGTAATCGTGGTATACGGCCTTCATCTCTTCGAGGGCAAACTCTAGTGAGTCAGAGCCTGTACTCTCTGCAAAGATTTCATGCACGCACACAAAAAACTCACTAAATACAACTGCTTCCTCAATGCTGCCCGAATAAACATACGGAATCACACCGATGCAATCAGCATATAGTGCTGATAAGAATGTTCCTTCTTCACCTAGTTTTTCAACTGCAAATTTTGGATTTAAAAAAGTATTCTCGTAATTTTCTTTCTGTAGTCGTGAATATAATTTATCATGCCACTTCTTCGCACTTTCATTTGAAAGAGGGGCATCTTTTCTTTCAGAAATCAATTCGAATATATTATTGAAGAATCCAGATACCTCATGAAAATATCTGTTGTAATCATTATCTACATTTGTATTCTCAAAGATTAGCATCATTCTATCAGAGATGAGTTCTAACCTTTCATTAAGTAGATCCATGTAATCCTCATCACTGACAAAATTTCTTTCATCTGACATTGATTAAAAAACCTCCCTTAGAAAAAAATTCCAATTACAAACAAAGCACCCCAAAGCAAGAAGGAAACCAGTGGAAGGATTACGCCAACTCTTCTACTTACTGTGCTGTAATCATCCTTCTTGTATTCACGGAATCCATAATAGAATTCTATTATAGATACTATAAAGAAAATCATTCCTAGACCGGCAAGAATTCTTGTGATCTTTCCATCATTTATGACGCTTTCCACAATCACAAGCAAAAACAATGCGAATGAAACTGTTGCAGGGATTGCTGCCATGATTGAACGTAAATTATGTGGTTTCTTTTCTCTATATCTTCTTTTCTTCTTTGGACTCATTATTACTTCCTAGATTCGGCACCGTACTGATCATAATATGCCGAAATTCTACTTTCTAATTCAGAATCGATCAGTATCTTTCCATTATAAGGCACTTTGCGAAGTCTCTCCACTACTTCTTCCATATTTACGATAGAAGTTGTTTTGAAATTGTAATTCTTTGCAATCTCATCCAGAGCATTTAACTCTCCCGTGCCCTTCTCCATTCTATCTACAGAAACAACCAGTCCCACAACATCACAATCAGCCTGAGCCTTTATGATTGGCATTGTCTCTCTGATAGAAGTTCCTGCTGTAGTCACATCCTCTATAATTACGACCTTGTCGCCATCCTTTATAGGAGAACCGAGTAGGATTCCTTTTTCCCCGTGATCCTTTATCTCTTTTCGATTTGCGCAGTATGAAACATTCATACCATACATCTCATAAAGTGCGATGCAAGTTGCAACTGAAAGAGGAATTCCCTTATATGCAGGTCCGAATAGAATATCGATATCCTCACCGAACTCATCGTGAATAGTCTTTGCATAATATTCGCCAAGTCTCTTTAGCTGCTCACCAGTCTTATAAAGACCGGCATTTATGAAAAAAGGAGTCTTCCTTCCACTCTTTGTTGTAAAGTCTCCGAAACGAAGTACCTCTCCTTCGAGCATAAAATCGATAAATTCTTCCTGATATTCTTTCATCATATCCTCCACTAGTATAATTAAATCTATTTTACTAATCCAATGATTTCTTTTATGTTCTTTATATTATGTCTTTCCATATAATCATCGATTCCATCGATTATATCTGTAGTCGCACATGGATTTTTAAAGTTTGCACTTCCCACTGCGACAAGTGAAGCACCAGCCATCATAAGTTCGAGCGCATCGGAATAATCAAAAACTCCGCCCATTCCGATAATCGGAATGTTTACTACAGAGGCGCACTCATAAACCATACGAACTGCTACCGGATGAATAGCTGGACCTGAGAGTCCACCGGTTTTATTTGCTAAGGAAAAAATCTGCTTCTCCACGTCAATCTTCATTCCAGTCAGTGTATTTATAAGAGAGATTCCATCAGCTCCTCCCTCTTCTGCTGCCTTTGCAATCACCTTTATATCAGTGACATTTGGAGTCAATTTCATAACGATTGGCTTCTTAGAAATCTGCTTTAATTCACTTGTAATTTCATATACACCTTTGGGATCTGTTCCAAAGCTAAGTCCTCCTGCTTTTACATTTGGACAGGAAATATTTATTTCAAAGAGATTTGCATTTGTATCATTTAAATCAAGAACAGCTTTTTTATACTCTTCCAAACTATGACCGCAGACATTTACTACAATATTTGTGTCATAGTCTTTTAGTTCCTCTAAATCTCTTTCGATAAAAGTTTTAGTACCTGGATTCTGAAGTCCTATAGCATTTAACATTCCAGATGGAGTCTCTGCAATTCTAGGTGTAGGATTTCCACTCCAGGGCTCATGCGAAACTCCCTTTGTAACTACAGCGCCCAGTCTATTTAAATCCACAAACTCGCTATACTCGATTCCCGATGCAAATGTTCCAGAACAAGTCATAATAGGATTTTTAAAATGAAGTCCGAAAGCATCTATAGATAAATCTCTCATTATAGTTCTACCTCCTCTGCATCGAATACCGGTCCGTCTTTGCAGACACGTTTATTATGTACTTTTGAATGGTTGTCCACATTTTTGGACTTACAAACGCAGGCGAGGCAAGATCCGATTCCACAGGCCATTTTTTCCTCAAGAGACACAAAAAGTTTGATGCCCTTTTCATTTGCATATTCCTTTAAGAAATGAAGCATGATTTTTGGACCGCAGGAATAGATTACATCTGACTTTTCTTCAACATTTTGAAGGAATGAAACCGTATTTCCATGAAATCCAGCTGAGCCATCATCTGTAGTTATTGTGACATCAGAGTATTCCTCAAAATCATCTTCTAAGAAAATGTCATCTTCATTTCTAAATCCTAGAACACAGTTTATATTTTTAATTCCATTATTAGATAAAGTTTTTGCAAGTGCCAGAAGTGGAGGCACACCAACTCCACCACCGACTAGAGTGACTTTAGAATCACTATTTAGATTTTCAATTGGATAGCCATTACCTAGAGGCCCCATAACCTTTATGGTATCGCCTTCTTTTAGGTTAGAGAACTCATAAGTTCCCTCTCCCACTACTCTGTATACCAATCTGATTCTTCCATCAGAGAAGTCACAGATACTAATAGGTCTAGGAAGTATCTTTGAATCTGAATTTGAATAGAGAGCTACAAACTGGCCCGGCTTCGCCATATCCGCAATTTCAGTTTCAAGAATCATCGAATAGACATCATCTGTCATCTGTAGATTCTCAACCACTCTCGCATTTTCTACAATTTTACTTTTCATTATCCTCTCCACAAATATTTCTTGGTTTTAAAACTAGTTAAGCGCTTTATCAAGTGCATTATCGATGTCGATTTTCATCTCAAGTACTGCAGCACGAGCAGCATCTCCGAAATTCTCTTCAGAAAACTTCTCGTAGCCTTCCCTCTTATAGGCTGCAATGATTCCTCGTGAAGAATTGATGATTGCGCCCTTTCCATCATTATTAAAAAATGGAACTAAATCTTCGCCCTTTCCACCCTGAGCTCCGTATCCTGGCACCAGGATAAAAGCATTCGGCATAACTTTTCTAAGTTCTCTACCAACTTCTGGATAAGTTGCACCTACAACTGCTCCGACATCAGAATAAACGCCATCAATGCACTGCTTTCCCCATTCATTTACCTTTGATGCCACATGGTAATATAGTGGTTTTCCATCTATAAGCTTATCCTGGAAATCTCCACTTGATTTATTAGATGTCTTTACAAGTACAAAGATTCCCTTTCCGTTTTCTTTACAAACATCGATAAAAGGCTGCACACTGTCTGTTCCAAGATATGGATTTACTGTAGCGAAGTCTTCATCAAAAGGTGAATAGTTTTCAGAACCAACAGATACTGAGCCTATATGAGATTCAGCATAAAATCTTGCTGTGTTTCCAATATCTCCTCTTTTAATATCACCTATTACAACTAGACCTTTTTCATGTGCATAGTCTACTGTCTTTTGAAATGCGATAAGTCCAGGAATTCCTAATTGCTCATACATGGCAATCTGAGGTTTTACAGCCGGTACCAAATCACAGACACTGTCGATAATCACCCTATTAAAACGTCCAAAAGCCTCCGCAGCACCTTCTAAAGTTTCTCCATACTCGGCAAAACATTTAGTCAAAATGTTTTTAGGTATAAATTTCAGTGAAGGATCTAAGCCCACAACAATAGGCGATCCCTTCTCATCGATTTTTTCACATAATCTTTTAATCATAATTTTTCTCCCTCCACTTTAAAAACAAAGTCTCCATCTTTTATAGTCGCTACAACCTTTCCATATACTTCCCTTCCATCGAAAGGTTCGTTATGTCCTTTGCTGTAGAATTCATTCGAATCAATCTTATATTTCTTTGTGGCATCGAAAATTGTGAGGTCAGCTTTTTTCCCAACCGAAATATCACCGTAATCCTTCTTTATGATACGTGCCGGATTATAGGACATCTTTTCTGCCATCTGCATGAGACTTAGATGACCAGGCTTAACAAGATATGTGTAAGTCAAGGCTGCCGCAGTCTCCAGTCCTACGATTCCAAAAGGCGCACTTTTAAAACCTCTGGCTTTTTCAGAGGCCGTATGAGGCGCATGGTCAGTCGCGATTACGTCAAAGACATTTTCCTTCAGTCCACGAATCAGATATTCTCTATCCTCCGCTGTACGAACAGGGGGATTCATCTTGTAATTTGCATTATTGGGATCAATTTCATCTTCACATAAAACGAAATGATGAGGTGTGACTTCGCCCGTAACATGAATTCCATGCTCTTTTGCGAGCTTCACACATAGATATGACTCTTTTGTAGAGTTGTGACATAGATGCAAGGTTGCACCAGTCTCTTCTGCCAGAAAGATGTTTCTGGCGATTATGATATTTTCAACAGAATTAGAAATACCAGGAAGATCATATTTTAAAGACATCTTCCCTTGATTCATTACGCCGCCTTCCACTAAATCGATATCTTCGCAGTGGGAAAAAACAGGTAAATCATTTTCTTTTGCAATTTTAAAAGCACGACGTGCAAGAGCCGAATTCATAACGCTCTTTCCGTCTTCAGAGATGGCAGGAACTCCAGCTTCCTTTAGGGCAGCTATATCATTTAGTTCCTTGCCCTCCATACCTTTTGTAATACTACCAATCTGTAGTACTTCAGTAGAGTGACAATTCCTTGCCTTCTTATGAACGTATTCAACAATGGATGGATTATCACAAACAGGAGAAGTATTAGGCATTGTAAGTACTGTCGTAAATCCACCGTGGGCTGCAGCCTTGATGCCTGTCTCAATAGTCTCCTTTTCTGTCTGACCCGGATCTCTAAAATGAACATGGAGGTCGATAAAACCCGGGAAGATAATTCTGCCCGTCAAATCGTAAGTCCTTAGGGAATCGTATTTTTTCTCCATTAGAGATAACACCTCATCTGTGTGAGGTAGTCTTTCCTTTACAATTCCATCTTCAATTAGAATGTCAAACAATCCGTCCAACTGGTCCGCCGGATTTATAAGGCGGCCGTTCATAAGTAATATTGCCATCATCTTACCTCGTCGATAGGAATTTCCATTCGCGAAGCATTGTGTGATCGCCAGGATATTCCTTCACATAACTCTTTGCTTTTGACTTTGCCTTATCAAACTGTCCGAGATACTCGTAACAGATTATTTCATTCTTTTTTAAATCCTGTTCATGATTATCTTTCTTTAAGTCGAGGCCCTTCTGAACAGAAGAAAGAGCACTCTTATAGTCTTTGATTTGCATCAAAGCCTCTGCCGCTTTATTGAACTTAAAAGGAGAGTCCTTTTCTTTGGACTCGAAATTCTTTATCTCTTTTGAAGCTCTCTTACTGTCTTTATCTAAGTAATAGCATTTTGCCATACCTAAATAGCCTGTCGAATAGCCAGTCTTAACTGCCTTCTCGTAATACTCCAAAGCCTCTTTTGTATTGCCTTTATAGAGATATGCATCACCTTTTGCATTTACAATCTCTCCATCCTTAGAATCAAAAGCAATTACCTTATCAAGATACTTTTCAGGATTAACAGTAGACTCATGAGAAACTAAATTCTCATAAATCTCAAAGCATAAATTGTAATCATTCTTGGAAAGTGAAACGGCCTTCTTATAATCTTTGTCAGCCTTTTCGAAGTCTTTTTGATCAGCATAGAACGAACCTCTCAAATAATAGTAGTCCGAATTCTTGCCGTCATAGTTAATTAGATTAGATGCGCTTTTAATCGCGCCTTTATAGTCACCAGATAGATACTGTGCAGCTGCTTTATAAGTAACGATATCTTCTTCCTGGGAAGAAACAGATGAGGAAATCTTAAGCGCACTATCGAAATATTTGATAGCGTTCTTGTAATCAGCCTTGTCGACCTTCTCTATTCCCTTTTCAAAATCCTTCTGCTGAGTTGCATTCTGTCCGCCTGCACATCCAGACAGCATACATGTTGCCAGAAGAAGACATAGAATACTTTGTTTCTTCATCATAAGTCCTTTACTTAATCTCAAACTTCCATAATTCTATCATCACATGCCTCCTGGCACAAGAGACATTTTGACTTATTTTGTTGTATTTTTTCCGGAAAAAATATCCAAATATTTGACAGTCTTCCCCTTCTGACATAATATAAATCTAATACAAACAATTTCTTATTTAATAAAGGAGAAAAATGGACTATCTCATACAAGGCTTAATTTTATTAGTCTTATTATATCTATCAGGTTATTTTTCATCTGCTGAAACTGCGCTTACAACAGTAAGCCGAATCAAAATTAAAACGCTGGCCAACTCTGGCGATAAGAAGGCTATTCTGGTTTTAAAAATCACCGACCAGAAGAGCAAGATGCTATCTGCTATCCTAATCGGAAACAACATTGTAAACCTATCAGCATCATCTCTCGCCACTAGCATGGCTATAAAATTCTTCGGAAGCTTCGGCGCCGGAATCGCAACTGGTGTTCTTACTTTTCTCATCCTTATTTTCGGTGAGATCACTCCTAAGAACGCTGCTACTCTCCGCGCAAATGATATAGCCAGAAAAGATGCCCACTTCATCTGGACACTTATGTATATTTTGACTCCTGTGATTTTCATAGTAAATTCACTCTCCATCTTTATCCTAAAACTTCGCGGAGTGAAGAATGAAGAATCAGGAGATGCACTCACTACAGAAGAGATTCGCACTTTAGTCGATTATTCCGAAGAAAAGGGAACGATTGAATTAAAGGAGCGTACTTTTATCCATAACATCTTCGACTTTTCAGAATCGATGGTTAGCGAAATTATGGTTCCTCGTATCGATATCTCAGCAGTAGATGTGAACTGGTCATATGATAAAATCGTAAAATTCTATCAGAGAGAACGAAAAACTCGTATCCCTGTATACGAGGGGGAAAAAGATAACGTAATCGGTATTCTAAACATGAAGGATTTGATTGAAATCAAAGATCCGAATACTTTTTCCGTTCGTAAATATATGAGAGAACCTTTCTATACTTACGAGCAAAAAAATACAGCAGACCTCTTTACAGAGATGCGTTCTAATTCTATCTCTATGGCGATTATCCTCGATGAATACGGTGATGTAGCCGGACTTATCACTCTAGAGGATTTGCTTGAAGAATTGGTTGGTGAAATTCGTGATGAATACGATACAAACGAGGAAGATGATATCATCAGAATCAATGACACTGAGTTTGTAGTCTTAGGTTCTGCAAATCTGGAGGATCTAGATGATTTACTTCCACTCGGATTCGAATCTGAAGACTATGATACATTGGGCGGATATTTAACTGGTCTATTCGACCACTTCCCTAAAACAGGCGAGACTTATGTCACTGGATCCGGCGTCATTCTTTCCGTTGCAAAGACAGCAAAGAGACGTATTATAAAAGTACGAATCAAATTCCCTACATCTATTGAATTACCGGATGATGAGGAATTAGAAGCAAATAACTAGAAATAATAAAAGACTACGGAGATTTTCATCTAAATCGAAAATCTTCCGTAGTCCTCACTTTCTATCAAGGCAAGTGCGGCTATCGCCACGAATATTTCCTAAAACCACGCCTCATAATAAAACCAGTTCTTTGATATTCTCGAAGTGAATCCGCCATTATCAGAACCATCTGTCCATTTCCATCCATCTTTTTCTTTAACTAGTTTTAAAGCACTGCCTTGAAATACATGTGGTGTATCATCCTTCGAATAGTAAAACCCATAATACTTTGATGCAGGAATAATACCTTTTGAACTATACCCAAATTCAACTACGTTCAAATTATCCTCATCCTCATACGTCTCAATACTCAAATCAGGATACTTTTGACTCAACCTATCAATATTATTATTCTTGATCTCGTTTTCCATGTATTCCCTGTTGGATTTCACAAAATTCTCTATCTTTCGTCTCTTTGAATTAAATAAAAAAAGTATAGAAATTATTCCAATTATCAGAACAACACATAGGGTTATACATTTAATTCTTCTTTCCATTATGATTCTCCGTATCCACAACTTATAGCAGCCATGTGTTCCGCCTAGTTCATAAATATGTGTCCAGGATTCTGAGTATATATCACATTTTAGTGTTTTTTTAATCTAATACAAGTGCTCTACATCCCATCTGCTTCCAAATCTTTTCAAATTTGGATTTTGATATTTTCTTTTTTCCATAAATAGGGTCTGTAGTATATACCGAATTTAAATCCCAGCCAGATAAAACTGTACAATGAAGATTCTGGTAAAATCCACCAGCTGAGTAAGGTGCTTTATAATTCAAAGTAACCCATACAATTACAGGATTTCCATTTCTAACTTCATTATAAATAACTGATATATCCTGACCAGTTAGATTTCTAGTTCCTATAGATGTTCCCTTTGCAGCATTAAAATTATTTACCGTCTGCTGAAGAGGAGAAGTGAAACAATAATATCCACTATCATCTCTAGGATTACCAATATAAACAGAATTCGGATCACCTTCACCCTTTGGAAGATAGTTATCCGCTAAATCACATTTATCGCAAGAATAGCCTTTATAATTCATAACCATAGAAAGAGATGTAACTTCACAGCCATTCGGAAGTTCTGGATTCTGATAAATAAGAGGGACCGGCAAATTGTAGCTTTCGGAATTTTTAATACGTTCTTCCTCCGCTCTTCTCTGCTCTTCTAGTTTCTTTGCCTTCTCCTGTGCTAAAATTTGTTTGTGTTCCTTTTCAAGCGCATCATATTTATCTTCCGCCTCTTTTAACACATTTTTATTCGTCACAAGTTGTTTTTGCGCATCAGTTAGATTATCAAAATGCTCTTTGATATTATTGATTTTGTCCTTGGATTCTAGTGTAATTTCTCCCAAAGAGTTAATCATATCAATTACAGAATTAGCTGTTTTATTATCAGCAATTTTACCTTCACATTCAGTCAACTTATCATAATTCTTTACTTCTTTTTGAACATAAATAAAAGCTTCATCATAGGCTTTTCTTGCAAGTGTAACTGAATTTTCTGATGGATTATTTTCGTCGATGTTTTCAATCAAAGTTTCGATATTTGATTTTTGATTTTTAATTTTGTTTAACTGTTTTTTAGATTTCTTAAGAATTTTATTTCCAAATGCTTTTCTATATAACTTCGAAGCAGCCTTAATGCTTTCCTCTGACTCAAAAGTAATACCATGTTCTGCGACAAAATCTCCATTGTCTAAAACCTCGTATTTATCATTTGTATAGCCGATTTCCCTAACAGCTTCTTCGTATGCAGACTTTTGTTTTATAAACCCTAGACTTCCAAAAGATATTATTCCAAGAATTAATAAAAGACATAGACTTGCAGATATTTTTGATAATTTCATTAAAACGCCTCCCTACAAACAGAGATTATTATACGTAATTATCGAAAAATATGCACGTCTATGCCATATATTTTAAGAAAATTTATGAAAAATTTTATTTTTCATTCTCAAGCACCTGATCGAGTAGATCAAGTACTGTATCCAAACCATCTTTGTTTGCAGAGGAAAAAGGAACCACAACAGTGTCCTTTTCTGCCCCGAGGCCTTTTATAATTGCATCCACATGTGAAGCAATCTGAGATGGTTTTATCTTGTCAGATTTAGTAGCGATGATGATTGGGTCGAAACCTAGATATGTAAGCCATTCATACATAGATTTATCATCAGCTGTTGGATTGTGACGAATATCTACTAACTGGAATACATAGCGAAGCATGTTAGATCCAGTCAAATAGTTCTGAATCATCACGCCCCAGGCTTCTCGCATCTCTTTAGAAATCTTTGCATAACCATATCCAGGTAAATCTACAAGATATAACTCTTTATTCAAAAGATAGAAATTTAGAGTCTGAGTCTTACCAGGCTGTCCAGATGTACGAGCCAATTTTTTCCTGTTTAATAATGTATTAATTAGACTTGATTTACCGACGTTGGATCTTCCACAAAAAGCAACTTCCGGAAAACGATTTTCCGGAAGTTTAGAAGTAATTCCACATACGGTTTCAAGTTCAGCTGAATGAATTACCATCCAAAACCACCTTTATGCGCTTTTCTTATCTTTGCTCTTCTTCTCTTTTTTAGAAGAAATACTTTTCATTTTCTTGTCTTCAAGACGTAGATTTTCATCAACCACGTCTTTTGTGACAACTACTTCTTTTACAGAAGACTCAGATGGGACTGAATACATCCAATCCATCATGATGTTTTCCATGATTGCACGAAGGCCTCTCGCTCCAGTCTTTCTTTCGATTGACTTCTTTGCGATTTCTTTTAAAGCCTCATCTTCAAATTTAAGATCTACATCATCTAATTTGAAGAGTGCCTGATACTGCTTAACAAGAGAGTTCTTAGGTTCTTTAAGAATACGAACCATGTCATCCTCTGTAAGCTGATCGAGTGCTACATTGATAGGCACACGACCGATGAACTCAGGAATGAGTCCGAATTTGATAAAGTCCTGAGGAAGAACATTTCTAAGAAGATCTCCAATAGGCTTTTCTGTGTGTGATTTTACATCAGCACCGAATCCCATTGTAGCTTCAGATGTTCTCTCTTCGATAATCTTATCAAGTCCTTCAAATGCTCCACCACAGATAAATAGAATATTTGTAGTGTCAATCTGAATGAGTTCCTGCTGTGGATGCTTACGTCCGCCCTGAGGTGGAACTGAAGCAATTGTACCTTCCAGGATTTTAAGAAGCGCCTGCTGTACACCTTCACCAGAAACATCTCTAGTGATTGATACATTTTCACTCTTCTTAGTAATCTTGTCGATCTCATCGATGTAGACGATTCCGACTTCTGCTTTTTTCACATCATAATCGGCAGCCTGAATAAGTTTTAGAAGAATATTTTCAACATCTTCTCCAACATATCCTGCTTCTGTAAGAGTTGTAGCATCAGCGATAGCGAATGGGACTCCAAGCTCTCTAGCGAGCGTCTGAGCCAGAAGAGTCTTTCCTGAACCTGTTGGTCCTAAAAGGAGGACATTTGATTTCTGAAGTTCTACATCCACCTCATTCTTCTGCATAATTCTCTTATAATGGTTGTAAACTGCAACAGAGAGAACCTTCTTTGCTTCATCCTGTCCGATTACATATTCATCCAGGAATTTCTTCAATTCCTTAGGTTTCTTGAGATTTACGTGGAAATCTCCTGAAGATGAATCTTCTGTACCGAGATCATCTTCTCCGAACTCCTCTGCGATGATATCTGCACAAATTTCCACACATTCGTCGCAAATATAAACCCCATTAGGTCCGGCAATCATTTTCTTCGCTCTGTTTTCTGGTTTACCGCAGAACGAACAATGAACCTGCTGTGCCATAATTATTTATCTTCCTTTTTTTCTGCATCACTACGATTTGTGATAATTGCATCGATTAGACCATACTCCAAAGCTTCCTCAGCTGACATGAAGTTATCACGATCTGTATCGATAGCGATCTGCTCGATTGACTTTCCTGTGTTTTCAGCAAGAATTTTGTTCAATCTTTCCTTTGTCTTCAAGATGTTCTTAGCTGCGATTTCGATTTCAGTTGCCTGTCCTCTAGCGCCACCTGAAGGCTGGTGGATCATGATTTCTGAGTTAGGAAGAGCGAATCTCTTTCCTTTTGTACCACCAGAAAGAAGGAATGATCCCATAGATGCTGCAAGACCTACACAGATAGTAGATACATCGCACTTGATATACTGCATTGTGTCATAGATACCAAGACCAGCAGTAACCATTCCACCTGGAGAATTGATATAAAGGTGAATATCTTTGTTTGGATCCTGTGATTCGAGGAATAGAAGCTCAGCGATTACGATCTGTGCTGTCTGTTCATTTACCTCTTCACCTAGGAAAATAATTCTGTCTTTAAGTAGACGGCTATATAGATCGTATGATCTCTCTCCTCTACTATTCTGTTCAATGACATAAGGTATTGTTGCCATATTTTCTCCTCCGTTCTAAACCCCGGCTATATACTTAAAGCCGCCATAATAATATGGCGGCTTAGTATCAAAAAACGAATTATTCTTCGTCAGACTTCTTAGCAGCAGCTTTCTTTGTAGTTGTTGACTTCTTAGTTGTAGTAGTCTTCTTAGCCGTTGTCTTCTTTGTAGTTGTTGTTGACTTCTTTGCTGTAGTAGTCTTCTTTGTAGTTGTTGTTGACTTCTTAGCCTTAGCTCTCTCTTTAATGTTTTCCATAACGAGATCTACAGCCTTCTCAACCTTGATATCAGCAGTGATGCTCTTCTTGTCATCATCTGTGATGTTCTTCTTAAGGTCTGCAACCTTCATACCATACTGCTTAGCAATCTTCTCGATTTCAGCATCGATATCTTCTTCAGATACCTCAAACTTCTCTTCTTCAGCGATAGCTTCAAGAACGAGTGTTGACTGAATTCTCTTAAGAGCATCTGGCTTAACCTGCTCTTTAAGCTGATCGATTGTTGAGTTTGTGAACTGAAGGTACTGCTGGATTGTAAGACCCTGGCTTCTCATGTTCTGATCCATATCGTTGATCATACGGTTAACCTGAGTATCAACCATAGCATCAGGAACGTCCATCTTTGAATCAGCGATGATCTTTGTAATAGCTTCATCTTCCTGAGCCTTCTTACCGTTCTCAGTCTTAGCAGCTACAAGCTTCTCTGAGATAGCATTCTTGAACTCATCAACTGTCTCATATTCAGAAACATCCTGTACGAATTCATCATCAAGCTTAGGAAGCTCTTTTGCAAGTACTTCGTTTACGTGAACCTTGAAAAGTGCTGGCTTTCCAGCAAGTTCAGCTGCCTGGTACTGCTCTGGGAATGTAACGTTTACTTCAACGTCTTCTCCAGCCTTCTTACCGATAAGCTGCTCTTCAAATGTATCGATGAATGAGTGTGAACCGATTACAAGCTTGTAGTTCTCGCCCTTTCCACCTTCGAATGCAACACCATCTGTGAATCCTTCGAAGTTGATATCAGCTGTATCGCCATCTTTGATAGCTCTCTTTACAGACTTAGTTCTAGCATTCTGCTCTCTCTGACGCTTAACTTCAGCTTCAACTTCTGTCTTAGTAACCTTAGCATCAATCTTTGTTACTGTAACGCCCTTGTATTTTCCAAGCTTAACTTCTGGCTTAAGAGCAACTTCAGCTGTGAAGATGAACTCTTTGCCTTTTTCGATCTGAACAATGTCGATCTGTGGCTGAGATACGATATCAAGACCACTCTCATCATAAGCTTCTGGATAAGCTTCGTTAAGAAGAATATCAGCAGCCTCCTCAAAGAATACGTTAGCTCCATACATCTTCTCGATGAGTGCTCTAGGTACCTTTCCTTTACGGAAACCAGGAACAGAGATAGACTTCTTCTGACGCTGGTATGCTTTGTCACATGCCTTGTCAAATCTGTCAGCATCAACTGTTACTGTGAGTTTCGCCATATTATTCTCTAAATTCTCAACCTTTACGCTCATTTTTTTTAAATTTCCTCCTTAAAAGTCATAAGTCCTCATCGAGTACAACTCGACAAGCATTAAAAAATTATATCATAGAGTGTCAATAGTATCAAACTATTGATTCATATATATTTTCAGGAAAAAAATCATCCCTCATACACGATTCCACCAGCAACTTTTTTCGCTGTAGCTTCATCAAGTAATTCTTTAATAATTGCAAGTGCAAACTCGCAAGATGCAGCCATACTTCTACCTGTAATAATATTGCCATCTACAATCACCGGGCAATCCACATACTCTGCACCATTTAACTGCTTATCCATTCCAGGATAAACTGTTGATTTCACACCATGTAGGATACCTGCTTTTCCAAGAACTGTAGGTCCTGCACAAATTGCAGCCACAAGTTCTCCCCTCTCATTCGCATCCTGCAAAGCATTGATAACGAAAACATTATTCTCTAAATTCTCAACTCCACGTAGTCCGCCAGGAATTACGATTCCATCATAAGATTTAAAATCAACGTCTCTAATATTCTTATCAGTAGTGATTTCAATTCCGTGTGAACTCTTGATTTTTCCTCTATTCTGTGCTGAAATCAAATCAACCTCGATTTCTGCTCTACGTAGCAAATCGACAACTGTAAGTGTCTCGACTTCTTCTGAACCGTCTGCGGCACATACAACTACTCTTTTCATGATCTAACTCCCTTCGATTACTTGTATTTTGCATATAACTACGCATACAATATTGATATTAACATATTTTTAAGAAAAAATTAACAAAATATCGAAATATACCTTATAAAATAAAAGGAGGAAAAAATATGGAAATCGAAAGAAAATATTTGATAGATGAATTACCAGCCGATTTAGATTCCTGGAATAGTCGCTATATCGAGCAGGGATACATCTGTGAAAATCCCGTTCTTCGCATCAGACATTCAGAAGATAATTACAATTTTGTTTACAAGTCCTCTGGCCTCATGGCTCATGAAGAGATCACTGTTCCTCTCGATCGTGAATCCTACAATCATCTCGCAAAGAAGGTCGACGGCAAGCTTATCAAGAAGACTCGCTACACTCGTCCTCTAAAGGATTTCATGACATGCGAGGAAGCAGGTCTAACTCTTCTTTCTAAGCATCCTGAATACAATGGCCTTTCCGAACTCCGCGGTCTTATCATCGAACTAGATGTCTTTGAAAATGTAAACCGCGAGGACGGCGCCCCACTCTGGCTCGCCGAGATTGAGTTTCCATCCGAGGAAGTCGCCAATGCCTTCAAAAAGCCTCAATGGTTCGGAGAAGACGTCACTATGGAAGGGAAATATCATAATAGTCAGATGATTTGGGAGTAGATTGTATTCCGAGGTTTCTTTAATTTCATACCATGAGCTCGGTATGGCCCCGAGGTTTACCCCAATAATTTAGGAAACCTCGGAACTTTACCTTCCAACTAGCTTGTGAGCTACGGTATAGCCCCGAGGTTTACCCCGATAATCTAGGAAACCTCGGAACTTTACCTTCCAACTAGCTTGTTAGCTATGGTATAGTTCCGAGGTTTCTTTAATTTCATACCATATGCTCGGTATGGCTCCGAGGTTTACCTCGATAATTTAGGAAACCTCGGAACTTTACTTCCCAACTAGCTTGTTAGCTAAGGTAAATCTCCAAGGTTTACCCCGATAATATAGAAAACCTCGGAACTTTACCTCCCAACTAGCTTGTGAGCTATGGTAAATCTCCGAGGTTTCTTTAATTTCATACCATATGCTCGGTATGCCCCCGAGGTTTATCTCGATAATTCAGAAAACCTCGGAACTTTACCTTCCAACTAGCTTGTTAGCTCAGGTAAATCCCCGAGGTTTACCCCAATAATTCAGAAAACCTCGGAACTTTACCTCCCAACTAGCTTGTGAGCTCAGGTAAATCTCCAAAAGCTACTGTCTAACCTTCACTCTAAATCTAGCTCCAAGTCCTTCGGCTTCGTATCTTGCCTTTGTTCGAACTGCTGACTTAAGCTGTGTGAATCTATCGAAAAGGTCGCCTTCTGGAATTACAATATCAAGAGAGACAGCCATGCTGTCGACAACCAGCTCTGTCACCTCATCTTCATTCATATCCTCAAGAATCTGAAGCTTGTCTTCCATCGCATCCGTGTCCAAGAATCTATGAAGAGCTTCTGGAATATCTCTTGGTGACTCCTCTGCTTCTTCAGCTGCAGAAGTTGCCGTATGCGCACCACAATTTGCTGCAGAAGTTGCTGTACGCGCACCACTATTTGTTGCAGAAGTTGCTGTACGCGCACCACTATTTGCTGCAGAAGAAACGAAACTTGTGGCTGATTTTGAAACTTCTTTTTGCCCTGAAAAATCTACAAGTTCAAATCTATATTTCTGAGTGACCTCGGGATACTTTGCGTGGTCGACCTCACTTACGAACATATCGTATGGGCGGACATACATACCGTAGTCGCCATAAAGTGCCTGGTAGCAAACCATCTTTTCGCGAGTTTCACTATGAGTACAGATTCCTATGATCTGGTACATTTTGTTTTTAAAATGACGATAAAATTCGCCCGGTTTTGGGTTATTCTGTGGCATAAACCTGACCCTTCTAGCAAAAATTTTTGCAAACATTTCTTACCTACATTTGTTATAATAAATCAAAATCGACTCGAATCAAAGGAGAAATTATGACAAATTTAGATGATTTACTATCTTTGGATTTCTATAAAAAGTCGCCATATTTCGGCAGCGACGGCAACATGCGATTCAAAATTTTTCGTGATGAAGACAATTTTATCATCACATCCTGGAAAGGTCCTATGAATTTTGACACGACAACTGAGGAAAAAATAGATCACACCGAACCCTTCACTCAAGAAGGCCTTCAGGCAATTTGCGACTACATAAATGAAAAGGCAAGCGAATACTAAATCGCTTGCCTTTTTTATAAGTATTTTGATACACAAAATTCTATTAAGATTATTCCAACTACCAGTACAAACAGTAAAAATATCTTTTAAAACTTAATTAAAGGCCACACTAGCCCTTAAATTAGTCCCTCTTTCCAAGAATGCTTAACACTCTTACGAATAAGTTTACGATATCTACATAGATATCTACTGATGCATCGATTGCATTGTTGATTGTCTTAGGATATCTCTGAGCTCTTGACCAGTCGAAACCGATGTAGCCACAGAAAATCAAAGCAACTAAGAAATCAATTGCTGTAGGCTCTATGATACCTGCGATCAGCATTACAATCTCAACTACGATTACTGCAAGTAGTGAGAAGAAAAGAGTCTTTCCAAGTGAAAGGAAGAATCTAGGGAATGCTGTGGATAGAAGCATCATAACAGCTGTAGCACCCAGTGTTACATAGATGGCTGCGATGACAGTCTCTGGTGCGTACATATATACAATACCAGCAAGGATCACCGAAAAGCCGGTTGCTAAAAGTAAAAAGCCCATAAAACTTACTACTGCGCTTTTAGATTTATATGCAATTGCCATTCCGCCAAATGAAAGTCCCAGGTACAAAAGAATTGAAACCATATATGACATCTCCAGTAGAGACTCTGCGAAATATGAAATCACAAAAAAGTTTAGAAGAAAGCCTGCACAAATTGTAAGACCGATTACAAGATTATAAGTAGAATCTGAAACAATCTCGCTTTCTTCATACTGCTCAAAAATTCTTTCCTGTCTAAGTTCTGCGTTAGATTTCTTATTCATATTATGCCCTCCTATCTAACCCGAATAAACATTTTTATTAAATTTAGAGTGTTTTTACTCCAAATCCATAAGGCCCTTCTCAATCAAATTATAGATAACCTCATAAGTTTCATTATCATAATGAAGACCATCTGTAGACTGGAAGCCTTTTTTCTGAAGCTGTGAGAATGTATCGATATAATCATATCCTGCATCTGAAAGCTTCACATTAAACTTCTTTATCTGGGAATTTGTAATTGTTGGATAGTTCTTGACCGGGTTTACTGAAACCAAAACAAGCTGAATTGAATCATCTGAAGATGTGAGCTCGTCATAAAGTTTCAAATAATTCTCTGAATTACCAAGGTCATTTACACCCAAGCATACAACATATCTCCACTTAGTAAGTGCTGTGTTTTCTTTTCTTATCTTCTCGATTTTCTTTAGAGCTGTATTCTTGAACCAATAATAGCCCTGACCGATTTTTGCAACACAGAACTGTCTGTCCTTGCTCTCGATATCGACAGCCTTATCCATACCGACGAATCTACTATCACCGATAAAAATAGTTCCAACAGTTTCATCATCTGCTGTATAGGCATTTTTACCACTCTTTGTCGCATTTGACTCATGTGTCTCAGACTTCTCAACCGGGAAAAGCGAACCGCCATTCTTCTTCACATTCATAGTGATAACGATAATCGCAAAAACGATTGAAATAATAAGAGCAATCAATGCCAAAATAAAATCTGCGTATTTTTTCATTTCAAATAACCTTCTAATTTCCCTTGCGTAAACGCATAATATTATACGACTATTTTAATAGAATTTCTACATTCGTATCAGAATGTTCTATCTGTCGGGAAAAAATTCTAGCCCTCTCTATCATTGTCTTTTGTGAAATATGCACTGATGTCTCACCAATCATACTCTCACCCAACAATAATAACAGAATTCTCAGATTTCTGCCGATAAACTTATATGTTCTTTCTGGATTCTCATGATAAAAGATATCGATCAAATATCTAAACAACATATATGTCGAAAAACGCTCCAGAGCACAATTCAAAAACTCATCTCGATTTGAAAGCATTAAGTTTATTTTTTCCTGAACTAATGGGAGATTCTCATTGATTGAATCAAAGAATTCAGTCCAGAGCGGATTTACAACTTCCATCGTATTTATATTTCGAAGAATATTTTCATCATCGGAATCAGTGACTTCAAAATGAAGCGCTTCCTTCCAGCGCTCTATCAAATCCAGGCTTCTATCCTGCATAACGCTGATCGCATGATCTCTGTCAGAGAGAACCAATAGAAGTCTCTTCTCATCCTCTTCATCCATATCTGACTCTTCTATCTGCTCTTCAAAAGCTTCCTCATCCATCTCTGCATCTTCACCGCCAAAAGGATCCTCGCCAAAAAGTCCATCATCTTCCCTATCCTCATCAGAAATATCTTCTGTGATATATTTAATAGGCTCGTTTGTGGAAAAAAATATCTCGGCCGCTTCCGGGCAGGAAAGTGTCAAATCCACCTGCTCATAGATTGGAGTGTCCGCATAGAATCTAGGATACTCTGTACAAGTCACGCAGAGTCCGCCTTCACCAAGCGAAAGAATGATATCACATAAATTCTTGTCATTTAGAAATGGGCAACGTCTCTTTGGGGCAAGTTTGAAATAGTAGCCACCTTTTTTCCCGCGTAATCTATCTCTAAGTCTGTCACCGATTGGAAGGGGTAATCCCTTATACATTTCTGCGGTCTCATCATCGACATCGACCTGCCAGCCAGCGCAGCAAGTATCTATGCATTCTCCACCTATACATTCAAATTTCTTGTAATAATCAGGATATACATATCTCATACTTTTCTCCTAAATCTTTCTATAAAAAATGCGAGCCAGGTTTCCCTGAACTCGCTTTTAAGTCGTGCGGATAACAGGAGTTGAACCTGCACGGGGGTCTCCCACCAGAACCTAAATCTGGCGCGTCTGCCAATTCCGCCATATCCGCATATGAAACGTTAAATTTTCATGCAGGAACTAATATACTCCATATTTATAAAATTTTCAAGTACTTTTTTGATTTATTTAAACCATGCTCTGGCATATTCTGCAAGTGGTTTGATTACAGAATCAATTTCTACAGATGTAGTATTTACGCAGAGATCAAATCCGTTTCTATCGCCCCATCTATAGGATGCGACTAGATCATGATTTGAGGCACGAGATCTGTCAATCTTTTTTATATGACGAACCATCTCACGGTCAGTTAGGTTTTCGCCTTCTTCAGCTCTTTCCTGACATCTTATAACCTTTGCTTCCATATCTGCATAGATAAAAAGCTTCAGCGGATGGAGTTCATCTAAAATTGCATCGGCAGCTCTACCTACGATTACACAATCACTCTTTGCAGCGATTTCATGCAAAACCTCGCTCTGCCAGGAAATAAGTCTAGTTCCAGGTGTTTCAATAACAGGCATATAAGCAAAAGTATTGTTAAAAGTAACCGGATAGTTTCTCCACATGCCATCTTCTATGGCCTTATTGATATAATTGGGATCTAGTTTGCTCTTCTCTGCGATTGCATCGATGATTTCCTTGTCATAGTATGCAAATCCCAGTTCCTCGGCAAGCTTCTTTCCCAGCTCTCTTCCACCACTGCCGAACTCTCTATTTATTGTAATAATCTTCATAGTAAACTCCCTTCCAGCACGACGATTAAAAAACTAACCTTCTAACTTCTTTATGCAATTCTTTCCGTTCGCTTTTGACTGATATAAAACTCTATCTGCACATTCTAGTGCTTCATCCATGTCAAAATTCTTATCACCCTTTGCCACACCGGCAGAAATAGTGATATGAAAGATAGTATCGCCTACAACTATATTACTATTTTCTATCTCTATTCTAAGTTTTTCAAGAGTATCATACAACTGTTCGAAACTATTTTTTCCCGTCTGAACAAACAAAAACTCATCGCCACCCCAACGGCATAGAGCTCTATCCTCATCGATAAGTTCATTTAAAAGCGTGCCCACATATTTAAGCGCTGCATCTCCGGCCTTGTGTCCGTATGTGTCATTTATACTTTTAAAATCATCTATATCCATGATGGAAATCGAGTATTCATCGCCTTCAAAAGAGCGAGTCTTTAAAATCTCGCCGAGGCCATTTCTATTATAAAGTCCTGTAGTATTATCAAAATTGGCATATTCACTTAACTTATTAGCTGTGCTAATCATTCCTTTTACAAACATTGCGGAGAAAAACATAACCACAAAATATGTCACAACGCAATTAAACAGATGAAAATAGAAATAGACTTCGCCAGAAAGTATAATATCTGACATCAAAGCATCCGAGCCAAATCTGGAATGAAATAATAATACAAAGAATGTAGCAGCAGATAATCCTGTCAAAAACCAGGACAATTTTTCCGGATTTATATACTCTTCAAATACAAGTGTTGGAAAAAAGTAGGCGCAAGATAGCGCAAGTAACCATAGCTGAAATCCAGCCGGCCAGCCCAAAATCACTGTCGCCAGTGAAGAATGCACTAGTACTTCTAAGTATATGACTATTACAAATATGCGATATTTTTTCCTCTTCAAGAAGAAATAAAGCATAATGTATATGAAAATGGAAAACAGATTTATTTTAGATAGAAATCTACATTCGAAATTTATATAAAGCGCTTCCAGTACCAAATGAATCAAAAGTAGTCCTGTATTTAAAAGTGAAAAGAACCAGGACACCGCTTCTTCCGAAATTCTAGAATTTTTAAGAACTATATTTTTTAAATAATAATTGCCCAAAACAAAACTCCCGAAAAAAAATCATGTGACAACCTATAAAACTAAGTTGTCACATGATTATGGTAAATTAAATAATATTTATTATTAGAACTTGCCAGCCTTAGCTGCCTCTTCAACTGATACAGCTACAGCTACTGTTGCACCAACCATAGGGTTGTTACCCATTCCGATAAGTCCCATCATTTCTACGTGAGCAGGAACTGATGAAGAACCAGCGAATTGAGCGTCACTGTGCATACGTCCCATTGTATCTGTCATACCATATGAAGCTGGGCCTGCTGCCATGTTATCTGGGTGAAGTGTTCTACCAGTACCACCACCTGAAGCAACTGAGAAATATTTCTTTCCTTGCTCGATACATTCTTTTTTGTATGTACCTGCTACTGGGTGTTGGAATCTAGTAGGGTTAGTTGAGTTACCAGTGATTGATACGTCAACTTTTTCTTTGTGCATAATTGCAACACCTTCTGTTACGTCATTAGCACCATAGCAGTTTACTTTTGATCTAAGTCCATCAGAGTAAGCTTTTCTAAATACTTCTTTAACTTCTCCTTTATAGTAATCCATTTCAGTTTCTACATATGTAAAACCATTTATTCTTGAGATTATTTGAGCTGCATCTTTTCCAAGACCATTTAAAATAACTCTAAGTGGTTTTTTTCTAACTTTGTTAGCTTTTTCAGCTATACCTATAGCACCTTCAGCTGCTGCGAATGATTCATGACCAGCTAAGAAAGCGAAACATTCTGTTTCTTCTTCAAGTAACATTTTACCAAGGTTACCATGTCCAAGACCAACTTTTCTTTGGTCAGCAACAGAACCAGGTATACAGAAAGCTTGAAGACCTTCACCTATAGCTGCTGCTGCATCAGCTGCTCTTTTAGCACCTTTCTTTATAGCGATTGCTGCACCTATTGTATAAGCCCAACAAGCATTTTCAAAACATATTGGTTGAATGCCTTTTACTTGATTATAAACATCAAGACCAGCATCTTTAGTTATTTTTTCTGCTTCTTCAACTGAAGCTATACCATAGCTGTTAAGAACAGCGTTGATTTTATCAATTCTTCTTTCATATGATTCAAATAAAGCCATGTCTGTATTTCCTCCTTTTTTACTCTGCTCTTGGATCAACGATCTTAGCTGCGGCATCAACACGACCGTATTGTCCTTTTGCTTTTTCTAAAGCTGTAGCTGCGTCATCACCTTTCTTAATGAAATCCATCATTTTACCAAAGTTTACAAATTGGTAACCAATGATTTCATCATCTTCATTAAGAGCGATTCCTGTTACATAACCTTCAGCCATTTCAAGGTAACGAGGACCTTTTTTAAGAGTACCATACATAGTACCAACTTGGCTTCTTAATCCTTTTCCTAAATCTTCAAGACCTGCACCTACTGGAAGACCATCTTCTGAGAATGCAGATTGAGTTCTACCATAAACTATTTGTAAGAATAATTCTCTCATTGCAGTGTTTATCGCATCACAAACTAAGTCTGTGTTTAAAGCTTCAAGAATAGTTCTTCCTGGAAGAATTTCTGAAGCCATAGCTGCAGAATGAGTCATACCTGAACATCCGATAGTTTCTACTAAAGCTTCTTGAATAACTCCGTCTTTTACATTTAATGATAACTTACAAGTACCTTGTTGAGGTGCACACCAGCCTATACCGTGTGTAAAACCTGAAATATCTTTAATTTCTTTTGCTTTAACCCATTTTGCTTCCTCTGGAATTGGAGCAGCTCCGTGATTAACACCTTGAGCGATTGGGCACATTGTTTCTACTTCATGTGAATAAATCATTTTGTGACTCCTTTCAATATTATGTTAATTCTTTAACGTACCTATTATAACATAAAACAAAAATATGTCTATGTCAAAAATATGCTTAAATTGAATTTATTATAAAAATTGTAAGATAATTTAAACATTCTAATTTGGTGTGGCTAGATTACTTCTTCTTTTTCTTCACTACTATTTTTTTCAGCATCATTTTCTTTTTCTTCTTTTGTTTCTTCTTCTGTCGGAAGAACTGCTTTAAAAGAAGCAATAGCACATTCTATCATATCATCATCTGGTTCTTTTGTTGTTAATCTTTGAACCCATAATCCCGGTGCAGACATTATCCTTACAAATGAATTATCTTTTCTTCCTGCAAGTTTTATTGCCTCATATCCTATTCCCATTATTATAGGTA
>JAIKZI010000015.1 GCA_024682375.1 Lachnospiraceae bacterium | reverse complement strand
GAACTTACCTCTTCTTATGGCTATTTTAATAATAAAGAAGATGGAACAGAAGAGCTTTCATACCTATCTCACCATAAATATAAAGTTGTAGGAATTATTGAAAGATTAGATAGAAATGTAGAAGAACCGTTATGTCCTGGCTATACAGCAATTTGTGGCGGAGATTCATCAGGAAAGATTGATACTATTGTGACTGTAAAAGATCCAGCTCATTATAGTGATATTGAAAAGAGAATTATGAAAGAAAATCATATTATATTCTCTAATTCTCATAAGGATCTCCTTGGAATGTATGGAGTACTTGGTAAGGGAAAGTTTGCAAATATGTTATTTAGTTTTGCAGCTTTTTTAGTTGTACTTGTTTCTTTGGCATCTATCTCTTTAATCTATAATTCATTTGCGATTTCTGTGGGAGAGAGAACCAGACAGCTTGGTATTTTAAAATCTATTGGAGCTACGAAGAAACAGATCAGATCCTGCGTTTTATATGAAGCCTCGGTTCTTAGTTTGATAGGTATTCCTATTGGAATTTTGGTCGGATGTACTGGAATTGGAGTTACTTTTAGATTATTACAAAATGCTTTTTCGAATACAGCAACAGATGAGATAGCTAAAACTATAAAGATACATTTAGTAATAAATCCATACATGCTTTTAGTTGCAGTTTTGGTTTGCTATATTACAGTTTTGATTGCAGCTTTTATACCAGCGTATAGAGCGACAAGAATTACACCACTTGATGCGATTAGACAGACAACTGATATAAAGTTAACCCCGAAAAAAATCAAAACTTCAAAGCTTCGCTTTAAGTTGTTCGGCTTTGAAGGAATGATGGCCACGAAGAACTTTAAAAGAAACAGTAAAAAATACAGACTTACAATTGCTTCACTTTGCCTAAGTATTATTCTTTTCGTTTCATCTTCTGCCTTTAGCTTATATATGAATAAGGCTGTAGTAACTCAGCTTCAGGGTTCAAAATATGATTTGAGTTTATATTTAGATGATAAAAATCCGGAAGTTTTCTTTGAAAAAACAAAAGGCGTAAAAGGTGTACAAAAAGCTGAAATTATGCAAACTTTTTCTGGAAGTATAAAAGCAAATCCAGATTTATTAACTGAAAAGTATCATGATACATACGATGGAGATTCGGATGATAATATGTATCCTGCGTCTATTACTTTTATAGATGATAAGATGTTTGATAATATTTGCAAGGAAAATGGCTTTGATAAAGATGAGTTTTATGATACGAAGAACACAGTGGCTCTTTTCAATAACACAGTAAATAATGTGTATGTAAATGGTGTCATGATGAAGCTTACTATGTTTAAATCAGTAAATTCTAATACTTCATTTTCATTTGACGCTGATAAAAATATAAATATAAAGGTTTTGGGAACAGTAGACTTAAATAAATACATTGGAGTATATGATCACGGATTTATATTACCTATAAGTATGAGAAATCATGTTTTGACGCCAGACGAAGTGAAGGGAACTACTATACAGTGTGTATATACAAGTAGTAACCATAAAGAAACATATAAAGATCTAATCACATTACTAAGAGCTAATAATAAAAATGTTAATTATTTAAATGATGCTGCTGACCTATTGGAAACAACACATATGCTTGTCACCATTATGAAGGTGTTTATGTTTGGATTTATTATTCTTATGTCTCTGATTTCTCTGGCAAATATTTTTAACACTATTTCAACAAATATAATGCTAAGGAAAAAAGAATTTGCTATGATGAAATCTGTAGGTTTGTCACAGAGAGGCTTTAAGAAGATGTTAAACTTTGAATGCCTGATATATGGATTTAAAAGTTTATCAATTGGATTAGTTTTATCACTTCTTATATGTAGATTTTTATATGCAATAACATCTACAAATGTTAACTTTGGATTTATGATTCCGTGGAAGAGTATGTTGATAGCTGTAATCAGTGTATTTGTAGTTGTCTTTATGAGCATGTTATATGCAGCTGAGAAAATCTCAAAGGATAATCCTATAGATGCACTAAAAAACGAGAATTTATAGAGGAGATAGTGATGAAGGATATCAAATACTTGCTTTGGGATATTGACGGAACTCTTTTGAATTTTGAAATGGCTGAAGAAGCTGCTATGAAAGAGTTATTTTTAAAATATAAGTTAGGCGAATTAAGTGAAGATTTGTTATCTGACTATCAAAATATAAACAGAAAATATTGGGAAGCATTAGAGCGTGGAGAGATTACAAAACCCGAGGTTTTGGTTGGAAGATTTAAAGAGTTTTTTGAAAAGAATGGTTTTGATTCAGAAATTGCTCCATCCTTCAATGAGGATTATCAGGTAGCGCTTGGTAGTACCGTGGTTTATAATCCCAATGCTAAAGAAACGGTTTTATCCTTTGTTGGAAAGTATAAACAGTTTGCCGTAACAAATGGAACTACAAAGGCTCAGGTTTTAAAACTTAAAAATTCAGGATTAGATCAGATTTTAGACGGAGTGTTTATTTCTGAAGAAGTAGGTGTAGAAAAGCCTGGAGTTGGATTTTTCGATAAGGTATTTGAAGAGGTCGGAAGTGATAATTTAAATGAATATTTAATTATTGGAGATTCTCTTACAAGTGATATTCAAGGCGGTAATAACTGTGGAATTAAGACTTGTTGGTTTAATCCTAAAGGAAATATTAATAAAACAAATCTGAGAATAGATATAGAAATTTCTGATATAGGAGATTTGAAACTATAAAGAAAAGTACCTAGTGGACTAGTGTCCTCTAGGTACTTTTTTTAGTAAATCTTTTTCATATGTTCTATCAGCAATTGCTAATCTGATAAATGCAAATAATAGAATTGGAAGTGCTCCAAAAATTGATTTCACATTGAGGTATGCACATAGGAAGGCTGAAAGGATAGCTCCTCCTAGAAACATTACAAGCATCATTCCGTGATTCTTCCATCTTCGGGATGCAGCCTTGTCATGATCTCTGATTGATTTTACAAGGTTACTTCCGGTCTGTCTGATATGGTTGGTTACAAAGGTTGTTGCCATTGGAACTCCTTCATTTTGTCTAAAGGTATTAAACTGCATAGCACAAAGGAAGTTCAGTGTAACCTGACAGATTTGATCAGGGGCTGATTTAGGTAATAATCCAAGGATTATTACTGCAACAATTTCGATACCAATCATGATAGTATCCCAGCGTAGAAAGTGTAGTTTCTTGATTTTTTTTGCAAATATTTCTGAGAGAATAGTTCCCAAAAAGTATGCAGATATTGGAATACACAGGTAAAGTGTTTTCATCAAATCATGGGTACCGATTGCCATACCTAAAAGTACGATGTTCGCTGTCTGTGCATTACAGAATACACCACCTCGAACAGTATAAGTGTACGCTCCATAGAAACCGCCTACAAAAGTAAGTGTCCAAAATAACCAATGCTTCTCACATTCTAGAAAAAGGGGATTTTCTTTCTGCATTTTTTCACTCTTTTCTATATCTTTTTTCTAAAAAAATCCGTACATCTACCTATTAAAGCACAAATCGTGTATGATGTATATACGCGAATTTTGTGGAGGAATTTTATGTTTAACTTTATAGCGAATAGCATCATGCTCGGAGTAGGATTAGCAATGGATGCTTTTTCGGTTTCTATTGTAAACGGACTTAACGAACCTTATATGAGAAGAAAGAAGCAAGTCTTTATTGCATTTACATTTGCTTTTTTTCAGTTTATCATGCCCCTAATCGGATGGTTTTTAGTTCATACGGTGGCTACTCTTTTTAAAGAGTTTCAGAGATTCATACCTTGGATTGCATTAATTCTACTTTTATTTATTGGCGGAAAGATGCTGATTGAAGGAATAGGTCTTTTCTTTAAATCAGATGATGACAAGGAGAAGGAACTCGAAGAGGAGGCTAAGTATGTAAAACGTTTAGGAAAAAATGCTCTATTTATTCAGGGTATTGCCACTTCTATCGATGCTTTGTCTGTAGGCTTTACAATTTCAAATTATAGTGCATTAATGGCTTTCTTTGCTTCACTTTTAATTGCGCTAACAACATTTATTATATGTATGTTTGGACTTAAGGCAGGCAGAAAGTTTGGAGAGAGACTTTCTGATAAAGCGAATATTCTGGGTGGAATTATACTTATATTTATCGGACTTGAAATATTTTTCTTCTAAAACAGAAAGTGTTGTGTTATGAAATCAAAATCTATAATAAAAGTAATCGTATTCTTTTTGATATTAAATTTCCTTTTAATATCATCTTCTCATATTACCAAGAAGATAGCTGTTGAAAAACAGGACTTGGGATTATTAAAACGTAATGGAATTGAGATAGAACTTTTGAAGGAGAAAAGAAATTCTATAGATGTTCTTTTTTTAGGTGACAGTGAATGCTATACATCATATTCACCTATGCAGATTTGGGGAGAAAAAGGTATTACAAGTTTTGTATGTGCACAGTCAGGACAGACACCTGGTGAATCTTTTCATTTAATCAATTTAGCATTAAAACAACAGATGCCAAAGGTCGTGTTTATGGAAATGAATCTTTATTTTCAGTATTCTGGAGCGATTCCTGCTGCGAAGGATTTATTTGTAAATACTGTGAATGATTTTTATTCTGTGGTTTCTTATCACAGTGTATGGAAGAGTGCTTTTGATGTAAAGGAAAAGAATTCTCAATCTTTTAAGGGCTTCAATGTATATAGTGGAGTTATACCTTCACAATATCCAGCTGACTATATGAATATTTCAAAAGAAAATTGCAAAATGAGCTTTTATAACAAAATGATGCTTATGAGAACTGTTAATAAGATAAAGAGTCATAATGCAAAAATCGTTTTTTATAGTGCACCATCTCCTAAGAATCATAATATGGAGAAGCACAATGTTATAGCTAGTCTTGCCAAGCATTATAATGTCCCTTATATCGATTTAAATCTAAAACCAGAAGTAGGAATTGATCTAAATAAAGATATTTTAGATGGCGGAGATCATATAAATATTTCAGGAGCTGAAAAAACTTCAACATATTTTGCAAAATATTTGATACAATATAATTTGAGAGACAAACGTTGTGATCCAAAATTTAAAGATTGGAATGACGAAGAAGTCAAATATAAGAAGTTTACATCAAAACTTATACAAGACATTCGTGTAGTATAAGAATTAGCGAGAGGAGGTATTTATGCTTGAGCTAAAAAATATAGTTAAGTCTTATAAGGTTGCTGACATAACTCAGCAGGTCTTGAAAGGAATAGACTTAACTCTTAGGGATAATGAATTTGTTTCTATACTTGGACCTAGTGGATCTGGTAAGACTACACTTCTAAATATAATTGGAGGTTTAGATCAATACGACAGTGGAGATTTGCTAATTAACGGGGTTTCGACAAAGAAGTACAAAGACCGTGAATGGGATACTTATAGAAATCATTCAGTAGGTTTTGTATTTCAGAGTTATAATCTGATTCCACATCAGAATGTACTTAGCAATGTAGAACTAGCACTTACAATAGGTGGAATTTCGGGAGCAGAAAGAGTTGAGAGAGCTAAGAGGGCGCTTATCGAAGTAGGTCTTGAAGACCATATCTATAAAAAGCCAAATCAGCTTTCTGGCGGACAGATGCAGAGAGTTGCTATTGCAAGAGCTCTGGTAAATGATCCGGAGATTATTTTGGCTGATGAACCAACTGGTGCTTTGGATACAAAGACAAGTATTCAGATCATGGACATTTTGAAAAAAGTTGCCAAAGATCGTCTGGTTGTCATGGTAACTCATAACCCTGAACTTGCAGAGAGCTATTCTACAAGAATAGTAACACTTCGCGATGGAGAAATTGGAACAGATTCTGATCCGGTACCTATTGAAGATTCTAAAACTGTAGAGCCTGATAAGAAGCAGAAGAAGGCTTCGATGTCTTTTTTCACGGCACTTAAGCTTAGTTTTAATAATTTAAAAACTAAAAAAGGACGTACCTTCTTAACAGCATTTGCAGGATCTATCGGTATTATCGGTATAGCAACTATTCTTGCTTTATCGACAGGTGTAAATGGTTATATCAGTGATCTGCAGGAATCTACAATGCAGTCATATCCTGTGACTATTACATCGAAAACTATGGATCTTACATCGATGCTTGAAATGAGTGCTGAAAGATCAGAAGGAAAAGCACCTAAGAATGATAAAGGTTATCTATATTCAAGCCGTGTGGATATGACTGATCCATCTGCTGCTACAAATGTTGCAGAAAATGATTTGTCTAATTTTAAGAAATACTTAGATGACAAAGATTCAAAGATAAATAAATACCTTGGCAAGAATGGTATTGTTTATAGCTATAAGGTTTCTTTTGGAGCATGGTCTTATAATTCAGATGGAAAACTTATAAGTTCTGATACAGATCCATCAAAAAATGGTTCAACAACAACAGCTAAGTCACAGCTTGGAACTAATTCTCAGATGGCTTCTATGTTTACAGGAACAACTCCTGCAACAGAGAATTTCTCAGAGATGATGGTTGGCCAGAATGGAAGTGCTGTTTCTGATGTAGTTAAAGACAACTATAAATTGGTAGAAGGTAAGTGGCCTACAAAATATGATGAAGTAGTATTGGTGCTTGATTATACAAATATGCTATCACCTAGAAATCTCTATCAGTTAGGTCTTATCAGCAGGGAAAAATATGATGATTTAACTTCTAAAGAAAAGAAGGGTAAATCTGAAAAGATTATGTCCTATAAAGATGTAATGAATCATGAATTCTATATTGTACCTAATGCTGAGCAGTACAAATTGAATTCTGATGGCACATATTCATCTATGGCAGAAGATGCTATTCAGACTGAAAATATGGTAAAAAATGGTATTCCAGTAAAAATTGCAGGAATCATTCAGCCTAAGAAAGATGCTAATAATGCAAATATTTCTACATGTATAGCATATACATCAAAGCTTACTGATTATATTATTGAAAGAACGAATAACACTGATATCGTTAAAAAGCAGGAGGCAAATCCTGATATAAATGTTCTTACAGGCCTCAAATTTGAAGCTTCAAATGATGATGAAAAGGCTGAAATGGCAAAGAGTTATATTCAGGCTATGGGAGTCACAGAGAAGGCTAATTTCTATAGAGCGATTCTAAACTCTATGGCAACTCAGACTGGACAGGATATGTCACAGATGCAGTCTTTGGATGAAACTACTCTTGCAGGAATGCTTACACAGTGGCTGAATTCAAACCCTGATAAGGATACCCTTATTCAGGTATATAACCAGTATATAGGCGGAAGCTCATATCAGGATAATATGGATGCATTTGGAAAAGTAAGCTATGATGCACCTGAATCTATCAGTATTTATACAGATAGTTTTGAAGACAAGGATTCAATTGCAGATTGTATTGAAGATTACAATAAGAGTGTATCTAAAGATCAAAAGATTACATATACGGATTATGTAAAACTTATGACATCTTCGCTTACATCTATAGTTAATGTAATTAGCTATGTTCTAATCGCATTTGTAGCGGTTTCTCTCTTGGTATCTTGTATCATGATTGGAATTATTACACATATTTCAGTTATGGAAAGAACGAAAGAAATTGGTATCTTAAGAGCACTTGGAGCGTCAAAGAGGAATGTATCTCAGGTATTTAATGCTGAGACAATCATTATTGGATTTATATCTGGTTTGCTTGGAATTTTGATATCCTGGCTACTTACATTCCCGATTAATTCAGTTATCGAGAAGGCAGTAGGAGATGGAGTCAATGTTCATATTCCGACAGATGCAGCAGTATTTTTGGTAATACTTAGCGTGATTATAACTGTAATCGGTGGACTTATGCCTGCTAAATCAGCAGCAAAGAAGGATCCGGTTGTAGCACTTAGAACAGAGTAAAAAATAAGGCAGTGAAGATTATTCTTCACTGCCATTTTTTTAATATGCAAAAGATGTTGTATCTTCTAGGACATCGATAACTTTGGATAAATCATTACATACTGCAAATAATTTTTCCCGTAGTTCTTTATCGGGTTCGCTAAGGTCTGGAATCATGATTGTCTTTAAGCCTGCTGAAGTTGCTGATGTGATTCCGTTTGGGGAATCCTCTATCGCAAGACAGTCACTTTGTTCCAAAGGAGAATCGCCGTTATTTACAAATTCCTTTGAAAGTTCTGACATAGCATATAGGTACGGGTCAGGATAAGGCTTTCCGTTTGGCACATTATGTGCGCTGATTACAGTGTCAAAGTAATCGATCAATCGGGCGTCTTCCAGACGCTTTATAGCATTTTTGTAACCTGTTGCTGTGACAACTGCAGCCTTGATTCTGTTTTCCTCAAGGTAATTCATTAGCTCTTTTATACCAGGCTTTACTGGTATTCCGTCTTTAGTTAACCACTCTTTTACGAGTTTATTGTAATTCTCGTGGAAATATTTGTAGTCAAAGGTTGGACCGAGCTTATTCTTATACATGATTTCACAGTCGCGGTGATTTAGACTTCTTTGGAGAAGGGCGTCTTCTTTTGTGAAAAAGTGATAGCCCATATTGTGCATGGTTTCAACAATGGCCTTGTTATAGTATTTTTCAGTGTCGGTCAAAACTCCATCCATATCAAAAAGAATGGCTCTAATTGGATGTCTAGACATATGATACCTCCCCGATATTATAAATTTTATAAGATATTTCTTTTAATTATATTGTAAATGTTAAATTAGGTGTTATACAATATTTTTTGCGAAAAAAGTTTGAATTAGAGGTATTTATTTTGGAAAAAAATTGGAAATATTATTTAAAAAGAATTGTTCTTTTATTATGCGTAGTTGTTTTTGTGGTTTCATCTATACTTTTGTTTAGAGAGGTTATTTCTAGAGATAAGAGTGAGAACGATTATAAAGAATTGCGGAAAGATGTAAAGAAGAAGCCTAAAAGCGAGAAAAAGAATTATATTGATTTTGATGCACTAAAAGCGCAAAACAGTGATATATATGCGTGGTTAAAAATAAATAATACATCCATAGATTATCCTATTCTTATGAGTAATGAAGAGGAGGATACTGATTATTATTTGTTACATAATATTGATCATTCTTCAGGAAGACCTGGATGTTTATATGTAGAAAAAGAACAGTCAAAAGTTTTTACTGAGAATTTCAATACAATTATTTATGGACATAATATGTATAATAACGGAACTATGTTCTATGATTTGACGAAATTTCAGGATGAAGCTTTTTTCAATGATAATGCAACTTTCACTATAGAGACTGAGAGCAAGATATATACATATAAAATTTATTGTGCAGTTTCACATGATGATAATCATTTGTTATATTTCTATGATTTTAAAACACCTTCAGGTCGCACTAAATATATTGACGATTTGAAAAATACCTCTGATCAGTATAGTCATGTTAGAAGTGATATGGAAGTAGATGTAAATAAGGATAAACTGGTTACATTTTCAACTTGCATGACTAGAGATAGTTCTCATAGATACCTTGTAGTAGGTGTTTTGCAGAATGAACAGAACAAAGAAAAATAAGATTTAAAACAAAAAGGAGACGATATGATTAAACAGGTAGTCTTAGGTATTTTAATACCATTTTTAGGAACTACTTTAGGTGCGGCAGTAGTTTTCTTTTTGAAAAGAGAGATGTCGGATAGACTTAGAAAAGCACTCACTGGTTTTGCTGCAGGAGTAATGGTGGCTGCTTCATTTTGGAGTTTATTACAACCGGCTATAGAGGATTCACAAAAACTTGGTAAGCTTGCATTTATGCCGGCAGCAGTTGGATTCTTAATAGGAATGCTTTTTATATTATTTTTGGATATGGTGACTCCACATATGCATATGGATCATTCGGTTGAGGGACCTAAAAGTAAACTTAAGCAGACCACTAAATTGATTTTAGCTGTAACTTTACATAATATTCCTGAAGGTATGGCAGTAGGTGTTGTATATGCCGGATGGATCAATGGACAGGGAAGTGTTTCTCTGGCGGGAGCTATGGTTCTTGCACTTGGTATCGCAATTCAGAATTTTCCGGAAGGAGCAGTTGTATCAACTCCTCTTTTGGCTGAGGGAATGCCAAAATGGAAGACTTTTATTTATGGTACCTTATCAGGAATTGTAGAGCCTATTGCTTCTATAATAACAATTCTTGCATCTAGTGCAGTAGTTCCAATTCTTCCATATCTTTTAGCTTTTGCTGCTGGTGCGATGATGTATGTGGTAGTAGAGGAATTGATACCTGAAATGTCACAGGGAAAACATTCCAATACAGCTACAATTGTTTTCGCGATTGGATTTGTACTTATGATGATACTGGATGTGGCTTTAGGATGATTATGAAAAGATAATTTAGTGGGAGAATTTTTTAAAATAATCTTGATATAACCTTTTTATGTTAGTAATATAGAAAGGTCAACTTGTTGATGAAAATTTGCAAGTGCTTTTTGATTTGAACAGAGGAGATTTTAAGAATGGGAATTGTTGTTGTCGGAGCTGTTTTTGTTGATATTAAAGGATATCCTACTGCACAGTATATTCCAAATGGCAGAAATGTTGGTCGTGTACTTCAGGTTCATGGTGGAGTGAGTCGTAATGTTGTAGAAGACATTGCAAATGTAGAATTAAAGCCTACATATGTAAGTGTTGTTGATAATACTGCTATTTCAGATGAAGTAATCAACAAACTAAATAGACATAAAGTAGATACATCATATATCAGACGTACAGAAGACGGACTTGGAACCTGGCTTGCTGTTTTTGATAATGATGGTGAAGTAGTTGCTTCAATTTCAAAGAGACCAGATTTATCTGCAATAGGAGATATTTTTGAAGAACATGGCGATGAAATCGTGAAGAATGCTGATAGCATCGTTGTGGAAATAGATATGGAATCATCCATTCTTAAAAAGATTTTTAATCTTGCTGAAAAGTATAATAAGCAGGTTTATGCAGTTGTATCAAATATGACAATTGCTATGGAAAGAAGAGACCTTCTTAAGAAAACAGGATGCATAGTTTGTAATCAGGGCGAAGCAGGACTTCTTTTTTCCGAAGACTATTCTGAAAAGGAAGCTGAAGAAATGGCAGCAATCCTTTCAAAGAAGCTTGTGATGGCACATATTCCAAAGATGATTATTACTATGGGAGACAAGGGAGCTGTTTGGGCTGATGAACATGGTAATAGCGGTGTTTGCCCACCACAGAGAGTAGCAGTTGTTGACGTAACAGGCTGTGGAGATGCGTTCTTTGCAGGAGCTGCTATTGGTCTTACATATGGAAAATCCCTTGAGGATTCATGCAATATTGGAACTCGTTTGGCTTCCTCAGTTATTGCGACAAAAGAAAATGTATGCCCACGATTTCTCCCAGAAGAGTTTTCTTTAGAAATTTAATAATGAATAAAAATAAAGATTGTAGATTACCTTAGTAATCTACAATCTTTTTCATTTCTTTTATTATTATAGGAACGATTATAAGATAAATAATACTTGTGACTATTCCTGTGAGAATACGTATACCTACCATTCCGAAAATGAGGTGGAAGGAATAATATCCCATCAGACGACTATCGATGTACAGTGAGAAGGTATTAAGGATTGTCAGTATTATTGCACTTAGAATCAGTATGAATCCCATTTCTTTTATATTTAGGATAAATTTCTTTTTCTGAGAATAAATACCGACAATTAAACCTCTGACTGCTACAGGTAATACCCATAAAAGTGTAGTTGCACCTAAACCATAGCGAATTAATTGTTCTAAGAAAGATCCGAGAAAACCTATCATAAATCCAGGTACTCCACCGAGTAGAAGACCACCGATACAAATCGGAAGACCTGCAAAGGATAGTTTCATAAATCTTAGATCAATCGCCACGTAGGATAGTGCTACATACATAGCAGTTAATAATGCTATTGTAGTGAGCATTTTAGTGTTTTTTACCATAAAAAAACTCCTTTCTGCGTGGCTGATGCCTCTAGCAGAAGGGAGTATATATATCTCCATATTGTTATGCGGATAAAAAGGCTTAGAAGACATAACTGTCTCTAAAAATATAACAATACTTCAAACAAATATCTCCGGCTGCGAGATGCAATAATTGCATAGCGTATAAAATACTCCGTTCGGCAATCAACTCTCCGTATTACCGACACATGACTCACAATTATTTACTCAGCCAATTAAATTTTCTATATGATTATATACTATGATGGAAAAAAGGCAAGTTAAATTTCAGGATTTTTAAAACTCTTATTTATTATTAGAAAAAATAATTATATAATAGAAAATGGGTTAAGGTATATGTAGAACAAGGGGGAGAAATATGGGGGTTCTAAACTTCTTAGAGCATTCAAAGAAACGCTCAAAATCTCTAGTACAACCAGATGACAAACCTTTTGAAAACAAAGAAGAGAAGGATATCTTTGTACGTTCAATAGGAGATCATTATGTAGCTAATCTCGAACTTGATTTATCAGACAAAGAATTGGAAAAGATGAGTATTACTGACGGCGCAGAGATGTGGCGTCTATTTGTGATGTTTAGAAACAAGATGTCTATGAAGGATCCTTCTATATTAGAAGAGGATGATCGCAGATTGGATCGGTTAGCTGATGCTTTGATTGAGAAAGTATTTAAAGCAAAAGAGCTTTACTGTATTTATTCAAAATCTACGGGAGAGCCTTACCTTTTTTCAGATACAATTAAATTAGATGAAGGATATATATGTACTCCGCCGGATATCCGATTTATCACTCCGGCCTATAAAGGGATAATGGAGAAGTTATATCCTGATGATATTTTTGAATTAAGACGGATTGATAATGTACATAACAGTGGAGAAATTGAAAAATTCATAAGCCATTGTATCTATGTAAACGGTGCGTGTGGATTTGAATTGAATAGCGAGTTTGCGGCAATTGATTCTGAATTTGTAGAAATAGATAAGTCTTTAGCTGTAAATGAGGGTGATGTTGTAAATCCAAATTTAATGAGATGGATGATAGTTATGTCGCAGATTGACTCCATAAAAACAGAGGATGAAAGACTTATTTACAATTTGTGCTTTGGTTTTTTCTCCAGAGAAATTCAAAAAGCAGAGTTCTTGGTTCCGGTAAAAGAAACTGATGATGAAAAGATTTTTGGATATGCGATCGAACCTGGAAAGTTTGATAGAAAAGCTGTTCAGATGTATACGGATATGGACAGATTCAATGAGAAATATCGCGGCTGGAAGTACAGAAAGGCAAAGCTTGGTGATGTAATTGTGGAGCATGATGTGATAATAAATGATGCTTCCCACCCTAGACTTGGTTTTTATATTGGAGAGCAGGTTTACAAAGATATTCAGGATCGCATAGAGACTAGTGAGAAGGTTGGATTGACTTGACAATTTGAAAAAAGCCGGTATAATAATCACTTGTCTTTAAAGTACGGTAGAAATTTGAAACGATACATTCCTTTGAATGAGAACGAACAACACGTACGTTTTTGTTTTCATTCAAAGGAGTTTTTTTATGCCAAAAAATTTATTTCAGACAGTTATTTTTACAATTATGATGGTTATCGTAATGGTTTATGCGATGATTTGCTATAACATGGCTCTTGGAATGGGCGCTATGGATAGCTCTATTTTCGCAAAAGCATTTGGAGAAATGATCATAATGTGTCCTATTGCTTTTATTTTGGATTTCTTTGTTGTATCAAAAATTGCATTTTATAAAGCAGCTAAACTTGTAAATATTGGTGAAGAGCATCCATTCCATATGGTTATTGCAATCTCATTCGTGTCTGTTATTTGCATGTGTCCACTTATGAGCTTTGCCGCAACTATTCTCTTTAAGCAGGATATGGTCAGTGCACATGGACTTATCGCAACATGGCTTCAGACTACTGCACTTAATTTCCCAGTAGCTATGGCTTGGCAGTTTTGCTATGCAGGACCATTCGTTAGATTTGTTTTCGGACTTATCTTCCGCGAAAAAGAAGTAGCATCTGATGCAATCCCTGAAGCAGAATAATATTTTTAGTTAAAAAATAATAAAAATAGAACCTCTTTTTGAAAAAAAGGGGTTCTATTTTTTTTATTCTACGATAAACTAGATAAGTGGGCAAAAAATGCTCAGGGAAAGAAAAAAGGAGGCTAAAAATTTAGAAAAGGGGAGAAAAATGAACGAGCGTAGGGAACTCAAACATTTACTAAAAGAAAGAGCAAAGAAGAATGGAAAGTATTATTTGATAGGTTTGTTTTTTCTTTTGACGGCGATTTATGTCGTCGATGAAATCGCATCTAATATTAATAGTGCGATGCAGCCATATGTTATTTTGGATTTATTTAAAATACCGAGTCAAAACGTATTATCCAAGGAATACGCATCAGCTGTTGGTGTATTTACAATAATAACTATGGTATCTTATGTAATGATGCTGATTGCTCCATTTTATAAGGCGTTAGCAGATAGGTTCGGTAGAAAATTATTTCTTATACTAAACACTTTTTTGATGGGTGTTGGCATGTTTATATGTATGATTTCTCCGAATTATATCTTCTATATTTTTGGAGCGTTGGTAATTACTTTTGTAAAGTCAAACGATATGCAGGTAATGTATATTATTGAGACTGCACCGAAGGAACATCGAGCAAAGATTTGTAATCTGACAAAAGCGATTGGTCTTATTAGTGTATCTTTGATCGGAGTTTTACGTAGCATTTTTTATGACGAGAACAATATCACAACTTGGCGAATGGTGTTTTTAATCCCAGCGATTATTGCGATTTTAGTTGCTTTGATTTGTATACCGTTTATTCGAGAAACTCCAGTTTTTGTAGAACAGAGAATTTTAGAATTGAATAATGAAGCTGAAAAAGAAAATGTTTCAGAACAAAGAGGAGGAGTTTTCTCTGCATTTAAAATGATCTGGACGAATAGACAGCTTCGAAACATTATGATAGCCAGTGTTTGCTTTGCCTTGGTGACTGGAATTACAAGCTATTACACAACAGTACTTGAAGCCGCAAATGGAATGGGCAAGATTACTTCAGGTATGATAAATACAATCCTGATTATATTTCCGTTTGTAAATGGTGTGTTTACTTTGCTGTGTGGTTTTGTAAGTGATAGTGTTGGCAGGAAAAAAGCGTGCTTTATTTTTTCCATAATAGCATCAATTGGCCTGATTCTCTTTTCGTGCGGGGCGAGAATGGGCTGGTCAGCAGAGGTTATTGGAATTGGCTGGGGAATGTTTATAGGTACACTGTGGTCAATTACAGATACTCTTGTTTTAGTTATGCCGGCAGAATCAACACCAACATCTATGAGAGCTTCTGTGATGGGAGTTATGAGCTTACTTTTATCAGCAGGAATGGCTTTATCAATAATTCTTTTTGTTATTGGTCTGAAATTCCTTGGTGCATCTTCGCTTGGTATTTTTGCCTTGTGTGTATGCATTCCGCTCATGATAATTTCGTGTGTTATGCTTTCAAAAGTAGAAGAAACAAAGGGTAATGACTTGGACAGTATCTAGTTATGTAGGTTAGTTATGTAGGAAATAGGTAGGAATATGGAAAGATTGAAACATTTGTATTATGAAAACAGAACATTTAGATGTTTTTTGAAAATTGTGATTTTGACAGTTGCCAGCGCAGTTTATGGTGTCGGTGTAGCTTGCTTTATCGATGCTAATGATATGGCTACTGGAGGACTTATCGGTGTATCTATTATTTTGAATAGATGGATTGATTTCTCAACTGGTACTTGGTATCTGTTGTTGAATATTCCTATTGTTATATATGGTTTCTGGAAGTTTGGTCCGAAACTTATGCTTTCTACATTTTATTGTATATTGTTGACAACATTCTTTACAGATGAGTCAGCTAAGTATATCGGTGCAATTACACATGATCCATGGCTTGGAGCTCTAGTCGGAGGTACTATTGTAGGTGCTTCTATGGGTTATATTTTTAAGGTTGGAGCTACAACCGGTGGAGTTGATATTATCAGTAAGGCACTTCGCCTTAAATACCAGCATATAAAGACTGGTGTACTTTTTGGCGTAATGGATGTAACTATTGTTTTATGTTCAGCACTTGTATTTCCAAATGCTGATGCTATTATTTTCGGTATTATTTCTGCAATTGTAACTTCACTTGCATTTGATATGGTTCTCTATGGAAGAGATGGAGCGAAGATGCTTTTCATCATCAGTGATAATGATGTTGAGATTACAGACAGACTTTTAAAGGAACTAGATGTCGGAGTTACAAAATTAAAAGGTCAGGGAGCGTTTTCTAAAAAAGATAAATCTGTTATTATGGTAGTAGTTAAGAAAAATAATGTGCCAAATGCAGAAGCTATTATTAGAGAAGAAGATCCTGATAGCTTTACAATTATTTCTGATGCAACTGAAATTTATGGTTTAGGTTACAAGAGTATATTTGCCGAAAAGCTTTAATGCTTTTCTATAGAAGGAAAATTCTATGAAGCAGATCGACGGTGCGAATTTAAGTATTCATGAATTGCAGGAACATTTTCAAAATAGTCTGATGAGGCTTAGTAATTTGACCTGTATGGTTTTAATTGCTTTTGAGTTTATCTTATGTTTCCTGAAGTATGGAATCCAACTTATGCCAGCGGATATGGAGTTCGATAGATATATTCGCTTTTATTTGATTCGGCCTATCGTAGCTTTGTTATTATTAGCATCCTTTAATGGACTTTTTTATCTCAAGTCGAAACGAGGTGAGCTTTTGCACACCTCGATTCCACTTTCTTTCTTAAGTGAAGTTCTCACTATAATAATTGCAGTACATTATAGATATCCGGTTATTTACTGTATTATGGTATTTCCGGTTCTTATGAGTACGGTGTATGGAAGTGAAAAAGTACTTAGAAGAGTATTTCTGGTTGAGATGATTGGCCTATTATTGGATACTTTTTATATACATGTCTTTACAGATTTCTTCAGTCGACCACCATATTTTAATATGTCACTTACTCTGGTTTTGGTTATCAGTTTGATTTCACTATTATTTGTAAGATACTCAATCAGGTTTGAAAAATATAAACTTATGAAGATGAGTGAAGAATTAGTTAGAAATAAGAACTTAGAAGTTGAGAACAAGGAACTAGAACAGGATTCTAGAATGGATGGCCTTTCAAAACTTCCTAACTATAAGTATCTGGTTGAAACAGCAAATAAATGGGTTGCAACAAAATCGGATATTTGTTTTTGTATGATTGATCTGGATGATTTCAAAAAAGTCAATGATACGATGGGACATGAATTTGGTAATGTTGTGATTTATATTCTATCTAGAGAATTAGAGAAGCTTTCAAATGAAAACATATTTGTTGCCAGATATGGAGGCGAGGAATTTGGAATTCTTACTACGGGATTGACTGAGGATGAAGTTTTCAGAATTATGGATGACTGTCGTCAGAGATTTTCTCAAAGAAAGTATAGAGAAACTTCCAAACAGAATACATTTAGCGGTGGAATCAGTTCATATAGAAAGAATATGGCTGTGACAGATTTGTTTAAAGCAGCTGATAAGATGTTATATGAAGCGAAGTCCAGTGGCAAGAATTGCATTTTTTATAGTAAAAATAGCGGAACAAATGTAGATATATAACTAGATTTAATTTTTTTATACTTAAAACTCCCTTGATTTTAGGGAGTTTTTTGTATTTTTGATAAAATTTAAAAATTTTTTTCAAAAAAATGTTAAGTTTAAAAAAAACTGTTCGATATAGTAGTTGTAAGGATGATCTTCCCAAAGGGAGTTGAGAAGATGTGACACGCAAAGGATTGCGCTTAATATTAATTCTTTTTTTGTTCTTTTTGGTTAGATCATGGAGGAAAAAAATTATGGCAATGGTAGTACAGCATAATATGCAGGCAATGAACTCAAATCGAGTTCTTGGAACAACAACTACAGCACAGGGAAAAATCACTGAGAAATTATCCTCAGGCTATAAAATCAACAGAGCAGCTGATGACGCAGCCGGACTTACAATCAGTGAAAAGATGAGAAAACAGATTAAAGGTCTTGACCGAGCTTCTACAAATGCTCAGGACGGTGTATCTGCCGTACAGACAGCTGAAGGTGCTCTAACAGAAGTTCACTCAATGCTCCAGAGAATGGAAGAGCTTGCAACACAGGCAGCTAACGGAACTAACAGTAAATCTGATAGAGATGCTATCCAGGCTGAAATCACACAGCTTTCAACTGAAATTGATCGTGTTTCTGAAACAACAATGTTCAACGAAACATACCTTCTTAAAGGTGATCAGACACAGCCTTCTAAGACAATTAACTTAAAGGCTCATGATGCCGGTCTTGCTGGATCACTTGTAGATAATGGTGATGGAACAGCTACATTCACAATGGATAAACTTAAGGTTGGCGATAAGATTACAATTGGTGGTAAGCAGTACACAATCGGTGGTTCAACAGGTGATGTTAAGAAAGCTGTTATGAAAGCACTTTATCCTAAGGCTTCAGAAGGAGAGTATGGCGCAGTTGCTAGTACACCTAAGGTTGGAGATACACTTATGGTAAATGGTGCTAAGTATACATACTTCGCATCAGGTACTAATGGAAATAAAGAATCATTTGCTAGGGGCTGGTATATCCTAGATCCTACAGCTACTCAGGAAACATCAGGACGTCAGATTTCTGATATCTTCGTTCCAGGTGCTGATATCGTAGCAAATGGAAAAGAATATCATATTAATAAAGATGCAGATGCTAATGGTGTAGATGATCTTAATACAGCTATTATCACAGTTGATAAAGCATACACATTAGCAGCAAAAGAACTTAAGGATGCCAACGGCATTGGTGATACAGAAGCACACGTTGATGTTACTCAGGGTACAGGTAATAATAAGAATAAGTTTACTATCAACGTAGCTCAGACAAATATTCCTGAAACACTTGCATTCAACTTACATGTAGGTGCAGATGCAGATATGACTAATAAGATCAATGTAGCAATTGAACCATTAAATGCTAACTTCCTCGGTCTTACAGGAATCAATGTATCTGATACAACAGGTATGGCAGCAACATATGCTATCGATGCAATCGGCGATGCTCTTGCAAAGGTTTCAGCACAGAGATCTTCACTCGGTGCTATCCAGAACCGTCTCGAGCACACAATTGCCAACTTGGATAACATTTCAGAGAATACTACAGCAGCTGAGTCACGTATCCGTGATACAGATATGGCTGCAGCTATGGTTGAGTACTCAAAGAACAACATCTTAGCTCAGGCTGGACAGTCAATGTTAGCTCAGGCAAATCAGAGTACTCAGGGTGTTATGTCACTCCTTCAGTAATAAGACAGCAAATTTTAAATAATGGTACCGTCGGAGAAATCCGGCGGTGCTTTTTTTATGTAAATTTTCCGTTAAAAAATATACAAAATGAGGCTCCAAGTATTGATTTTTGTATTTATTAGATGTTAAAATGCATTTTGCATACAATAATCATGACTAGAACAATTTTAATAAGTTAGGGGATATTCGAATTGAAGGATGAGATTTTTATTAAAGCTCCTGCAAAAATAAATTTAGGGCTTGATATAGTAGGTAGAAGAGATGACGGTTATCATGAACTTAAGATGATAATGCAGACGGTTTCTTTATATGATGAATTAAATATATCTGTCAGAGAAGAGGGAGTTTCTATGGAAATTGAGTACTTCTCTTCACAGACAATAAAATCAAACATTCCTACAGATGATAGAAATTTATGTATTAAAGCTGCAAAACTTATGATAGAAAAGTTCAATTTAAACTGTGGCTTTTTTATAAAATTGAAAAAAGTGATTCCTTCTGAAGCTGGACTTGCTGGTGGAAGCACAGATGCTGCAGCAGTTATGATTGCTATAAGAGATATGATGGAACTCGATGTAAATGATGACAAACTTATGGAACTTTCAGTTTCTTTAGGAGCAGATGTGCCTTACTGCATTATGCAGCATACAGCGTTGGCTGAAGGTATAGGAGAGAAACTGACTAGACTTAGTGATATGCCGAGAGTTCCTGTTGTATTAGTAAAACCAGATGTTGCGGTATCGACACAGGAAGCCTATAGAGCTATGGATAGTAGAACCTATTCTCATCCTAAGATTGATGAAATCATCCGCCTTTTGAATGAGAAAGAAATTAAATATATAGGGACTTTTTTGGGAAATGTTTTTGAAGATATGGTTATCGAAACATTGCCTGAGATAAATGAAATAAAGCAAGAACTTAGAGAGCATGGAGCATTTGGAGAACTTATGAGTGGAAGTGGTTCGTGCTGTTATGGATTATTTTTAGATATGGATACTGCAAATAAATGTGCAAAAAGTTTTAAGGAAAAATATCCTAATTACCAAGTTTTTGTGGCTGAAACAATTTAATAAGGGGATTTTTGGTTATGAAAGAAGAATTAGAATTGAACATGAATGCTTACTTGCCTTTGAGAGATGTCGTATTCTTAACTCTTAGAGATGCAATCTTAAAAGGCGAATTGAAACCAGGTGAAAGGCTGATGGAAATGCATCTGGCTGATAGATTAGGTGTGAGCCGTACACCTATTCGTGAAGCTATTCGTATGCTTGAGAAGGAAGGTCTTGCAGTTACAATTCCTAGAAAAGGTGCTCAGGTTGCGAAGATGACAGAGAACGATTTGGAAAATGTTCTTGAAGTCCGTGAAGCACTTGAAGAATTATCAGCAAAAAGTGCCTGCAGGAAATGGACAGAGCCTGAACTTGAGGAACTCAAGAATGCAACTATCGCATTTGAAAAAGCTGCAGAAGGTAATGATGTACGTGATATCGTAGAAAAGGATGAGGCTTTTCACGATATTATTTACAAGATGGCAAGAAACGATAAACTTATGGAAATCGTATCTAACCTTCGTGAACAGATGTATCGATACAGATATGAATATGTAAAAGACTATAATAATTATTCACGATTAGTTGAAGAACATGAAAAGATATTGGAAGGATTGATGAGAAGAGATATAGATTACGTAACTGAAGTTATGCATTTACATCTTAAAAATCAGGTCAATGCCGTTAGGGAAACTATTCGTGAACAGAGTATGTAAGGAGATATATGGCGCTAAATAGAACCTCTGGAAAGAAAGTTTCAATTAGATTTAAGTCTGATGTTGATCCTAGTGAAGAGTATGAAGGCTTACGTTCTGATGAAGTGTTTTCTTATAGTGGAAAATATTATGAACAGGAAGATGGATTTTATGTAATCTATGAGGATTCTGGGGCAAAGGCTTCTATTAAGAGAAAAGGTGATGTTTTCATAGTTTCAAATGCAGGAAACGCTGGAAATAAGATGACTTTTGATGAGAAGAATGAGACTACTGTTTTTTACCAGACACAGGCCGGCCTTATGGAACTCTTGATAAAGACTAGGAAAGCTTCTTTTGTAAAAACAGAAGAGGTTATGGTTTTAAAACTGGATTATACTTTATTTTATGAAGGTCGCCTTCTATCAAGGTATAAGCCAATTATTGAAATTAGATTTGAATAATAAAAAAGACGCTTTTTGTTTTTGAAAAGCGTCTTTCTTTTATTATTTAGATTTCTTTTTAAGGTCATCTCTCTCTTCACGTAGAGAGTTAAGTTTGTTTGTAAGCTTCTGTCTCATAGAAAGCTTCTTCTTCTTTCCATTTGACTCTGTCTTTCCGTGTAGACCACGAACTGAAGTGATATAAAGACCACTGATAGTTGCTTTAACTTCCTTCTTTACAGGCATATCATCGAAGATGTTTGCATCACAGATGAAGTTCATCATACGAGGTCCAATCTTTGCCTTTACAATTGGAAGCTTAGGATTTTTAGCATACCATGGTGTATTCTTTGTGATTGAATCAGGGAGTCCGGCATCCTTAAGACGTAATTTCTTTTTATCAATGATAAGCATTGATACCTGCTGCTCCATAGCTCTGATCTGTTCCTGCTGAACAGCCTGCTTTGCCTCAGCCTTTTTTCCAAGGAAATAAAGAACTATAGTCAAAATAGTCAAAACGACGAGAATGACTAAGAGTACGATTAGATAAGTTGGCATTTCATTCCTCCAAATATATATTTCTATTTAGTTTTAATTTGAGCTTATGGCATATCCATAAACACCGTTAAATTCTAACAAATAGACAATAAAAAAGCAATGTAACTTTTATTTTATCTTCTATATATGTTAAAATCGTAAATGTCGCATGCCAAAGGATGGTAGAAGCGATGGAAACTAAATGAAAGGGTTTATGACATGAATAAGAAAAAACTAGTGTTGCCACTACTTCTTGCATCATTGATCTTCACATCATGTGGCACTACAAAAACAAGCATGGACATCAAATACAATGTTGATGACTATGTTACTTTGACAAAGAACTACAAGAAATTACCAGTAAAAGTAACCGGTGACTATGAGTTCACAGATGAGAAATTACAGCAGTATATTTCACAGGTGATCAAGTCACAGGCTCCATATATGAAGGATACTTCAAAGACACAGGTCGCTAGTGATTCCATTGTAAATGTTGATTATGAAGGAAAAAAGGATGGAAAAGCTTTTGACGGTGGTACAGCTAAAGGTGCAGTTTTGAATGTTGCAACTAATAGCGATGCTAAGGGTGGAACTAGCTTTATCGAAGGATTCACTGCTGGATTAGTTGGAGCAAAAGTAGGTTCTACATGTGAAGGCAAGGTTACTTTCCCATCAGACTATCAGGAGAAGACTCTTGCTGGACAGGAAGTTACATTTACATTTACTGTAAATTATATTTGCAAGGAAGCTACTATCGATACAATCGATGATACTTATACAAATGACAACTTTAAAATCAAGACTGTAGATGAGTTTAAGAAACAGGCAAAGGATCAGCTCAAAGCTTCTCTTGAGTCACAGAAGGCATCTGATACAAGAACAGCTGTTATCAAAGAAATGACAGAAAAATGTAAGGTGAAATATCCTTCAAACCTTGTAAATGCTAGACTTAAAGAGTTTAAGACAAGATTTAGATCAGAGTATAAGATTGAGAAAGATCAGACTTTGGAAGAATATGTTAAGAAGAACCTTAACATGTCATACAAAGATTTTGAGAAGCAGGCAAAGAAGAATATAAAGGAAAATCTTAAGACAGAATTGATTTTCGAGGCTGTAGCCAAGAAGGAAAATGTTGAATACGACGATAAGGGATTCAAGGAATTCGTTAAGAGTGTAAAGACAAATAGTGGTGTTTCAACAAATACAGAGCTTTACGAGACATATGCTCCTAATGCAAAGGCTGGAAAAGAGTATTTGAAGAAGATGTATGTTTGCACAAAGGCTATTGATTTATGCCAGAAGGGTGCGAAAGTTACAGTTGAAAAAGCAGATACAACTACACAGGCTACAAACTAGGAAAAACCTTTTTATTTAAGGTATCTTATGATATAATTTTACGAAGATTATTAGAAGGGAGCTTTAATATGAAACACATTAAGACATTAAATACAAAGCGTCTTCAGAAAACAGTTAAAACTGGTGGTTGTGGTGAATGCCAGACATCATGCCAGTCAGCATGCAAGACATCTTGCACAGTTGGAAACCAGAGCTGTGAGCATAACGACTAATACTTAGACGAAAGATGAGCCGCGAATCACAGATAATAATTTGTGTTTCGTGGCTCGTTTTTTGTGGCTTTGTATAAAAGTTTACAGGCCTATATGGCCTGTTTTTGTAGTAATTTTGAGGAATTTTTAGAAAGTAATATTAAGTTTTATGGTACATCAGTATAAAAATAATGGTTATAACATCGTTCTCGACGTACAGAGCGGAGCTATTCACGTTGTTGACGAGATTACTTATGATTTGATCGCAATTTTTGAAAACAATTCTAAAGAGGATGTTGTAAAAGAAATTCATAACAAATATCCAAATGTAGACGTTTCCGAAATCGAAGAAATCTATATGGAAGTTCAGGGACTTGTTGATGATGAGACTCTTTTTACACCAGATATCTATGAGGAAAAAATTGAAGAATTTTCAAAAAATCGTCCTACAGTTGTAAAGGCACTTTGCCTTCATATTGCACATGACTGTAACCTCGCATGTAAGTATTGCTTCGCAGATGAGGGAACTTACAATGGTCAGAAGAGAGAACTTATGCCTTATGAGGTCGGTAAGCAGGCTCTAGATTTCTTGATTGAAAATTCAGGAAACAGAAAGAACCTCGAAGTAGACTTCTTTGGCGGTGAGCCAACACTTAACTGGAAAGTTGTAAAGGATCTAGTTATTTACGGACGTTCTCGTGAAGAAGAAACAGGAAAGAAATTCAGATTCACACTTACAACAAATGGCGTTCTTCTAAATGATGAGATGATGGAGTTCGCAAACAAGGAAATGTATAACGTAGTTATGTCAGTAGACGGTCGTCCTGAAGTACATAACTATATGCGTCCTTCACGTGGTGGTCAGGATACTTATGACAAGATCATGCCTAAGTTCAAGAAATTTGCAGCATCACGTAATCAGATGAACTACTACGCTAGAGGAACATTCACAAGAAACAATCTTGATTTTTCAAAGGATGTAATCAGTCTTGCAAATGAAGGATTCAAGCAGATTTCTGTTGAGCCCGTTGTAGCTCCTCCAGAAGCTGACTATTCAATCAGAGAAGAAGATGTTCCTGTAATCTTAGAGCAGTATGATATTCTTGCAAAAGAAATGCTTAGAAGATACAAGACAGATGAAGACTTCAATTTCTTCCATTTCATGATTGACCTCGAAGGTGGTCCTTGTGTTTACAAGAGATTATCAGGATGTGGTTCAGGAACAGAGTACATGGCAGTTACTCCACAGGGTGACTTATATCCATGCCATCAGTTCGTTGGAAATGAAGAATTCTTGATGGGTAACGTTTGGGACGGTATTAAGAATACAGAACTTCAGGGCAAGTTCAAGTGTGCAAACGTATATGCTAAACCAGAATGCAAGAATTGTTTCGCTAGATTCTATTGCTCAGGCGGATGCCAGGCAAATGCATACAACTTCTCAGGGGATATATTAGGTAATTACAGAATTGGTTGTGAACTTCAGAAGAAGCGTATCGAATGCGCTATCATGCTAAAGGCAGCTGAAGAGGAAATCGATTCTGAAAGGGCAGAATAATAAAATATAGAAAGTGGAGATAAGGACAGATTATGAAACGCATGAAGAAAAAACATGGGGTGGCAGCGCTTCTACTATTACTTGCAGCGGTGATTTTTTTCGGATGGTATACATTTGGAATCCTAAATCGTACTGTTGAGGGAAAGAAGGACAGTATTAAGTTAGGACTTGATCTCGCCGGTGGTGTATCAATCACTTATGAGGTTGTTGGTGATACACCTACAACAGAACAGTTAGATGATACTGTTACTAAGTTGAAGACTCGTATTGAAAATGATCTTGGAAAAGAAAGCACAACAGAGGCTAATGTTTACAAGGTTGGAGACAGAAGAGTTGCAGTTGAGATTCCTGGTGTTTCAGATGCCAATGCACTTCTTGAACAGCTTGGTACACCAGGTAACTTGTACTTTATCAATGCTACAGGTAAAGATGGTTCAGCAAACTATGAGATGGATTCCAAGGGTGAGTATAAACTCGCTGAAGGAAAGACAATTGATTCTTTGAAAAAAGATGGATCAATTATTCTTACTGGTTCTAGTATTAAATCTGCTGACGGTGGATACTCAAGCGACAGCACTACTGGAAATCAGAAACCTATTGTTCAGTTGTCTCTTAATAAAAAAGGAACTAAGGCTTTTGCCGATGCTACAAGCAAGGCGGTAGGAAGTACAATTGGAATTTACTACGACGGAAAGTTCCTAAGTGTTCCTAGAGTAAATGAAGCAATCACTGGTGGACAGTGCGAAATTTCTGGAATGAAAGATATCGACGAAGCAAAATCACTTGCTTCTTATATCAGAATTGGTGGACTTGATATTCAGATTAAAGAGCTTCAGTCAGAAGTTGTAGGTGCATCACTTGGTACAGATGCTCTTTCAACAAGTTTGATAGCTGCCGGAATCGGACTTCTAATCGTTATGGTATTTATGCTCTTAATGTATAGAATTCTTGGTGCAGCTGCTGATTTGGCTTTGATTCTTTATACAGAGCTGATTGTATGTATTCTTTACTGGTTCGGAATCACACTTACACTACCTGGTGTAGCCGGTATCATCCTTGGTATTGGTATGGCTGTCGATGCGAATGTAATCATCTTCTCTCGTATTAAAGAGGAGATTGGAATCGGTCATTCAGTTGGATCTTCAATCGATGCCGGATTTAACAAGGCTATGTCAGCTATCTTAGATGGAAATGTTACTACACTTATTGCTGCAGCAGTTTTGGGAGTGATTGGAACAGGTACTGTAAAGGGATTTGCTATAACACTTGCAATCGGTGTTTTGCTTTCACTTTTTTCCGCTGTACTTATTTCTAAACTTATTGTTAGATCTATCTTTGCAGTTGGATGCAAGAATGAGAAAGCTTATGGAAAGACAGTTTATGATAAGACTCTTAATTTTATGAGCAAAACAAAGATTTTCTTCACAGCTTCAATTCTAGTTATTGCAATTGGAATCGGTGCTATGATTGTAAACGGTGTTTCTGGAAACAAACCACTTGCATACAGCCTTGAGTTTGCTGGTGGTACAGCTACTACAGTAAAGATGAATAAGAATTATACTGTTGATGAAATCAACAAAGAAATTGTTCCTGTAGTTGCAAAGACAATTGGATCTAATGATATTCAGACACAGGCTGTAGATCAGGATTCAAGCATCGTTATCAAGACACAGACGCTTTCTCTTGAAAAGAGAGAAAAATTAAACACAGCACTCGAAAAGAATTTCGGTGTTAAAGAAAAGAATATTTCATCTAGAAATATCAGTGCTATGATTGGTAAAGAAATGCGTCATAATTCAACAATCGCTGTTATTGTGTCTGTATTCTTTATGCTAATCTACATCTGGTTCAGATTTAAAGATATCAGATTCGGTTCATCTGCAATTATTGCACTTGCACATGATGTATTAGTTACAATTACAGTTTATGCTGTACTTAGATTATCTGTAGGTAGTGCGTTTATCGCTTGTGTGCTTACAATCATCGGTTACTCTGTAAACGATACAATTGTAATCTTCGATAGAATTCGTGAGAACTTAGCTGATCTTACAAAAGATAAGAAGGGTGATTACGAAGTACTAAAGACTCTTTCAGATAATTCTATTACTGAGACAATCAGTAGATCATTATCTACTTCATTTACCACAGCGGTTATGGTACTTATGCTTTTGATTTTAGGTGTTTCTACTATTAAAGAGTTCGCTCTTCCGCTTCTAGTAGGTGTGCTTTGTGGTACATATTCTTCTATTTGTATCGCTACTGAACTATGGCTTCTAATGCATAAGAAGGATGCAAAGGTTCAGGCAAAACAGAAGATTACTTCAAAGAAATCAAAGATGAAATCAGAATTTGAAATGTAATATATTTGGAGGATATCATGATCGATATTAAAGTACTCAGAGAAAATCCTGAGGCAGTAAAAGAAAATATCAAGAAGAAATTCCAGGACGCAAAGCTTCCTCTCGTAGATGAAGTAATTGAGTTCGATGAAAGACTTCGCAGTGCTAAGCAGGAAGGCGATGATCTCCGTGCAGAAAAGAATACCGTATCTAAACAGATCGGTGCTCTTATGCAGCAGGGAAAAAAGGATGAAGCAAACGAAATCAAGGAAAAGGTTTCTAAGATTTCAGCACGTATAAAAGAATTAGAGGAAGAGGAAGCAAAGTGCGAAGAAGAAGTTCGTAGCCGCATGCTTAGAATTCCTAACTTTATCGATGATTCAGTTCCAATTGGAAAAGATGATTCATGCAATGTAGAAATTGAAAAATTTGGTGAGCCAGTTGTTCCTGAATTTGAAATTCCATATCATACAGAGATTATGGAAAGATTTGATGGAATCGATATGGATGCTGCCGGTAAGGTAGCTGGTAATGGATTCTACTATTTGATGGGTGATATTGCAAGACTTCATTCTGCAGTACTTTCATATGCAAGAGATTTCATGATTAATAAAGGATTTACATATGTAATTCCTCCATATATGATTCATAGCGCAGTAGTAAATGGTGTTATGAGTTTTGATGAAATGGATGCTATGATGTATAAGATTGAAGGAGAGGATCTCTATTTGATTGGTACATCTGAGCATTCTATGATTGGTAAATTTATCGATACAATCAATGATGAAGAAAACATGCCATATACATACACAAGCTACTCACCTTGCTTCCGTAAGGAGAAAGGTGCTCACGGTATTGAAGAGCGTGGCGTATATCGTATTCACCAGTTTGAAAAGCAGGAGATGATCGTTGTTTGTGAGCCTGAGGAAGCTTGGGATTGGTATAACAAGCTCTGGTCATACACAGTAGAACTATTTAGATCTTTAGATGTTCCTGTACGTACTCTTGAGTGCTGTTCAGGAGACCTTGCTGACCTTAAGGTTAAGTCATGTGACGTTGAAGCATGGTCACCTCGTCAGAAGAAGTACTTCGAAGTAGGTTCATGTTCTAACCTAGGTGATGCTCAGGCTAGACGTCTTAAGATTAGAGTTCGTGATAAAGAAGGAAATAAGCATTTTGCTAACACTCTCAACAACACAGTTGTTGCACCACCTAGAATGCTTATCGCCTTCCTTGAGAACAACTTAAATGCAGATGGATCAGTTAATATTCCGGTAGCACTTCGTCCATATATGGGCGGTGTTGAGAAACTCGTTCCAAAGCATTAATTAGAAATTTACTCAGGTTCGATGTGTTCGAACCTGAGTTTTTTAGTTTTAAATAGAAGAGGAAATAGATTATGACTAGTTTGAAGAACAAAATCGGATTTAGAGTGTTTGCTATACTTTCACTTGCTATGATGTGTTTTATATTCTATATGTCAAGTCAGAATGGGGCGGAATCCGAGAACTCAAGCCATTGGATGGGAAGACTAGTTGCTGAGCACGTCGTTCCGGGGTATCAGGATATGTCTGAGAAGCGACAGGAGAAGCTAGTATTAGAACTGGACCATCCAATTAGAAAAGGGGCTCATATGACGGAATACGGCGTCCTGGCGCTATTACTACTCGGTGCAGTTGCTAACTATCATAAAGACAGATTTGCTCTGGTTCCAAAGAATGCAAAGGTGGACTATTTTGTTGCCTTTGTCCTTACAGCGCTCTATGCAGCTTCTGATGAATTTCATCAGACTTTTGTTTCTGGGAGGTCAGGTCAGTCATTAGATGTATTGATAGATTCGTTTGGTGCGATTATATATTTGATTATCTGTTATATGATTGCCAGTTTTGTTAATAAGCGGTAAGGTGGTGTTAATTTAAAGTTTTGTTAAAGGGGGACTTATGAGATACAGGAAATTTTTTTTTGTATTACTTGTAATAGTTATGTTTGTTGCGATTTTTAAAGCATATGATATTTATAAGTATAATAAGTGGAAGCTAGACTATTTGAATGAAAAACTGTGTATTACAGCAGATGAAAAAGATATTAAGTCTTTTTCTTCTACTAAGATAACATTGGCTGGAGATCCAACATATATTTATATTCTAAATTCGAGTAAGTCCAATTTTAAAAAATATGATTTTGAAGCAAAGAAGAATCAATGGATAACTTGGGATTTTCTTCAGCAGGTTGTAGATGAATGTGTTGAAGATGATAAAGTTGAACTTGATGTAAATGAATTTAAGAAAGACGAATTTGAGTTTGGATTTCTTCAGCGTGGAGCTGCGTATATTTATGTATTTCATAAGAAGGGAACGTCTGAGTATATAGTTATTAATTGTAATATTTAATTTGATATAAAGATGGGTGCCTATTTGTTTTTTTTAACAGGTGGCATCCATTTTTTGAAATTTATAAAAGATTATAAGAAAATATAGATATTGTAAATGCAATTTGATGGATATATACTAAGGATGGTAGATTAGTTATCAATCTGCTGAAATAAAGAAGTTAGTAGATGAACGATTTAAGCAATGGGGTAAATAAGAGAAAGTATGATTAAGCCAGTTGATGAAAATGTAACACTACATTCAGTATCGAATTTCAGTGATTTGGGTTCAAATCTATCTGATAAAAATAAGTCGGACGAGAAAACTGGATTCGATAGTAAAGCTGTTGATGTAGATATATCGAAAGAAGGCTTGCTGAAGAGTGAGAAAGTATTCAAGAAGAAAGGAGAGTTATCTCGAAGAGAATCTTGGGAAGATAATAATCATGCTCGTGATTATGTAAACCTAGAAAAAGATTGGCTTGAACTAATGCGATTAGATAATCCTGAAGCATATAAAAAGATGCAAGATATAAATCTTGAGATTGGTAGGAGAGGAAGAAATGATCCAGATTTTTGGAGTTCTAAAGAGCGTTATGATTTAGAACATGAAGAAGCTAGAATTACTTTTGGTTGGGTTGAATCATGTAAAGTGAATGGAAGGTGGCAGAATCCATTACTATATCATCATGCAGTGAGAAATACCTTAGAAACGCTATATTCAGATGGAAATCATGATTTGCGAATTAATTTCGGAAAGAATGATATTAAAAATGAAGGTATTAGAGGAAGCATATGGTTTTATAATGCTAAGTTTAATGTTCTTTTAGATCCGTCTGTGTTTAACCTATTGGCTTCTCCGACAGATGAAGCTAACAGAAATAATATCGCAGTTATACTGGATTCAGCGGTACGAAATATGAAAGATGCTGAGAAGAATTACGAAGGAGATAAGCAATATCTAAAA
>JAIKZI010000027.1 GCA_024682375.1 Lachnospiraceae bacterium | reverse complement strand
CCCTTTCTAAAACTATAATTTAACCCTTAAAATAATTATAATTCTCTTTGTTAAAAAAGAAACAGCAATTTCGCTTTTAATTTTTCTTTTTTAATTCAAACAGAATATATATCACGCAAACAACCTCTGTTATCGGCATTGCAAACCACAGTGCTTTTGCGGAAAAAAGAGCCAGCCAAGAATTTAAAATAAATATTCTTTACATTGTCTTTTAAGATATCCATTTTCCCTCCTAAATAAAAAAACCGGAGAAGGCTTAGTGCTTTTGCACAAAGTCTTCTCCGGTCATATTAAAGACCCTCCGACGGGTAAATTTAATTTTAACAGGAGGTTATAATACCAGCTTAATTATTAAAAGTCACCCTCTGTATCATAGTAGCAGCACTTAAGGAGCTTTTCCATCTCTTCCTGGCTTGGCTGACGTGGATTTGAGCCTGTACAAGCATCCAGAATAGCATTAGCTGCAATATCGTGAAGTCTCTCAAGGAATACTTCTTCTGAAACGAATCCCTCTTCTGCTGGAAGTCCATCTTTTCCATAATGCTTGATGCAATGAGGAATATTAAGTTCATCATTCATCTTTCTCAAATATTTAATAAGAAGTTCAACCTTCTCATCATCATTTGATCCACCGAGATGCATATAATCAGCGATTACACCATATCTCTTCTTAGCTGTCTCATCTTTTGCGTTGAAGGCAATAACCTTTGGAAGATACATAGCATTAGCTGCACCATGGATGATATGAGCACCCTGATCTGCAAATACAGCACCTGTCTTATGAGCCATTGAATGAACAATACCAAGAAGTGCATTTGAGAATGCCATACCTGCAAGACACTGAGCATTGTGCATCTCATCTCTGCATTCCATATCATCATTGTATGATTTTACAAGTGACTTCTGAATCATCTCGATTGCATGGATAGCAAGAGCGTCTGTGTAATCACAGTTAGCTGTTGATACATATGCTTCAATTGCATGTGTCATTGCATCCATTCCTGTGTGAGCTACAAGTTTATGTGGCATTGTATGTGTAAGTTCTGGATCTACAATAGCTACATCAGGTGTGATTTCGAAATCTGCGATAGGGTATTTAATTCCCTTGTCATAATCTGTGATGATTGAGAAAGCTGTTACTTCTGTTGCAGTTCCAGATGTTGATGAAATAGCACAGAAATGAGCCTTAGTACGAAGTTTTGGAAGTCCGAATACCTTGCACATATCTTCAAAAGTTGTTTCTGGATATTCATACTTTATCCACATAGCCTTAGCAGCATCGATAGGTGATCCACCACCAATAGCAACAATCCAGTCTGGCTGGAATTTGCTCATAGCTTCAGCACCCTTCATAACTGTTTCAACAGAAGGATCAGACTCAATTCCCTCAAAGAGCTGAACTTCCATACCTGCTTCTTTAAGATAATCTTCTACTTTCTGAAGGAAACCGCCCCTTCTCATAGATCCGCCACCAGTACAAACGATGGCTTTCTTACCCTCTAATGTTTTAAGAGCTTCAAGAGCTCCCTTACCATGATATACATCTCTAGGTAATGTAAAACGTGCCATAATAAAATTCCTCCTTTAGTTAACTATTTTCTATCCCTTTGAACGACATTTTATCTCGTTAAAGTCTTAACGTACCCTATTGCAATTATATTTCTTTACATAGTTTTCTACAAGGAGAATTTTAATAATTATTTAACAAAATCTGTTCATTAAAATTGGCTATTTTTTTCTACCACTCTCGCGAAGCTCTTTTTCAAAGGCTTCAGGGTTCTTTAGATAATAATCCTGGTGATACTCTTCAGCTTCATAAAAGGACTTAAATGGCTCGAGGGAGATTTCGACCTTTTTTCCAGAAGACTTTTCTAAAGCTTCTATCTTTCCCTTTGCGATTTCATACTCCTCTTCTGATGTGTAATAGATTGCAAGAGTATAGGAAAAGCCTTTGTCAATAAACTGACCTTCTCCATCGTATGGATCTACATTATTTAAATAGATATCTAGAAGCGTTGCATAATCGACATTATTCTGATCATAACAAAGGCAAATTGTCTCTCTATGTCCTGTCTTCTGCGCCTTTACGTCTTCATAGGTTGGATTCTCTTCATCTCCACCGCTGTAACCGCAGATTACTTTATCGACTCCATAAATTTTATATATTGGTGTAACACACCAAAAACAACCACCTGCAAAATAAGCTTTTTTCATAATTCACCTCATTATATAGAAAAAAATCGGAATCAGTTTTAGACATTCTAAACTGATTCCGATCTATAAGCAATCGAATTTAATTCGAATTATTTATTGTTTTCTCTTTCCTTCTTTGCGATGAATGGAAGAATCAAACCAAGAAGTACAAGAACAACTGGTGTGATTACATTGAGCGCAAATGTGAATGGATCTTTATCATACATTCCAAGGATACAGCAAGCTGCTGTTACAAGGAAGCACCATCCACCGAAGAAGTAAGCTACACCCTGGTTCTTTACGAACTTATACTCTGGATTAAATCTATCTCTTGCTTTACGAAGTGCAAGGTATGCGAAGAATACCCAGAGGTAACGCATTGGCATACATACAGAGTTAAGCTTGTTAAGCTGTGCAAGAACTGCTGCAGCACCAGGTACGAATGACTGGATGAGGATGATTGCACCTGAAAGGATAGCTACCATCTTGATACCATTTACGTAAGCGCCTGCATCGTTCTTCTTAAGAAGCTTAGATGGGATGAATTCTCTAGCATCTTCATTATCAAGAAGAATACGAAGAGGAGCATCGATAGAAAGTACAAGTGTTGCAAGCTGTCCGATTGCGTTACAAAGCGCATAGATAACCATAAGTGCATCACCCATGTGGTAATAATTACCAAGCTTCTGGAATGCAACATAAGCTCCGTTTGAAACGTAGCTGTTGAAGTTTGCATTTACATCCTTAGGATCAAACATCATACCCATAGCAAATGTTCCGAGAATAGCACAAACAACTACCATAAGTGCAAGAGTGATCATAGCACGTGGGAATCCCTTGCTAGGATTTTCAACCTTGTTTACGTATGGTGAAATTTTCTCACATCCACCTACAGCGAATACAAGGATTGAAAGTGATGTAAAGTATTTAACATCAAACTGTGGAACTAAATTCTTCATACTGAAGTCCATAGCAACATATCCACCGTGTGGATTGATTGCAGGAGCAGCGAACATCATAAGAATGTAAAGAATAGACATTACAAACATACTAGTTCCAGCAAGTGTTGTAAGTTTCTTAAGTGGGTTAAGACCACGAGATGCAACATAACAAAATACGATAAGAATAGCAAATGTCACAAGCTGTACAGCGAGTGTTGGAAAGCTATCATACTTCTCACCATTTCTAAATACCGCCCAGCTAAGAGCCTTAAGTCCACCTGAAGACTTAGAAGCGATATAAGTTACGTGGCAAGCCCAATAAGTCCATCCTGCATAGTATGCAAGTTTTGGGCCAGTTGTGCTGAGTACCCATGAACTGACACCACCACCTGATGTCTTAAAAGCAGAACCTAATTCACCAACCATAAGAGCATATGGGATGAAATAAAGTGCAAACATGAGAATCCAGCTAAAGATTACCTGAATACCATTAAAATAAACAAAGCCATTCAGTACATTACCAAATCCCCAAACTGTGGAAAACGCTATAAACGCAAGCGTAGACCATTTCATTTTCTTTGAATCCATAAACTTCCTCCAAAATTTTTTTGGCCAAACCGTAAACTTTTCCTTTTACCCTATTAGTAATCTTTATTTTTAGGCTTAGCACGTTCCATTTTACCATATAAAACCCTGAAAGTTTATTTTTTTTTAATTTTTTGATGAAAAAAATTCACCTATTTTAATTTGACTTAAAAAAATCGAGAGTAACTGTCATAATAAGACAACTTCTCTCGATTATAATTTATTTTTTGTCAACTCGACCTTCCCATACGGCCAAAGCATCCCTCATCTCAACTCTATAACTGTCATTTGGCTGAATCAAAACATCTCCTCTTTTTGCCAAAACTATATGTACACCGTAATTCTCAGATATTTCTTTAATGCCAAGTCCAATCCATTTACTATCTATATCTACAATTACGGTCTGTAAACTTATATCCAAAGCATCCGCGCTACTCTGCGCCTTCGTATACTGTTCCACAAATCCGGCAGAAATAATACCTGTCGGGATTGCAACCACTCCCACGCCTAAAAATGCAATACACATCGCCATCGCCTTGCCCAAAAAGGTCACAGGATACACATCGCCATAACCTATGGTAAGCAATGTCGACATACTCCACCAGATTCCGTCGAATGCATTCCTGAAATTCTCAGGCTGCGCCGGATTCTCGGCACTATACATACAAAGTGAAGATGCCAGCATCAAAACCAGAATAATAAATATCGAGGAAAAAATTTGATTCTTCTTTTCATACAATACAGAAGTGATTACATTGAAAGAATCTGTATTCGGATTGATTCGAAACAGATTAAAAATCCTGACCACTCTAAGCATCCTAAACGCGACAAATCCGCTTAGGAAGAAAAACGGAAGTATAGTAAATAAATCTACGATACCATCGAAAGAAATCAAAAACCTAAAAACTGCTACTCCTCTTCGTTCCTCTGGAAATAAGAAATTCGCTGTCCAGATTCGAAGAGCATATTCTATAGAAAAAATAATCATCGTAATGAGTTCTAATGCCTCGAATATATCGTTATATTTACTCATTCCAGAAAATGTCTCCAAAAACATAACAGAAATATTTACAAGGATTGTGATTACTATAAAAATATCAAACGCACGGCTTAGATGATCACTACGATTTCCTATCTGAATTACATCGAATACTCTCTTCTTTAATCTAGAACAATTTTCCAAGATAAAAATCTCCTATTCATTAAACTCATTATGAAGCATAAGCATAGCCACTGAAACTATTGCAGCTGTCTCTGTTCGAAGAATTCTCTTTCCAAGAGAAATGATATCCATATCTTTTGACTTCTCAATTTCATCTTTAGAAAAGCCTCCCTCAGGTCCAATAAAAATACTGACTGAAGTATCCGGTTTTATCTTATCAAGAGCACGTTTAGTAGCTAGCATTCCATCTTTATTTTCATATGGAAGAAGCTTAACCTCAGAAATCTCCTCAGCATATCTAAGTGCTTCATCATAAGTCATAACATCATGAACATGAGGAATAATACTTCTTTTACTCTGTTTTGCAGCACTCTCCGCAACTGCTTGGTAACGACGTATCTTGGATTCTTTTTTCTTATCATCCAACTTCACTACACAATTTTTCATCTCGACTGGAATGATTTCATACACACCAAGTTCAACAGTCTTTTCGATTATTGTTTCAAACTTACTACCCTTTGGAAGTCCCTGAAATAAATAGATATGGTTTGAAGCTTCTGTATCTCCTGACTCTTCAATAATCTCAGCAACAACCCTATCCTTTTCAACCACGCTTACATTAGCAAAATAATTCTTGCCACCATGAATACTTACACGAATCTTTTCACCAACTCTAATTCTAACGACACGAGCCAAATGCTTCGCATCCTGTCCTACCACTTCAACTCTATTATCAAAAACCTGATTTGCATCAACAAAAATCTGCTGCATTTACTATCTCCTAAATTCATTAATTAACTATTTCTATTCATTATACTAAATGTTTTGAAGAAATTTACGGCTTCTTTAGAAAATTTGTTATCTAAATAGACATAATTAAACTCGCGCTCCAGATCTAAACCTCTAATTTTAAAAGTCGCTAAATCTTCATAACTATTAGCAACTGCTTTATAGGCAAAAGTAATTCCATTAATTTTTCCCAAAACATCCATCATTAACCTGAAATTATTAATCGTTATAACCTTTTTGAATTCTGTAATTCCATGATTATGTTCTGAAAGAATATTTTCAAAAATATCTCTCGTACCCGACCCTTCTTCTCTAATCAACAAGCTCTCTTCAAATATTTCATTGATTGAAACACTTTTTCCAGCAAACCTATGATGCTTATTACAAACGCCTAAAAAAGGTTCTCTTCTATATAAGGAATGTAAAAACTTCGCTTTATCAAATACACCTTCAACAATCGCAAAATCCAATTCTCCACTCTCAACAAAGGAAAGCAGTCTCTCGGTATTATCTATCTCTACTTTAAGATTATTTAAATCATCTGACAAAAAGGAAGCCACCTGACTAGCAATTACAAATTCACCTATCGTTTTCGTCGCACCCATACATATATCAAAGCCCTCATCAGCTTTTAGTTTTTCACGAATTTTCTTATCCTGATAAACTAAATTATTTGCATACTCTCTTAAAATATATGCTTCCTTCGTCATAGATAATGTTCTTTTATCATATAAAAAAAGCTTACTACCATAATCCTGCTCAAGCATTTTTATCTGTGAAGATACTGCCGGTTGAGTTAGTGACAGTTCTTCTGCAGTCTTTCTATAATTCATAAGCTCACATAATTTTAAAAATGTGATTAATCTAGAATCTATCATTTATCTTTCCTCCGATAAATTAATCTTATCACATAATTTAAATCAATAATTAGAATTTATCTTACAAAATTGATAAACTCTGTAAAAAAAGAAATGAGGAATCAAAAATGAATAAACTTATTAATTTCATAAAAACAAACTGGTTAGGAATTCTAGTTTGTTTTCTAATCGCTTTACCTTCATGGTTTATAGGTGAAAAATTTCCAATTATAGGTGGACCTGTAATAGCTATACTATCAGGAATGGTTATTACGTTATTCTGGTCAAAAAAGAAAACAGCTCAAAGCGGAATTAAATTCACTTCAAAATTTATCCTACAAGCTGCTGTGGTATTGCTTGGATTCGGACTTAACTTAAACATTATTCTGGAAACCGGAAAACAATCTCTACCAATAATTATATGTACTATATCTACTTCACTATTCATTGCTTTCGCACTTCATAAAGCAATGAATATTCCTGGAAATATCTCCATTCTAGTTGGAGTTGGCTCATCCATCTGTGGTGGTTCTGCAATTGCTGCGACTGCTCCAGTTATCGATGCTGATGACGATGAAGTGGCCCAGGCTATATCTGTAATTTTCTTCTTCAACGTTTTAGCAGCTCTTTTTTTCCCACTATTCGGAAGTTTAATTGGGTTCAACACATCAAATGGCGAAGCATTTGGCATTTTTTCGGGAACAGCAGTAAATGATACTTCATCTGTAACAGCGACCGCTTCAACTTGGGATAGCATGTGGAACCTCGGAACTCAAACTCTTGATAAAGCCGTAACTGTAAAACTAACTAGAACACTCGCAATTATCCCTATCACTTTAGCACTTGCTATAATCAGAGCCAAAAAAGCAAAAAAAGAGAATGGAAATGCTTCAAGATTCAGTCTCAAAAAATCATTTCCATTCTTCATTATTTACTTTATAATTGCATCTTTAATTACAACAATTGCTGTAAACTTCGGAGTATCACAAGAAGTATTTGCGCCAATCAAAGAACTTTCAAAGTTCTGCATTATAATGGCAATGGCAGCCATAGGTCTCAACAGCAACATAATAAAACTTGTGAAATCTGGCGGAAAGCCAATCCTTCTCGGAGGCTTATGTTGGATTGGAATAACTGCTATTAGCCTACTCATGCAACATGTTTTAGGAATCTGGTAAATCAGCCCTGATTCAAATACTCTTTCTGTTCTGGTGTTAATTTATCAATATTAATTCCTAAAAAAGATAATTTACGATTTGCTACTTCTAAATCAACCTCTCGTGGAACTACAATAAGTTTTTCTTTTAATTCTTTACCATGTTCCACGAGATATTTTGCTGATAAGGCTTGAATAGCAAAACTCATATCCATAATTTCCGCCGGATGACCATCTCCACAGGCGAGATTAACCAATCTTCCTTCACCCAGAACATATACAAATTTATTCTTTTCTACTTCATAGCCTATGATGTTCTTTCTCTGATCTATAGTAGATTGAGCTGCTTTTCTAAGTCCTGCCATATCTATTTCAACATCGAAGTGACCTGCATTACAAAGAATTGCACCATCTTTCATCTTCTTCATCTGATCAACAGAAATAACTCCTGCGCAACCTGTAACCGTCACAAAGAAATCACCAATCTTTGCAGCTTCATCCATAGGTAAAACAGAGAATCCATCCATAACAGCTTCTATTGCTTTTATAGGATCTACTTCTGTAACGTATACTTTTGCACCTAATCCCTTCGCGCGCATTGAGACGCCTTTTCCACACCAGCCATAACCAGCTACGACTACATTCTTGCCCGCCACAATCAGATTTGTAGTTCTATTAATTCCATCCCAAACTGACTGACCTGTTCCATATCGATTATCGAACAAATGCTTACAATCCGCATCATTGACCATAACCATTGGGAATTCCAGCTTTTTAGCTTTTGCCATAGCTTTCAATCTATTAATTCCTGTAGTAGTCTCTTCGCATCCACCAACTACATAGGAAAGTTCGTCCTTCATCTTTCCGTGAAGCATACCCACTAGATCACCGCCATCATCTATTATGATATTGCAGTGATGAGAAAGAACTTTTTCTATATGTGAGTTATATTCTTCTTCCGTCGCACCATACCAGGCAAAAACCGAAAGTCCAGATTTTACCAAGGCTGCTGCGACATCATCCTGTGTAGAAAGAGGATTAGATCCTGTTATATACATTTCTGCTCCGCCTGATGCAAGCACTTTGCAAAGATATGCTGTCTTCGCTTCAAGATGAATTGATAAAGCTATTCTAATTCCTTCAAATGGCTTTTCCCTTTTGAAATCTTCCTCTAATGAACGTAAAATATCACAATGTTTTCTAACCCAATCGATCTTCTTCTCCCCCGAAGGAGCGAGATTAATATCCCTTATTTCATACTCCATCAAATCACCCCCGAAACTTATTTAAATTAGTTTCTACAGCAGCAACTGCAGCCTTCTATTGTGTCCCCTTCAAAAAGCAAATATCCACTCTTAAATGATATTTTTAACCACTATATTTATGATACTATAGCTTTTCTCGCTTTTTTCATCTCACAACACGATTTAATACTTTAATAATATTAGTAAAGAAATAATTAATTTTTTAAACCCCTAATGCTTCTCTATGAATCAATCGAATATTTTCATTAGCTTCTTCAGATAGAGAAACACAGTTATCACTAATTCGATCTAAATTATACAGAATCTCTGTATATATCGAAGTCATATCTGTATCACATCTCTTATCATTAACTCTAGAAAGATGCGCTTTATTAAACTTCTTAACAGCCTTACGCATTTTATTCTTAGCTTTAATAATCTTAGCCTGACCTTCTATATCCACACCTTCCGATTCAAGCATTTCCATAGAGCGCTTAAACATTTTCATAATATAAGAAATACATGTTTCTAATTCCGTGATTGCATCTTTCGAAAGAGTATGCCCCAACTCCTGGCTACGTCTAATTTCCTCTACAATTTCTTCTCCTCTTGCAGATATACGTCCCAAGTTATCTGCGACAGACATATATCCTGCTGCCTCATCTGCTTGTTCATCAGACATTACTCCTTCGGAAAAAAGAAGCGAAATATACTCTCGTGTTTCCTCAGTAATCTTTGTTAATATATTTGAAATTTGTTCAAAATCATATTTATTCTTTACAATATTGCCATTCTTATCATGCCAACTCGTAATACATTCACTATTTCTCTTTCCATTTATTTCTGCTGTAAGTAAAGAGAAGAAATCCTTAAACATTTCAGGTGTTCTTCGAAGCTCCTTTGAAACCAGATAAATTGCTACCTGAGGCTGTTTCAATAGATTCTTATCAATATACAAAGCCTGGCCTATTACTTCTCTCTTTACCTCTTCACGTTCTGGTAAAACAGCAAGTACCATTTTTACCATAAGAGGAATTAATGGAAGCCATACTAATGTCATCGCAACATTAAATACTGTATGCGAATTAGCTATCTGTCTTGAAATAACATCAACTTCATTTCCTTTAGGTGAAATAAACTGTACAAAGGCAGCAAACGGTCTCAACAAAATCAAGAATATAATTGATCCTGAAACATTAAAGAAACAATGTGCAATTGCGGTTCTCTTAGCATTCTTACTCTGTCCTATAGAAGCCAAAAGCGCTGTAATAGTAGTTCCGATATTATCACCTAAAAGAATTGGGATGGCTCCCATAAGACCAACTGCACTAGTAGCCCCATCCGAAAGAGGTGTAGATGCGAAGCTCTGTAAAACTGCAATAGTCGCTGAACTTGACTGAACTACTAGAGTCATAATCATACCTACAAAAACGCCAAGTATAGGGAAATCCTTTACTCTAGAAATTAAATCAGTAAAAATCGGACTCTGAGCTAGAGGTTTCATAACCCCACCCATAATCTCAATACCTTCAAACAAAAGGCCAAAAGATAAAATAACCATACCTATGTTCTTTGTTTTTTCTTTTTTCGATAAGAAATTGATAATAAAACCTATAAAAATAATTGGATAGATATAATCACTCAGCTTAAAGGCGATTAACTGCGCTGTCATAGTTGTACCAATATTAGCACCGAAAATGACCGAGATAGCTTGTGGCAATCCCATAAGTCCAGCACTTACAAAACCAATAACCATAACTGTCGTAGCTGAACTAGACTGAAGACAAGCAGTTACCAAAGCACCTGCAACAGCTCCCATAAGTGGATTCTTTGTGAGGAATCCAAGAATATTTTTCATCCTGGCACCTGCTACCTTTGTAAGGTTATCGCTCATAGTATTCATTCCATAAAGAAATAATGCTAAACCACCTAATAATCCAAAAATGATTTTAACTACTTCATTCATACAAAATTACTCCATATTACATCTATATTACCTTTGACATAATAAAACCTTACATAAAACTTCGAAACCGAAGTAATGTAAGGTTTATGTAAAATCTATGTAAAATTTTTACTTTTAGAATCCTTCTTTTCGTCTTTCCAAACGTAATTTTCTACGCTTCTTTGCAGCTTCCCACTCAGCTTCTTCACAAGGATTAGTAAGTTCTAGTCCATAAGGAACCTTTACAGGTCTACCTTCACTATCCACTGCTACTTCAGTAAAGTAAGCACGATTTACAACATATCTAAGTCCAGTTTCACGTTCTTCTCTATATACATCTACGCGAACCTCCATAGATTTATTTCCTACGTAAGTTAACTTAGCTTTTAGTACTAAAATGTCACCGATCTTTACACTCTTTTTGAACTGCAAATCATCTACAGCAGCTGTAGTAATAACCATTCCTGCATGTCGCATAGCTACTATTCCAGCAATTTCATCCATCCATTCCATCAACTTACCGCCAAATAAATTTCCTGATAAATTTATGTCTGCATATTGAATGAGTCTTAAATTCTCTCCCTCTGAGTCTGACACCTTTTTAGTCTGCATGAATTACACCCTTTCCAACAATTATTTCAAATTGCTCTTTTCTGCATATTTCTTTGCATATGAAGAATACCAATTTGTATTTCCCTTACTTTTCTTACTTGAATTCTTATTTTCTATAATTTGAGGTTTTGATTTAATATCAAATATCTTTTTACTAAAACTTGATGTATTAACAATACCCTCCGTAAAAATATATAACTCATTCTTCGCACGAGTCATCGCAACATAATAAAGCCTTCTTTCCTCTTCATAAGATGAAATTTCGGCATCATCGGCATTTTTTTCCGGAGCTTTTTGTGATGGTAATATTCCATCCAGCATATCTATCATATATACACGGTCGTATTCTAAACCTTTGCTTGAATGAATCGTAGATAAAACTATATTACTATCACTCTTCCCAGTAGAATTTGCAATCTTATCATGCAGTTCTTCCAAGTGAGGAAGAAACTCATCTAAATTCTCTTCCTGATTTGCAAGAAGCTGCACAATTTCAGCCTTAAGAGAATCCATTCCATGTTCTTCCATATAAGAAGAATATCCCATGTAATTAAGAATTCTATACACAGCT
>JAIKZI010000012.1 GCA_024682375.1 Lachnospiraceae bacterium | reverse complement strand
AAACTTCACCGGTGAAAGGCCTGCCAACAACTTCAACAAAATCTGGTAAACTCCAAAACACTGAAGAGCCAGGGCCAAAACTACACATAACATGTATTTAACCATAGGCACCATTGCGTCGAAACCAAGTGTTGTAAATGTACGAGCGATCAGTGCGAAAACACCGAAAGGCGCAGCCTTCATGACAATCATAGTCATCTCCATCATGATGTCATTGAACTGAGTGAGGAAGTTTGTGACTGACTGAACTTTTTCCCCGAGCTGTGCGAGAATCAAACCTACGAAAAGTGCGAAGAAAATGATTGCTAACATATTTCCCTCTGCAAGTGCATTGATTGGGTTTGTAGGAATGATATTTAAGATTGTATCTACTACAGAAGTCTGCTCTGTTGGAAGAGTGGACTTTGCAACTTCAATCTTTGACATATCAAGACCATGGCCCGGCCCGATGAGAAGTCCGGTACCGATTGCAACCGCAACCGCCATCATAGTCGTCATCATGTAAAAGATAAGAGTCTTCAGCCCGACCTTGCCAAGAGTCTTTGTATCTCCAATCGCAGCTGCTCCAGTTGAAATGGAACAGAACACAAGTGGAACTACAAGCATCTGCATAAGTCTGATGAAGCCCTGTCCTACTACGTAGAAGAGACCCTCTGTAATATAAGTTTTAACAAAACTATTTGAAGCTACTGTATAATGTATGGCTATTCCTGTGATTGACCCCAGTAAAAGAGCAAGCAAAATCACAGTCGTAAGGCCTAATTTCTTTCTTTTCTTTGTCATCATTACCTCTTATGTAAGTCTATTTTTATATGCACTCCTTTGTGATGTAAGCACGTAATGCTTCCTTCCACTCAGGCATCTGATACTCCTTTGTTATATGAAGCATCATATTGTCGAGCGGAGTAAATGTAGGTCGTACATATTCATCTTCCACTCTGAGTTTATAATCAGAAATACCTGCAATAGAAAGGATTTCCTGTACATATTCCTCTCTAGTGCAGTATCCCTCACATGAAGCATGGTAAACACCATAACTCTTTGAATCGATCATGTAAGAAATAAAATCTGCTAGAGCAATGCTAGATGTAGGTGATGAGTAACCATCATCTGGGAGAACGATAGTCTCACCTGCTTTTGCAAGCTCCAAAACTCTATCTACAAAGTTTCTATGACCATGGCCATAAAGCCAGGAAGAACGAACAATAACATGCTTATCTGTAAGAGTCTCTACAAAATGTTCGCCGGCAAGCTTGCTCTTTCCATAAACAGAAAGAGGTTCTGGCTTATCAAACTCATTTAGTGGAGTTCTATTTTTTCCTGTGAAAACATCATCTGAAGAAATATAGATAAGACGAGCAGAAACTCTCTTCGCTGCGACAGCCAGGTTTCTGGCTCCGATAGCATTCACTCTATACGCCTCTTCTGGATTCTCTTCGCAAAGCTTCACATCAGTGAGCGCTGCGCAATTGATGATTACATCAGGATGTGAAATATCACAGAATCGATTTACCTCTGACAGATTATCGATAGGAACATCCAAATCGGATGTTAGAAGTTTATAATCAGTAGTATGGTTAAATCTGTTCACTAAAACTTTGCCGAGGGTTCCTGAAGCCCCAGCAATCCATACTCTCTTATTTGCACCAGACATTAAAATCCTCCCCGTAAATCTAGCTAATCAGCGATTTCAACCTTCGGTCCAAACAAACCATTCATAGTCTCCTGCGCGGAGATAACTTTGTCGGAAAAAGTCAAAATCCACGCGCCTCTCGAGCGCGGAATATCTCTTAAATTCAGCGGCCACATATGAGTTCTAATCATGCTCTGCACAAACTCAGAAACGCCGAAATCCTTCGCCGCATTCTCAGCCGCAATATATGGATGATGATAACCATGAAGCTTATCACCCTTTGTATGCCAATCATACAAAAAATAATCATGAAGCATCGCTGCAAGGAAAAGCTCCTCCTCATCGACCCTCATTCCAGTCTTTGCATTCAGAAAACAAGCGAATCTCGCCACGCTAATAGAATGCTCCAATGTCGTAGTCCGTCCATGCTGAATAAACTCATCCATCTTCTTTATACGAGCGTCCTTTAGAATCTCATCCAAACGCTCTATTATTCTTCTTTCATTCCACATGTATCATTCCCTCATCTAGGAATCGACGGGACTTAAAATCACCCGCATCAACATACGACAAATTTCTGAATATTATAGCACGGTTTCCTGCATTTTGTCGAATTTTACATAAATTTAATGAACGAAAAATCTCGCCGGATAGAACGCTGCCTCAATCCATCTAAACCTATCTATTAGCTTAAATACCACAAACATTCCGACGAAAAAGAAAGCCATCTCAAAAATCAAAATCACTGCAAAAGATTCCACTCCACAATGCAGGAAAAGAACCTTTACCGGTTCCACAAAATACGGATGCAAAACATACATCACCATACTTCTCTGGCCCGCTTTCTCCAGCATCAAAGATCTACCCGACTCATTCTCAAAGCACTGCTTTATAAGCACACAGGCAAATATCGCAAAAAGCACCGCTGCCAGGCCTTCCCAGTTATACGAATTCGCACATATCGCTGACGCGAAAAAAGCAGTCAGCATCACTCCTCTATTCATCCTGTGATTTCTCACATATCTTCCCACGATATAAAAGATACCGTACTGGAACACCTGCGCCCAAAGCCAAATCTCAGTCGCCCTAAACGTAAAATACAAAGCTACCCAAAATGCAATCTCGATATAGATTCTTCTCTCCACAGAAACCCTATGAAGCAAAACCTGCATAACTATATCTATCATTTTTATCGACACAAGCGCGAGAAGGAACCACCCCATCGGCCATCCTGCCGTATTCCAAAGAAGCGTCTTCCCGTCCTCCAAACTTCCCGTATACCTGCCCGAATAGAAAACCATACTGATTCCCCAGTACACATATCCCCAGATCACATACGGAAGATAAATGCCAACGAGATTCTTTAAAACTTGCTTCTTCACCTTCGAAAAATTCACCTCAGCCCAATCCGAAGACACCATTCCACTCACCATAAACATAAGTGGCATATGAAAAGTATAAATAACCTTCCAAATCAGATTATTCTCACTTCCACCGATTTCAGCCGGAATACTTCCAATCGCATGCCCCAGTATAACCAAAAAAATCGCGAAGCCCCTCACCTCATCGATATAGCGAATCCTTCTACGCTCCATATACCTCACTCCTACTTATCTCTTTTAGGAAAAAAGCCCTGCCACCTCAAGTAGCAGGACTTTTAAAATTCTATTTCTTTTTTCTGAACTCAAACTCATGATTTGACATCCAGCTTCTAAATCTCTTGTAATATCCAGGATCAACCTGTTTATTATTATGCTTGCCTCGGCCTCTAAATACAAGCATATTTCTGATATGATATCTATCTCTGAAATTAAGCTTCGCTGCCAATACTTGGAAGTTATCCTCCATCTTCTCATCGAAGATTTCCTGGGCACCTTCCATCTTTTCAATCAAAGATGTAAGCGATGCAACCGTAAGCGCCATATCTCCACCGAAGATAAACATAAATAGAAGCGCTAAAAACTGACTCAGATTAGGAGGCGTCATTCCACTATGATTTAAGACAAAAGGAACCACAAATCTAGTCACAAGAATTCCAGCAATACCAAATCCAAATGAAGCCGGCAAACAAATCCTTCCATTTAGATTGAGTGGCATATCCGAATAATCCCACCATACCGCATGAAAAAGTCTCTCCAAAACATATGATGTCGTATACTCAAGTATCGCACTACCAACACTACATACCACAAATATCATCCAAAGAGGAATCTCTAATATCTGGTTCGGTTCCATCCATCCCATATACACAGGAAGCACTCCAAACAAGAACACACACGAAATAGTTCC
>JAIKZI010000008.1 GCA_024682375.1 Lachnospiraceae bacterium | reverse complement strand
GGAGATATATGAAAAAGGCGATCAAATAACTACATATTACGCTAGGCATTTCTTACCTCAGTTCGGCCTATATGACAATTACACGCATTTAAAATCGGCCTCATTTAATTATTACCTAGTTCAAGCACTTAAAATGATTACAGAAAAATTCATCAAAATACACATAAACGTCATATTTAATTTTGTCGCGCCATATTTTCATTATCACACATGTGCATTTAGAGTATACTTCAAATACACATTTAAAATGCCCTAAAACATGTTAAAGTGTAAACGTCACACAGATGGTGTCTAGAAAATAATCCCTCACGCCTCTACACTGTTTTTAAGTTGTACAAATTGGGCAAATTGGCCATTTTGTACAACTTAATTCTAAGATCAGTTTAGAGTGGAGGGATTATCTTGTCTGAAAAACATAAATATAATCTTGAGCGATGGAAACTTCTTATCCAGGACCAAATGAACAGTGGATTAAAAATTATAGATTGGTGTAAGCAGAACGGTTATACCAAAGATAGTTTTTACTACTGGCAGAATTGCGTACGTAGGGAACTTTTGCCGGAAGCGTTAGAACAACTTAAACAAGCCCCCTTGGTAAATACGTCTACATCAGCCTCTTTAGTTGATGTAACTCCCTTAGCACATATACCTGATACTGGAAGCACGGCCTTATTATCTGAAAGTAAAAGCACCTCTACACCTGCAGCTGTAATTAAGCGAAAAGATGTAAGTATAGAGATTTATGGATCAGCCTCTAAAGACCTTATACAAAATCTGATCAAGGGGCTAAGCGATGCTTAAAAGATGTGTTTCAATAAATAAAGTAATCATTATCACAGGCAGGACAGATCTTCGTAAAGGTATCAATTCACTAGTTGCGACCGTGCGCCTTAATTATGGCCTTGATCCCATCGAAGTTGGTACCCTCTTTTTATTCTGTGGTGTAAAAAAGAATAAGCTTAAGGCGCTCATCTATGAGGGTGATGGATTTTGCTTAATCTCAAAACATGTGACGAATGGATCTTATAGATGGCCAGCAACGGCAAATGAAGCCCGAAGGCTAACGCTTGATGAGTATGACAGACTCATGGATGGTTTTCCGATAGACAGTTCAATACAAAGCTAGTTTCATAGGTATGTATTTATAAATACGTACCTATTTTTATTGCTTTTTAGATAGGTATGTGATATAATCATACCTATGGAGGTGAAGCTATGTCTATCGTTAAAAATAAAGATAAAAGAACTGGAATAACTTATGTCTATGAATCCGAATCCTACTGGGACAAGGAAAAACAACAGCCTAGATCACGCAGGACATTGATTGGAAAACTTGATGAAACAACAGGAGAAATAGTTCCTACTGATGGCAGAGGCAGAAAGCGTAAAGATAATCAAAGCAAAAATGGATCTGACACCACACTAAGAAATACTAGAGAACAGGAACTTATTCAAAAACAGGAACATGAAATAATGATCTTAAAAGATGAGATCAAGGTATTGAAAAGAGAAAAAGCAACATTAAAGAAAAATCTTCAGCAGATGTTGGCGTTGATGGATGATTAAGATTTATAAACTATGACTTCAGAAGAACAGTTTTATTACGATCAAGAATTAAATAAGAGCAGAGACGAATTGATAAGTACTATAGTCAGCCTTCGGATTGAAGTGGCAAGCCTGACCAACTATAAAGTCAGTAACTCTGATGCGTTGAATGCAATGCATCAAGAATTCATGCACTATAAAAAAGAAGCTGATTCCCTTCGCCTTGAGAATAAGAAGTTGAAGGAAGCTCTTACAATAACTGCAGAAAAAGAACAGTTACGGGTGAAGGACATATTTGGTCGAGGCACTGAAAGACTGTCTGATCTTTTGTCTAGAAGCGATTGTGATGAAATTGTCGATGAAGCTGAAATCGAGTCTGAAACGATCATAGATTTCAATACTGCTGTCATATCATCCAAAAGAAACGGCAAACATAAGCCACCACATGGCGTAAGGTCAAAGAATACAGAATCTATGAAAGTAGATCTGGATTCTTTACCACAACGAAGCCGGTTCTTATTAGATAATGATGAGTTTAATGAGAAGTATGGGAAGGGAGGATGGCGAATAGCTTACTGGAGGAAGAAACGTACTGTAGAATGTCCTCAGATAACTACCTACTGCCTTAATACTTATACGCCGGTCATTTCCGTAGGGCTTGAACATAGATTAGTTTCTGTACCTAACCCATCAATACTTCCAGGAAGTTTTGTATCAGCATCATTTCTCGCATATATAGAATACAGTCGCCTATACATGTCACTCCCATTCTACAGATTATCTGAATCGTTTAATCACATGGGACTGAACATTTCAAGGCAGACACTCACTAACTGGTTCATCCGTTTTTCAGAGACTCATTTTTCGTTGATCTATAATAAGTTCCATGAAATGCTGATGAAAATACCATACCACCAGTGTGACGAGACTTTCATACGCGTAAACAAAGATGGTCGAAGTGCAGGTACTCCTAGTTTTATGTGGGTGCATCGAACTTCGGAGCTGTTCCCATGTCACCCGATAATACTGTTTTGTTTTGAACTCACACGAGGAACTGACCATTTGAGAAAGTTTTACGGTGATTTCGAAGGGTTCATTACCTGTGATGCCTACTGTGCTTATCGTGTACTTGAAAAAGAGAATGCAGATGTGATAATGATCTGTGGCTGCGCTATGCATCTTCGCAGACGTTTCTCGGAATCATTAGCTTTAATAGATATAAGGAACCTATCTGAAGAAGTCATCAACTGCCTTCCTGAAACAATAGCGTTAAAAATGATAGGGAAAATCTATGATGCTTACAGCTTTTTTATTGTATTTAATAAACCAGAAATTGTAAAAAGCCGAACCTTATAATCCAAATCTATAAAAAAGCATAAATCCCCTGAAAAGTGACTTTTATCACTCCCCAGGGGATTCAAAAGGTATATTGAAATATTGAAGGGACTAATTAATTCTTGCTAAGATGAAATGTATTCTCATAATCTTCATCTGTGCATTCAAGAACAAGCGTGTCTCCGTCTATTGAGACTATGTAATTACTGTCTCGTACATTACTCTTTTCAAAGTCGATACTCAGCTTGTTCTCTTCAAACTTAAACGTAAATGCGTAAGTATGTTCTGGTAGAATGAGCTTGCCGTCACCATCCTCACTAAAACTGTAGGTGGTGAGGTCGTCGATATCCCATGTGCCGGAGATGTCCTCTGCTGTAAGATACTCCTGGGCTGCGACTGTTGTTTCGGCTACTGTGGTTTCAGGTACTGTGGTCTCAGCCACTGTTGTTTCCTCTATTGTTGTCTCCTCAACAGTAGTTTCTTCTACGGTCGTCTCTTCCTCAGTAGACTCCTCTGTCTCATCACTTGATTCTGCCTCAGAGATGTTTTCTGTATCTTCTTCACTCTCTGCATCATCAGTATCGGTATCTTCTTTACCTTCCTCTGATACCTGACCTTCCTCTACAGTGTCT
>JAIKZI010000066.1 GCA_024682375.1 Lachnospiraceae bacterium | reverse complement strand
AACATGGAAACATCATCGATTTATCCAGAGAAAAGAATAGAAAAATCGTAAAGGTTTTATAGATTTTATAAAAAGGTCATGCTTCATAAGAAGCGTGATCTTTCTTTTTTCCTAAAAAAGATAAATAATATCTTACAAAACAGAGACTTCCCTTGACTTATTCTATATGAGATTGTATCCTTTAAGGAAGTTACAACAAAGATTGAAAATTCCATATACATAAAATTTCTCTTATTAAGAGTGGTGGAGACTAAGAGGATCAGTGATACCACGACAACCTCCGGACGAATTGTGCGGAAGGTGCCTTCCTTAAGCGAGTGATCGAACAATAAGGGAATTCTTAATCTTTTAATTCTGATCCGCCGAGTAATATCTGGTGGATTTTTTCGTGTTTATAGGAGGTCGAATGATGGAAAAGAGACTTTTTACATCAGAGTCAGTTACAGAAGGACATCCTGACAAAGTTTGTGATGCGGTCAGCGATGCTATTTTGGATGCTTGCATGGAGCAGGACCCTATGAGTCGTGTTGCCTGTGAGACAACAGCTTGTACTGGATTTATTCTAGTAACAGGTGAGATTACTACAAAGGCAGTTTTGGATATTCCTGCAATTGTACGTAAAACAGTAAATGAAATTGGATATGATGATGCAAAGACTGGATTTGACGGAAATACATGTGCAGTTATGGTAGCTTTGGATCAGCAGTCACAGGATATTGCTCAGGGTGTTGACAAGGCACTTGAAGCAAGAGAAGGTTCTTTGAAAGATGAACTCGATACTGGAGCTGGAGATCAGGGTATGATGTTCGGCTATGCTACAAATGAGACAGAAGATTTCATGCCTTATCCAATCGATTTAGCTCATAAGCTTTCAAAGAGACTTACAGACGTGAGAAAAGATGGTACACTTTCTTATCTTCGTCCGGATGGTAAGACTCAGGTCAGCGTAGAGTATGATGAGGAAGGAAAACCATCTAGACTTGAAGCTGTAGTTCTTTCAACTCAGCATGATGAAGATGTGACTCAGGAACAGATTCATGAGGATATTAAGAAGCATGTCTTTGATCCGGTTCTTCCAAAGGAACTTATTGATGAGAAGACAAAATTCTTTATCAATCCAACAGGCAGATTTGTAATCGGTGGTCCTCATGGTGATGCAGGTCTTACAGGTAGAAAGATTATTGTAGATACTTACGGTGGAATGGCTCGTCATGGTGGCGGAGCTTTCTCTGGAAAAGACTGCACGAAGGTTGATAGATCTGCAGCATATGCAGCTCGTTATGTGGCAAAGAATTTAGTAGCTGCTGGATTGGCTGAAAAGTGTGAGATCCAGTTGAGCTATGCTATCGGAGTAGCGGAACCAACATCTATAAATGTGGATACTTTTGGCACAGGTAAGCTCTCTGACGAGAAACTTGTTTCTATCGTTAGAGAAAACTTCGATTTAAGACCTGCTGGAATTATCAAGATGTTAGATCTTCGCAGACCAATTTACAGACCTACAGCAGCTTATGGTCACTTTGGAAGAAATGATCTTTCACTTCCTTGGGAAGCTTTAGATAAAGTAGAAAAGCTTAAAAAATACTTGTAATTATGCACTTTTGGGTGTTCTAAAAAGATATAATTAAGTGGTATAATAAGACCGTATATTATACGGTCTTATTTTTTATATATTGGGGAGGCTAATTGATTTGAAGCTGAAGACACGACTAGTGGTTTCTTTTTTGATAATCATGATAGTCCCGTGTGTGTTGGCGTTTATTGCTTTTTCAGGCATGAAAAAGCTATCAGGTGGAACAGAGAGGGTAAGTTTAAAAAGTGAAGTAAAGTATCTTACCAACTCTTTGAATTTGTTAAATGTATATTCGGATGACAACCTTATAAAGGTTGAAAAATGGCTTAAAGATACGGACACAGATAAGATTAATCAGAGTACAGTTAAGAAATTTGATTTAACTCTTAGACAGAATTATTCCTATTTGATAGTTCTAAAAGGTAATAAGCTTATATACAATGGGGATGTCGATGGCGAAGATGAGGTGAGTCAGAAGAAACTGCCTAAGTTCTGTAATCCAGATCAGAGGGTAGAACTGATTACTTATACTAAAGATGAAAAACCGATTCTTTGGAAAAAACTTAATTTTAAATATGGAAAAGATAAATCTGGTACGATTTATCTGGTCACTTCTGCTAATTCTATAAAGCCGGAGACGAAGAGAATCGCAGCTGATTTTGTAATATCAGCTTTCGTAGTACTATTGTTGACAGGCGTTATTATGGTACTATGGAACTATAGAGGAATAGTTCCTCGTGTTGAGATGCTTTGTGAAGCAGCTAATGAAATCAGAAAAGGCAATCTCAATAATGAAATATATACTGAAGGTAATGATGAAATTACTGAACTATATAGAGCTTTTGAAGAAATGCGAAAGCGACTTCTGGCAACTTCTAAAGAGAAGATGCGAAATGAGGAAGAACAGAGACAGCTTATTAGTAATATAGTTCATGATTTAAAAACTCCTATCACAGCTATAAAAGGCTATGCAGAAGGAGTGCTGGATGGAGTAGCAGCTACTCCGGAAAAGAGAGATTCATATTTACGGACTATCGTGCATAAGGCAAATGACATGAATGCTCTTATTAACGAACTATCTTTATATACAAAGATAGATACCAATAGGATTCCATACAACTTCACAATGATTCCGGCTAATCAGTTTTTTAGGGAGACAGCGGATGAGATTGAGATGGATCTGGCTAATCAGAAGATAAGGTTTAACTTTAAATCTGAAGTAGAAGATGGAGTCAAGGTAATTGCTGATAGACAGCAATTGGAACGAGTGATCCATAACATTATTTCGAATAGTGTTAAATATATGGGACAGAAAACTGAAGAGGATCCTGGAAGAATCGATATGACGATTTTGGATCTCGGGGATTCAGTCCAAGTTGAAATTCGAGATAATGGTATAGGTATATCCTCAAATGATTTGCCGCATATTTTTGACAGATTATTTAGGGCGGATACATCTAGAAATTCTTCAACTGGTGGTTCTGGAATAGGCTTATCCATAGTGAAGAAAATTATAGATGACCATGGTGGAAACATTTGGGCAACTAGTACAGAGGGGGCAGGTACAGCGATGTATTTCATGCTCAGGAAAAAAATGGAGGAGAAAAATGTCAAGAATTTTGATAGTCGAGGACGAAGAGGCAATCGCAAACCTGGAGAAAGATTATCTGGAATTAAGCGGGTTCGAGGTAAAAGTTGAATCTAATGGTACAGATGGTTTGAATGCAGCATTGAACGAGGATTTTGATATGTTCATTCTCGATCTTATGTTGCCTGGTGTTGATGGATTTGATATCTGTGAAAGAATCAGAGAAATCAAAGATAACCCTATTCTGATGGTTTCGGCAAAGAAAGAAGATATCGACAAAATTAGAGGACTGGGACTTGGAGCTGATGATTATATCACAAAACCTTTCTCACCTAGTGAGCTTGTAGCCAGAGTTAAGGCTCATCTTTCTAGATTTGAAAGACTTACAAATGCTCCTAGTATCAATAACGAAGTTCTAAATATTCGCGGACTTCGAATTGACAAGACTGCAAGACGTGTATGGGTAAATGGAGAAGAAAAGCAGCTTACTACAAAAGAGTTTGAGCTTTTACACTTCCTGGCTGAAAACCCTAACCATGTTTTTTCCAAAGAAGACCTTTTCAGAGAAATTTGGAATATGGAGTCTATAGGTGATATTGCAACAGTAACTGTACACATCAAGAAAATCAGAGAGAAAATTGAGGTGGAGAAAGCAAATCCACAGTATATCGAGACTATTTGGGGCGTAGGTTATCGATTTAAAATTTAGTTTCTTTGGATAGATTTTTTTTGAAGGTATTGTTGGGAGGGGCTTAACATGAATCCTGAAATCTTGTTTGAAGATGATGATTTGTATGTAATTTATAAACCTGCAGGTATGGCAGTGGAGACGAAGAACTCACTCGAAATGGACGTAGTGAGTTTTCTTCGTAATCTGAGAAGTGAAAGAAATGAAAGTACATATGTAGGAATTATAAATAGACTTGACCAGCCTGTTGAGGGTATAATGTTATGCGCTAAAACTAAAAAAGCAGCAGAGACTTTAAGCCGGGAATTGGTTGATCATAAAATTCAAAAATCGTATTATGCCGTCGTAGAAAGAGATAATGTTCCTGAAGAGGATCGATTAGAAGATTTTCTGATAAAAGATACCAGGGAATCCAGAGCACGAATCGTCGATGAGAATAATCCAAGAGCTAAGAAGGCAATTTTGTCTTACAAAGTGTGTGACAGACTTGACAACATGAAGCTACTTGATATAGAACTGTTAACCGGACGGTTTCATCAGATTCGTTGTCAGCTTGCGGGCAGAAATATGCCTATAGTTGGAGATCGAAAATACGGTGGACAAAGCACAGGAAGACCTTTGGACTTATGTGCATATAGGATTGAATTCATTCATCCTAGTACAAAAGAGCCTTGTGAATATGAGGTAACTCCTAAGGGAGAAGACTTCCTGGAGTTCTCTATGCTTAGAGAAGAATAAAAGAAATAAAAAGGAGTAGTATTAAAAATGGCAGAAGACAAGAAATTGGTAGAGCAGATCACACCAATGGACGAGGATTTCGCTCAGTGGTATACGGATGTCGTTAGAAAGGCTGAGCTGATGGAGTATTCATCAGTAAAGGGCTTCATGATCTTCAAACCCAATGGATACGCAATTTGGGAAAACATTCAGAAGATTATGGACGATATCTTTAAGGAGAACGGTGTAGAAAATGTATATATGCCGATGCTCATCCCCGAAAGTCTTCTTGATAAGGAGAAGGATCATGTAGAAGGATTCGCTCCAGAGGTTGCATGGGTTACTCAGGGTGGTCTTAATGAACTTTCTGAGAGACTTTGTGTAAGACCTACATCAGAAACACTATTCTGTGATTTATATTCAAATATTGTAAATTCATATAGAGACCTTCCTAAGGTTTACAATCAGTGGTGTTCAGTAGTTCGTTGGGAGAAGACAACACGTCCATTCCTTCGTTCTTCAGAATTCCTATGGCAGGAAGGACATACTGCACATGCAACAGAAGAAGAGGCTGAAGAGAGAACTATTCAGATGTTAAATATCTACGCTGACTTCTGTGAAAAGTATCTTGCAATCCCTATGGTAAAAGGACAGAAGACTGATAAAGAGAAGTTTGCTGGTGCAAAGGCTACATATACAATTGAAGCACTTATGCATGATGGAAAGGCTCTTCAGTCAGGAACCAGCCACAACTTCGGTGATGGATTTGCAAAAGCTTTTGGCATTCAGTATACAGATAAGAATAATAAACTCCAGTATGTTCATCAGACATCATGGGGTATTTCGACACGTCTACTTGGTGCTATTATTATGGTTCATGGTGATGATTCAGGATTGGTACTTCCACCTAGAATTGCACCTACACAGGTTATGGTTGTTCCTATTCAGCAGAAGAAGGATGGCATTTTAGACAAAGCATCAGAAATTAGAGATACACTTAAGGCTGCTGGAATTAGAGCCAAGATGGATGACACTGATAAGAGCCCTGGATATAAATTCGCTGAGGCAGAAATCAGAGGTATCCCTCTTCGTGTAGAAATTGGACCTAGAGATTTGGAAAAAGGTACATGCGTAATTGTACGCCGTGATACTAGGGAAAAGACTGTATGTAACATATCTGATATCGTATCTTGCGCTAATCAGGTTATGGAGACAATGCAGGCAGATATGCTTCAGAGAGCAAAAAATCATCTCGCTTCTCATATTTCAGATGCACATAATTATGAAGAGTTTAAGGATGCTATTGAAAACAAGCCTGGATTCGTAAGAGCTATGTGGTGCGGAGATGTGGCTTGTGAAGAGAAGATAAAGGCTGATACAACTGCTACAAGCCGTTGTATGCCATTTGAACAGGAGGAAATTGCTCCAACATGTGTTTGCTGTGGAAAACCAGCAAAGAAGCTTGTATTCTGGGGTAAAGCATATTAATGAAAATTGAGTTGCCTTTAGATGTAAAAAATATAATTAAGACGCTTGAAGAGAACGGACACGCTGCCTACGCTGTAGGCGGCTGTGTCCGTGACTCGATTTTGGGAGAAATTCCGAAAGATTGGGACATAACAACATCGGCAAAACCAGAAGATGTAAAAGCACTTTTTAAAAAGACCATTGATACCGGCATTCAGCATGGAACTGTAACAGTTATGCTTGGAAAAAATGCATACGAAGTTACAACGTTTAGAGTTGATGGAGAATATTTAGACGGCAGACATCCTAAAAATGTTGAATTTACAAATAATCTTTCCGAAGATTTAAAACGTAGAGATTTTACTATAAATGCAATGGCTTATAACGACGATGTCGGACTTGTGGATGAATTCGATGGGATTTCTGATTTAAAGAAAGGCGTTATTAAATGCGTTGGTGAGCCAAAGGAGAGATTTTCAGAGGATGCTCTTCGTATGCTTAGAGCTATTCGTTTTGCAGCGAGATTTGGCTTTGCTATTGAAAATAAGACTTATGATGCAATCTGTGAATTGGCACCTACATTATCAAAGGTAAGTGCTGAAAGAATTCGTGAGGAGTTTGTAAAGATTATCTGTTCAGATAATCCGGACAGGTTATATGAATTATATAAAACAGGACTTTCTAAGGTTTTTATCCCTGAATGGGATGCTATGGAAGAAACAGAACAGAATTCGCCTCACCATATCTACAATGTAGCTGATCATACTGTAATGGTTATTCAGGGAGTTGAGAGTAAATATAAAATACTTAGATTGGCTGCTTTTTTCCATGATGTTGGTAAACCTGAATGTAAGACTACAGATGAAAATGGCAGAGACCACTTCAATGGACATCCGCAGGTGGGCGCAGGTATGACTGGGAAAATCATGCGTCGTCTTAAGTTTGATAACAATACCATAAAACGTGTGCAGAGACTGGTTAGATTTCATGATGAAAGACCTGGAAACACCGAGAGAGCAGCGAGAAGGCTGCTAAATCGCATGGGATCCGATATCGCCGGGGAACTAATACTTTTAAAAACTGCAGACATTCTTGCACAGAGTGATTATCTTCGTGAAGAGAAAGTCCAGAATTTGATGGATCTTAGAGATAATCTGGAAAGTGTTATAAATAAAAATCAGGCAATCTGCATCAAAGACTTGAAGATAAATGGAAAAGATTTGATGAATTTAGGATTGGAGTCGGGTCCGAAGATCGGAATTGTTTTAAAAGAACTTTTAAATCATGTTATAGACCAGCCACAGGATAATACTAGGGATAAATTGTTAGAACTTGCAAGAGAAATTATAGAATCTGGTGAAGAGGGCAATCTATGATTAATAGAAGCTTTTTTAGAAGAATACTTACAAGTGGAATATTAGTCCTATTTCTTATTATTACATTTTCTGGATGTTCGAAATCCAATAATGTAACTGTAGGGAAAAAAGCGCCTCAAGAGACGAAGAAAGAAATACAGGCGAAGAAGAGCTCAAATCTTTATATGGTACGTGAAATGAACATGGCTGACGAGATGATTACGCTTCAGGCTCTAGACTATGATCAGGCGGTTATGAGATACCCATATTCACTGGCTACTAAATTTATGAATCAATATGGAGACTCTACAAGCTGGAATTCTTTTTTCCCGGGAAGGGTTGTAAAAATTGGAGACAGACTTCGTGATAAGACACTTAGTAGTGTGCAGCTAGCGGACGAAGTGTGGGAGCAGGAAGATATAAAGAAATATAATCTCGATATCGATAAGAATATGCTTACTGTTGGAAGTACGAAGTATAGGATTAGCGATAATACTGCTGTTTTTTCCAATGATCAGATAGCATCGATCGCAGATATAGGATCTGAGGATACTCTTAGGGTTGTTGGAAAAGATAAGAATGTAATAAGTGTTTCAGTTGTCACTGGACATGGCACGATAAAGCTTATGAATACAGATTTGTTCAACGATAGTATGGTTGCTATTGGAAGTGGCATGTTTACGAATATAAGCGGTGAGGGCATGGAAATAGAGATGCCTGAGGGCGATTATAAGCTTACTGTGGCAAACAATGGATATGGCGGATCAAAAGATGTCTCCGTCAAGCGTGGAGAGACTACAATTGTCGATTTGAACGAACTAAAGGGTGAAGGCCCTAAGTCATGTGATATTACTTTCCACGTGGCTGTAGATGGTGCGAAGATTTATCTCGACGGAAACGAGATGAACAAGGATGAAACACATAAGGTTACATATGGTAAACATGTGCTTATGGTTCAGGCTGAAGGATATAATACTTGGCAGAAAACCCTGTATGTAAATTCTCCAAAGGCTGATATTACATTAGATTTATCTGACGAGAATGAGACTTCTGAGAATTCGAATTCGACAAGCAATAGTAGTTCAAGTAGTAAAAAATCTGAGAGTACTTCGGATTCTTCGTCTAATAAATCATCGAATAATTCGACAACAAACCATAATTCTTCAAGTCAGAATTCAAATAATAATGGCACAAATTATGGTGGTACATCGAATAATAATTCGACAAATGTGCGAAATACTACAAATACTGATTATCTTCAGACAATGCAGGATGCGCTTAGTTCCTTGCTTAAAACTGACTAAAAGCCAATTAAGGCCAAAAATCAAGGATAATTAGTAACAAAAATAAGACACTAAAATTGTGAGATACTGTCAAAAACGCGTGAAAACGCTGATTTTTGGGCGTTTTTCTTGACAAAGTATTTTAAAACCTTTATAAGTAAATACAGATTGTTCCCGAAAAATGGGATTAGATAGAGGTTTTCGGGGTATTATAAAATTTCCAGAGGAGGAAAGAAAAATGAATAAGACAGATTTAGTTTCAGCAATCGCTGCAAAGGCAGAACTTTCAAAGAAGGACGCAGAAGCAGCACTCAAGGCATTCACAGATGTTGTTGCAGAAGAGCTCGTAAAGGGTGAGAAGATCCAGCTCGTTGGATTCGGAACATTCGAAGTTGTAGAGAGAGCTGCAAGAACTGGTAGAAACCCTCAGACAAAACAGGAGATCACAATCCCTGCTTCTAAGGCTCCTAAGTTCAAGGCTGGTAAGGCTTTAAAGGATATCGTAAACAAATAATCCTTTTCAAACTTGGAATATTTAAAGAGGTTCAAGACTATCGAGGTTTTGAACCTCTTTTTTAACAGAAAGAGGAATATTATGCGCTTAGACAAATTCCTAAAGTTATCAAGAATTATTAAAAGACGTACTGTTGCAAATGAAGCTTGTTCTGCTGGCAGAATTAAGGTTAATGATAAAGTTGCAAAACCATCGGCAAATGTAAAGCCTGGTGATATAATAGAAATTGAATTTGGAAATAAACGAGTTATCGCTGAAGTTGTTTCAACTCCTGAGATTGTAAAAAAGGAAGATACGGAGAAGATGTACCGCTATTTGTAAGAAATGAAGAAAAACAAGTCTAAAAGGAAACTGAATAACGGAAAGCAGAAATTGTATGTTGCTCTAATTGTTATGTTTATTATTACGGCTCTTGCGGTCCAAATGGGACATACATATACGAAGTATGCCGATGGAAAGGCAAAGAAAGCTGATCTTACTGAGAAGAGAGACAGACTTCTTAAAGAGCAGGAAGAATTGATTAGATACGAGCAATATACAAAGACCGATGATTATATTGAAATCACAGCTGAGGAAAAACTTGGCATGGTTAAGGGAAACTGGATAATTTTTAAAGAGAAGAGATAAAGTTGAAGTGTTTTTTACACTTCGGCTTTTCTTGCTTTTTTTGAAGAGGAATTAGATGGATAGAGTTGAAGAAGAGGTTCTTTCTTTCATCAAAAGTTCTATTGGACTAAAAAAAGGAGATACAGTAATAGTAGGTGTATCCGGTGGTAGTGATTCTGTGGCACTATTTCGTATCTTATACGCTATCAAGGATGAACTGGGCATAAATCTCCATGTAGTTCATGTGGAACATGGAATTAGAGGAGAAGAGAGCATTTATGATGCGTCTTTTACATCAGAACTTGTAGGAGAGTATGATGTGGATATAGATGTATGCAATGTGAAGGTTCCTAAATATGCAAAAGAAAATGGCATGTCTGAGGAAGAGGCTGCAAGAGTTCTTCGATATAAGGCGTTTAGAGATGTAAAGAATCGCCTTTTAAAGAAAAATAAAAATGTATATATTGCAGTCGCACATCATAAGGAAGACAGTGTTGAGACAGTCCTGCTTCAGCTTATAAGAGGAACCGGTTTGAAAGGGCTTACGGGACTTCGTCCGGTTAGGGATGATGTTATAAGACCGCTTCTTAATTTGGAAAAAAGTGAGCTAATAGCCTACTTGGATAGATTGGGCCAGAATTATAGAATAGATAAAACTAATTTCGACGATGAGATTCAGCGAAATCGTATAAGGCATGAAATCCTTCCAATTTTAAAAGATATGAATAATAAGGCTATGGATCATATCCTCCATTCGGCTTCTATTGTAATGGAAGCGGAGAGGCATATCGCGGAGGAGGGGAGATTTTTTTCCGGAAAATATTGCAAAGATAATATTATTGACTGTGAAAAGATTTGTGAACTAGATTCAGTGCTTCGTAGACAAGTTATACTCGAGGCCTTAAGAAATACAGAGACCAGAGGGAAAGATGTTTCAGCAAAACAGATTGTTGCAATTGAGAAACTGTGTTTTGGTGAGGATAAAAAATCGATAAATTTGTCAGGAAGGTTAATTGCAACAAGAAAAAATGGTAAGATAGTAATATCCACTGAAAATGATGTTATCAGTACCAAGAATGATAACTTTGATATTTCTTTGGAAAGATTCACAATCGGCGAGAAAAAGTCGTTTGATGTTTTGGGATATCATATAGAAATTTCTTTAATGCGAAAAGAAGAGGCCGATGCATTCCCTGAATCTCAGTATACTAAATGGTTTGATTATGATAAAATTGTTTCCAATCTGCATCTGAGAAATCGCAGAACGGGAGACTATTTTGTTATAGATAGTGAAGACAGAACGCAGCTTTTGCGTCGCTTCATGATAAACGAAAAGATTCCTAGTGAAGACAGGAATTCTATCGTTTTGCTGGCTAGTGATAATAGAATCCATTGGGCGATTGGATATAGAGTCGGTTATGATTCTAGAGTCACAGATGAGACAGAAAATATTTTATTAATAAGTGCTAGGAGAAAAGAAAATGAGTGAGACAATTCGAGTTATGCTTCCTGAAGAGGAATTGGATAAAAGGATAAGAGAACTCGGAGCAAAGATCAGCAAAGATTATGAAGGTAAAACAGTTTATCTGGTTTGCATTCTAAAAGGTGCTGCAGTGTTTGCAATGGAACTTGCAAAGAGAATTACAACAGATGTTGTAATTGATTTTATGGCTACATCAAGCTATGGAGCTGGTACAGTTAGTAGCGGTGAAGTAAAGATTACAAAAGAACTTGATATGGATCCGGCAGGAAGAGATGTTTTGATCGTTGAAGATATCATCGACAGTGGAAACACACTTAACTTCCTACAGGAGTATTTCAAGGAGAAGAAAGCTAATTCAGTTAAGCTTTGCACTATGCTTGATAAGCCGGATAGAAGAGAAGTAGATGTAAATGTTGATTATACAGGATTTTCAATTCCTGACGAATTCGTAGTAGGCTACGGACTCGATTATGATCAGAAATACAGAAATCTCCCTTATATCGGAGTAGTAGAGCTGGATTAATCGTCGATAGGAGGCAGCAGTGAAGAAGTCAAAAGGGTTAGGTGTATATTTAATTCTAATTGCTATTGTATTTGCAATGTGGTTTGTTTCAACTATGAAAACCACATCTAATTGCAGCTATTCAACATTTGAAGATGCAGTTAAAAGCGATACATTAAAGAATGCAAAAATTATTCAGAATGCACAGGTACCGACAGGTTCTGTACAGTTTGAACTTAAAGGGAAGAGCAACAAACAGACAAATGTAATTTATGTTACAAATGTCCAGAAGATTGAAAAACTGTTCCAGGATAACAATATTACTTATCAGGTACAGGATGTTCCAAGAGATTCCTGGATGCAGACACTTCTCCCAATGATTATCGTTGTTGCCATTATGTTTGTTCTGTTTATGGCTATTATAAATGGACAAAATCTAGCTATGCAGAGTGGACAGTCCGGCGGAAGCCGAATGTCAGATTTTGGAAAGAGCCGTGCACAGAAGACAAATGCTGATAAGATGACTATCAGATTTAAAGATGTTGCTGGACTTAAAGAAGAGAAGGAAGAGCTTAAAGAAGTTGTAGAATTTCTTAAAGAGCCGGAGAAGTTTACAAAGGTAGGAGCTAGAATTCCAAAGGGTATGCTTCTTGTAGGCCCTCCAGGAACAGGTAAAACGCTTCTTGCTAAGGCTATTGCAGGTGAGGCCGGAGTTCCTTTCTTCAGCATTTCCGGTTCAGATTTCGTGGAAATGTTCGTCGGTGTCGGAGCTTCTAGAGTTAGGGATCTTTTTTCCGAAGCTAAGAAGAATGCTCCTTGTATCGTATTTATCGATGAGATTGATGCCGTAGCAAGAAAGCGTGGTGCAGGTCTCGGCGGAAGCCACGATGAAAGAGAACAGACGCTGAACCAGATGTTAGTAGAGATGGATGGTTTCAGTGAAAATGAAGGTATCATCGTAATGGCAGCTACTAACCGAGTAGATATTCTAGATCCTGCTATTATGAGACCGGGACGTTTTGATAGAAAGGTCGCTGTAAGAAGACCTGATATTGGTGAGCGTGAGGAAATCCTTCATGTTCATGCAAAGAATAAGCCACTTTCAGATGATGTTGATTTGAATAGACTGGCTAGAACAACAGCTGGATATACAGGTGCTGATTTGGAGAATCTCTTAAATGAAGCTGCTATCAAGGCTGCAAGAGAGAATCGTGCTTTTATCAGCAGAAAAGATATCGAAGACTCATTTGTAAGAACTGGTATTGGAGCTGAGAAGAGAAGCCGAGTTATTTCAGAAAAAGAAAAGAAGATTACAGCATATCATGAAAGTGGTCATGCAATTCTTTTCCACGTGCTTCCAGATGTAGGACCTGTTTATACAGTTTCTATCATTCCTACTGGTGTAGGCGCTGCTGGATATACAATGCCTCTTCCTGACAGAGATCAGATGTTTAGTACAAGAGGTGAAATGCTTCAGGATATCATGGTTACACTTGGTGGTAGAATTGCTGAAGAGTTGATATTCGATGATATAACAACTGGTGCTTCGAATGATATTAAGCAGGCTACAAAGACTGCTAAGGATATGGTTATGAGATATGGAATGTCTTCTAAGATGGGTCTTATCTCATACGGTAGTGATGATGACGAAGTATTCCTCGGAAAAGATTTGGCAACACAGAGACCTTATGGTGAAGCCGTTGCCACAGAAATTGATCGAGAAGTTAAGTCAATTATTGACGATTGTTACAAGAAGGCAAAAGAGACTCTAGAAGCCAATATGGACGTGCTTCATAAATCTGCAAATCTTCTTTTGGAGAAAGAGAAGATTACAAGAGAAGAATTTGAAGCTCTCTTTGATAAATAAGTGTCATGGTAAATCTGCACAAACAATCCGCGTAAACTTGTGGATGTTTGTGCAGACTTTTTTTAGGGGCGGTGGTATTATAATGGCTGTAAACCCCTAATACATATATTTTTACTACCCCCATAGTAAGAATACCTTCTCCTAAGGACAGCCACCGTTGGCTGTTCTTTTTTTTTATTCTTTTAAATATAAAGACTAAAGTGTAAAATGAAGGAGAAAAGTACAAATAGAAGGATAATTTACATGAATACGGAAGCTATTTTTAGTGATGGATCACCGATGTTCGTAAGTCCTTGGCAGCCTCAGTCGTTTGACATGGTTCAGATTGGAATTCGTGTTTCATCAAAAGATAACTGCATACCCGAACTAATGACACAGACTGGTACCTTCCCTATGAGAAAGGAAAAGGTTTGTGGTGAATTTGTGTACTATAAAACAACTATCTGTTTAAATGGTGAAAATTTGGAATACTGTTTTAGAATTTCATGTGGAGATGAAACAGTATATTATGATAGAGTCGGCGTTACAAAAGAGATCCGAAGCCAGTACTATTTTAAAATAGTACCGGATTTCTATGTTCCAAACTGGATGGTCGGTGCTGTTATTTATCAAATTATGGTTGATAGATTTTACAGTGGATCAGATGATAATGATGTTCTGACAAATGAATATTCCTACGTAGGTCATTTCGTACAAAGAATAGAAGACTGGTATGAATATCCAAAGAATCTCGATATTGGTAACTTTTATGGAGGAGATTTAGAGGGCGTTCGCCAGAAGTTCAATTATTTAAAAAGTTTAGGTGTTGAGGTTATTTACTTCAACCCTATTTTCGTTTCCCCATCTAATCACAAATATGATACTCAGGATTATGAGCATATCGATCCTCATATTACAGTCATAAAAGAAGACGGTGGTGAAGTATTAAAGGATAATGATTATGACAATACGCATGCGACTAAATTTCAAAAGAGAGTATGTGATATTGATAATCTTGAAGCTTCAAATCAGTTCTTTGCTGACTTTGTAAGAGAAGCGCATGAGGCTGGCTTGAAGATTATTATCGATGGCGTTTTTAACCACTGTGGCTCTTTTAATAAATGGCTTGATAGGGAAAAAATATATCAGAATAAGAAGGGCTTTGAAGATGGAGCATATATTTCAAAAGATAGCCCTTATAATAAATATTTCCATTTTTATGATGAAAAAGCATGGCCTTATAATGGTTCATATGATGGATGGTGGGGATACGATACTCTGCCAAAACTAAATTATGAGAACTCAAAAGCGCTTCAGCAGAAGATTCTAGACATCGGGAAAAAATGGGTTTCAGAGCCATATAATGTAGATGGCTGGAGGCTCGATGTAGCAGCTGACCTCGGACACAGTGAAGAGTTTAATCATACTTTCTGGAAAGAGTTTAGAAAGGCTGTGAGAAGTGTTAATCCCGAAGCTGTAATTTTTGCAGAGCATTACGGAGACCCAAAGGCATGGTTACAGGGCGATGAGTGGGATACTATCATGAATTATGATGCATTTATGGAGCCGGTTACTTTTTTCCTGACAGGAATGGAAAAGCATAGTGACGAGTTTCATAAAGATGCACTCGGCAACGGGTATCAGTTTGAAGAGACGATGAGATATAGAATGACAGAATTATTACCTCAGTCACTCTATAGTTCAATGAATCAGCTCTCAAATCATGATCATTCTAGATTTTTGACACGAACTAACCATGTGGTCGGTAGAGTGGCAGATTTGGGTTCTAAAGCGGCTGAAGAAGGTGTGAACCCTGCAGTTCTTCGTCAGGCTGTTGTTATGCTTATGACATGGCCTGGGGCTCCTACACTATATTATGGTGATGAAGCGGGACTCTGTGGATTTACAGACCCGGATAATAGAAGAACATATCCTTGGGGGAGAGAAGATAGTAATCTTATCGATTTCCATCGTGATATGACATTTATTCATAAAAAAAATGACGTACTAAAAATGGGATCTCTCATCTTCTTGAAAAGTCAAAACAATCTAGTGAGCTACGCAAGAATATTTGAGAACGAAGCTATGGTAGTAATCGTAAACACTGCAGGCAACAACATGGAATGCAACATTCCAGTATGGAAGGCTGGGGTTCCGATGCGTTCTGTTATGAAAAGAATCATAATGACAAACGAAAGAGGATACTCTATCATGCCTAAAAACTCGGATGTAATCCATGGTTACCTAAACATAGACTTAAGCGCAAATAGTGCAGTTGTATATAGATGGTATCAAGAAAATAATTAACTTGAAATAAACTTTAGGGAATGATATAATACCATTCTGTTGGAAACAACGTGCTGGTGTGGCGGAATAGGCAGACGCGCGGGACTTAAAATCCCGTGGTGGCGACACCATGCGGGTTCGATCCCCGCCACCAGCATCCAAAAGACTACGAGACAAGTAGCAAAGCAAAAAAGACTTCAGGTCATGCTCGCATGACGCTGAAGTCTTTTTTGCTTTGCAATTTGACGACAGTCATGATGAAATAGAATTGCGAAGCAATTCTATGAATTCTTGTCTCGTAGTCTTTTGGATGGCATGCGATAGCCATGGTGAAATAGAATCGCGAAGCGATTCTATGAATGCGTGGCTCAATACCTTATGAGTCCCTCTTATCTATTTTTACTAAATCTCCCCACCTTATTTTTGACAATTTTACTAAATCATAAACTTGTTATTGAAATCTCATTCTTATGATGCTATTCTAAACCTAGTTAATGGAAACGTTACCAATGCTGAAATTACTGAATTTAAAAATTGGTAATGAATTAGGTGGATATATAGAGGATTTTAGAAAATGGGAAATAAGAGAGAAGCTGGCATTCTTATGCCAATATTCAGCTTACCTGGAAAATATGGAATAGGATGCTTTTCAAAAGAAGCATATAAATTTGTAGATTTCCTGGTTGAAGCAAAACAGAGCCTATGGCAGATATTACCATTGGGACCAACTAGTTATGGGGATTCACCATATCAGTCATTTTCGACATTTGCAGGTAATCCATACTTTATTGATTTGGAAACACTTGTAGAAGAAGGATTACTTACAAAAGAAGATTGCGAAAAATATGATGTTTTAGACAGTGAATCGGATATCAAATATGGAGATTTATATGAGAAAAGATTCAAAGTACTGAGAATATCATTTGAAAACTTTAAGAAAAATAAAAATCCCCTCTTTGAAAAATTCATCAAAGAGAATTCATCATGGCTTGAAGATTATGCGCTATTTATGGCTGTAAAAGCGACATTTGGGGACCAGAGCCTGGCATATTGGGATGAAGATATAAGAAAAAGAGAACCTAAGGCTATGAAGGAATACAAAGATCGACTAAAAGATGATGTCGACTTTTATATGTACCTTCAGTTCAAATTTGATGAACAGTGGAAAGCCTTAAAGGAATATGCAAATAAAAACGGAGTGAAAATAGTTGGAGATATTCCAATCTATGTATCAGGTGATAGCTCCGATGTATGGGCAGAAAAGGAACTCTTTGAAGTAGATGAAGATTTAAATGCGATAAATGTAGCAGGATGTCCTCCAGATGGATTTGCAGTAAAGGGACAGCTTTGGGGAAATCCACTATATGCATGGCCTAACCACAAAAAGACAAATTACGATTGGTGGAAAAGAAGAATCAGAAAGTGCGCAGAGTGGTATGATGTAATCAGAATCGACCACTTCAGAGGATTCGATGCCTTCTATTCAATCGATGCAAAAGCAGAAGATGCGGTAAACGGTAAATGGAGAAAGGGTCCGGGAAAAGACCTCTTTAAAGCTCTAAAACCGGAACTGGAAAAGACAAATACAGGAATCATAGCAGAAGATTTAGGCTTTATGACTGAATCAGTTAAAAAGCTTGTAAAAGATACGGGATTCCCAAACATGAAAGTTTTAGAGTTTGCATTTGATGTAGATGATACGGAAGGACATAATGATTTCCTACCATTTAATTACTCAAAGAATTGTATTGCTTACACCGGAACACATGATAACTCTACAGTAAAGGGATGGTTAAAAGATTTAGACCGGGAAACCTACAATTACGTATGTAAATTTGTAAATGCCAATCCAAAGGATAAAAATGAAGTAGTCGATGGAATGGTTAGAGAAGTAATTGCTTCTCCGGCAAATTTGGCTGTAATTCCAATGCAGGATTATTTACATCTCGATGATAAAGCTAGAATAAATATTCCATCTACCCTAGGTGAAAACTGGAGATGGAGAATGAAACCAAATGCACTTACAGAAAGACTTGCACTTAGAATTGCAGATTTGACAGTGACATATTCACGAGTATCTAAAAAGGGGAAATAAAATGGAACAGAGAATAGAGGGACTATTAAAGAAAAAATATGGCCATGGCATCAAGGAAAGTTCAAATATTGAATTATTCGATATTTTGATGCATATGACAAAAGACGAGATGGAGCGCCATCCAGCAGTTCCTGGAAAGAAGAAACTATACTATATTTCAGCAGAATTCTTGATGGGAAAGCTTCTTTCAAATAACCTTATTAACCTCGATATGTATGACGATGTTAAGGAAGTTTTAAATCGTAACGGAAAAAATATCGAAGACATCGAAGAAATCGAACTTGAGCCATCACTAGGTAATGGCGGGCTTGGAAGATTGGCTGCTTGTTTCTTAGACTCAATAGCTACTCTTAACCTTCCGGGAGACGGAATCGGATTAAATTATCATTATGGATTATTTAAACAGATTTTTTCCAAAAATCTTCAGAAAGAAGTTAAAAATCCTTGGATTACCGAGGACGATTGGCTGGTAAAAAGAGAAGGCGTTTCCTTCGAAGTTCCATTTAGAAGAGGAACAGTGAAATCTGTTATGTATGATATTGATATTCCTGGTTATAAGGCTGGAACAATCAATAAGCTTCACCTATTTGATCTAGAAAGTGTCGATGACAAAATAGTTGGAGAGGATTCCATTTCTTTTGACAAGAAGGACATCGAGAAGAATTTGACTCTGTTTTTGTATCCTGATGATAGTGATAGAGAAGGACTTTTGCTTCGTATTTATCAGCAGTACTTTATGGTTTCAAATGGTGCACAGCTCATCTTAAAGGAGATGAAGGAAAAAGGATATAACCTTCATGAGCTTGATAAACATGTCGCTATTCAGATAAATGATACTCATCCATCTATGGTCATTCCAGAGCTAATTCGTTTGCTGCAGAATGAAGGTTTTAAACTTGATGAAGCAATTGACGTAGTTACAAAGACTTGTGCTTATACAAACCATACAATTCTCGCAGAAGCTCTTGAAAAGTGGCCTATGGATTATTTGGAGGAAGTAGTTCCTCATCTCATTCCAATTATTCGTGAGCTAGATAATAGAGTTAGGGAAAAATATGAGGATAAATCTGTAAGAATCATAGATGATGATTTAAGAGTACATATGGCCCATATGGATATTCATTATGGACATTCTGTAAATGGTGTTGCGGCTCTTCATACTCAGATTCTTGAAGATACAGAACTTAATAACTTCTATAAGATTTATCCAGAGAAGTTTAATAATAAGACTAATGGAATTACTTTTAGAAGATGGTTGGTTCATTGCAATCCATATCTTACAGCTGAAATTAAAAAGTTAATCGGTGATGACTTCCTAAAGAATGCTGATAAGCTTGAAGATTTGATGAAATATGAAAATAATGAGGAAGTTTTAAATCGACTAGGCAAGATTAAACACGAAAATAAGGTAGCGCTTGCAAATTATTTCAAGGAAGTACAGGGCGAGGAATTAAACCCGGACTCCATCTTTGATGTTCAGGTAAAAAGATTACATGAGTATAAGAGACAGCAGATGAATTGTCTCTATGCAATTTATAAGTATCTTGATATCAAAGCAGGAAACAAGCCAAAGACACCTATTACAATGATCTTTGGCGCAAAGGCAGCTCCGGCTTATATCATTGCAAAAGACATCATTCACCTCATACTTTGTCTATCAGAACTTACAAAGAATGATCCGGATGTAAGTCCATATTTCAGAGTTGTTATGGCTGAAAACTACAATGTAACTTATGCGGGAAAAATTATTCCGGCAGCAGAGGTCTCAGAGCAGATTTCACTTGCATCTAAAGAAGCATCAGGAACTTCAAATATGAAGTTTATGCTAAATGGTGCACTCACTCTTGGAACAGAGGATGGCGCAAATGTAGAGATCAGAGATCTGGTTGGAGAAGATAATATTTATATCTTTGGTGAAAAGAAAGATAAGGTAATTAAGCTATATCAGAATTCATCATATGATGCATCTGCTTATGTAAAGAAACCGGCTATTAAAAAGCTTGTTGATTTCATAATTGGAGATGAAATCATGAAGGCTGGTGGAAATGAAGAAAACTTAAAGAGATTACATCATGAGTTAATCACTAAGGATTATTTTATGACTTTCTTAGATTTGGAAGATTATATTGAGAAGAAAGAACAGGTCTTTAAAGACTATGAAAACAAGAAAGAATGGAATAGAAAAGCTCTTGTAAATATTGCAAAAGCAGGATTCTTCTCAAGTGATAGAACGATAGCTCAGTATAATGAGGATATCTGGAAACTTCGCTGATACAATAATTTTCATATAAACTCCTTTTTAAAAAGAACGGTAGATTTCTACCGTTCTTTTTTCATTAATAAAAATAGATGAAAAATTTTAAAGGTAGACTTGAGCGATTAAAACCTTTTCAAAAATTGATTTTTGATATAATATAGACAAACGTGTATTAACAGAAAATTAAGGAGAGTATTTTTATGGAAGGTAACACGGCGGGCAATATAGAACGACGAAAGATCGCTACTATAGCTTCTTTTTTTATGGTAGCGATCGTTTTCACACTTTTAATTATCAACACCGTGAACTCAGGGAATGTTTTTAGTGAAGATTATAAGTCGACATTTTATGCGACTGGATTTTCTTTACTGCCTCCGATTATCGCAATCGGAATGGCTCTTATAACGAAAGAAGTATATTCTTCGTTATTTACGGGTGTAGTAGTTGGGGCATTGTTATACTCGAATGGTAATTTGGAACTATTTTACAATACCTTGCTTTATAGCAAGAATGGAGGTTTAGTTACAACTATTACAAAGACATCTAATGCTTCAATTCTTGTCTTTGTAGTTATGCTTTCGTGGGTGACCGCACTTATTAATAAATCAGGCGGGGCGAGAGCATTTGGGGAATTTGCAAAAAAGCATATCAAATCTCGTGTCGGAGCTTCTTTAGCAACTATGTTACTAGGAGTTCTCATCTTTATTGACGATTATTTTAACTGTTTAACTGTTGGCTCAGTTATGAGACCGGTTACAGATGAATACAAGATCTCTAGAGCAAAACTATCGTATCTAATCGATGCAACAGCAGCACCTATTTGTATACTTGCACCAGTGTCCAGCTGGGCGGCAGCAGTGACAAATTCAGTCCCTGAAAATTCGGATATAAATGGGTTTATGATGTTTTTGCATACTATTCCATATAATTTCTATGCGATTCTCACTTTGGTTTATATGGTATCGATTATCACTATGAAGGTTGATTTTAGTGCAATGAGAAAGCACGAAATAAACGCGCTCAAGGGTGATCTTTTTTCCGATAATAAATTTATGGATGAGAAGACAAAGGAAGATGCAAAAGGAAAAAATGGTAAGGTTAGAGATTTAGTAATCCCAATTGTATTTTTGATTGTATCTGCAATTTTCTTCATGCTTTATACTGGCGGATTCTTTAGAGGAGTTTCTGTTGTAGAGGCGTTCAGTGGATGCGAGTCCGGTAAGTCACTTGTTATGGCTTCTATGATTTCGATTATTTTTATCTTTGTCTTTTATATTTCAAGAGGTGTTATTTCATTCCAAGAATTTATGGATGGATTGCCAGAAGGATTTAAAAATATGTGTGGAGCTATTCTGATTTTGATTTTAGCTTGGACACTTTCTTCTATGACATCTCTTTTAGGAGCGAATATTTATATTCATGATCTGGTATACAATCAGGCTTCAGCGATAAAGATGTTTTTACCATTTATTCTTTTTGTAGTAAGTGCTTTTTTAGCATTTGCTACGGGATCCAGCTGGGGTACGTTTACAGTATTGATACCTATAGTCTGTGATGTATTTAATGGTCATCAGGAAATGCTTGCTATCGCAATTGCAGCAGTTTTGTCTGGATCTATCTGTGGTGATCACTGTTCACCAATTTCAGATACTACTATTATGTCATCGGCAGGTGCGGGATGTGTACATGTAAATCATGTAAGTACTCAGTTACCGTATGCGATGCTGGTAGCAGGAATTTCTGCAGTAGGATTTTTAGTTTCTGGTATAATCGGTTATAATTTAGAAAGTCCGGTGGCTATGATTGTGACACCGATTATGGCCCTTTTGGTTGTAGGGGTTGTCCTTTTACTAAAAAAGAGGTATGTGATAAATTTTGAAGAATACGAAGAAGCAAATTAAAACTAATAAATCTGCCAAGACAAATAGAAATAAAATAAATTACGTAAAGAATATGCCGAAGTCATCAAGTGATGAGGAAAAGATCACCTGGAAGGCGGGCAACATGCTTTACCCACTCCCTGCAGTTTTGGTTGGAGTTGGTGATATCGAAAAAGAGTCTAATTTATTTACGGTTGCTTGGGCTGGAACAGTATGTACCAATCCTGCTATGTTATCAATTTCTGTAAGACCATCCAGATACTCTTATAAATTTATAGAGGAATCCGGAGAATTTACAGTGAATTTGTCTACAAAGGAAATGACAAAAGCGCTTGACTACTGTGGTGTAGTATCCGGCCGCGATGTAGATAAGTGGGAAAAAACAGGTCTCTCAAAACGAAAGTCAGATTATATAAAGGCTCCGTATGTTTCGGAATCACCTGTATCAATTGAGTGCAGGGTAAAAGAAAAGTTAGAACTAGGATCACATACAATGTTTGTGGCTGAGGTTTTATCAGTTCATGTTTCCTCAAAGTATATGGATGATAAGAATAGATTTAGATTAGAGGATTCTAATCCAGTAGTTTATTCACATGGACAGTATTTTGATTTAGGCTCTATTCTTGGAAAATTTGGATATAGTGTAAAGAAGTAATAGTTAAGAGTTTGGACTGGTTCCAAACTCTTTTTTAGATTATGATTTTAGGCTGGTTTAAGGTAGAATATATATACTATCTAAAAAAATAGATAGGAGGAGATTGACTATGAATAATTTGATTCCAATTATTATTCCGTCTTATGAGCCGGATGAAAGACTGATTGATTTACTAGAGGATTTGGTAAAAAGAGAAATATCTCCAGTTATTATTGTAAATGATGGAAGCGATGAAAAATATGATGAATATTTTGTTAGAGCAAAAAATATCATTTCTTCCCAGGGCGGAGTTATATTAAAACATGATATAAATAGAGGAAAAGGGAAAGCACTTAAAACTGCTTTTTCATATTGCCTAGAAAACTATCCTGATATGATAGGAGTTATCACAGCGGATTCTGATGGACAGCATACTCCGGATTGTATTTTGAAGGTGAAAAATTCGCTAATAGAAAATCCAAATTCTTTGATTCTTGGAGTTAGGGATTTTGATGATAAAAGCGTACCAAGAAATAGCAGGTTAGGAAATAAGATTACTGTAAAAGTATTTAAGTTTTTTACCGGTTTATCGATTTCTGATACTCAGACAGGTCTTCGTGGAATTTCAAAAGAATTCATGAATGAATTACTTTTTGTTCCTGGGGATAGATTTGAGTTCGAAACAAAAATGCTTGTAGAGACAAAGGATAAATACGACATAGAAGAAGTGGAAATAAAAACTGTATATGATTCAGTCGAGAATCATACAACTCATTTCGATCCATTTAAGGATTCTATTAGAATCTACAAAATTTTCGGAGCGATGTTTTTGAAGTTTTTGGTTTCATCATTATCTTCATGCGTGATTGATATATTATTGTTTGCAATTTTTTGTCAGGTGAACGAAAGCCTGTTCAGCGGCGTCTATGATGTGTTTATTTCCGCTATTGAAGCCAGAGTGATTTCTGCAACATATAACTTTTTGATTAATTATATTTTTGTATTTAGAAGCAAAGAGTCAAGGACACTTGCAATGGTAAAATATGCACTACTTGCCGCGATACAGATGTTTATCAGTGCAACAGCTACAGCAGGTCTTGTGTATTTGACCGCTGAATCTTTAGAAGTAGTGATGAAGGTTATAGTCGATGTGACATTGTTCTTTATCAGTTATTATATTCAGCATGAATTTGTATATAGAAGTAGGAGAAAGAAAGCTTGAAGAAGATTCTTACCACAGGAATTTTAGCTCACGTAGATGCGGGTAAGACCACACTATCTGAAGCGCTTTTATATAAGAGCAATACAATTAGAAATCTGGGCAGTGTCGATTCTAAAGATACTGTCTTAGATTTTGATGAGACGGAAAAAAGAAGAGGAATAACAATTTACTCTTCCCAGGCAAATCTAGAAACAGATGATTTAAAACTTACGATTCTAGACACACCTGGTCATACTGATTTTTCAAGTGAGACTGAAAGAACTATTTCTGTACTGGATTTAGCGATCGTTGTTATAAGCGGAACAGATGGAGTACAGAGTCATACAAGAACAATTATTGAACTCTTAAAAAGAAATGAGGTTCCGATTCTTTTCTTCATAAATAAGATGGATATCGCTAATAATTCCAGGGAGTTTATTTTAGATGATATAAAAAAGAATCTTTTAATCGAACCTCTTGATATGACAGATGATGAGTCTTGGGTGGAAAATGCTGTATCACTTGATGATAAGATGCTTGAAAAATATCTAGAGACTGAAAGCTATGATGTAGAAGATATAGAGTCTTTAATTCGTGCGAGAAAAGCTGCTGCAGTCGTTTTTGGAAGCGCGCGCCAACTAGAAGGCGTAGATAGACTGCTTTCCCTTGTAGGGACATTTTATGGTCACAGAGCTTATAGTGAAGAATTCGGTGCCAGGGTTTATAAAATCGGCCGAGATGAAAGCGGAAAGAGACTTAGCTTTTTAAAGGTTACCGGTGGTGAACTATCTGTAAGAGATGAAGTATTACCCGGGGAAAAAATAGATGAAATAAGAATATACACTGGTCCAAAATTTGGGACAGTGAAAACTTTAAAGGCCGGTGAAGTTGCAGCTGTAACAGGTTTATCTACAACTTATCCTGGAATGGGACTTGGAGAAGAAAAGGATGGAATGGAACCTATCCTGAAACCTGTTATTTCATACAAAGTAGAAGCAAAAGATGATGTCTCATCACATACACTTCTTGTGGCATTAAAAGAGATAGAGGAAAGTGAACCTTCTCTAGAGGTTGACTATGAGGTCAGAACAGATGAGATAAAGGTTAGCCTTATGGGCGCCATACAAAGAGAAGTTTTAGAGAGTCGTCTTCTTGAAGAGTATAAAATCAGGGCTGTTTTTTCCCAGAGCGATGTGCTCTATAAAGAAACAATAATTTCGGAGACATATGGTCATGGACATTTTGAACCTTTAAGACATTATGCGGATGTAAAGATAAAAATGATTCCGGGTGAAAGAGGAAGTGGAATTTCTGTTAAATCAGAAGTTTCTACTGATGTTTTGGAGATAAATTACCAGCATCAGATTGAGAGAAAACTTAGATCTAGACTTTATGGTATTCTTGCAGATAAACCGCTTACAGATGTAATTTTTATTATCACGGATGGAAAATCGCATAAGAAGCATACAGAGGGTGGAGATTTTTCCAAGGCAACTCTGATTGCTGTAAGAGATGCGCTTATTCACGGTGAAAGTGCAATTATGGAGCCTTATTATGATGTCATTATAAAGGTGCCTCTTGATAAGACTGGTCGTGCAATGACAGATATAGAGAAGATGCATGGACAGGTCTTAGAACAGAAAATGGATAACGAATTTTGTATCATTGATGGAAAGATACCGGTGAACGAATTTATGGACTATGATGCCACAGTTCGTTCCTATACTGGTGGACTGGGACAGATTTCTGTCGAGCCTGGTGGTTATGATATTTGTCATAATGGGGATTCAATCATTGAAGAGTGCAATTATGATTATAGGGTTGATCCTAGAAATCCATATGAATCTATTTACGTCCATGGTAGGCCTGAGGACGAAAATACAGTTATAGAAAATAGAAATGTAAGAGGCTTTGAAACTAGTACATACGATGAAAATGAATATAAGGGTATGTATGCGCTGGATAAAGAACTTGAGGAAATCTTTGTAAGGACATATGGTGAGATAAAGAGGTATCGAGATCCAATTATCTATACGCCAGAAAAGGAGAAGGGAGTATCTGATCCTAAGTATGATAAGAAAGAAAAAGTGGATCATGAGAGATATGTTTTTATAGATGGATATAATGTTATAAATTCCTGGAAAGATTTAAAGGAACTGGCTGCTATCAATTTGGATGGAGCTAGAGGAAAACTTGAAGATATCGTTTCAAACTATCAAGGATATACAGGATTTCATATAACAATTGTATATGATGCTTATCGCTTGAAAGGGTATACAGGCTCTAGACAGAAGATGAATAATATTGAGGTCGCTTTTACAAAACAGGATGAGAAGGCAGATCAGTATATTGAAAGAGAAGTGACCAGGCTTTGCGCGAAGAAGAAAAATGTAACTGTTGTAACGTCTGATGGATGGGTCCAAAAAATGGTACTCGGATCTGGTGCGCTTAGAATGTCTTCCAGAGAGTTTGAATTAGAAATTGAAAGAGTGAAGATATAAAAAAATCTGTGAACAGAAGATATTCTGCTCACAGATTTTTTCTTTAATACAGGATAATACCTGCAATTTCTTTATTGCTTCTAGCAACTAGTTCTAGTTCTTTATCGATGTCTTCGTATTTAGATTCATCATACTTTTCTACAAAGATGATTGCATCGCAATTAGTAAGCGCCATACGCGCGTTTGGATTGTTGATTATATCTTCACAGTAGGTAAAAGTACAATCGGATTTCTTTGCAGAAAGCTCATCTACAATCTCGTCCTTCATCGTATCGTTTACTGAACCGATGCAGAGGAAGCTTTTCTTATCAGGCTGATATACGTTTAGGTTTGCAGCAATTAATTCATATACTTCGTCAACATCGAGGGCAACACTAATTCCCATGATGCGTCTCAGCCATTTATCGAATTTATGATTCTTGTCAAAGAGTTCTTTCTTCGCATCGGAAAAGCTTCCGAGTGAGAAGAAGTTATATCTTGAGAAGAACTGTTCTTTTGTAATAGGTGTCTGGCTGAGGATATATACTAAACAAAGGATGAATCCGTAGCATAGGAACGCTAAAACTGCTCCGATTACGAACCATTTTGTTCCGGTCTTTATAGCTATCTGTCTACTCTGTGCAGGAGCAAGTGTAGTGTCATTTGGTGCACTATCAAGTTCGGGCTGAAGTTTTGATTTGTAATCGTTATATGCAACCTTGGAATCTAGAATACTCTGTAAGGAAGCAGACTGTGCTTTCGCTGTTTCCCTATCATATGAAGTATTGTAAGTTCTTGAAACAAAACTGAGTGAATGAGAACCAATCTCATTTTTTAGATTCTCATTTATAAGATTAGCTTCATTAATAACTCCATCTAGTAATGCCTCGGAAGTCTTTTTGTTTGAAGCGATAGTCTTTATAGTGATTGAACTAGCAAATAGATTAGGCTTATTTATACCAGAGATATCGATACTTGTATTATTTGCTCCAGAAAGCAAAAGTGTTGAATCGTTGTCATTTGATGAAAGGTTAACAAGTTCACTTACGTATTTAGAGTTAAGTGAAAGCTTTTTGGAAAGATTGATTAAATAATCACCATGCTTTAACTGAGCAATATATGAACTTTTCAACGTCTCTATTGTAGAGTTAGTTTTATCATCAGAATTGATAATCATTGTAACTGTTGAAACAGCTTCCTTTGAAGGATCAATCTTCATAAGATCTGAGTTATCAATATAATCCTGTGATGAAGCGATTGTTGATTCATAACGCTCTAGAGCAGATGGTGTTTTAGAAATTTCTTTTGTATTAGTACTCTTAGGTGTTGAAGATGAAATATATGTTGTAGCACCTTTATAGGCTCCTGAAAGAATGCCTACTACAAGACAAATTACAATTGCACTTCTCCAATGTAGGAAGCAATATGCAAGTAAGTCTTTTAAACTTATTTCAGCTTCGTCTTCTTTTAGAATTGAATCTGGTTTGTTATTCATGTATATAAACTCCATTCTTTATAATTTATACAAATCCTATTTTACCAAAACATCTAGAATCAAGGAAGCAAAACGAGAAATACGCTTATATTAAATTTACTAAACATGGAAATAATAGTATAATTTATATGATTTTTATAATTTAAGAATCAAATGGGAGGAGATATTTTTTGAAAATTATTCACTGTGCTGACTTACATCTAGATTCGCGAATGGAAAGCAATCTAACTAGAGAGCAGGCGAGAGAAAGAAGAGAAGAACTTTTGGATACTTTTTCCCGCATGGTCGAATACGCGATGCAAAACAGGGTGAAGGTTATCATGATAGCGGGTGATCTTTTTGATAGAGCGCAGACTAGAAAGTCTGCTAGAAATAGAATTCTTGAAGAAATAAGAAATCATGATGATATAGATTTCTTGTATCTAAAGGGAAATCATGACAATGCTGATTTCCTATCTAACATGAAGGAAGAGGATATTCCTTCTAATCTCAAGCATTTTAACGAAGATTCCTGGACGATGTACAATTATGATTCAGAAGACGGCGAGGTAACAATTTGTGGCCGTGAATTGAATGATAAGAATGCATCGATTATGTCTAGTAACCTGGTTTTGGATCCGGCGCGTATAAATATCGTAATGTTACATGGACAGGTAGTAACAGGCGATGTATCACAGGATGAGATTATCCGTATTGATGATTTTAGAGGAAAAAATATAGACTATTTGGCACTTGGCCATATACATAAATTTACAGAAGAAAAGTTGGATGATCGAGGAGTGTATTGCTATTGCGGTTGCCTCGAAGGAAGAGGTTTCGATGAGTGCGGAAGAAAAGGTTTCGTATTGATTGATATCTCGGAAGGAGAGATTTCTCATAATTTCATTCCATTTGCCCGTCGTACTATGCATGAAATCGAGGTGTCTATAACTCCCGAAATGAGCATGGCAAATGTTATCAGTGCAATGGAAGAAGGAGTTAGTGATGTACCAGCTGACGATTTGGTGAAGTTCGTTATGCGAGGAAAGACTGGTATGGATCTCGATATTCGAAGAGCAAAGAGAAATTTCAATGGCAGATTTTACTTTTCGAAAGTATCAGATCAGACATCTGTGTTTATTGATTATGATAGCTTTAAAAATGATAGATCGCTCAAAGGGGAATTTGTAAGACTTCTTCAGAATCAGGAGTTGGATGAGGAAGAGAAGAGTGAAATCGTAGAGACTGGAATTAAGGCTATTTTGGGAGAGGATATTCTAGAATGATATTGAAGAGCTGTTATATTACAGGCTTCGGAAGACTTAGAGATTTTGAGTATAAATTTTCTGATGGCTTGAATACGATTTTTGAAGAGAATGGGTGGGGAAAGACTACCTTTTCTGTATTTATAAAATCGATGTTTTACGGACTTATATATTCTCCTAATTCTAAATCTCTCACGGAGAGAAAACACTACCTGCCGTGGGATGGCGGTGTTTTCGGTGGAAGTTTGGTATTTGAGACTTCTAAAGGTGTATTTAGAGTAGAAAGATATTTCGGGGAAAAAGGTAGCGAGGATACTTTTAAACTTTACGATGAAGAGACAGGAAGAGAAACTGATATATATACGGAGAATTTGGGAGAAGAAATTTTCGGAGTAGATCAGGAATCTTTTGAAAAAACAATTTTTATCGGACAGACAGATATCTCTACTTCTATTACAGATAAAATCAATGCGAAGGTGGGAAATCTTTCACAGACGAGAGATGATTTGGATGAATTTGAGGCAGCAGTAGCCAGAATCGAAGAAGCGAGAAAATCTCTAAAATCCCGTAGAAAGAATAATCCTGGAAAGCTGGATGTGATTTCAGATGAAATCAGAGATTTGAAAATAAAGACGGAAGAGATTCCTCCATTATATGAAGCTTATAGATCTCAGCAGGAGATTTTTAAAAACCGTGAAGCAACTATATTAGATCTTCGTTTGGAGAAGACTAATCTGAAGAAGGAAATCTCTATAAGAGAGAAGAATGCAGAAAAGTCTGGAGTTCTTCAGGCAAAGAGTGAGAGACTAGATTCGGATAATGAGAGATTATCAAAGCTGGATTTGTTCTTTGTAAATGGCAGTCCAAGTGATGAAGATATAGATGAATATGATGAGTTGATTCAGAAGTATTCCCTTGATAATAGAAGTCTTGAATCAAAGACCAAGGAGCTTTTGTCCGAAGAGGAAGAGAATAGGATAGATAATCTTTTTTCCGAAAATCTTCCTAGCGAAGCAGATATCGATAATTGGCAGGCAGATGCTGATAGAATTAAAGAGCTTCGAATGATGAGAGATTCTTCAACTCTTGGCCCTGAAGATGAGAGAGAGATGAAGATGCTCCGCGAGTTCTTCCAGAAGGGTAGACCTGAACATGATGAGATTACCAATCTGCTCAGGCTTGAAGGTCAGATTTCTACTTTGGCTGGACAGGAAAAGGCTATCCTAGAGAATATGGATAAAGTAGAAAACGATAGACGATATGTTATTGACAATCATAAGTCAAATGCAGGTGGAAGAGAGACTTTGTATTCTATTTTGACTGTCGTTTTAGCTGTAGGTGCGCTTGTATTTTTGCTGATGTTTGACGGTAGGGATACAGAGCTTGTTTCAATAATCTTTGGAGTGCTTTCAGGAATTTTTGCTCTTTTATTTATACTTAGAAAACTTCATTTAAAGAATGCACAAAAACTTCGCGAAGCTAGAGTTTCTAGAGAAATGAATGAAGTTGTCGATAGATTAGAGGCGGTCCGTGGAGAAATTGATGAACTGAAATCAGTTTCAAAATCTTTCTTTGATAGATTTGATATTGAAAGAAATGAGGATATTACTGAGGCTGTAAACGAGGTACAGAGAAAACTTGATAGACTAGAGCATCTTGAAAAATTAGACCACGATATGATGGAAAAGAGTTCTGGTGCAATCGAGGAACTTTCTGCCAAACAGCTTTCACTCTATACTTCACTTCATAACTATGCCGAAAGTTATGGTATGGATTTGTACCATGAGATGAATGAGATTGCCCTTCTTAAGGAATTGAGGGAAGATTTAAAGAAGAAGAAAGATAACGATAAGGAAAAAGGTAATGTTTCACTTCTTAAGAATCGAGTGGATTTAGAGAAAAACGATATTGAAAACTTTTTAAATCGATATAATTATGAAGCTGTTCTGGAAGAAGGTGATGACATTAATGAATGGAATTATACGGATAAGATTTCTTCAATTAGACAGAATCAGAATGTATATTTGACACTTCAGGAGGAAGTTGAGAGTCTTACTTCTGAAATTTTGGCTTTGAAGGAAGAATTGCCTGATTCCACATTAAATGCTCCTATTGAGGAACTACAGGAGAGAGATGCTCAGCTTGATGAGATGATTGCAACTAATCTTCATTATTATGATCAGGATCAGGAAACTCTAAATGATATTGCAGATCAGATTGTTAGCCTTGAAGATGATAAGGACAGAATTGTCGGACTGGAGGAGATCAGAAAACAGTACGAGAAGAAGGTAAAGATTCTCGATGCGGCAAAAGATTATCTGAAGATGGCTAGAGATAAGTTTATGGCTGAATATATGGGACCTCTTCAGAAGAAGATGGTTTATTATTTGGACCAGATGTATCCTGATAAAGACAATAGTGCAATTTCAAAGGATTTCGAATTGGATATGGATTTGAAAGTTCGATTTAAATACAGAGGCAGAGCAATCGGAACTGATTATTTGAGTGAAGGATATAAGGATATGGTTTCTCTTTCTGTTAGATTTGCTCTTATTGATGCGATGTATGAAAAGGAACAGCCTGTTGTATTTTTAGATGATCCGTTTACTAGTTTTGATGATGATAAGATAAAAGAGGGGTTGTCTCTTTTAGACAGAGTCTCTTCCAATAGACAGATAATCTATTTTACCTGTCATACGAGTAGAGCGTTAGAGGAAGCAAAATGAACGAACAATTTAAAGACGCATTGTTTGATTCACCAATTATTGCTGCAATAAAAGATGACGAAGGATTAGAAAGATGCCTTTTGTGTGATGCAAAAATTATTTTTGTGTTATATGGAGATATTCTTACAATCCCATCGATAGTTGAAAGAATCAATGAAAAGAATAAACTGGCTTTTGTCCATGTGGATTTGATATCAGGGCTGTACTCTTGTGAAGTTGCGGTTGATTTTATAAAAACAAAGACAAGGGCATCGGGAATCATATCAACAAAATCTCAGGTTATTCTTCGGGCAAAAGAGCTCGGTTTATATACGGTTATGAGATTTTTTGTTATTGATTCTATGGCTATATCAAATATAGAGAAGCAGATGAAGCAGGCAAAGCCTGATGTGATTGAGGTAATGCCGGCTTTGATGCCAAAGATTGTAGCAAAAATTGTTTCTAAGGTTAAATGTCCCGTGATAGGTGGAGGATTGGTTAGCGACAAAGAAGATGTGTATTCAGTCTTGAATGCCGGAGCTACAGCTATTTCCTCTACAAATAGAGATGTATGGTTTGAATAAAAAAGAAGCTTAAGAGTAATTCTCTTAAGCTTCTTTTGTTATAACGGTCTATTAAATAATGTTTTACATTGTTGTATCTTTTCAGGTGAAGGATCGCTGCTTATAAATTTGATATGCCCTTCTCCGGAGTCTTTTAATAATTTAGCTTCATTTAGACGTCTTTTTAATTCTCTGGCTGTACCGTTTGCTCCGTCGTAATGTTTGACATTAGATCCTAGAACACTGGAAATCTTATCAGCAACGAATGGGTAGTGTGTACATCCAGTTACAAATGCATCTACCGGATTTTCTATATATTCTTTTAAATGTTCTTTTAGATAGTCGATAAGTTCCGGGCTATCTATTTTTCCACCTTCGATAAACTCCATAAGTCCAGGACAGGCAAGGGGAATTATTGTAGCTATGTCTTCGTAAAGCTTTATCTGATTATGTAGCTTCTGGCCTTCTATTGTAATAGGCGTTGCCATGACAAGAATTCTTCCGCCCGGATGATTAAGTGCTGCAGGTTTTATAGCTGGTTCTATTCCTACAAGTGGAAGCTCTGGAAATAGAACTCGCATATCAGCTACTGCGGCGCTTGTTGCAGTATTACATGCAATTGCGCATCCTTTTATCCCTAAACGTAAGTACTCTGAAACCTTATCGATTGTAAGCTTTTTTACAACCTCTGTTGGTTTCGTTCCATATGGAGAGTTCTTTGAATCTCCGAAAAAAATGAAATCCTCGTGTGGCATTACTTTTACAAGTTCCTTTAGTACACTAATTCCACCGACTCCAGAGTCGAAGACGAGAATAGGAGCATTTATATCAAATTTCATTATTATCCTTCTTTCTAGCATATACATTTTAGTGAGTGAAAAAATATATGTCAAATGAAAGAAAGATTAGATTGCAGCGACATTTTTGGTTGCTATTATATCGACTCCAGTGTCTAAAACATTTTCTATAATGACATCTCCTATTTTTACAGGAGCACTAACTTCGACATTACAAAGTGCATTTGTGATATCGAAAATCATTCCTTTTGGAATATCATTTTTAGTTTTACATGATACCATTGGAATTTCGCCACCCTTTACACGGACTGAAGATGTAACAATTCGAGTAGGATTTGTGACTTCTTTTCGGGCATAGATATCGCCTCTTTTACAAGTGTTTCCAGTTACGCTTGTGACCTCACCGTTATCTAGAGTTACTGTGAGCGCGCAACCCATAGGGCAATTTATGCATGTTAAATTTTTTGTTTCCATAATTTACGCCTCCTCTATTTTTATAGTGATGTCTTTTATATCACCCGCATTTAAAAGATCTGATTTCTTAATAACGACCTGTTCCATTTCGCCGGGCGCCATAATAGGTCTCTTCTTTTTTGAAACTAATGTGTCGCCGAAATAAGTTGCAATAGCACATTTTTTGAAAACACCACCGACTCTAAAACGAACGGTTACTGATTCCTCCATGTCATTTGGACGTATGAATTCAGGTACTGTGTATCTAACCCCATCTACTGCATTAATTGGAAGTGAAATGGAATTTTCCTTTTCACCGTTTTTAATATAGAGGGCAGCACTTTTTCCCGCCTGAGAAGCTTCTTTTGAAACAAAGTCTACAAGGTCGTGTACGTGAAGAACATTGCCACAGGCAAAGATTCCAGGAACGCTGGTTTCTAAACTATCGTTTACGATAGGCCCTCTGTGGATAGGAGAGAGTTCTACACCCGACTGGCGAGATAATTCGTTTTCAGGAAGTAGGCCGACAGAGAGTAGGAGCGTATCACACTCATATCTTTCCTCGGTTCCAGGTATTGGCTTCATATGTTCATCTACTTTTGCAATTGTGACAGCAGAAACTCTGTCTTTACCTTCAATATCTACGACGGTATGGCTGAGTTTCAGAGGTATGTTGAAATCGTCTAGACACTGGACGATATTCCTTTTAAGTCCACCGGAATATGGCATAATCTCGGCTACAACTTTGACCTCGGCACCTTCTAATGTCATACGTCTTGCCATAATAAGTCCGATATCGCCTGAACCTAGGATTACAACTTTCCTTCCTGGCATATATCCTTCGATATTTACAAGTCTTTGAGCGGTTCCTGCACTATAGATTCCAGCAGGGCGATATCCAGGGATATTTAAAGCACCTCTAGGACGTTCTCTACATCCCATAGCAAGAATTACGCTTTTTGCATCTATGGAAAAAAGTCCGTCCTCTCTATTCATAGCGGTTACTTTTTTATCCTTGGTGATGTCCATAACCATAGTATTAAGTTTATATTCAATTCCAAGTTCTAAAACTCTATCGATGAATCGGGCAGCGTATTCAGGACCGGTCAGTTCTTCGTTAAAAGTGTGGAGACCAAAACCGTTGTGAATACACTGGTTTAGAATTCCACCCAATTCTTTATCACGTTCTAGGATGAGGATGCTATCTATTCCGGATTCTTTTGCTGAGATTGCGGCTGCGAGTCCTGCAGGGCCTCCTCCGATAATTACTAAGTCATAATTTTTCATAATAGGCCTCCTCATACTCTCTTGTTGTATCCAAAAATAAGTTTTGATCCGTGACCGGATTTAGTAACATCAAATGCACTCATAGGGATTTCTCTTTCTAAGATTTCCATAGTTCTTGGAGAGCAGAAGCCTGATTGGCATCTTCCCATTCCGGCACGGGTTCTTCTTTTTATGGCATCGAGAGATCTGGCACCTAAAGTTCTGTGGATACTATCTAGAATTTCACCTTCAGAAATTGATTCACATCTGCAGATAATTGTGCCATATTCTGGGTGTTTCTTTATGAGTTCATTTCGCTCTTCGATAGAAAGAGTGTTTGGATTTAAGATTCCTTTTCTAGTACCGTTAAAGCTAGGATCTAATTCTAGGTTTAGCTTATTAGAAACTTCTTTTGCAATAAATTCTCCGATTGCAGGTGCACTTGAAAGACCTGGGGATTCGATACCTAGTGCGTTGAATAATCCTTTGCATTCATCTGATTCTCCAAGTACAAAATCGCCACCATCTTCATGAGCTCTAAGCCCTGCAAAGGCAGTTATTACCTCTCTAAATGGCACATCTTTTACAGAAAGAGAAGAGGTTTGCTTTAGTGAACCTAATCCATTTAGAGTTGTGTTTACTCCTTCTTTGTTATCGATATCTTCAGCAGTTGGTCCGACTAAAAGATTCCCGTGAACAGTAGGAGTTACGAGAACACCTTTACCCATTTTTGAAGGAAGCTGGAATATAGTTTTGTCTACGTGATTTCCGGCAACTTTATCTAATAGGTTATATTCACCACGTCGTGCAGTGATATGGTATTTGTGAGTATTTATCATATTATTGATAGAATCAGCATAAACACCAGCTGCGTTTATAATTGTTTTTGTTTCTATAGTATTTCTGTTTGTGGATATGAGGAAGTTTTCACCATCCTTCTCTATTTTTTCCACATTAGTATTTAGAAAGAATTCAATTCCATTGTCACATGCATTTTCTGCGAAAGCTATTGTCATGTTAAAAGGACAAACAATAGCACCTGTAGGGGCAAAAAGCGCTTTCACTACATCGTCTGAAAGATTAGGCTCCATTTTTATAAGTTCATTGCGCTCTAAGATTCTTAAATCTTTAACACCATTTTTTAGACCCTGTTCTAAAAGTGCATCGAGTTTTTTATCATCCTGATCTTTTGTACATACGACGAGAGATCCGTTTCTTCTATATGGGAAATCAAGCTCCCTTGAGAGCTCTTCCATCATTTGGCTTCCTCTGACATTCATCTTTGCTTTTAATGAACCAGGTTTTGCATCGAAACCTGCGTGGATGATTGCGCTGTTAGCCTTTGATGTTCCGCAACAAACATCTTCTTCTCGTTCGATTACACATGCTTTTACATTGTAACGAGATAGCTCCCTTGCGATGGCACATCCAATTACGCCTGCTCCGATTATCGCAGCATCATACATTTTGTAGTTCCTCCTTTTTTACATAAAAAAATAAGCTAGACAAATAAAACAGCCTTAGCTGTCTGTTCGTACCTAGCTCATTTTCTCCCCGGTATATATTTAATTCTATAAAAATATTATCACGTGTATTTGCGTATATCAAAGCCTTAGAGACAATTTTGGTGATATGCACAAAAATACACGTGATAATTTATGAATGTTTACGATTCAATTTTAATTTTATACTGTAACCTGGCAGATAGAACATCAAAATTGTGCTTTTTTAGTAGATATTCTATCTGATTTTCTGGTGGCGTAGGAATATCGGTTGTGCCGACTAGATAGTCAGTTGAAACTCCTAAAATACCAGCCATTCGAAGTAACACGATAGTATCAGGTTCTCTGACACCGTGTAAGTAGTTACTTAGAGTACTTCTTGAAACCCCAATTGATTCTGCTAAAGCTCCTTTTTTAATATTGTTTGTTCTGATTAGCCTTAGAGCTCTGTCATAAACCATATTACCCTCCTTTATTATGTTATTTAAATATACCCCCCATCGATTCCTATAATCTGTCCGGTCATATAGCTTGGAGCGCTGATTATAGAAGAAACCAATTTTGCAACTTCGTCTGGTCTACATAGTCGACCTGCAGGAATATCTTCTATTAAAGCCTCCATTTCTTCTTCGGAAAAGCAATGATTCATTTCTGTGTCTATAACTCCGCATGAAATTGCATTTACAGAAATGTTTGAAGGTGCTAGTTCCTTTGAAAGAGCCTTGGTAAATGAATTCAAGCCTCCCTTTGCAGCTGAATAGCATACCTCCATGGAAGCACCAACACTTCCCCACATAGAAGAAATATTAATAATCTTTCCGAACTTCTGATTAATCATATGAGGTACGAAAAGTTTTGAACTATAGAAAGCGCTGTTTAAGTCAGTACTTATTACTCTGTCCCAATCTAAGACACTCATATCAGTTAGAAGTCCAATATAGGAAATGCCGGCGTTGTTTACAATTACGTCTATAGTGTGAAAATGATGCATTGTTTTTTGACATACCATTTCCATAAATTCAAAATTTGAAACATCGCCTGTGAATGTAAGAATATTTACATGATATTTCTCGATAAGTTCTTCTTTTAACTCTTCGAGCATCTGTGGATTATTTTTGCATGTAAGAGAAAGGTTATAGCCTAATGAAGCAAGTTCTTCTGCGATGGCTCTACCGATTCCTCTGGATGCACCAGAAATATAAGCTGATTTTGCGTGAAATGCACTATCCATGTCCCATCTCCTTTACGCCCAAAATGTGTATAAAGATTATACATTAAACAACGAGATTGTTAAAGACTAAATTTTTTATTTTTTTTATAATTTCGAAGTGAATTATCAGACAAATATGATATAATAAACCCACGATAATTATTTATCGAATCTAAAGAAAAGGGGCTGATTGGTATGAGACTAACAATCACAGGAAGAAACATCGAATTGACAGAAGGATTGAAAGCCGCAGTGGAGGAACGACTTTCTAAATTAAACAAGTATTTTGGCGATGATACTGATTGCAAGGTTACTCTCAGTGTGGAGAAGGAACGTCAGAAAGCTGAAGTAACAATTTTTGCTAAGGGACATACTATTAGATCAGAGCAGGTTAGCAATGATATGTATATCTCTATTGATCTTGTGGAAGAGACTATTGAAAGACAGTTCAGAAAATATAGAGATAAACTTATTTCAAAGAAGCACGATGCTGCTAATGATTTAAGAAATGTTACAGCAAAAGAGGAAGCTCTTGAACCAGAAATTAAAATCGTTCGTTCTAAGAAATTTGATATGAAACCTATGTATACAGAAGATGCCTGCATCGAAATGGAACTTCTAGGACACGATTTCTTCGTATTTAAGAACGCAGAAACTGATGAAGTAAATGTGGTTTATAAGAGACGTGGAAATACTTATGGTTTGATTGAACCAGAAGCATAAAATTAAATATTGAATAGAATTTATAAAACTGGTACATGAAAATGTACCAGTTTTTTCTTTTGTCAACGGAAAAAAATCAAAATTTCACGAATCGAAAAATTTTTCTTAAAAAAATTATATAAAATAGTATATGTAGGGTGTTCGATTTTAGGGAGAAAGGAGGGACGATGGTCCAAGCTGACGAGAGGTTAGCTGTAGCGCGAGAATTGAAAGCGCTGAGAAAACGCTTAGGGTTATCGCAGGAAAAATGCTCAGAACTCATCGGATGTTCACTTAGCAGTTTTTCAAGAGTTGAAAGAGCTGTTAGTAGTATCCGGGGAAAGGCCTATCAGGATTGTTCAAACTTTATAAAGAAGGATTTTGGAAGTTTGAAGGTGGCTTCGAGCGATAGCGAAAATGTCGTTAAGAACGTAGATGATTTGTTTAGCGCATTAGTAGAAAATGACCTGTGTGAAGCCGAAGTATTGATTAGGGAATATGAAAGTAGAGAATTCTATAATCTAAAAGTCCAGAATACATTTACGATTTATAAATTCATATATGAGACGATGAGTTTATATTCGAAAAATGAACGTAGTTTTTTCAGCAAATTTAAAGGAAATAAGTTGGTTCGAAATTTTGAGCAAATGCTTATGCTTAAATCAGATGAATGGTTTAATTTTAAGAAGCTGTTTGATAATGAGATAGATCATGAGATGTTACTTCTTTTAAATAACTATTTTATTGTGATGTTTGCTCATGGCGAAAGAATCAAAGCTGTTTTTACAATGGAGAAACTTTTAGAAACAGTAGAAAAGTCTGATTGCCTTCAGGGGAAGGAATTTAAGTCACTAGCTGTCATGTACAATAATTTTGCTTACTTGAATATTCATTTTGGAAAGTATAAAGAGGCAGAAGAGAGCATAAAGAAGGCTTGGTATTATGCTAGACGTGATGGAAGTGTAAATATTTACAGGGCTATTTTTTCCAACCATTTTGAAATATGTGAAAGACTGGCAAAACCTGTTTTAAAAAAGGATGAGAAGATTCTAGACATCCTAACTGACAAGATTTATATAGGCGACTCAGAAGATGGCGAAAAGATGCTATACAAACTATTATTTATTTTCTGAGAAAGTTTAATTCCTAAAATTGAACATTTTACTATAATGGGGGCGAGGGCGTACTCGCTCCTTTTTATGTTTTAGTTACTTGCGTATTCCATTCAAAAAGAGTATATTTTACAGTGTTTTTTTATGTAAAAAAATAGGAGATTTTTGATGGAAATACAAGTAGATGGTCTGAATATCCGCTATAAAGTTGAGGGTGAGGGACCTAAGTGTGCAGTCATCTTAGAGGGATGGGGCACAAATATTGAAGTTTATGATTCAGTCGTAAAAGATATTTGCGATGAATATAAAGTAGTAACTCTAGATCTTCCGGGATTTGGTCAAAGCGATGAGCCCAATGAACCGTGGGGAGTAGAAGAGTATTCTGAGTTCGTTCTTCATTTCTTGTTTAAAATTGGAATTAAAGAGGCGGATTTGATAGGACATTCATATGGTGGAAGAATAATTATTTATCTTGCATCACATTTGAATGATTTAAAAATTGGAAAGATTGTTCTTATCGATAGTGCAGGAATTATGCCTAGACGTACTCCTAAGCAGAAGAGAAGAATTAAATTATATAAGATAAAGAAGAAATTATTACATTTTCCACTTGTATATTTCTTCTTCCCATATATGATTGATAACTGGATGCATAATCAGGGTTCAGAAGATTATAAAAACGCTACACCTATGATGAAAAAATGTCTGGTTAAATCTGTAAACCAGGATTTGACAATGCATTTGAAATCTATTGAAAATGACACTCTATTGGTATGGGGTGATTTAGACGATGCAACACCTATAAGTGATGCACATATTATGGAAGAGAATATTCGCAATTCTGGATTGGTTGTTCTAGAAGGAACTGGTCATTATTCATTCTTGGAAAAACCAGATGTGTTTAGAAACGTTATTCGTTCTTTTATGATTACAGAGGAGTAAGATGTTTTATCTAATAATTAATATTTTGATGGTTGTTCTAGGCTTTTTGGCCATGATATCCGCAGGAATCTACAACCTTCATATGTTTCAGCAGAATTCATATATAAATAGTGAAGAAATCACTTGGTTGATTAAACACAATGATAGACAGAGAATCCTTATTTTGAATGTGATTGTAGGTGTTCTATCTATTTTGAATTTTTGGCCACTCAAGGTTTTAGTTTGTCTTCTTATGATTTTGAATATTTGGTATTTCATAAAGATGGAAGGCCTGTCTCAGAAGAAGCCTTTGAATTGGACAACTAGAATGAAAAGACTTAGAGACACTTATACGGTGCTTATAGTTTTAGGTATTCTTTTTTCCAGATTCGTATTTAAACAGAATGAAATGCTCTTAGGTGCTTATCTTTTGTTTTTAGTAGCGCTTACTCCATTTTTTGTCATTCTTTCAAATACTATTAATGCGCCTGTGGAAAAAATGGTGCGCACATATTATATTAACGATGCCAAGAAAATTCTTAAGAGTATGCCAAATCTAAAGATTATTGGTATCACGGGAAGTTACGGAAAAACTTCAGTTAAGTATTATCTTGATACATTGTTGAAGGCTGGCTTCAATGTGGTGAAAACTCCAGCAAGTTTTAATACACCTATGGGTGTTGTTAAGACTATTCGTGGAGATTTGAAGAATGATACTGAGATTTTCCTTTGTGAAATGGGCGCCAGAGGCGTAGGCGAGATAAAAGAGTTATGTGATATTGTACATCCTGATGATGGAATTATCGCATCGATTGGACCACAGCATTTGGAGACATTTGGTTCGATTGAAAATATTATTTCAACAAAGTATGAACTTGGTGATGCAATAAGACCGAATAGACACCTTTTCTTGAACATGGATTGTGACTATGTAAGAGACAATGCTAAGAATTATGATACAAGAGTTTTGTATGGAACTAATGTAGAAAACACTTCTGAAGAAGTCGATGGCGTAAAGAAGAATGTCGGTTATTATGCAAAGGATATCAGTGCTGATGAAAATGGTACTGAATTTACTGTAGTTACTCCAGAAAATGAAGAGCAGACTTATAAGATGAAGCTTATAGGTGAACATAATGTTATAAATGTTGTTGGAGCTATAGCGATTGCTCATATGTATGGTATTCCGCTTAATAAGCTTGTGACACAGGTTCGTAGACTTCGTCCTGCGCCACACAGATTGCAGATGATTCCACGTGGAAACGTGACTATCATAGATGATGCTTATAATTCAAATCCCGTTGGTTCAAAGGCAGCCGTGGAAACACTCGGCATGTTTAAAGGAACCAGAATCCTAATCACACCAGGTATGGTAGAATTGGGAGACAAGGAAGACGAATACAACCGAGCCTTTGGTGGCTACGCTGCGAAAAACTGTGATTTTGTGGCATTGGTTGGTGAGAAGCATACGCGTCCGATTTATGAAGGTTTGATTGATGAAGGATTTTCTAAAAAGAATATCTTCGTAGGTGAGACACTTCAGGAAGCGATGAATTTTGCGAATACAATAAGCTGTGACGGACGTAAGTTTATCCTTTTGGAAAATGATTTAACAGATAACTATTAAGTTGGAGGAATTCATGAAGTTAAATGTAGCAGTTCTCTTTGGTGGAAAGAGCGTAGAGCATGAAGTTTCTATTATTTCTGGACTTCAGGCTTTTAAGAATATTGACACAGAAAAATACAATGTATTTCCAGTATATATAACAAAGAAAAATGAATTTTATATCGGTGAAGGATTCGATGATATCAAAAACTTTACAGATATCGACAGCCTTCTTGAAAAGGGAACTAGAGTAATCCTTGTAAACGACAATGGTGTTTGCAAATTTACATCTCTTGAATCTAAGGGATTATTCGGAAAAAAGGTAGAGCGTGAAGTGGATCTGGCCCTTCCAGTTGTTCATGGAACTAATGAAGAGGATGGTGCTCTTCAGGGTTACTTAAAGACAGTTGGACTTCCATTTGCTGGATGTGATGTAACAGCATCAGCTGTAGGAATGGATAAATATGTACAGAAGGCGCTTCTTAAGGAAAACGACATTCCAGTACTTCCTGCTATGCTATTTAACCTTGGAGATTATGCAAACCTCGATAATATGGTTTCTCGTATTGAGGAAAAAATCGGTTATCCTGTAATTATTAAGCCTGTAGATTTAGGCTCAAGTGTAGGTATTAGTGTTGCAAAGGATAGAGCTTCTCTAGTAGATTCTTTGGATGATGCTTTCCTCTATGCTGGAAGAGTTCTTTGCGAACATGCAATTACAAACCTTCGTGAAATTAACTGTGCTGTTCTTGGAAACGAAGTTGAAGCTATGGCTTCTGAGATTGAAGAACCAATGCATACAGAAGAAATTTTAAGTTATGAAGATAAGTACATGGGTAATGGTTCAAAGAGCGGTGCAAAAGATGGCGGTTCAAAGGGAATGGCTTCTCTTGCACGTCAGATCCCAGCAAATGTACCAGCTGAGCTTCGTGATAGAATCAGAGATTTAGCTGTTAGATCATTCCAGGTTATGGGATGTAATGGTGTTTCAAGAATAGACTTTATGATTGATGCTGATACAAATGAACTATACTTCAATGAGATTAATACAATCCCTGGTTCGCTTGCATTTTACCTCTTCGAACCTATCGGAATTCCTTATAAAGAACTCCTTGATAGAATCATAGATCTCGCTGAGGAAAGAAAACGCAAAGAACAGGAAATTACTTATTCATTCGATACAAATATCCTGAAGAATGCTTCCTTGGGAGGTTCTAAAGGTTCAAAGGCGTAAAGGGTTTTCACTTTCTAGTGAGTAAACCGTGAAATAAAAAACCTCTGAAATTCTTTTTTCGAATTTCAGAGGCTTTTTTTATTGAAATTACTTTCTTAAACTGATGATTGTCTCTTTCACATCAGTGTCCAATCTCTTGATTTCTTCTCTGCTGAGTTCATCCGGGTAGATAGGTTTTCCGAATGTTATGTATACATCAGTGGTTTTTACAAATGGTATATGTGTTCTTAGTATGTTTTGTGTGTTCTGAATAGAAACAGGTACGATAGGACATTTTGTTCTAGTCGCTATCTTGAAGCTTCCGCCTTTGAATTCTCCTATTTCTCCAGTTTTAGATCTGGTTCCTTCAGGAAAGATGCACATTGATATTCCGTCGTTTACTTTGTCGATTGAATTTGTGATCATCTTTAGGCCTGCCTTTAGGCTGCTTCTATCTAGGAATTCACATTCAATCAGGTCCATCCAAAAGTTTAGAAGAGGGATTTTCTTCAATTCTTTTTTCGCAACGAATCCTGTTACTCCTTTGAAAAGCGGGTATGTCATTACGATGTCAAAGATACTTAGGTGGTTACCGATATAAAGGACACTTTTTTCCTCAGGTATGTTTTCCTGACCATCGACATGTACTCTGGTTGTGAGTGTAAGTCTGATTAGTGTGAAGATGAAAACGATAAAACCTCGTGATATCTTATCTGCGAGTGGTCTGTTTATTTTTCGTACAATAAATAATATGATAATCACTGGTATTGTGATTATGCAAAAAAGGACGGCTTCAAGTGCAGCCAATAATGCTCTAATCATAGGTTCTCCTTATTTTTTCCATATAATAATATTATTTACAAAGGGGTATTATAACACAAATTAAAATTACATAAACCAACCCTTTGTGGTGGAATCTTTTATAAATCTATATTTTGTGATATAATGCCTTTGCAAGTCATATTCAAATGACAATCGCGGGCAGGAGGAAATTACATATATGGAACGTAAGGACGTAGAAAAGATCAGGGCATCAGTGAAGGACAATTGCGGTAGCCTGGTTGAGATCCAGTTAGACCGTGGTAGAAACAAAGTAGACATCGAAAAGGGCATCATCAAAGAGGCTTATCCATCAGTATTTACTATTCAGTTAGAAAATACAGACGATGAGTCTGCAGAGCAGATTTTATCTTTTAGTTATACTGATATTATTACTAAAGATATTAGAATGAGACTTTGCGAAGCAGATTAACAATATAAACGAGGGTTAATGGGGAGTTTGTGTTGTTATTTTTTTACAAATCATAGGAGGAAGCGAGTTGAAAAGAATTACATACAGAAGAAAAGTGCTAAGTTTAATCTTAACGGCGGTGCTTTCTCTTGGGTTTGTAGTTTCAAATCCATCGACAGTATACGCGACTAGAAAAACAACTACTAATGAATCTGTCAATCAGTTGCAGAATAAAAAGAATGCAATTGATAAGGATTTGAAAAATGCTAACGATCAGTTGGCAAATTTGATTTATAAGATGAATTCACTTTCATCAAGTATTTCAGAAAAGGAAGCTTTCATTCAGGAAAAGAATATGGAAATAAAGGCTGCTGAGCAGGCTATTGATAAGCAGTATAATGCTATCAAGCTTAGAATGCAGTACACATATGAAAATCAGAGTGACACTAGTCTTCTTACAATTATTTTGGAATCAAAGAGTATTGCAGACTTTGTAAACAAGGTTGAATATGCAAATACTATTTATAAATACGACAATGAAATGCTAAAGAACTTCGATGCTTCAAAGAAGGAGCTTGAAGAGACAAAGAGAGTTGCTGTGGCTGAGAAGGCCCAGCTTGAATCTAATAAGCAGGAACTTAAGGCAAATCAGGCCACATATCAGAAGACAGTAAGTGATCTTCAGGCACAGCAGGGTGATATTTCTCAGCGGCTTGAAACTGCAAAAGCAGAGGCTGCAAAGAAAGCTGAAGAAGAGAGACAGGCTAGACAGAGAGCAGAACAGAACCGTTTGAATGGTAATACAAGTGGCGGAGGTGGATCGTCATCGCATAGTGGAGGCGGTGGCGGAGCTTCATACAGTGGAGCTGCAGGTGAAAAATCAGGACAGGGACTGAACCCTGGATCTAGAGTTGACGGTAGTGCTGTAGTTGCCTATGCACTTCAGTTTGTAGGTGGACCATATGTATGGGGTGGAAACAGTCTTACAAATGGTTGCGACTGTTCTGGATTCGTTCATTTGGTATATCAGCATTTTGGAATTAATACATGTAGATATTCACAGTCCTTCCTAAATGAAGGAAGTCCAGTTAGTATCGAATGTATCAGACCGGGAGATGTAGTTGTATATCCTGGACATGTAGCTATTTATGCTGGTGGCGGTCGAATAGTTGAGGCTCAGTCTTATTCAGCCGGTATTACAGCTAATAGATCGGTTTACTGTCATTCAATCACCGGTATTGTTAGATATTAATATGGAGTTTGAGAAGTGAAAAGACACGAGAGCTTCGTAAACAGAATATTTAAGAGCAAATACTTGAAGGCCTTAATAATTGGCCTTCTTGTATTTGCTTTTTTAGTATATGGAGGGTATGATAGGTGGCGTAAATCGCGTGTCCTTGACTACAGGGCGGATCGCGATTATGCTTTTGTCCATGTGAATAAAGAGCCTATTACACTAGGTGATGTGGCATATCTAATTATGTTTGAAGAAAAGCGGACAGAAGAGCAGGCCAGGGTTTATAATCCTAGAAGCCCTAAAGATTATTGGAATACCAGCGACAAGGGAAAGATCCTTTCAATCAGAGTTAGAAATACGATTTTGGATATGGCCGTGCATGATAAGATTATGTACGATTTGGCTATTAAAGATGGAGTGACTTTGGATGAAAAGGATGAGAAGGCCTTAAAAAATACAATAAGTGACTTTTGGGATGATCTCTATGAGGGTCAGGAAGAGAATTGCTATGTATCTAAAAAAGTCATAAATGAGGAAATTAGAAAGGCTGCTATTGTCGCTAAGTATCAAATGAAGTTAGCTAAAGAAGCCAAGGTAAATGACGTTCGTTTTAATTACGAAGGTGAAGAGTATCAGAAGATTCTAAAGAAATACAAAGTCAAAGTTGACAAGTCTTTCTGGAGAAGGGTACGAGTTGGCGAAGTGACACTGGATCACGATAGAGTTAACTACGTTCAATAGATTTAAATTTAATATCAATATTTAGAAAAGAGAAACAGATGGAAAAGAAAATTGGAAGAAACGATCCGTGCTGGTGCGGAAGTGGAAAAAAGTATAAGAGTTGTCATATGGCAACAGATCAGAAGATTTATAAGCATGCGCTTGAGGGACATATTGTTCCGAGACGTGATATGCTAAAAACTCCTGAACAGGTAGCGAAGATAAAAGAAAGTGCAAAGATCAATGTAGCTTGTCTAGATGCGGTAGAGAAGATGATTGGTCCTGGAGTGACAACAAAAGAAATCGATGATTTGGTTTATAAGGTTACAACTGAAATGGGCGGAATTCCAGCACCTTTGAACTATGAAGGTTTCCCTTATAGCGTTTGTACTTCTGTAAATGATCAGGTTTGCCATGGATTCCCTTCAGAAGATGTAGTTCTTCAGGAAGGCGATATTATCAATGTCGATTGCTCAACTATTCTCGATGGTTATTATTCAGATTCATCTAGAATGTTCTGCATCGGAAAGGTTTCAGAAGAAGCACAGAGAATTGTTGATGTAACAAGAGAGTGTGTAGAACTTGGTCTTAAAGAAGTAAAACCTTGGGGATTCCTCGGCGATATGGGACAGGCTGTTCATGAGCATGCGGAAAAAAATGGATATTCTGTAGTTCGTGAAATTGGTGGACACGGTGTTGGAATTGATTTCCACGAGGATCCATGGGTTTCATATCTTACAAATAGAGGCGAAGATATGCTTCTGGTTCCTGGTCTTATGTTTACGATTGAACCGATGCTAAATGGTGGAAAACCAGATGTGTTTGTTGATAAGGACAATGATTGGGAAGTTTATACTGCAGATGGTAAGCTTTCTGCTCAGTGGGAAATTCAGGTATTAGTAACAGAAGATGGAGCCGAGGTTATTTCTTGGTAAAAGCATAAAAATAGGACGGGAAACAAATTTCTTTACATTTGTTTCCCGTCCTATAATCTTCCGATTGGTTCTTCAGATCCCATTGGTACTGCCCTCCTATTCTCTGGGTTAGTAGTTTCGAAATTCAATTGATAGTTACATTTCTTCTACCATGTTCTTAATAAATTCACCTGACATAAATCTCATCCTTCGTTTGGTCTATTGTGAGCTTAAATAGCTCTTACTTGAAGGGGTATATGTGCTTCAATTAACATGGCTTCTAACATATCCCGGTTAGATCGGTTCTGGTTTTCAAATTAAATTTCTGGTGGACTACCCTCCTGTAATAAATTAATAGAATCTATAAAGAAATATATATTTAAATATATATATTTTCTTTGTGAGTGTATAATACCAAGGATTGATTTATATGTCAATAAGAAAACTGAAAAAAGTTAGATTAAATAAAAATAAACTGTTAATTGTATGAAATGGACTAATTATTCAGAAAACTAGAAAATTAAATATAAGCATAAGTTAGCTCGTAATTGTTTATACATTAGATTAGTGTTAAAATCAAGGCTGTGTAATTTTTTACAAGAAAAGACATAAGGGAGAACTTGATGGGAGTAATGACAAAGCTGTTTGGCAGTCACAGTGAACGTGAGGTAAAGCGTGTGATGCCAATCGTTAAAAAAATTGAATCGTATCGAGAAGAGATGCAGAAGTTGTCTAATGAAGAACTTCGTGCAAAGACTTTTGAGTTTAAAGAAAGACTTTCAAATGGAGAAACACTAGATGATATTCTTCCGGAAAGTTTTGCGGTAGTAAGAGAAGCTGCTAAGCGTGTACTTGGAATGGAACCGTTTGAAGTACAGCTTATTGGTGGTGTTATTTTGCATCAGGGACGTATTTCAGAAATGAAGACTGGTGAAGGTAAGACTCTTGTTTGTACACTACCTGCATATCTAAATGCCTTGGAAGGACGAGGCGTTCATGTCGTAACAGTAAATGACTATTTGGCAAAGCGTGATAGTGAATGGATGGGAAAAGTACATGAATTCCTGGGATTGACTGTCGGCGTTGTTTTAAACGACATGGAAAAGGAAGAGCGTAAGGCAGCATATAACTGCGATATTACATATATTACAAATAATGAATTAGGTTTCGATTATCTACGTGATAACATGGTTGTTTATGAAGATGATCTGGTTCAGAGAGAACTTCATTATTGTATTATCGATGAGGTTGACTCTGTTCTTATCGATGAGGCTAGAACACCTCTTATCATATCTGGACAGAGTTCTAAATCAACAAAGCTTTATGAAATGTGTGATGTTCTTGCTAGACAGATGACTCGTGGTGAAGATTTACCTGAGTTTTCAAAGATTGATGCCATCATGGGTATTGAGCAGGAAGAGACTGGAGATTTTATCGTAAATGAAAAGGACAAGGTTGTATCACTTACACAGGAAGGTGTGAAGAAGGTAGAGCAGTTCTTCCATATCGATAACCTTGCTGATCCTGAAAACCTTGAAATACAGCATAATGTAATTCTTTCTCTTCGCGCACATAACCTTATGCATAGAGATCAGGATTATGTTGTAAAAGATGGCGAAGTATTAATTGTAGATGGATTTACTGGACGTATTATGCCGGGCCGTAGATATTCTGATGGATTACATCAGGCTATTGAGGCAAAGGAAAAAGTTGAAGTAAAGCGTGAGAGTATGACTCTTGCTAACATCACTTTCCAGAATTTCTTCAATAAATATGACAAGCTATCAGGTATGACTGGTACTGCTTTGACAGAAGAACAGGAATTCAGAGATATCTATGGAATGGACGTAGTAGCAATTCCTACTAATAGACCAATCCAGAGAATTGATCATGATGATGCTGTTTATAAGACTCAGAAAGAAAAATATAAGGCCGTTGTAGAAGAAGTAAAGGCAGCTCATGCAAAAGGTCAGCCAGTTTTGGTAGGTACTATTACAATTGAAGTATCAGAACTTATAAGTAAACTTCTTACAAGAGAAGGTATTCAGCACAATGTATTGAATGCTAAATATCATGAACAGGAAGCGGCAATCGTAGCTGAAGCCGGAAAACATGGTGCAGTAACAATTGCTACTAACATGGCTGGCCGAGGAACTGATATCAAGCTCGATGATGAAGCTAGAGAAGCTGGTGGTCTAAAAATCATCGGTACTGAAAGACATGAATCCAGACGTATTGATAACCAGTTACGTGGACGTTCTGGTCGACAGGGAGATGTCGGTGAGTCACAGTTCTTTATTTCTCTTGAAGATGATTTGATGAGATTATTCGGATCAGATAGACTTATTTCAATTTTTGAATCTTTGGGAGTCCCTGAAGGTGAACAGATCAAACATAAGATGTTGTCTTCAGCAATTGAAAAAGCTCAGCAGAAGATTGAGAGTAATAACTTTGCAATAAGAAAACAGCTTCTTGAATATGATCAGGTTATGAATGAGCAGAGAGAGCTTATTTATTCTCAGAGACGAAGAGTTCTAGCTGGTGAAGATATGAAACAGCAGATTCTCGATATGGTTAGAGATAGAATTGACTTCTATGTAGATCAGGTTCTCTCAGATGAAATTGAAAGAAGTGAATGGGGACTGGCTGAATTAAACAGAATCCTCCTTCCTGTTATTCCATTAAAACCTATTACAGAAGAAAGCATTTCTGATATCAAAAAGGTTTCAGACTTAAAGGATAGATTATATGAAGCGGCTGAAAAGCTTTATAACGATAAGGAAGCTGAATTCCCTACACCAGAGGACTTCAGAGAAGTAGAACGTGTAATCCTGCTTCGTGTCATCGACAGAAAGTGGATGGATGAAATCAATGATATGGATCAGCTTCGCCAGGGTATCGGTCTTCAGGCTTATGCTCAGAAGAATCCTGTTGATGAGTATAAGATGATTTCATATGATATGATGGATGATATGAATGATGCTATCAAGAATGATACTATTCAGATGCTATATCGTATCAGAATTGAGAAGAAGGTTGAACGTGAGGAAGTCGCTAAGGTAACTGGTACAAACAAAGATGAGACAGCTACTCACACACCTAAGAAGAGAAAGCAGAAGAAAGTTTATCCAAATGATCCATGTCCATGTGGAAGTGGAAAAAAGTATAAAAATTGTCACGGAAGACTTGATGCTTAATTGATAAGATGTTATAAAGAACCAATTCAGATAATGAGTTGGTTCTTTTTTTTATATGTTATAATAAAAAAGGTTGCGTAAAATTTTGTTTTGGAAGGTTTGAATTGATATGAGTTTTAAATTACATTCCAAGTTTCAGCCAACAGGTGATCAGCCACAAGCTATAAAAGAGTTGGTGGATGGTTTCAAAAACGGAAATCAGTTTGAGACACTTTTGGGTGTAACAGGATCTGGAAAAACATTTACAATGGCCAATGTCATTGCAGCTCTAAATAAGCCTACTTTAATTATTTCGCATAATAAAACTTTGGCAGGACAGCTTTATGGCGAGATGAAGGAATTTTTTCCTGAAAACGCCGTAGAATATTTTGTGTCCTATTACGATTATTACCAGCCGGAAGCATATGTGCCTTCGACGGATACTTATATTGCAAAAGACTCATCGATAAATGATGAAATCGATAAGTTGAGACTATCAGCTACAGCTTCTCTTGCGGAGAGGAAGGATGTAATTATCGTATCGTCAGTTTCATGTATTTATGGAATTGGTTCACCGGATGATTATGAGAATATGATGGTATCCCTTCGCCCTGGCGAAGAAAGGGACAGGGATGATGTTATAAAGGCGCTTATTGATATGCAGTATCTAAGAAATGATATGGATTTTAAGCGCGGTACTTTTAGAGTCCGTGGAGATACTTTGGATATCTTCCCGGCGACAACATCTGAATATGCATATAGAGTTGAATTCTTTGGAGATGAGATTGATAGAATTCTAGAGATGGATCCTTTGACTGGAAATATAAAAGCGGAGGTTACTCATGCGGCAATTTTCCCGGCGTCTCATTATGTTGTTCCGCAGGATAGAATTAATAAGGCTTGTAAAACTATTGAGGAAGAACTTGAAGAACGGGTTAAGTATTTCAAGTCAGAAGATAAACTAATCGAGGCTCAGAGAATAGAAGAGCGTACTAATTTCGATATTGAGATGCTGAGGGAAACTGGCTTTTGCAGTGGAATTGAAAACTATACTAGACATATGACTAGTCAGAAGCCGGGAGAAGCACCTATGTGCCTTATTGATTATTTCGGTGATGATTTCCTTATAATCGTTGATGAAAGTCATGTTACCCTGCCTCAGGTACGAGGAATGTATGCGGGTAACCTTTCTAGAAAGAAAACTCTGATTGACTTTGGCTTTAGACTTCCATCTGCTATGGATAATAGACCTTTGAATTTTGAGGAGTTTGAAGATAAGATTGATCAGATGCTTTTTGTTTCTGCAACGCCTGGAGATTATGAAAAAGATCATGAACTTCTCAGGGCAGAACAGGTTATCAGACCTACAGGACTTTTGGACCCATCTATTGAGGTTCGTCCGACTGAAAATCAGATTGATGATTTGATCGGTGAAATCAATAAGGAGATAAAAGACAAGCATAAGGTTATGATCACTACTCTTACAAAGAGAATGGCGGAAGATTTAACGGATTACATGAAGGAACTTGGAATACGTGTAAAGTATGTTCATTCTGATATTGATACTTTGGAAAGAGCTGAAATCATAAGAGATTTGCGACTGGATGTTTTTGATGTGTTGGTAGGAATTAATCTGCTTCGAGAAGGTATGGATATTCCTGAAATAACTCTGGTTGCTATTTTGGATGCTGATAAAGAAGGGTTCCTTCGTTCTGAGACTTCTTTGATTCAGACTATAGGTAGAGCTGCCAGAAATGATAAAGGGCATGTTATTATGTATGCGGACTCTATTACTGATTCTATGAGAAATGCGATAGATGAAACAGAACGTAGACGTGCAATCCAGAACGAGTATAATGAAGCTCATGGCATTACTCCTAAGACTATTGAAAAAGCTGTCAGAGAAGTTATGTCAGTTTCAAAAGCGCTTGCAGAGGATAGCGTTAAGAGCATAAGAGGTGCAGAAGACTTAGACTTCGACGAACTTGAAAAATTGAGTGAGAAGTATAAAAAGAAGATGCAGGAGGCGGCAGCAGATCTAAACTTTGAAGTCGCAGCCGAGTATCGAGATAGATTGATAGAAATCAAGAATCAGCTTAGAGATGCTGAGATTTCTAAGAGTGAGAAGAAAAAAGGTAAGAATGGGAAAGAATAATTTTAAGAAGATAATTATTAAGGGTGCAAATGAGCACAATCTTAAAAATATTGATGTAGAGATTCCTAGAGACCAGTTTACTGTTATTACAGGACTTTCTGGCTCGGGTAAATCATCCTTGGCATTTGATACAATTTTTGCTGAAGGACAGAGAAGATACATGGAATCGCTTTCATCATATGCAAGACAGTTCCTGGGCCAGATGGAGAAGCCTCGTGTGGAAAAAATAGAAGGTATGCCGCCGGCTATTTCCATCGATCAGAAATCTACAAATAGAAACCCGAGATCTACAGTTGGAACAGTAACAGAAATCTACGATTATTTTAGATTGTTATATGCAAGAGTCGGTATTCCACACTGTCCAAATTGTGGTAAAGAAATCAGACGTCAGACAGTTGATGAGATGGTAGATTCTATCATGGGTTTGCCGGAAAGAAGTAAGCTTATGATTCTTTCACCTGTTGTCAGAGGTCGAAAAGGAACGCATCAGAAGCTTTTAGAAAAGGCAAAGAGAAGTGGCTATGTCCGTGTAATTGTAGATGGTAACCAGTATGAGCTTTCCGATGAAATTGAACTAAATAAGAATCAGAAACACAATATCGAAATTGTAGTTGATAGAGTGATTGTAAAAGAAGGAATCGAGCAGAGACTAACAGATTCTATTGAAAATGCACTTAAGCTTTCCGATGGACTTCTTCAGGTCGAGGTAGTGGGAGGAAAGACTCTCAATTTCTCAGACAGTTTTGCGTGCCCTGATTGTGGAATCAGTATAGATGAGATCGAACCTAGAAGTTTCTCTTTTAATAATCCTTTTGGAGCTTGTCCGGATTGTTTAGGACTTGGCTACAAGATGGAATTTAATGAGGATCTTATGATTCCGGATAAGAGTTTGTCTTTCAACGAAGGATGTGTTGTCTGCCCTGGATGGCAGTCTTCTAAGGATAAGAAGAGCTTTACACATGCAACTCTAGAAGCTCTTTCAAAAGCCTATGGATTTAGTCTGGATACTCCGTATGAAGAACTTCCGGAAGATATCAGAACTATGTTTTTATATGGCTTTGATAGAGAAGTGGCTGTCCATTATATTGGACAGCGAAGCGAAGGAACTTATATGGTTCGCTTTGAAGGATTGATCCGGGATGAGGAACGTAGGTACAGAGAAACAAAGTCTGAACTTACCAAAGCATCATATGAAGACTTTATGACTACTTCTAAGTGTAAGGCGTGTCATGGACAGAGACTTAAGCCGACATCATTGGCTGTAACTGTAGGAGATAAAAATATCTATGAAGTTACAGAGATGCCGGTAAAAGATTTGAAAGATTATATGGATAGCCTTCCGGAAAAAATGTCTGAGCACCAGAGAGTTATTTCCAAGGACATTGTAAAAGAGATAAGCGGAAGAGTTAAATTCCTGGTTGATGTCGGACTAGAGTATTTGACGCTTTCCCGTGCTACTGCTTCACTATCGGGCGGTGAAACACAGAGAATTCGTCTTGCTACTCAGATTGGATCAGGACTTGTTGGCGTCGCTTATATCTTAGACGAGCCATCAATTGGTCTACATCAGAAGGACAATGATAGACTTTTAGCATCCCTAAAAGGTCTTAGAGATTTAGGAAATACTCTCGTAGTCGTAGAACATGATGAAGACACTATGAGAGAAGCTGACTATATTGTGGATATCGGTCCTAAAGCCGGTTCTCATGGTGGAGAAGTTGTTGCTACAGGAACATATGAGGATATCGTAAACAATCCGAATTCTATAACTGGAAAATATCTATCGGGTGAACTATGTATTCCTGTTCCTAAAGAACGTAGAAAAGCAACTGATCACTTTACGATTAAGAATGCCAGAGAAAATAATCTTCGTGGAATAGATGTAGATATTCCTCTTGGAATTATGACTGTTGTGACAGGAGTTTCAGGTTCGGGAAAAAGTTCCCTTATAAATGAAATTCTCTACAAGACTTTGGCGAAGAAATTGAACCGTGCACATACTTTACCTGGAAAATGTGATGGTATCGAAGGAGTAGAAAAACTGGATAAGATTATCGATATCGATCAGTCTCCTATCGGAAGAACGCCTAGGTCTAATCCTGCGACATATACGGGTGTGTTTGACATTATTAGAGATTTGTTTGCAGGAACACCTGATGCAAAAGCAAGAGGCTATAATAAGGGACGATTCAGCTTCAACGTAAAGGGCGGACGATGTGAAGCTTGTTCTGGAGATGGAATCGTAAAGATAGAGATGCACTTTTTGCCCGATGTATATGTGCCATGTGATGTTTGTCATGGGAAGAGATATAATAGAGAAACTCTTGAAGTCAAATACAAGGGCAAGTCGATTTATGATGTCTTGGATATGACAGTTGAAGAAGCCCTCACATTCTTTAAGAATGTTCCAACAGTTGCAAGAAAGATACAGACTCTGTATGATGTAGGACTTGGATACTTGAAACTCGGACAGCCTTCTACACAGCTTTCTGGTGGAGAGGCTCAGAGAATTAAACTTGCGACTGAGCTTTCAAAAAGAAGTACAGGCAAAACTATTTATGTTCTAGATGAGCCAACTACAGGACTACATTTTGAAGATGTTAGAAAGCTGGTAGAAATTTTACGTAAGCTTTCTGATGGCGGAAATACAGTTGTTGTAATCGAACATAATTTGGATGTTATAAAGACAGCGGATTATATAATCGATTTGGGACCTGATGGAGGAATTGGCGGTGGAACAATAGTTGCTACAGGAACTCCTGAAGAGGTGGCAGCTAATAAAAAGAGTTATACTGGACAGTACTTGAAAAAATATTTGAATAAATAAAGACAAAAAAAGAACGAACACCAAGGGGATCGTGTTCGTTCTATCTTTAGGGGAGTGTTCCGAAATAAATCGGAACTGAGTTATGAATAATTCTTTTGCCTATCGGCTGGTTCGCTTTTAAATATACTTATAAAATGTGAAGGAAATGTGATTTATTTAAAAATTGTGTATGAACTTTAAAATGAATTATTAAAAGAAATCTGATTTTGAAGGAAAGAAATAGATGCTAGTTACAGTAATAGTGCCGCTTTACCGTGGTCAGAAATTTGTTGAGAATAAAATACAGATGATTTCAGCTGCTTTTAAAAAAGCAAATATTGTTGATGAGGCTGAACTATTATTTATAAATGATTATCCGAAGGAGAAGATTTCACTTCCGGCCTCGAGTATAAATGTAAGACTTATCGATAATGAAAAGAATATGGGAATTCAGGCTTCTAGGGTAAAGGGAATTATGAACTCTGAGGCAAAATATATTCATATGTTAGATCAGGATGATGAAATCTCAGAAGATTTTTTCCTTGATAATCTAAAATATATTTCAGATAGGGATGTGGTTGTATCAAATTGCGTTATGGAACTTTCTGATGGAAATAGACGTATTCTTTACAGAAACAATTTAGAGAGAAAGAATGCGAAATCTCCAATGGCCTTTATTTTTCTGGACTGTAGAATCATATCGCCTGGACAGAGTTTGATTAGAAGGGATGCAATTCCTGCATTTTGGAAAGAAAATATTTTGCAGGCCAATGGTACTGATGATTATCTTTTATGGCTTCTTATGTTTGAAGGAAGAAGACGTTTCTTTGTAAACATGAATCCACTGTATATACATAAGTATACAGGAGAAAATCTTTCACTAAATAAAGAAATTATGATAAAATCACACGAAGAGTTAAGTGAAGTATTGGGAAGATATCCAAATTCAAGATATGCAAAATGGATTAGATCTAAAGTGTATTCTATGAAAGGTGAGAAGAAAGAGTTTGCATTTATTTTTTCCTTCCTAATGAATTTGAGACTTTTAAGAATTAAATTATTTGAAAAATAATTTTTGAAAAAATTGTGTTATCATTTAAAAACCATTGAAAACATTGACAAAATGGATATAATATCTATGTGGTGCGTCTAAAGAAATTATAGACGCTGAAAGGAGATACAATGCCTGCAACAGATATTGGAATAGATTTAGGTACAGCCAGCATTTTGGTTTATGTTAAAGGAAAAGGCGTAGTATTGAAGGAACCTTCAGTAGTAGCCTTTGATCGTGATACTAATAAAATTAAAGCAATTGGAGAAGAAGCCCGTCTTATGCTCGGAAGAACACCAGGTAACATTGTTGCTGTTCGTCCTCTTAGACAGGGTGTTATTTCTGACTATTCAGTTACAGAAAAGATGATCAAATACTTCGTTCAGAAAGCTCTCGGTAGAAAGAGCTACCGTAAGCCAAAGATTAGTGTTTGTATTCCATCAGGTGCTACAGAAGTTGAGAGACGTGCGGTAGAAGATGCAGCATACTCAGCTGGAGCTAGACAGGTTGCTATTATTGAGGAACCTATCGCAGCTGCTATCGGTGCTGGTATTGATATTTCAAAGCCTTACGGAAATATGATCGTAGATATTGGTGGTGGTACTGCGGATATCGCTGTTATTTCTCTAGGCGGATCAGTTGTCAGCACATCTATTAAGATTGCGGGTGATGACTTCGACGAAGCTATCGTTCGTTATATGAGAAAGAAACACAATATCCTAATCGGTGAAAGAACTGCTGAGGATATTAAGATAAAAGTTGGTACATGTTACCCACTACCAGAACCTATGACTATGGATGTCAGAGGTAGAAACCTTGTAACAGGTCTTCCTAAGACAATTGAAGTTTCTTCAGAAGAAACAGAGGAAGCTCTTCGTGAGACAACTCTTCAGATTGTAGAAGCTGTACACAGCGTATTGGAAAAGACTCCACCAGAACTTGCGGCTGATGTTTCTGAAAGAGGAATCATCCTTACAGGTGGTGGCGCCCTTCTTAGAGGTCTTGAAGAACTCATGGAAGAGAGAACTGGTATTACAACTACAACAGCAGATGATGCTATGACTTGTGTTGCTATCGGAACTGGTAAGTATGTAGAGTTTTTGGGTGGAGATCTTGGAAACTTTTAATATTAATTTTGATTGAATTTTTTATGCGATGGTCTCATGAGATAGACCATCGCATTTTTCATATAAAGGAGTACGATTTATGGAACAGCCGCTTATCAGTGTGATAATTCCGGTTTATAAAGTAGAAGAATATCTGGATAGATGTTTGGAGTCTGTTTTGAATCAGACATATCGTAATCTGGAAGTTGTGCTCGTGGATGACGGCTCTCCGGATTTGTCAGGAAAGATGGCTGATGAATGGGCGAAAAAAGACAATCGTGTAACAGTGTATCATAAGGATAACGGTGGGCAGTCTTCTGCCAGAAACTATGCTGCGCCAAAGACGAACGGTGAGTATATCATGTTTGTGGATTCGGATGACTGGATTGAGAGTGATTGTGTAGAATATTTGTATAATCTTCTAAAGAAGAATGAGGCAGATTTCGTTACAGCTGAGTATTGCAGACCTTTGAATGTGAACGATGTGGCGTCTGACACTGCCTTTGAGGAAAAAGTTCTAACCAGAGATGAATTTCTCGATATGTTCTTCAAGATAAATACACAGGTAAATATGCAGTATCCTTGGGCGAAACTGTTTAAGAGAGATTTGATTTTGAATAATCCTTTCCCTGAAGGAATGACGGATGAAGATGTTCCAACTATATTTTCTATTGCAGTAGATACTGAAAAAGTGGTCTACAGTACAAAGGTGGTCTACGATTATTACGTGAATGAAGCTGGTACGACAGAATCAAAGTTTGGAGATCGTAATTTTGACTTGCTTAAAGCATGGGATTTGGTGGTGAAAATCGCAGAGAATAAAGAGTGCTCATCAGAAATAGTCGCAAAGGCAAAGATGAATCGCGCTCGTGCTGATTTTGGACTGCTTGTGAATCTCGCACAGTCAGCAAATTATAAATTAGATAAGGTTAAGTATTCAAAAGAGAAGAAGGAACTTTTGAAATCACTTCGCTCTAATTTTAGGCTTTTGATGAATAGCCCAATCCCAAAATCTAGAAAAATTACGATTATTGGATTTGTGGTGTCATATTCATTTACGGCATGGGCGATAAATAAAGTATATAATTACAACCAATGTTTACTGAAATAGAAATTTAAAAATTTATTTTTTCCCCTAAACTTAATTAAAATCTTTCCGATATAATAAATGGAGACTATTATCTTCATGTACTTTTTTATTACACGAAAGAAAAGAGGAATGTATGGTTAAAGGCCTGTATACCGCTTACACAGGGATGGTGGAAGAGCAGCGGAGACTGGATGTCTTATCAAACAATTTGGCAAACTCCGATACAGTCGGATATAAAAAAGAAGGTACTGTTAATCAGGCTTTCAGAAATATGCTCGCTATCAAGATCAAGGATACTGGCACATACATGGTTAATATGGGAGTCGGTGATGTTCGTCTTGGTGATAAAGTCGGTGAAACATATACTGATTATTCACAGGGAAGCTTTGAGGTCACTGATGTACAGTCTGATGTAGCCCTTGCGGGTAAGGGCTTCTTTGCAGTTTCCCACGCAAACAATGATGGAACAACAGCAATTAGATATACAAGAGATGGCGCTTTTACAGTGGATGTAAATGGATATTTGAGAACTAGTGATGGCGACTATGTTTTAAACAGAGCGGGAGCCATGAATTCTGCAAATAATCCAGGAAATTATGTAAGAGTTAATCCTCTTCGTGATTATACAATTAGTACTAATGGAGATATTTATCAGGATAATGTTGTGATTGGAAATATTGGAGTTGTCGATTTTGAGAACTATGATTTCTTATCAAAGACATCAGATAATTTATATATTCCGGTAGAAGGAGCTACTATAATTCCGTCTGAAGCTGAATTCGAGCAAGGAATGCTTGAAGCATCAAACGTTAATGTTATCGATGAAATGGTAAACATGATTACTATTCAGAGAGCTTATGAGACAGGACAGAAGATGATTCAGACAGAGGATTCTACATTAGAGCAGGCAGCTAATAATGTAGGCAGAGTATAATTCTAAAAGCGGAGGTAGCCGATATGATGAGAGCATTATGGACTGGTGCAGCCGGAATGAAGGCGCAGCAGACAAACGTAGATACAATTGCAAATAACCTGGCTAATGTAAATACTATTGGATATAAGACTCAGAAGTCTGAGTTTAAATCACTTTTATATCAGACATTGCAGGAGAGAACTACAACTGCAAATGGAGAATTGAAGCCAACTACTGCACAGGTTGGATTAGGTGCAAAGATTGCAGCAGTTAATTCTATCTATACACAGGGCGCTCAGTTTGCGAGCGATAGTAAAACAGCTATTATGGTAAACGGAGATGGTTTTTTCTCTGTACGAGGTGAAGACGGAACTGCTTATTATACAAGAAATGGTGATTTTAACTGGGCCATAGATGCACAGGGACAGAGAGTGCTTACAGATTCTATGGGACATCAGGTTTTAGATCAGCAGGGAAATCCTATTACTCTTCCAAATGAAGCTGGTACTAATTCAGTTGTGTTTGGACAGTATGGAGAACTGGCATATAGAAATGCAGAAGGAGTTGTAGAACTTACTGGACAGTCTGTTGGAATATTCCAGTTTGCAAATCCTGTCGGACTTGAAAAAGTCGGAAATAATCTGTTGGCTGCAAATAATGTATCAGGACTTCCTATGAATGAAGCAAATACTCCAGGAGTAATTCGTAGTACAGTTGCTCAAGGATTTTTGGAAGGTTCAAATGTAAATGTAGCTGATGAAATGGTAAATTTGATTATTGCACAGAGAGCTTATCAGATGAACTCAAAAGCAATTACAACTTCAGATACAATGCTTGAAGAAGCTAACCAGCTGAAGAGATAAGGAGTTTAGGATATGGATAATATTTCTAATATCGCAAATTCTAATTTATACAATCAGAGCGTTTCTAATGCAAGAAATTCAAACCTGACAAACAAGGTTTCAAAACTTTCAAATCAGTCTACTGAAGAAGAACTTACAGAGGCTGTAAAATCTTTTGAATCATATTTTGTTGAGCAGGTGCTGAAGGAAATGGAAGAATCTGCTAAAATGTTATCTGATGACAAAGATGATAATAGTAGTATGTCTATGATGAAAGATATTCATATGGATGGTATGTATCAGCAGATGGCATCTACTTTAGTTGATAAGGTCGGAGGACGATTCACTGAAACTATGGTGAATCAGATGAAGAGGACCTATGGAATAAAAGACGATGCCAATGGAACAGAATCAGATTGAAGGAATAGTTGAACATATAATATATAGAAGTCCGGAAACGGGCTATACAGTGCTGGAGCTTTCGACAGAGGACGATTTAGTTGTCTCTGTTGGAAGCTTTCCTTCTGTAAGTGTAGGTGAAAATCTTCGCCTTACGGGAAAGATGGTTCAGCATCCAAATTACGGTGAACAGTTTAAGGCGGACTCCTTTGAAGTTACGATTCCATCAGATGCTCTTTCGATGGAGCGTTATCTTGGAAGTGGAGCTATAAAGGGGATTGGAAAGTCACTTGCACATAGAATAGTTAATAAATTTGGAGATGATACCAGAAGAATTCTTGAAGAGGAACCGGAACGCCTATCAGAGATAAAAGGTATTTCTGATGCGAAGGCAAGGGACATCGCTGAGCAGACTATTGGAAAAAAGGATCTTAGAGATGCGATGATTTTTCTTGCTAAATATGGCATTAATGGAAATCTTGCCGTGAAGATTTTTAACCATTATCATAATGAAGTTTATGATGTACTTCGTCAGAATCCTTATAGATTAGCTGATGAGGTTAGAGGTATTGGATTTAAGACGGCAGATGAAATCGCATTTAAGGTTGGAATCTCAGTCGATTCAGAATTCAGAATTAGAAGTGGAATTATATATACTCTTACATTGGCTTCTGGAAATGGAAATACCTATATGTTGAAGGATGATTTGTATCGAGAGACAAAATATCTTTTGAATATGGATATGGAAGAAGAGGTATTTGAAACAATGATGTCTAATCTTTTGTTTGAAAGAAAGATTAGAATTATTGATGAGAAAGAGGTATATCTTAATTATTACTATAAAACTGAGACGGAATGCGCGGGAATGCTTCTCGATATAGATGCCGTTTTAGCTGGTGCTAATAATAATGAGTCTAGAGAAGACGTGTCCAAAAATTTGGACAGCCTTGGAATAGATTTGGATGATACTCAGAAGGGTGCAATCTATGAAGCATCGACTCATGGAGTATTCGTACTTACAGGTGGACCCGGTACAGGAAAGACAACTACCATAAAGGGCCTTATTAAGTATTTTGAATCTGAAGGCCTAGAGGTCGTTTTGGCAGCCCCTACAGGAAGAGCAGCTAAAAGAATGTCAGAGGCAACCGGATTTGAAGCAAGGACAATTCATAGACTTCTGGAAGTGCATGGATTAACAACTTCTGATGATGAGGAAGATGTCAGAACCAGTGAAGGCATTTTCGATAGAAATAGGGACAATCCTTTAGAGGCAGATGTGGTAATCGTGGATGAGATGTCTATGGTAGATATAAGTGTATTTAGATCTCTTCTAGTGGCTATGCCCACTGGTGCAAGATTGATTCTTGTTGGAGATGTAAATCAGCTGCCATCTGTAGGACCGGGAAATGTTTTAAAGGATGTGATAAACTCTGGTTGTTTTTCTGTTGTAAAACTTGAAAAGGTATTTAGACAGGCTGAAGAAAGTGACATTGTATTAAATGCACATAGGATTAATAACGGCGAGATAATAGATGTTTTGAATAAAAGCAAAGATTTTTTCCTTATAGAAAGACCGGATGCTATACATGTTATGGCGACTGTGTGGAAATTAGTTGCTGAAAATATTCCTAAGTATGTTTCGTGTGAGCCTTCTGAGATTCAGGTTATGGCGCCTATGAAGAAGGGAATGCTAGGAACTATAAGACTGAATGAGGATTTACAGCTTGCGCTCAATCCTCCTCAAAAAGATAAGGATGAGCACGAATTTAGCGATGGAAGAATTTTTAGAGTCGGCGATAAGGTTATGCAGACTAAAAATAATTACAAGGCTGAATGGGTGACTCGTGGAAAGTATGGAATCGCTATAGATTCTGGAACCGGTGTCTTTAATGGAGATATAGGTGTAATTACAGAAATTCATGAGAAACTTAGAACTCTCACGGTTATGTTTGATGAGGGTAGGCTTGTGGATTATAGTTATACTAATCTGGATGAACTCGAACTTGCTTATGCTATTACAATTCATAAATCTCAGGGTTCAGAATACCCGGCGGTTATAATTCCTCTAATTGGAGGACCGAAGATGCTTTTGAATCGTAATTTGCTTTATACAGCGGTTACAAGAGCAAAGAAATGTGTCATAATCGTAGGTAGTAAAGAGACTTTCAATGAGATGATTCAGAATGTAGATACGAGGGTTAGACATTCTGGACTTAAGGACAGAATCATTGAAAGGAATGAGAAACTTAAGTCACTTCGTGAAGAATAGTAAGGGGGCAGTATGGATAGAAGAGCGCAGGTTGAAGAGAAACTAAAAAGCCTTGGAATAGAGTATAAATTTGTTGAACATCCTGAGACTTTTGATACTGAAACGGCAGATTTATATATCGAAGGACATGAGGGATGCAGAACGAAGACACTTTTCCTCGTGGGAAAGAAGAAAAGGAATCCGTCACTGTTTGTTTTAGATGAACATAAGGAAATTGATTTAAAAGAATTAGGGGAAAAAGTTGGAATCAAGAATCTGCATTTTGCAGATTATGATTTTATGAAAGAGACTATTGATTTAGTTCCAGGCGGAGTTTCTTTGTTTGGAATCTTAAATGATAAGAATCATGTGATTTCAATTTATATCGATGAAGATATGATGAAGGAACACGAGATTATTACTTTTTTCCCGAATGTTAATACTGCGACTTTTTTCATTCATAAAGATGATATGCTAAAGTTCGTTGAGAGTGAAGGTTATGAAGCTAATATAATAAAAATGTAAAAAATCCAGCAAAGAAGTTTCTTTGCTGGATTTTTTTTTTATTCATCTGTGATTTTCTTAGTTGTAGCACCAGGTTCTGTTTCTTTTATATAGCTTTGGTATTCGTGGAAAGACTTAGGGAAGCTTCTTCCTAGAGAAGTTGCTATATCTTTTGAATACAATTTAACGCTTACTGATGATGAAACAGATTCGATATCCATGTTCTCAGGCTTTTCACCTTTGATAAGGATACGGTATGTCTGTTTTCCTGCGGAATATCCGAAGGAATATGGATCGGTGTAGATAGATGTAAGTGTTTTTTTGCCAATCTCAAGCCCGTTTGAAACAGTAGGTACTTTTGCATCAGTTGTAATCTGTTTAATCAAATCCATCTGATCTTTTATATTTGCCTGGCCTGGAATGAAGATTACGCTACATTCGCTGGCTGCATACTTTATGATGTCTTCATTTGAAGAACCATTAAGAATGTTTGGGGCATTCTCATCAATTGGAAGTGTCCAATCTTCAGATACCTGTGAAGCTCTTGCTGATGCAGGTGAGCTAGGTGATTCTATCTGTTGCTTTTCATCAAGCGTCTGAAAAAGAGTATCTATACCATAAACGCTGTTATATACAGTAGGAGACTTAGGTGCTATTGCAGTTTTTGCAGAAGAGCTGTCGCTGGAATTGTTTTCGCCTGTTGCAGTTTTATTGGAAGCTAATTCGTATTCCTTCCAAGGAATGCCAGCGTTAGTCATATAGCTTTCTAGTGCTTCGTTTTGATAAATAGCATCATCATCTTCAGGACTGTAAAAAAGTCCTACAGTTTTTAAATCACTAGCTGATTCAATAATAAGTGATAAACAATCATCCATAGGTGAGATTGTAGAAGTTCCTGTTGTGTTTACACCGGTTGGCTTTAGCAGACCTGAGTTTCCAGTGTTTAGTAAAGTCTGGAAGTTTAGGATGCCTGTACCAACTACAGGAATTGATGATTGAGCACTGCTTGCACCTTCAAGAGCTGTCTTTCCGTTAGCGAGGATTAGATCATAGCCATTTGACTTTGAACTAAGAGCTGCCATTGATGCTGAAGATTCATTGTCCACCTTGGTCTCATTTATTGTATAATGATCTTTACCAAGAAGAGCATCTAGAGAATCTTTGTATCCAAGTAAAATTTCTTTTTTCATATCATCAGATTCAGAATTTATGAAGTTGATTTGATAAGTCTTTTCGATTTTTGAAGTATCAACTTTACTATAATCTGTGTCTGAATTACGTTTGGAATTTCCACAAGAACTAAATAGCATCGCGCTGCATGAAAGAATAAGTGCAGAACTCAGTACTTTTTTCTTAAAAATATTACTATTCATGAAAAACCTCCGTTTTCAATACGTTTCATATTATCTTGAGTGACTTTTAAAGTCAAGGTTGACTTAAATATAGGGGGAGGATTATGAAAGAAATTTTTAGAGAGATTTTAGGAGTTTTGTTTCCGAAAAGATGTCCGGGGTGCGATGGTATTCTAAGGGTCGATGAACTGAGTCAAGGCTTTTGCATAGAGTGCATGGAAGAACTCGAAAGAATTGAAGGAGCTTTATGTATGAAGTGCGGGAAGAAACTTTACGATAATTCAAAGGAGTATTGCAGAGATTGCGCGAAAATGAATCATTCCTTTGATATGAATAGAGCGCTTTATTTATATAAAGGACCGATTGTGGAAGGAATGTATCGGTTTAAATATAGTAATAGAAGGCAGTATGCTGATGTTTTCGTGAAAGATGTTGAGAGGTTTCTTATGGATTTTTTGAATAATATTCAGAAAGATGGTGCAATAGATGGAATTGTACCAATTCCTATGAATCAATCAAGTGTAAGGAAGAGAGGCTATAATCAGGCAGAGGCAATTGCTGAGAGAGTTTCTGAATTGATTGATGTACCGGTTTATAAAAATCTTGTACTTAGAAATAAGTCAACGAAGAAAATGAAGACTCTAGATCCCGTCGAAAGGCGCTTGAATCTTATTAATGCTTTTAAATATCACGAAACTGGTGTAAAATTAAAAAAAATATTGTTAGTCGACGACATTTATACAACTGGTGCGACGATGGATAGTGTTTCTACGGTTCTTAAAGATCATGGGGTTAAGGAAATTTATTCCATATGTGTATGCATTGGGTCAGACCAGGAGTAGAAAGGGGATTTTCAGTATGGATGTTAGAAACTGTAAGGAATGTAAGAGACTCTTCAATTATATTGGAGGGGTACAGCTGTGTGATGCTTGTAAAGATAAGCTGGAGGACAAATTCCAGGAGGTAAAGAATTATCTTTGGGATAATCCTAAGGCAACTGTGAAAGAAATCAGTGAAGCTAATGATGTTTCTACTAATCAGCTAAGACAGTGGATTAGGGAAGAGAGACTGGAACTTGCCGATGATTCTCCGATTGCTATTACATGTGAGAATTGTGGTAAGAAGATTATTACTGGAAGATATTGTCAAGATTGCAAGAATAAGATGGCTCGTGGTTTGACAAAAGAGTTTGGCTTGGAGAAGAAAGCTCCTGAACCAGAACCACCTAAGAAGAAAGAATCTGATAAGATGAGGTTCTTACAGAAGTAAAATTGGAAATTGTATGCTGAAAAATGATCGTGTTATTCAAATGACCAAGATGGCCATGTTTGAAAAACGTAACAGAAGTGATTTAAGAATTGCAACTGAATATAGACGTAGAGATTACATAAGCATGAGCCGAATAGTTTCTTTTATAATCGGCTCTATTGCTTTTGCTCTTTTTTATGTAGGCTTGGTTGCTTTTGTTTTATATAATATGACGACGGGGATTCATACAAGATTTTTGGTACTGGTCTTAATGATTGGAATAGTCTTGTATGTTCTTTTCATGTATTTTTATATGAGAAGAGTTATCGTCTATGCAAATAGGGAATATCGTAGAAGTAAAGGTGTCTATGCAAAGTGGAGACAGATGCTTCTAGAACTTATGAAAATATACGAGGATGAAGAAAAGGAACAGGAAGAGAACTGATTATGGAATTCTTGGATACACTTAGAGCGAAATTGAAGAATTTTATATCGAAGCATGAGATGTGGACACTTAGGGTTTTAAAAGCTTTATTGTGTCTGTTTGGTATGCTTTCTGTTCGCGCTTGCTTTTATGAAGGAAGTGTACTTGATAATCCGTTTCTGATTTTTGTTGTTACCTTGATTGGGGGATTCGTCCCTATTAGTGCTACTACGCTTATTATTCTATTTTTCGCACTGATTCACATAGCATCATTATCGAAGCAGGTAGTATTAGCACTTATGCTTTTGATTGCTATGGTTTATTTGCTTTCTTATTATTACAAGGCAGAAAATAGCCATTGTGCTATTTTTTCCCCAGTATTCTATCAGATGAGAATTCCATTTTGTGTGCCTATGGCAGCAGGATTGTTTGGAAATATAAATGATGTAGTTCCGGTTATTGGTGGATCTGCTATTGGTTATTATTTGAAATTGGTTATTGAAAACAAAGCTATTTTGAAGGATCAGACTAGTGAAGTAAATGCATTTACACTTATGTTTGATCAGATGCTTCGAAGCCAGCTTTTTTATTGTTTTGTCGCATCAAATGTAGCGATGTTTTTGATTGTATATTATATGAGAATGCGAAAGTCTGAGCATGCGGCAGCTTTGGGCGTATCATTTGGCTCACTTGCATCATTTGCTATTATGCTTACTGCAAATCTTTTCTTTAATTCAGAGGAAAATTTACTTGGATTTGTAATTGAGATTTTGGTGACTTTTGCAATTGGTATGGTCGTTTCTTATTTCTTTATTGAAATGGATTACTCAAGACCGGAAAGTCTTCAATTTGAAGATGATGAATACTATTATTATGTGACAGCTATTCCAAAGATACATATTACAAAAGAGGAGTGGCGAGTGAAGAGAATTACAGGGAAGGATTTGAAAGGAAAGGATGAAAAATAGTGAATAACGTTCTTGATTTTGCGGAATCTTTTCTGAGAGATTGTTTTAATATATCCATCCCAATTATTACTGTTACGGATATATTAGAAATTATAATCATAGCAGTCTTTTTGTATGAACTGTTTAAGTGGGTTCAGAGTACAAGAGCCTGGATGCTTTTTAAGGGAGTACTAATTATTTTAGTATTCTTCGTTGTAGCGGCTTTGCTACAGATGAATACAATTCTGTGGATTGGTGAAAAGCTTTTAAATGCCGGTGTGATTGCATTCATAGTCGTATTCCAGCCGGAACTTCGTAAGGCGCTAGAACAGCTTGGACGTAGAAATTTATTTAGAAATGTTCTTCCTTCTTCTTGGACAAAAGGAGAACTGCTTAGATATGAAGATTCAACTAAAAATGATATCATCAAGGCTTCCTTTGATATGGGAAGAGTTAAGACTGGTGCGCTTATTGTAGTTGAACAGGATGTAAAACTAAAAGAGTACGAAAGAACCGGAATTGATTTGGATGCTCTTTTGACTCGTCAACTTTTAGTTAATATTTTTGAAAAAAATACGCCGCTTCATGATGGTGCTGTTATCGTAAGAGGTGATCGTATAGTTGCGGCTACCTGCTATTTGCCTTTGACGGAAAGCCTTGGAATTAGTAAAGAACTTGGAACCAGACATAGAGCTGCCGTTGGAATCAGTGAGGTCAGCGATGCAATTACAATCGTTGTATCCGAAGAGACCGGTAAGATTTCAGTAGCTATAGATGGAAGACTTTATCATGATTTGGATAAAGATGGTTTGAATTTAATTCTTTCAAAAGCTCAGGTTATAAAAGAAGAGCATGAAAAGAAGAAAAAAGAGAAAAAAGTAGAATCCCAGGAAACTGAAGTAGTGAATCTTTCAGATGCTAAATCTGATGGAGAGGGGGATTCAAATGAAGAATAAGATTTTAAAAGCAATTTTATCGAATATAGGATTAAAGATTATTGCATTGCTTGCAGCAATTATTTTATGGATAGTTGTTGTTAATATTGAAGATCCTGATAGATCTAAATTCTTTACTGCAAAAGTTACGATATTAAATGAAAGTGTTCTTACTAATAATGGTAAGTATTATGAATTAAAAGATGATGAGAATACAGTAACTTTTAGAGTCACTGCTAAGAGATCTATAATTGAAAAATTATCGAATTCAGATTTTACAGCTACAGCTGATTTGAATTTCATGAGTAGTGAAAACAAAGTTCCTGTAAATATTGAAGCTAATAGATATTCGAGCCAAATTGCCCTGAGTACCAGATCTATTTATATCAATCTAGAAGTTGGAAATACACAGAGCAAGAGATTTAGTATAAAAGCTGAAACTAAGGGTGAACCTATAGATGGAGTTGTCGTTAAAAATGTATATGCATCTCCAAATGTAATCACTGTAAAAGGCCCGGATAAGATAGTATCAACTATCGACACGGTAAAAGCGGTTACGGATGTAACAGATATTGGAAAGGATATTACAGATGCTGTAGTACCTGTTTTCCTTGATAAGAAAGGTCGAGAAGTAGATACGTCAAAATTGACATTTAGTTGCGATACCGTAAAGGTATCGGTTGAAACGGCTTCTGCTAAATCTGTTAAGATTTCTGCAGAAACATCCGGAACTCTTCCAGAAGGTTATACTCTTGGAAGTGTAACAGTTTCACCGGAGACTATAGAAGTGGCCGGAGATGCAAAAGCATTGAATAAACTTAGTGAGATTGTCATTCCTGGAAGTGTAATAGACTTATCAAATATTACAAAAGATATGGAAACGACAGTTGACATTTCTTCTTATTTACCAGAAGGTATAGAATTGGTAAATCAGGATGAAAAGGATGTAAAGGTAAAAGTTAAGATTAATTCAGCGACGACGAAGAGTTTTGATATTCCGACAGCTAATCTTACAATTTCAGGATTAGGAATGGGATATACTTGTGAATTCTTGAATCCAACTATTTCTGTTGCAATCAAAGGTCTCCAGGAAAACCTGGCGAAACTGGATGCTACAAAGATTACAGGAAAGGTTGATGCGCAGGGACTTACAACAGGAACTCATCATGTTACTGTTGTCTTGACGCTGGGACAGGAATATACTGTCGATACGATTACTACCGAAGTAAAGATTTCGGAGAATAATAATTAGTTAGGAGATTTTAACAAAAATGTCTAGAATATTTGGAACAGATGGTGTCCGAGGAGTTGCGGGAACTGAGCTTGATATCAATTTGGCTATGAAACTTGGACAGGCAGGAGCTTATGTTCTTAGTAAAGGAAACAATAAGCGCCCTACAATCCTGGTTGGATGCGATACTCGTATTTCTGGAGACATGCTTGCTAATGCTTTGATGGCAGGAATCTGTTCAGTTGGTGCAGATGCTGTTTATGCAGGAGTAGTTCCTACACCTGCTATTGCATATTTGACAAAAGCAGAAGGATTTGATGCTGGAGTTGTTATTTCAGCTTCTCATAATCCAATGGAATTTAATGGTATTAAATTCTTCAGTTCAGATGGATACAAACTTCCAGATGAAATTGAAGATGAGATTCAGAAGGAAATCGAAAGCGATATGGCATCAATCGATTTCCCTACAGGCGCTGGCGTAGGTCGCGTTAAGTACGATTTCGAAATCGCACGAGATTATATTGATTTTGAGAAAAAAGCAGTTCCAGTTGATCTTTCTGGTTTAAAGGTTGTAGTAGACTGCGCAAATGGTGCTTCATATAAGACTAATACAACAGTTCTTAAGGAACTAGGTGCAGATTTGATTCCACTTCATGTAGAACCAAATGGAACTAACATCAATGACAAATGTGGATCAACACATCTTGAAGATTTGATGGAAACAGTTAAGAGAGAGAAGGCTGATATCGGAATCGCCTTTGATGGTGATGCAGATAGAATGCTTGCTGTTGATGAAAATGGTGTCGCTGTTGACGGTGATGAAATCATGTCAATTTGTGCTAACTATATGAAGGAAAAGGGTACTCTTAAGAAGAACACGCTTGTTGTTACTGTAATGAGTAACCTTGGACTTTCGATTATGGGTAAAGAAAATGATATCAACATCGAAGTTACAAAAGTTGGTGACAGATATGTACTCGAGAAAATGAAGGAAGAAGGATACAACATCGGTGGTGAACAGTCAGGACATATTATTTTCCTCGATAAAAATACAACTGGTGATGGAATGATGTCAGCACTTCATTTACTTCAGGTTATGGTTGATACAAAGAAGAGCCTTTCAGAACTTAAGTCTGTTATGAGTGTTTATCCTCAGGCTTTAGTAAATGCAAAAGTTCCTAATGATAAGAAAAATTCTTATAGAGAATTCCCTGAAATCGTCGAAAGAATCGATAATCTCGAGAAGAAATTCGACGGCGCCGGAAGAGTTCTAATCCGTCCTTCAGGAACTGAACCATTGGTTCGAGTTATGATTGAGGGAAAAGTTCAGGAGGAAATTGAAAAAGATGCAAAAGACTTGGCTGTGTTCATTGAAGAAACAATGAATGCCTAAGGAGGAGCGTCGATTTTGATTAAGAAAAAGTTCGTGATTAATAATCCCACAGGTCTACATATCAGGCCTGCAGGGGTGTTGTGTGATTGCGCTATGAGATATGAATCTAGTATTAGATTCTTATACAGAGAAGAATCAGAAGCTAATGTAAAGAGTATACTTTCAGTACTTGGGGCCTGCATTAGATGTGGCGATGAGATTGAACTTATTTGTGACGGTAGCGATGAAGAAAAGGCTATGTCAGAACTTACAGACTTAATCGAGAATGGATTAGGTGAATAATCTTTACAGTTAACTTTGATTATAAATTGGACATATTTTGTCTAAGGTGGTATTATATCGTTTTGTTTGGAGATTAAAAATGAAAAAAATACTAATTACAGGTTGTAATGGACAGCTTGGAAGAGCTATCCAGAAAGAATACGGTGATACCGTAGAATTCATTAGAACAGATATGATTGATGGAGAGGGAATTACAAAACTCGACATCTCAAATATCGATAATGTTATGGAAATGGTTCGTGCTACAAAGCCTGATGCAATCATTAACTGTGCAGCTATGACAAACGTAGATGGATGCGAAGCTAATGAAGATGCAGCATATAAGGCAAATGCTATTGGACCTAGAAATCTTGCAATTGCATCTAAAGAAGTTGGATCTAGATTAGTACATATTTCTACTGATTATGTGTTCAGTGGAGAAGCATCAGATCATCCTAGAACAGAGTTCGATGCAGTTTCACCTATCAGTGCTTATGGTAGAACTAAGCTTGCCGGTGAGAACTTTGTAAAAGAGTTTGCAGACAGATATTTCATTCTTAGAACAGCATGGTTATATGGTGATGGAAGAAACTTTGTAAAGACAATGCTTTCACTTGCAGACAACCATGATGAAGTAAGTGTAGTAGATGATCAGGTAGGAACACCTACATCAGCAGTTGAACTTTCAAAGATGATCAGATTCCTTGAAGGTACAGAAAACTATGGTTTATATCACGCTACATGTGAAGGTGATACAAACTGGGCTGATTTTACAGAAGAGATTTATAGACTCGCTGGAAAATCTACAAAAGTTAATCATGTTTCAAGTGCTAAATATAAGGAAATGAATCCTGCATCAGCTGATAGACCAGCATATTCTATCCTTGATAACTATATGCTTCGTCTTGTAACAGACAAATTCAGAATGGCTGATTGGCACGACGCTTTTGAAGTTTATATGAGAGAACTTAATAAATAAATTAAAATCCAATCTTTAGGAGGATGAAATGAGAACTTATCTTGTAACAGGTGGTGCTGGATTTATCGGTTCCAACTACATTCATTACATGTTTAGAAAATATGATAATGAAATCAGAATTATCAATGTGGACAAGCTTACATATGCAGGTAACCTTGAGAACTTAAAGGATCTCGAAGGAAGAGATAACTATACATTCGTAAAGGCTGATATCTGTGATAAGGAAGCTATTAGAAAGATTTTTGCTGAGAACGATATCGATAGAGTTGTTCATTTTGCAGCAGAAAGCCATGTAGATAGATCAATCAAGAACCCAGAAGTTTTCGTACAGACAAACGTTCTTGGAACACTTGTTATGCTTAACGCAGCAAAAGAAGCTTGGGAGCTTCCAGATGGAACATTTAAAGAAGGAAAGAAATTCCTTCATGTTTCTACAGATGAGGTTTATGGATCACTTCCAGATGATGGAAAATCATACTTCTATGAGACTACACCATACGATCCACATAGCCCATACTCAGCTTCAAAGGCTTCATCAGACTTTATTGTTAAGTCTTATATTGATACATATAAGTTCCCTGCGAACATCACAAATACATCAAACAACTATGGACCTTACCAGTTCCCAGAGAAGTTGATTCCACTTATTATCAACAACGCTCTTGCTGGAAAAGATCTTCCTGTATATGGCGATGGAAAGAATATCAGAGACTGGCTTTATGTTGATGATCACGCAAAGGGAATCGACATGGTTCAGGAAATGGGACAGCTTGGTCAGAAGTACAATATCGGTGGACATAATGAGAGAAGAAACATCCAGATTATCCACACAATTTTGGATACTCTACTTGAGATTCTTCCAGATGATGATCCACGTAAGAAGAATGTAAGTTACGATTTGATCAAGTATGTAGAAGATCGTAAAGGTCATGATAGAAGATATGCTATCGCTCCTGATAAGATTAAAGCAGAAATCGATTGGGAACCTGAAACATGCTTCGAAGAAGGCATAAAGAAAACTATTAAGTGGTATCTTGATAACCAGGACTGGATGAAGAATGTTACAAGTGGTGATTATCAGAAATACTACAAGGACATGTATCAGGATAAATAATCTTTAAAAAACATATTCGGCCTTCTACGATTAGAAGGTCGGATATTTGTGTTTAAATGGAGGAAAACCATGAAAGGTATTATTCTTGCCGGAGGATCTGGCACACGTTTATATCCACTTACAAAGGCAATCTCTAAGCAGATTATGCCAGTATATGATAAGCCAATGATTTATTACCCACTTTCAACACTTATGCTTGCGGGTATCAAAGAAGTACTTATCATTTCTACACCTAGAGATTTACCAGTATTCAAAGAACTTCTTGAAGATGGTTCACAGCTTGGAATGAATATTTCATATGCTGTTCAGGAAAATCCAAATGGACTCGCTGAAGCTTTTATTATCGGTGAAGAATTCATTGGAGATGATTCAGTTGCACTTGTACTTGGAGACAACATCTTCTATGGACAGAGTTTCTCAAGAACACTTCTTTCAGCTCGTGAAAGAGTTGAAAATAATGGTGGAGCAACAATCTTTGGATACTATGTAAGAGATCCTAGAGAATATGGTGTAGTAGAATTTGACGAAAACGGAAAGGCAAAATCTATCGAAGAGAAGCCTGAAAAGCCTAAGTCAAACTATGCTGTACCTGGACTATATTTCTATGATAATAGCGTTGTTGAGATTGCAAAGACAATCAAACCATCAGCTCGTGGTGAGCTTGAAATCACAGCTGTAAACAATGCATATCTTGAAAAAGATAATCTATATGTTGAGACACTTGGCCGTGGATTTGCATGGCTTGATACAGGAAATCATGACATGCTTCTTTCAGCATCAAACTTCGTTTCAACAATTCAGAAGAGACAGGGAATGTATGTATCATGTATCGAAGAAATCGCTTTCAAGAGAGGATTTATCGATGCTGATCAGTTAAAGAAATTGGCCAAACCTCTTATGAAGTCTGACTATGGTAAGTATCTTGTAAGTGTTGCAGAAGGAGAGTTTTAAGATAATGGCTATTACAGTTACAAAGAATTTGAATGGTATTGAAGGTCTAAACGTAATCGAACCAAAGGTTTTTGGCGATGATCGTGGATACTTCATGGAAACATACAATGAAAATGATATGAGAGAAGCTGGAATGGATTATAAGTTCGTTCAGGATAATCAGTCAGCTTCAAAGAAGGGTGTACTTCGTGGTCTTCATTTCCAGATCAACTACCCACAGGATAAGCTTGTTCGTGTAGTGTCTGGCTCAGTATACGATGTAGCAGTTGACCTTCGTCCAGGTTCAAAGACATACGGAAAGTGGGCTGGTGTTGAGCTTACAGCTGAGAACAAGAAGCAGTTCATGATTCCAAAGAACTTCGCTCATGGCTTTATCGTACTTTCTGACCATGCAGAGTTCTGCTACAAGGTTACAGATTTCTATCATCCAAACGATGAGGGCGGTCTTATGTGGAACGATCCTGATCTTGGAGTTGAATGGCCTATTCCAGAAGGAATGACAGAAGATGATCTCATTCTTTCAGATAAGGATAAGGTAAACTGGAGTTACAAAGAGTTTCTTGAAAAGAAGAACAACTAGTCAAGTTAAGAGGTTTATTGTATGAAAGAAGCTTCTACAAACAAAAGCTTTATAAAAGATACAATCACATTAATTAGAACCCTAGCGAAGAATGACCTTAAGTCACGCTTCGCAGGGTCTTATTTGGGTATTGTATGGGCATTTATGCAGCCTATCATTACAGTGCTTGTGTATTGGTTTGTATTTGAGATGTGTTTAACATCTGGAACTCAAGGGACAAAAGCGGGCATTCAGGCTCCGTTTGTATTATGGCTTTTAGCTGGTTTAGTTCCTTGGTTTTATTTTTCTGATTCATGGAGTTCAGCTACTTCATGTTTTTGTGAGTATAACTACTTGGTTAAAAAAGTAGTATTTAATATTTCAATTCTTCCTATAGTGAAGATTCTATCTAGTCTGTTTGTGCATGTGATTTTGGTTTTGTTTACATTCTTTATGTACACAATGATGGGATTTAAACTCACACCATATGCATTACAGGTGGTCTACTATTCATTCGCGATGATGATTTTGTCATTAGGACTTTCATATATCACATCTGCAGTTCTTGTTTTTTTCAAAGATATGAGAGAAGTTGTAAATATCTTTTTGCAGGTTGGTATCTGGGGAACCCCTATCATGTGGAACATTTATTCTCCAGCAATGCATATTCCAGGACCTATCATGGCAATAATCAAATTGAATCCTATGTTCTATATCGTAGAAGGATATAGAGATTCATTGATCGGTAGAGTGGGATTCTGGGAGAAACCGGCGCTTACTTTATACTTCTGGGTATTTACTTTAGCAGTGCTTATGCTTGGAATCTTTATCTTTAGAAAACTAAAAGATCATTTCGCAGATGTACTTTAAGCAGGTGACATATGGATAATTTGAAAGAAACAAATGATTATGCTATTAGAGTTCGTGGTGTAAGCAAGGTTTACAAACTCTATAAAAGAAATCGTGACAGATTGATTGATTCTTTGGGTCTTACACGAAAGAAATTATATGAGGATCACTACGCTCTAACAGATATTAATTTTGATATAAAAACAGGTGAGTCTGTCGGTATTATCGGTACTAATGGAGCTGGTAAGTCTACTATTTTAAAGATTATTACAGGTGTACTTAAACCTACAGAAGGTTCACTTGATATAAATGGTAGAATTTCTGCTTTGCTTGAGCTTGGAGCAGGATTCAATCAGGAATATACTGGCATTGAAAACATTTATTTGAATGGAACTATGCTTGGATATTCCAAAGAAGAAATAGATGAAAAACTCGATGATATTCTTGCTTTTGCTGATATCGGAGAATTCGTATATCAGCCGGTTAAGACATATTCTAGTGGTATGTTTGTAAGACTGGCTTTTGCGGTTGCAATCAATATTGATCCGGAAATTTTGATTGTAGATGAAGCACTTTCTGTTGGAGATGTTTTTTTCCAGGCAAAGTGTTACAAAAAATTCGAGGATTTTAAGAGACAGGGAAAGACAATTCTGTTTGTGAGTCATGACCTTTCTAGTATCAGAAAGTATTGTGACAGAGTTATTCTTTTTAATAAAGGTCATAAGCTCGCTGAAGGTGAACCAAAGGAAATGATTGATCTTTATAAGAAGATTCTTACCGGATCTAAAGAGGATATTGCTAAGGCCGAATCTATGGGAGTGGATGCTCTTAAGGATAAGACAAAAGACGGATTTGAAGATAAGGATAATAAAACTTGGAGATCACATTTTGATGTGAATCCGGATAGAGTTGTCTATGGTTCAAAAGAAGTTGAAATTGTAGATTTTGGTATCGAAGATGAGACCGGAAATCTTACAAGTGTACTATCTAAGGATGCGGACTTTACTATCAAATATAAGGTTAGATTTAACGAAGATGTGAAGAACCCGATTTTTACATACACTTTTAAAAATGTAAAGGGTCTAGAGGTTACAGGAACTAATACACTTATTGAAAGACAGTATTTGGATGAAGGAAAAAAGGGTGAGGAATACTTCGTTTCCTTTAAACAGAATATGAATCTTCAGGGTGGAGATTATCTTCTTTCAATGAGCTGTACTGGATATGATTTGGAAGGTAATTTAAAGGCATATCATAGATGCTATGATTTGCTTTCAGTTACTGTTATTTCAGATAAAGATACTGTTGGTTTCTATGATATGTATTCAGAGGTTTCAATTGAGAAGGCTTAATTATAACTTTTGGGATTAGAAAGGGGTATTTATGAAATACGATTATCTAATTGTAGGTGCGGGTTTATATGGATCTGTTTTCGCTCATGAAGCAAAGAAAGCAGGAAAGACATGTTTCGTAATCGATAAGAGACCTAATATCGGTGGAAATATTTATACTGAGAGAAAAAATGGAATTGATGTGCATAAATATGGTGCTCATATTTTCCATACTTCTGATAAAGAAATCTGGGATTATGTAAATCAGTTTGCTGACTTTAACAATTACGTTAATTCTCCAGTAGCTGTTTATAAAGATGAGTTATACAACCTTCCGTTTAACATGAATACATTTTCAAAAATGTGGAATATTAAAACTCCTAAGGAAGCTGAAGAAATCATCAAAAACCAGATTGCTGATTTAAATATTACTGATCCGGCAAACCTGGAAGAACAGGCTCTTTCACTTGTAGGCACAGATGTATACGAAAAGCTTATAAAAGGTTATACAGAGAAGCAGTGGGGTAAGGACTGCAAGGATTTACCTTCATTTATTATAAAGAGATTACCTCTTAGATTTACTTTCGATAACAATTATTTCAATGATAGATATCAGGGAATTCCAATCGGTGGTTATACAAAAATCATTGAGGGAATGCTTGAGGGAATCGAAGTAAGATGTAATGAGGATTGGATTGAGCTCTATAAAGAAAACAAGATTAATGATAATGATAACTCAAAACCTGCAAAGATCACACTTTCAGACGGTACTTCATTTGAATTCGAAAAGATGATTTATACAGGCCAGATTGATGAGTATTTCAATTATCTCTATGGACATCTTGAATATAGATCTGTCCGTTTTGAGACAGAAGAGGTTGATACAGATAATTACCAGGGTAATGCTGTAGTTAACTATACAGAGAGAGAAGTTCCTTATACTAGAATTATTGAACATAAATGGTTCAATTTCGGTAAGGATGAAAATGGAGAACCTATAAAGGGAACTATTATCAGTAAAGAATATTCTTCAGCATGGAAGATTGGTGATGAACCATACTATCCAGTTAATACTGAGAAGAATAATAAGACTTATGAGAAGTATAAAGAACTTTCAAAGAGCAATAAGAGAGTTATCTTCGGCGGAAGACTTGGTTTGTATAAATATTTGGACATGGACAAGGTTATCGCTGAAGCACTCAAGCTTGCGAAAGAAGAACTTAAATAACGGAGAGTTTGAATTTAAATGAAATTAAATAAAAAGATATTGTTTAGCGCATGTCTAATTGTTTTGATTATGATTGCTATCCTTACAGGTTATCTTGTAAAAAATGAACCATGGAGAACTGATAAGGATGGTTTTGAAATAACACAGTTTGGAACAGTGACCGGTTCTCAGTGTATGTTTTACACTATAAGAGATAAGGATGGAAATCTGGTTGTAATTGATGGTGGATATACTGATGATGAGGCCTCTGTTGCAAATGTTATCAATCGCTTCGGTGGTCATGTGAAATCATGGATTTTAACTCATCCGCATCCAGATCATATTGGTGCATTTAATGCACTTTATCCTAAGCTAAGTGCCTATGGTATTACAGTTGATAAGATTTATGTTACAGATGTAAATCATGATAGATATGTAGAAACTGCAAAAGATTATGATGCAGTGAATGCATATTTAGATTTCTTGAATGTGACAAAAGACGCAAAAAATGTAAAAGCATTAAAAGAAAACGACGAGTTTGATCTTTTACCTGGTCTTCATATGAAGGTGCTTCATGGTTGGGATAAAAATGTAGATGCTACAGAAAATAACTTATGTAATAATGGCTCACTTATGTTTAAGTTAACAGCCAAGGAAGAGTCTATGTTGTTCTGCGCAGATACACAGCATGAAATGGAGAAGTATATTGTAGGTAATCATAAAGATGAATTGAAATGTGACTACGTACAGTGTGGTCATCACGGAAACTGGGGATTGACTCCAAACTTCTACAAACTTACAAATGCAAAGGCAGCTTTTGTAGATGGACCTAATTATCTTTATGATTCAAAAGATACAAATTTCGACGGATATAAGACAGTAGATTACTTTAGAGAAGCTGGTGCTAGAATTTATAGATTAGCATCTAATCCAAATGTAATCACGCTTAAATAATAGGATGAGAAAATGGTTTTATTAAATATAATTAGAGCAATCTTAGTACTTATGGTTGTTCCTATGTTTTTGGGAATTCCTGTCGTATCATTGATGGGAATTTATGAAGACAGAAGAGTATATAGATTCTTTTTATCATTTACAATTGGATACCTTATAACATTTGCAATTATGCAGATTATTTCGGTGCCTCTTATATTGAATTACAAATCACTTACATCATTTGTGCTTTTATATAGCGTGATAGTTTGTGTGTGTGGAATTATTTTAAATGCATATGCATATATTTTTTCCAGAAAAAATAACACAAAGGTTTTAACAAAGAATTTTATAAGACGCATTATTTTAGGATTCAAAAGGGTACCGAATTGGGTATGGATTATTTTGATAGGTGCAATACTTCTGTTCTTGTTTATGGAGTATCACTATCTCTTTAGAATCCATGTAGATGATGATGATGGAAGATATATGGGAAATCCTGCAAATGCTGTTCTTACGGATACAATGTATCAGTATGACTGGGGTACAGGAAAGTATATCGACAATAGATATATAAATATGTCACCTAGAGATCTCGTGTCTCCTTGGATGATGATGTTTGCACTTTTGTCCAGACTCATCGGTGTCAATTCTACGATAATTGCACATTCAATTATGCCTGGAATTCTATTTGCTATCTGTTTCATGGAATACTTCCTTATGGGAGATTGCTTCTTTAAGAAGGACAAAGCAAAAACTGTAATCTTTTTATTTATGGTATGTGTAGTTTATTTGACTTTCTCGGGAAATACACATACACAGGCGGCTGTGTCTCTGGTACGTATATGGCAGGGAAAGGCAGCATTTGCTACAACTATTATTCCTTTGATGATGTATTTATATCTAATGCTTTCAGGTGAAGAGGTTCACAGAGCAAGATATTATATCTTGGGAATGATTACATCTTGCGCTGGTTGCTTTATGAGTGGCGTTGGTATAGTTGGAACAGGACTGTTTATGGGACCTTTCTTCTTCTGGGACATCGTCTCAAAGAGAAAGTGGAAAGATTTGTTCTGGTTAATAATAGTTTGTATTCCTACATTGATTTATGGATACATGTACGCAAAGATAAAATAGTTGGAGTTTAATATGAGAGCTGCATATAATGAAATGATGGGCTGGTTCCATAATGGGTTTGATGGAAACGCCTACTTCATTCTATATTTAATATGTTTAGTATATTTGTTTATAACAGATGAGGATAAGAGATTTAAGTTGGTAGTGCCATCTTTTCTACTGACAGTATTTCTTATAAATCCTATCTGCTATAGATATATTTGGGCTAAAACCATCGGATATTCTTATTGGAGACTGTTCTGGGTATTGCCAATAATACCTGTTGTTGCAGTAACATTTGTTAATATTATTTCTTTGGGAAAAAACAGTTGGCAGAAGTATGCTTTGGTTTTACTTCTATCATTTTTTGCCTTAAGAAGTGGATGTTATTTATATAAATATCCTGAAACAGCGTTTGTAAAAGCAAATAATGCTTACAAACTTCCACAGCCAGCAGTTGATATTGCAGATTATCTTGTGGATAAAAAGGATAGACCAAGAGTTATTGCTGATATTTCATTAGCTAGATATTTGAGACAAATTCATCCTGAAATAGAACAGGGCTTTGGAAGATGGGGCCAGGGCTGTAATAACTATGTTTCAGGTGCATATTTCTTTAATATATTTAGAGAAGGTCCTATAAGAACTGATTTGGGAGAAGATGTAAAGTTCGATTGGAACCTGGCTCACAATTATATGTTAGAAGAAAAGTTTGATTACTTGATTCTTCCTACATCTGATGATGTAGCAAAGAATAATGGGGATAAAATACTTTTAGATGCTGGATTTAAATATATAACTAATATCGATGGATATGGAATATATTCAGTTGCTAATTGAGGGTGAAGTATGTATAGAGAACGTGGAATAGGATTTTGGAAACATATAGATTTTATTATCCTAAGCGTAATGGCACAGGAACTTGCCTTTTTTCTAGCGTATTTTTATAGATTTAGAAATCAGGCAGTAGTAAATGGCGATGAGCAGTATTTGAGAGCGGCAGTTGTAGTAGGACTTATGGATGTCGCTATATCAATTTTTAGAGGCTCATACAGTGGGGTTTTACATCGTGGCTGGCTAAAAGAAGTAAGAGCCACTATAGAACATGAATTTATTGTTTTCGTATTCCTATTAATTTACTTATTTGGAACTAAACAGACAGAGGATTTATCGAGATTGTCACTTGGTTATTACGCTGTTTTTTCCGTAATAATTATGTACTGTTTTAGAGTATCGTGGAAGGTATTCATTAGAAACAATGTACTTCGTAGAAAAGGAAAGACTAATCTTATAGTAATTGCTGATAAGAAGAATATCGAAAGATGTATTAATACATTTAAAGATGATCCTTACTCTGGATTTACTGTTGTATCCGCTGTTTGTATAGATGAAGATATGACAGGACGTGATGTTTCAGAAATTCCTGTTGTTTGTAAGAAGGATAATCTATTCGATTATTTAAGAGAGCATGTAATTGATCAGGCTTTCTTAGATATGGAGAATATTGGAGAGTCATACGAAATCGGTCGTAAGCTTATCGAGATTGGTGTAACATGTCATATCAGTCTTCTCTATTCAGAGGAATTGATTCCTACTAGAGTTTTAGAGAACTTTGATAAATATTCTGTTTTGACTGGTTCTATGAAGATTGCTAATACAAGACAGGTCGTTATGAAGAGAGCTATGGATATAGTAGGAAGCCTGGTAGGATTGGTGTTTACTTTTATCGCCTTTTTAATCTTCGCTCCTATTATAAAAATCCAGTCTCCTGGCCCGGTGTTTTATAAGTCAGTACGAATTGGAAAGAATGGACGTAAGTTCTATTTCTATAAATTCAGATCTATGTATGTAGATGCTGATAAGCATTTGAAAGAATTGCAAAAAAATAATGAGATAAAAGGTCTCATGTTTAAGATGGAGAATGATCCTAGAATCATTCCTATTGGACACTTTATAAGAAAGTATTCAATTGATGAATTACCTCAGTTTTGGAATGTCCTTAAAGGCGAAATGAGTTTGGTTGGAACTCGTCCACCTACAGAAGGAGAGTTTAAAAATTATGAATACCACCATAAGGCTAGACTTGCAATTAAGCCAGGACTTACTGGTCTATGGCAGGTAAGTGGTAGATCTAATATTACGGATTTTGAAGATGTGGTAAAACTGGATACTGAATATATTGCAAACTGGACTTTAGGTTTGGATATCAAAATACTACTTAGAACTGTAGGAGTTGTTTTTAAAGGGACAGGTTCGAAGTAATTGTGGAAATATATTGCGCATGATGATATAATAAAACAGTTTTGTTAGGAAAAAATCACGCATATATTTATATTCGAGGTATGTTTTAATGTCAAAAAAGAAAATGAAAAAACCACTGACAAAGAAGCAGAAGCGTAGAAAGAGACGTAGAATTATTCTAATCTGCGAACTTATTGCTCTTATTATTTTGAGTGTGTTAGTTTATCTATATTCAAAATTCGGAAAGATTGATTTTAACGATTTAGGAAATATTCAGACTAACCAGTTGGACGATAAGACAAAGGAACTATTAAGTGGTTATACAACTATTGCTCTTTACGGAGTAGATTCACGAGATATGGATTCATATAAGAATTCAAATAGTGATAGTATGATTATCTGTGTTATCGATAATGATAAGAAAGAAATCAGGCTTATGTCAGTACTTCGTGATACATATATGGATGTAGATGGTGAAGGCACTTATAGAAAATGTAATTATGCATATGCTAAGGGTGGCCCAAAAGAATCTATGGAAATGTTGAATCGAAATCTCGATTTGGATATCCAGGAATATGTATCTGTTAACTGGAAGGCTCTAGCTGATGCTATCGATGCCGTTGGTGGTGTAGAAGCTGATGTATCAGCAGAGGAAGCAGCAGCTCTTGTAGATCCAGAATACTTTGTACAGAAAAACACTGAAGATTTCATCGGAAGAAAAGGTGGAAGAGTAAAAGCTGGAAAGCAGACTCTAAACGGTGTTCAGGCTGTTGCATATTGTAGAATCAGACATGGCGCTGGTGATGATTATTCTAGAACAGATAGACAGAGAGAGGTTCTCTCACAGCTTATTACTAAGGTTAAGGGATCAGGTATTTCAAAGATTAATAAGCTTATTGATGCTATCTTCCCAGAAGTATCTACTTCACTTTCACTCAGCCAGGTAATTGGACTTGCAACTAATATTTCTGATTACAAGTTAGGTGAATCAAAGGGATTCCCATTCGATAGACGTTCAACAACTATCGCTGGAGCAGGTTCTATCGTAGTACCATGTACACTTAAATCTAATGTAGTCGATGCATATCAGTTCTTATATAATAAGGAAGACTATGAACCATCGGATACAGTAAATAGTATTAGTAAGAGAATTATTAATAAGACTGGTTTCACTGAAACTGATTCAGTAACATATAAATCTAATAAATAGAATTTGTGATTTCTGGTCGGGGGTTTCTCGGCCAGAAATATTATTCTAAATAAAAGCTTATGAATAAAACTATATTTGAAAAAAACACCAATATAGAAGATGAAAAAGTCATTGTGAGGAGGCTAGAACAGTTATTTGAACTAGCAGTCTTTGCGGTGGCTTATTACTATTTTTGGAAATACATGTATAGAGGACATTATTTCTCAACAAACATGTATTTTGGACGTGGAAAATTTGTACTGGTTGGAATATATGCGTCTATCATGGCTATGATTCTTCATCTGGATGAAGGTGATAGATTCGGATATAGAAAACTATTCGATATTGTTTTGTTGCAGTGGTTTGCAATTTGTGCAACCAATGTTATGTCATATATGCAGCTGGCTCTTATAGCCAATGTAGTTATGGATATACGTCCGATGATATATCTGACTTTGACAGAGTTCCCTATTTCATTGGTTTTATGTACTATTTATACATATTATTATCACAGTATGCATGTACCTATGCATATGCTTATGATTTATGGAAATGAACGCTCTGTAAGTCTGAAACTTAAATTTGACAGTGACGACAAGAATACTGGAAAGTATCATGTTGATAAACTTATTTCTGTAGATGTAGGTTTGAAGAAATTAAAAGAGATGATAAATGACTATGATTCTGTCATTATTTCTGATATTCCTGCTGAAACAAGGAATGATATATTAAAGTATTGCTATGCCAATGGTATTAGAACATATCTCACACCTAAGATATCTGATATTATAACAAGTGGTTCTGAGGATATAAGTTTGTTTGATACTCCTCTTAGTCTTGTAAAGGGGCTAGGCATGACAGTAGGTCAGAGATTCGTAAAGAGATTCTTTGATATTGTGTTATCTCTTATAGCACTTGTTTTGCTTTCTCCTCTTATGATAGGAATCTGTATTGCAATAAAAATGGAGGATCATGGACCGATTTTCTATAAGCAGAGACGTGTTACCAGAAATGGAGAGGAATTTGATATTCTAAAATTCCGTTCAATGATAGTAGACGCTGAAGCTAAAGGAATTATTCCTGCACAGGATCATGATCCTAGAATTACAAAAGTCGGCAATTTTATCAGAGCTTGTCGTGCCGATGAGTTGCCTCAGCTTATAAATATTCTAAAGGGTGAGATGTCTATAGTAGGACCTCGACCTGAAAGAGTAGAGCATGTAGATAAATATAAAAAGTTGGTTCCGGAATTTGTATACCGTGAAAAGGTCAAAGGTGGTCTTACAGGATATGCTCAGATTTATGGAAAGTACAACACTACAGCTTTAGACAAATTGAAATATGACTTGATGTATATTGAAGAGTATTCTTTTTTCCTTGATTTCAAAATCATACTTATGACTGTACGTATTCTGTTTGAGAAGGAAAGTACAGAAGGATTTGATAAGGTAATCACCGAAGAAGATATTCAGTACGAAATCGATAAGAGCAAGGGTAAGAATTAGTATGTCAAAAAAGAGAATCGGTATAGTTTCTCTAGGATATGCATGGCTACCATGTGAGCCAGGTCCTTCTAGATTCTATTATATTGCGAAGATGTTTAGCGAAAAAGGCTGGGATGTGGATCTGATAGGAACATCATTTCAGCATTTTAAGAAAGAACCTAGAGATAAAGATTTGATTTTGTCTCAGAATTATCCGTTTAAAACATCTTTTATTGAAGTAAAACCGTATAAGAAAAACATCGACGTGAGACGTGTTATGAGTAATCATTTAGCTGTAAAGGCTACTGTTGATTACTTGAAGCAGAATGAATATGATGTGATTTATTGTTCGATTCCTCAGAATGATGTCGCATCTGCTGTCGCAGAATATTGCCACGGAAAAAAGATTCCTTTTGTCTGCGATATCGAGGATTTATGGCCGGAAGCAATGGAAATGGTTGTAAAGAATCGTTTCCTTAGAAAGCTTATATTCCCTAAATTCTATAAGGATGCTGAGAGGGTATATGCACTATGTGATGCCGCAGTCGGAACATCGGAAGATTATACCGAAAGGGCTGTAAAATATAATCATAGAGAAATGCCACTTAAAACTGTTTATGTGGGTTGCGATATGGATATATTTGACCGCGGTGTAAAAGAACATAGCGATTCGATTGAAAAAGATGAGAATGAGTTTTGGATTACTTATGCCGGATCGATTGGAAAAAGCTATGATATCGATACTCTTATAAAGGCATCAGCTTCGCTTTTAGAGGATGGATATAGCAATATTAAGATAAAAATTTTAGGTACTGGACCTCGTTTAGAGGAAATGCGGAAACTAAAAGACGAAATAAATGCAAAAAATGTTGATTTTTTAGGTTACACGCAGTACCCTATTATGGCGGCTTATTTAACAAAGTCAGAAGTCGCACTTAATTCTTTTATCAAAGGTGCTCCACAGAGCATTGCAAACAAAGTTGGTGACTATCTTGCATCAGGCAGTGCAATACTTAATACTCTTGAAAATGATGTTGCAAAGTCGCTTATAGATTCAAATGAAGTTGGAATTAATATAGAACCTGAAAATGTAGAAGAGCTAAAGAAAGCTATTCTATATTTTTATGAGAATCGAGAAAAGACAAAGGCTATGGGAGAGAATGCCCGCAGACTTTGCGAGAAGCGTTTTGACAGGAAGACATCTTATCTAGAGATTATAGACTTGTGCGAAAGTCTTCTTAAATGAGAATGAATTGGAAAGACAGGACGTGTATGAAAAGACCATACGATATGCTCGATAGCACATTTGAATGGTGTTTTAAGAACCATCCGAATGCAAGAGCAGTGATGTTCCCGATATATCGAAAGAATAGAGAGTTGATCTGCTATTCAGTATTCGGGCTTGGGACATTTTTGATCTCGATATTCACATATGCTCTGTTTACGGAAAATTTTTCGTGGAATATCTTGATTGCGAATGCATTATCTTGGGTTTTTGCGACTATTTTTGCTTTCGTAACAAACAGAAGATATGTTTTTGTATCGCATGCAAAAGGTATAGTGGCATTTTTGATACAGATGTGGAGTTTTTCGACAGGAAGACTTATTACGCTGTTTATAGAAGAATGGATGCTATATTTTTTCATAGGAAGACTAGATCTTCCAAATATGCCGGTTAAGCTTTGCAGTCAGTTCATAGTAATAGCCCTTAATTACATGTTTAGTAAACTGATTGTCTTTAGAAAACACAAAGATGTTGTGAAGAATGCTGGCCTACAGGGAAAGGGTAAGAGTATGATAAATTTTGAAGAAGCCAAAAGAATCCTAGAAGAAAAGGAGCAGCTTCACGTTTTAAAGTATTATGATGAGTTAAGTGAAATTAGCCAGAAGTTACTTTTAAAACAGATTGAAGATTTGAACTTCAAAGAAATTGAAGAAGCAAAGAATCCAACAAGAATGGAAAGTGGTGAGGTTAAACCTTTGCCGGCACTTTCTATTGAAGAGATTGAACTTAAAAGGGATGAGTTCAAAAAGACAGGTATTGACACTTTAAAGAGTGGTAAAGTTGCTTGTGTTCTTCTAGCAGGAGGAATGGGAACTAGATTGGGACTTGATAAGCCAAAGGGAGAATTAAACTTTGGCATATCTAAGGAGCATTTCCTATTTGAAAAACTAGTTGAGAATTTACTAGAAGTAAAGAAGGAAGCTGATGGTGCTTCTATTCCACTTTATATTATGACTAGTGAGAAGAATGATTCTGAAACAAGATCTTTCTTTGAAGAGCATAATTATTTTGGATATCCTAAAGAAGATGTAGGTTTCTTTGTACAGGAAATGGCAGCTGCTGTTGATTATGACGGTAAGTTGTATATGGAGGATAAGGGTAGAATCGCAACTTCTCCAAATGGCAATGGAGGCTGGTTCTCATCAATGAAAAAGGCTGGTCTTTTAGATGATGCGAAAAAGAGAAATATTGAGTGGATCAATATTTTTGCTGTAGACAACCCACTTCAGAAAATGGCTGATCCTGTATTTGTAGGAGCTACAATTGAATCAGGATTTGACTCAGGAGCCAAAGTTGTTAGAAAGGCATATCCTGAGGAAAAAATGGGTGTTATGTGTTTAGAAGATAATCAGCCTAGCGTAATTGAGTATTATGAGTTGACTGATGAAATGGCTAATTTGCGAGATGAAAATGGCGTATTGGTCTATGGATTTGGAGTTATCTTGAATTATGTATTCAGACTTGATAGACTTGAAGAGATAGTAGAGAAGATTCTTCCTGTACATGTTGTAGAGAAGAAGATTCCTTACATTGACGAGAACGCTAATTTTATTAAACCAGAAGAACCTAATGGATATAAGTTTGAAACTCTCGTTGTAGATATGGTTAGACTTATGAACAATTGTCTTCCATTTGAAGTAGAGCGTGAGAGAGAATTTGCTCCTATCAAGAATCTACATGGAAAAGATTCATTGGATTCAGCTAGAGAACTCCTTGAGAAAAATGGAGTAATCTTATAAGAGGATAGAAGATGAATGAAGTTAGATTTTCAATTTTAGTACACACTGTAGATACCAATCCGGCGTATTTTCGCGAGATGATTGAGTCAATTAGTGCGCTTACTTATATGAATTTCGAGGTTTTCGTTTTAGATTCTAATCCTACGTCGACCATTTTGAACATAATTGAAGAAGTTATGCCTAGAGATGGAAGAGTTAATTACAAGAAATTAAGCAGAGTCATGCGTGACTCTGAAGCATTAAACATTGGTCTCCGTCTTATAGGCGGGGACTATTGTCTTTTTTTGGGGCAGTATGATTTGTTGTCCTATGATTTTTTGAATCGAATTGAAGAATATTGCATTTCAACTCTGATTCCGGAAAACAAGGAATTGGATTTTGATGATTTGACGAAGGCTGCATCTGGTAATAGACTTCGCCAATGGAAGATGACATCTCCAGATCTTATCTATACTGATTTTGACGAGATTATTGATGGTACGAGAATGAATCCTCACTTCTTAGGTGGATTCAGCCCTGAGAGATTGGTTCAGTCTAATTATTTCGATAGAGCATTCTTAGTCTCATTAACGTTACTTCGAAAAGTGGGCTTTATGAATGAAGATTTGTCTTATGGAGAACTATATGATTATTTACTTAGAATACTTGAAGTTTATAGAAAGTATTCAGATCCCAGACATCCAACGACAAATTTTAATATAGCACATTTAGATGGACTGCTATATCATAAAAGGGTGAGAGATATTGAATCAGAATCCGGAGTAATTAGAAAAACGAGATATGATATTCTAAAATCAATCTCAGAAAAATATATGAATAGAAACAGCATAGCTGCAAAGATTATACCGGATAATTCAAAAAGATTCTGGCGTTGGGAACGTAGGGGGAATGATTTTTTTCAAAAGAAAAATGACTATATTCTTTTGAAGGATAAAGACGTAAAGGTAAGAAATCAAGATAAAGCCCTGGCAAAGATGTATGGACATTTGAAGCAATGGGATGTCGCTGTGGTCGGTGCAAAATTTGTGCACGGTTCAAAGATTCTTAATTGTGGATACATATATGATAAAGAGGGCGTAATTTATCCTGCGTGTGCGGGTCAGAAGAGCCGCGAAGGCGGTTATGAAGATAGAATATGTTTAGCACAGGATGTAAGTATGGTGGATCCTGGCTTTTGTATGATAGATGAAAAGATTTATAAAAGGCTCGGAGGCTTTAGAAAAGGCTTGCTTGGAAGAGATGCAATGCTGGATTTTTGCCTGAGGGTCAAGAGCGCCGGGTATAGAGTTGTATATGAACCATCAGTGGTTGTTCAAAGGAGCAATTATACACCTGAAAGCTCAAAATTATCACATGATAAATTACTAAATGTTTATGGACCGAATGGGACTAGTTCTAAGATTAGATTTGAAGATGGTGATGAATTTTATAACCAAAACCTGCCGATGGGGGTTAGCAATTACTATTTATTTAGTTAAAAAAACTCCTTATATTCTTCACATTTATTTCACAGATGTTCCTTATACTTTAAAAAACGGTTACATAGATTACTTAGAAAGAGGTGACATCTATGAGTTTATATGAGAGAGGGTTTAATGGAGATTCTGATCAAAATTTTGGGGACAACGAGAAAGACGTCATCGATCAGGAATTTTCAGAAGTAAAGAAACCGAAGAAAGATAGAAGTGGTTTTAAATGGTTCTTAGGAAAGGTAGCAGCTTGCGCAGTTGTATTTGGGTTAATAGCAAGCTTGGTATTTCAGGGTACGAATGCATTAGGTGAAAAGATTACTGGGAAAAGAATTTCATCTAATAATGTAGCTCAGCTTTCAACAGGAAAGGGAACACTAGATTCGACAAAGGTGTCTACAGCTACAACAGTGACAGATGTATCTGATATTGTAAAAAATGTTATGCCTGCCATAGTACAGGTTACAAATATGTCGGTCACAGAATATCAGAGTTTCTTCGGAAGCGTAGAGAAACCTTCTAAGTCTGCTGGTTCTGGAATTATTATTTCACAGGATTCAGATTATATTTTTATTGCTACAAATAATCATGTAGTATCAAACTCAAAATCACTATCAGTTACTTTCTCAGATGACAAGGTAGTAAGCGCTGAAGTGGTTGGAACAGATGCCGAAAGTGATCTGGCTGTTATAAAAGTTAAGGTTTCAGACATAGATTCTAGCACAATTAACAAAATTAAGGTCGCAACTCTTGGAAGTTCTGATAACCTTTCTGTTGGAGAATCTGCTATAGTAATAGGGAACGCATTAGGTTATGGTCAGTCTGTTACTACAGGTGTCATAAGTGCTACCAATAGAGAAGTTTCTATGCAGAGTGAGGATGATGGTAGTACAGTTACTAACAAATTGATTCAGACAGATGCTGCAGTTAACCCTGGCAACTCAGGCGGAGCCCTTTTAAATATGAATGGCGAAGTTGTTGGTATTGTTTCTGCTAAGTATTCTGATACTAGTGTAGAAGGAATGGGCTATGCTATTCCTATTAGTTCAGCATCATCAATCATTCAGAAACTTATGAATGGCGAGACAATAGATCATAGCAAAGATACAGAGAGTAGTACTGAAAGTACAGCATATCTGGGAATTTATGGATTCGATGTTTCTTCTGAGAATGCTATGAATTACGATATGCCTCAGGGTGTATATGTATCTGAAGCTATAAAAGGTCAGGCTGCTGATAAAGCAGGTATTGTCAAAGGTGATATAATTACAGGGATAAAGGGTGTTTCTATAACATCGATGAGCGAAATGAAGCAACTCATTTCACAGCAGAAAGTTGGTGACAAGATTAAAATTACTGTTGCCGTACGTTCTAACGATTATGCTGAGAAAACTTTTGAAGTAACGCTCGGAGATTCAAAGAATGCCCCTAAAACTGAGAAGCATAATAGCGACTCAGATAGTAACAGTAGTAGTAATTCCTTAGAGGATTACATTAGGCAATTTTTTAACGGGGGACGTTAAAGTTGAAGAATTATACGCGTAAAACAAAAATCATTTGTACTTTGGGACCATCAACAGATTCAGAAGAGAAGATGAGAGCTTTGATTGAAGCCGGAATGAATGTAGGAAGATTTAACTTCTCACATGGACTTCATGAAGAGCAGGAAGCTAGACTCGCACTTCTTGAGAAAGTTCGTGACGAACTAGACGCTCCAGTATCAGCACTACTCGATACAAAAGGACCTGAGATCAGACTAGATACATTTGAGAAGGGAAGCGTTGTTCTTAAAGAGGGTCAGGAGTTTACACTTACAACTAAGGATGTAACTGGAAACGAAAACACAGTTGGAATTTCTTACAAAGACCTTCCAAGTGATGTTGAAAAGGGTTCACACATTCTTATTGATGACGGTCTAATCGACATGGAAGTACTCGAGGTATCTAAGACAGATATCAAGTGTAGGGTTGTTAATGGTGGTAAGATTTCAGATCGTAAAGGTGTTAATGTACCTAACGTTGATTTGACAATGCCATTCCTTAGCCCTAAGGACAAGAAGGATCTTATCTTCGGTGTTCAGCACGGATTCGATTTCATCGCTGCTTCATTTGTACGTACAGCAGATGATATCAAAGAGATGCGTGCATTCTTGAAAGAGTACGGCGGAGATGATATCCAGATTATTGCTAAGATTGAAAGCTATCAGGGTATCAAGAATATCGATGCAATCATCAGTGAAGCAGATGGTGTTATGGTTGCCCGTGGTGACATGGGTGTTGAGATTCCTCTTGAAGAGGTACCACCTATCCAGAAGATGATCATCAAGAAAGGATACAAAGCTGGTAAGTTCGTAATCACAGCTACACAGATGCTTGATTCTATGATGAAGAATCCTAGACCAACACGTGCAGAGGCAACTGACGTTGCAAACGCTGTATATGATGGAACATCTGCAGTTATGCTTTCTGGCGAGACTGCTGCTGGTAAATATCCAGTAGAGGCATGTGCTACTATGGCAAAGATCTGTGAGAGAACAGAGAAAGATATCAACTATGTATCAAGACTTAAAGAACGTGAAATTAGAAAGAATCCATCAGTAACAGATGCTGTTTCACACTCAGCTTGTACAATGGCAAGTGATTTGAATGCTTCGGCTATCATGACAGTAACTATGTCTGGTAGAACAGCACATATGGTATCTAAGTATCGTCCTGCAAGCCCAATTATTGCTGGATGTATTAAGAAGAAGGTATGGCGTCAGATGGGATTATGCTGGGGCGTAACTCCTATTCTTATCGAAGAGAAGACTGATGCAGAAGAACTTTTCTCATATGCAGTAGATGTTGCTGAAAAGGCAAAACTTCTTGAAGAAGGAGATACTGTAATCATCACAGCCGGAATGCCACTTGGTATTTCAGGTACAACAAATATGCTTAAGACTATCTACGTATAGAATAAAAGCTTATAAAGATAAAAATTCCCAAACCGAAAGGTTTGGGAATTTTTTTGTTATTTTTCAGTTGGCAAATCAACGTGCTCGCCTTCGATGTCTATATTAAAGTGATTAGCAAGTGCTCTAAATGTCGTTCCACTAATATAGTGCTCAATTCTACATGCGTCGTTTAACGCTACTTCATCAGAAACTCCTATGGATTTAAAAATTTCTGTTAAAACCTGGTGTTTCTCATAAGTCTCTTCGGCAATCTTATTTCCAGCTTCTGTCAAAGATATGTGGTTATGTTCGTCTACAGTAACATAGCCGTTTTCTCGTAATTGTTTTAAGAAAATAGAAACGGTTGCTCGTGCATAACCGAAATATTCACTTATATCGATTGCTCTTACGGAAGATTGCTCATTAGAAAGAACCAAGATAGCTTCTAAGTAGTCCTGAGCTGACTCTTGAATTTTCATATTGTAAACCTCCTAGCTAATATGTGACTTGTATTGTAAAGGATTGATATTTTTTTTTCAACATTTTTGAATCCTTCATAATGAATTATAAACTTTTTTTAAACAAAATGTTAGTTTTAACTAAATTATTATTGACACAAGATGTAAGGAGGTGCTAACATATCGAGTGGGTTAGCGACGGCTAACCTTTGAAATACAGATATCTGAATATTTTAGGAGGACTAGATGTTACCACTATCATTTACAAACGCAGGAGAAGAAGTAATGGTTGTTAAGATTGGAGGAAATTCTGACGTCAAACAGCATTTGATGGATTTAGGATTTGTTCCGGGTGCTGTGATACAGATAATCTCGCAGCATAAAGGTGACGTTATAGTTAACCTGAAAGATTCTCATTTAGCTATTACAGAACAGATGGCTAAGAAAATTATGGTTCAAAACTAGTGAGAGGGAGGACAAGCGAATGAGCAGTCTAAAAGATTTCAAGGTAGGTTCGACTGTTAAGGTTGTCAAAGTAAATGGCCAGGGAGCTGTGAAACGCAGAATCATGGACATGGGTATCACAAAGGGTACTGAGCTTTACATCAGAAAAGTTGCACCACTCGGTGATCCTATTGAGATAACTGTAAGAGGATATGAGTTATCACTCAGAAAAGCCGATGCAGAAATTCTTGATGTTGAGTAATTTCGGTCTGAGATAAATCAAACTGGAAAAGTTTATTTTTGGAGGAAGAAATGGGAAATTTAAAAATCGCCTTAGCTGGTAACCCAAACTGTGGCAAGACAACATTATTCAATGATCTTACAGGAAGTAATCAGTATGTAGGTAACTGGCCAGGAGTTACAGTAGAGAAAAAAGAAGGACGTTTAAGAACTGACAGAGAAGTAACTATTCAGGATTTGCCAGGTATCTATTCTTTGTCTCCTTATACATTAGAAGAAGTTGTAACTAGAACATATCTAGTTGAAGAAAAGCCTGATGCTATTCTTAATATAATCGATGGAACTAACATCGAACGTAACCTTTATCTTACAACACAGCTTGTTGAGCTTGGAATCCCGATGGTCATCGGAGTAAACATGATGGACCTTGTTAAGAAAAATGGTGACGTAGTAGATATGGTTAAACTTGGAAAAGCTTTAGGATGCGAAGTGCTTCCTATGAGTGCTCTTAAGAATGACCAGACTCTAGAAGTTGCAAGTGCTGCGGTAGAAGCAGGTAAGTCAAAGAAGCATGGCGAGATGCCACACGTATTTGCAGGTTCTGTTGAGCATGCAATTGCACATATCGAAGAATCAATTGAAAGCTATGTAGATAAGCAGAATCTTCGCTGGTTCGCAGTTAAAGTTTTTGAACGTGATGAAAAAGTTCTTGAGAAGTTAAATCTTCCAAAAGATGTTTACGATCACATCGAAGAACATATCAGAGATTGCGAAGCTGAGATGGATGATGATGCAGAGTCAATCATTACAAATCAGAGATATGAATATATTCAGTCTCTTGTTGCTAAAGCAGTTGTTAAGCATGAGAAGAAAGACAATCTAACTATTTCAGATAAAATCGATAGAATAGTTACTAATAGAATTCTTGCCCTTCCTATTTTTGCACTTATGATGTGTCTTGTTTATTACATCGCAATCACAAAAATTGGTGGACCGGCAACAGACTGGGCAAATGATACACTCTTTGGTGGAATTATTCAGCCAGGTGTTTCAAGTTGGTTAGAAAGTATTCATGCATCAGCTTCAGTTCAGTCACTTATCGTTGATGGTATTATTGGTGGTGTAGGTACAGTACTTGGATTTACACCTCAGATGGCAGTCGTATTCCTCCTTCTTGGATTCCTTGAAGACGTTGGATACATGGCTAGAGTAGCCTTTATCATGGATAGAGCTTTTAGAAAGTTCGGTCTTTCAGGAAAGAGTTTCATTCCATTCCTTATTTCATCAGGATGTGGTGTTCCTGGTATCCTTGCTACTAGAACAATCGAGTCTGAAAAAGACCGTCGTATGACAATGATTGTTACAACAAATATTCCTTGCGGAGCTAAGCTTCCAGTTATTGCACTTATCGGTTCATTTATCGCTGGTGAGTGGTGGATTGCTCCAGCAATGTACTTTACAGGTATTGCAATCGTAGTAATTGCATGTATTATTCTTAAGAAGACAAAGGAATTCTCTGGAGATCCTGTACCATTTGTTATGGAGCTTCCAGCTTACCATCTTCCAACAATTAAGAGTCTTCTTATGCATATGTGGGAGAGAGTATGGGCATTCGTAAAGAAGGCCGGAACTATCCTCTTCGTTTGTGCTGTAGTTATGTGGTTCCTTGCTACTTATGGAATTCAGGGTGGATCATTCGGTGAAGTTGATGTTGAGAACAGTTTCCTTGCTGTAATTGGTAAGGCTATTTCAATTCTCTTTGCACCACTTGGATTTACATGGCAGGCAGTTGCATCTACTATTTCAGGTTTCGTTGCAAAAGAGAACCTTGTTTCTACAATGGGTGTACTTGCAGGATTGCAGGAAGCTGATGAGTATTCAAAAGCTCAGATCGCTTCATTCTTCCCAACAGTTGCTGCATCTATGAGTTTCTTGATCTTCAACCTTTTCGATTCACCTTGTCTTGCAGCTATTTCAACAGTTGCAAAGGAAATCGGAAGCAGAAAGCATTTCTGGAAGGCACTTTTATTCCAGAATGTGTTAGCATATTGCGTTGCGCTTATTGTTTACCAGATTGGTGGAGTATTTGTTACAGGTGAAATTGCATTTAACGCAGCAACAGTTGTTGCTTTCATACTCATTGCAGGTCTTCTTTACTTACTATTCAGACCAGATCCTAACAAGGTATCTGCAAATGGACTTAAGAAAGCGGCTTAGATAGTGAAATAGATCTAAGTCTAAAGAGGTGATAATATGGCAGATTTAATTATAGTTGGTTTAGTTATAGTAGCTATGATGCTGTCTATACACAAAATGATTCGCGATAAACGAAATGGAATTGGATCATGTGGACATAGATGTTCAGAATGTCCATCACATGGAAGCTGTTCATCGAGTACAGATCCAGTCGTAAGCGAAAATTTTAAAAAATTCGTTAGACAGAGATCTAAAATAAATAGCATTAATAATTAAAATAAAAGATCCTACGGCTTACCGTTTAAAATTACTTTAAATAGGAGGTTGTAGGATCTTCTTTTTTCTTGAGAAATGAATTCTCGTGTGATATACTCGTGGTGTATGAAAGGAGAAATGATTATGACAAACGAAGGATTTCTTATTGCATTTTTAGCATTGATTTTACTTGTCGTCATTTTTGCTGTTATAGCAATTCTTGGCGCTGTTTCTACAGTCGTCGGAGCTGTTATACCTACAATCTTAAATAACACCGATGAGGAAAATGGCGGAGCTTAAATTATAAATTATAAATATTGAAACATATATTTGATGGGGTAATTCTGCGTATTTTTCAGAATTACCTTATTTTTTGTTTTTTTACGGAATGGAGGAACTACTCTTGAGAAAAGAGCTCGATAAAACTTACGATCCTAAACAGATCGAGGACAGACTTTATAAGAAGTGGGAAGATAATGGATATTTCCACGCAGAACCTAATCCAAATAAGAAACCATTTACTATTATCATGCCACCACCAAATATCACTGGTCAGCTTCATATGGGACATGCGCTTGATAATACTATGCAGGATATTCTCATTCGTTCTAAGAGAATGCAGGGCTATGAAGCACTTTGGCAGCCAGGTACAGACCATGCAGCCATCGCTACAGAGGTTAAGATTATAAAGGCTCTCAAAGAGCAGGGAATCGATAAGGCTTCTCTTGGAAGAGAAGGTTTCTTGGAAAAAGCCTGGGAATGGAAAGCTGAATATGGTGGACGTATCGTAAAGCAGCTTAAGAAGATGGGTGTATCTGCTGACTGGGAACGAGAAAGATTCACAATGGATGAAGGATGTTCTAAAGCAGTTGAGCAGGTTTTCGTAAACCTTTATAACAAGGGCTATATTTACAAGGGTAAGAGAATTATCAACTGGTGCCCTGTTTGTAAGACTACTATTTCTGATGCAGAGGTAGAGTATGATGAAGGACAGGCAGGACATTTCTGGCATATCAAATATCCTATCGCAGGAGAAGAGGGAAGATTTATCGAAGTAGCTACAACTCGACCAGAGACAATGCTCGGAGATGAGGCTATCGCTGTACATCCAGATGATGACAGATATAAAGATATCGTTGGAAAAAAGGCTATTCTTCCAATCGTAAACAAGGAGATTCCTATCGTAGCAGATGAATATGTCGATAAGGAATTTGGAACAGGTGCTGTGAAGATTACACCTGCCCATGACCCTAACGATTTTGAAGTAGGAAAGAGACATGATCTTCCTATTACAAATATCATGAATGATGATGCTACTATTAACGAAAATGGTGGTAAATTCTGTGGTATGGATCGTTTTGAAGCAAGAGATGCCATCGTAAAAGAACTCGATGAGATGGGACTTTTGGTTTCAATCGAAGAGATTACACATAATGTAGGTACACATGATAGATGTGGTGCAAACGTTGAGCCTATGGTAAAACCTCAGTGGTTCGTAGCTATGCAGGAACTTGCAAAGCCAGCCATTGAAGCTTTGAAAAAAGATGAGCTTGCTTTTGTCCCAGATAGATTTAATAAGACATATTTACATTGGCTTGAAAATATTAGAGACTGGTGTATTTCTAGACAGCTTTGGTGGGGACATAGAATTCCTGCTTATTACTGTCCAGAATGTGGAGAGATGGTAGTTGCTACTTCTGAGAACGCACCTCATACATGCCCTAAGTGTGGACATGAGGGAATGAATCAGGATGAGGATTCTCTTGATACATGGTTCTCATCAGCTCTATGGCCTTTCTCAACTTTGGGTTGGCCTGAAGAAACTGAGGATTTGAAATATTTCTATCCAACAGATGTACTTGTAACCGGTTACGATATTATCTTCTTCTGGGTTGTAAGAATGGTATTCTCAGGAATTGAGCATACAGGAAAGACACCTTTCAACAAAGTTCTAATCCATGGATTGGTTCGTGATTCACAGGGTAGAAAGATGTCTAAGTCACTTGGAAATGGTATCGATCCTCTTGAAGTTATCGATAAGTATGGTGCTGATGCGCTTCGTCTTACACTTATCACTGGTAATGCTCCAGGAAATGATATGCGTTTTTACTGGGATAGAGTAGAGGCTAGTAGAAACTTCGCGAACAAGGTATGGAATGCATCACGTTTCATCATGATGAACCTTCCAGAAGGCGAACTTACAAAACCAAATGCAGACGAATTTACTACAACAGATAAGTGGATTATTTCACGTATTAATACTGTAGCTAAAGAGACAACAGAAGCTCTTGATAAGTTTGAACTTGGTATTGCAGTACAGAAAGTTTATGACTTTATCTGGGATGAATTCTGTGACTGGTATATCGAGTTTGTAAAACCTAGAATATATGATAAGACAGAAGAAGGAGCTGCATCTAAGAATGCTGCACTTTGGACTCTTACATCTGTTCTTTCAGATGCACTTAAATTGTTGCATCCATATATGCCATTTATTACTGAAGAAATCTTTTGTGCATTATGTCCAGAAGAAGAAACTATTATGACTGCAGAGTGGCCTAAATATGATGAAGGCAAGAATGATCCAACATCTGAAAAGGCAATGCAGAGAGTAATGGCACTTGTTAAAGAAGTTAGAAACGTACGTACAGGTATGAATGTACCACCTTCAAAGAAGGCTAGCCTAATTGTAGTAAGCTCTGATGAAAATGTTAGAGATATCTATGAAGAATTAGCTGGAATTTATTCTAACCTGGCTTCAGCAAGTGATGTAAAGGTACAGGCAGATAAGACTGGCGTTACAAATGATGCTGTATCTGCAGTAGTTCCAGATGCTACAGTTTACATTCCTCTAGAAGAACTCGTTGATCTTAAGAAAGAGCGTGAAAGACTAGAGAAAGAAGAAAAGAGACTTCAGGGAGAGCTTAAGCGTTCTAATGGAATGCTTTCAAATGCAAGATTCCTTGAAAAGGCTCCAAAAGAGAAGGTTCAGGAAGAAAAGGATAAACTTGCTGATTACGAAAAGATGCTTGCAGATGTTCAGAAGCGTCTAAGCGAGATGAAATAAATGCTTTTTTCCTAAGGCATAATATATTTGAACCGATATTAAATAAAAGTGACAAAATACGTAATAAAACGTATAATGAAATTGAGTATCAAAGAACTTATAGTGTGACGTTTTGGGGAGATATCGCACATGCCAGAACAAGCAATGGAAAACAAAGCTCCGATACAGGTAAGAGTAACGGATGATAAGTTGAGAGCGTATGTTACGCTCCCAAGAGCATTGCCAGGTCAGCCGCCGGCTTTATATTCGACGGCTGATATAGTTCTTGCGCTGCAATCTAAAAATGTGGTGTTTGGCGTGTTGCAGGAGAATGTCCAGGAACTGTCATCTGATCCAATATATGGCCGTGAATATTTAGTTGCTCAGGGTAAGGAAGTTAAAGAAGGCGTTCCCGGAGAATATGAATATTTATTTAGCACGACTATCAATAGAAAACCTAAGATATTGCCTGATGGTACAGTTGATTATATGAGTATTAAAACTATAGAGACTGTAGCTCAGGGAGATAATATCGCTGTATATCATCCTGCAGTTCAGGGTGAAGATGGTACGGCTGTTACAGGTCGAAAGATTCCTGCCAAAAGAGTGAGAGATCTTCCGCCAATAGCTGGAAAAGGATTCACTCGTTCTGAAGATGGACTTACTTATACTGCCGACTATTCTGGAAAGATTGAGAAACAGGGGGAGCGTATCACAATCTCGCCTGTTTATGAAGTTAGAGAAACAGTAGGTGTCCAGGTTGGAGATATTGACTTCGCCGGGGATATTATTATCCATGGTGGGGTTTCAAATGGCGTTATGATTCAGGCAAAAGGTAGCGTCACAATTGAAGGTACTGTTGAAAACTGCGTTATTAGAGCCTTTGGCGACATCTTCTTATTGAAGGGCGTAAAGGGTGGAGATAGAACAGAAATTAGTGCAAAAGGAAATATCACCGCTGAATATATCGAATATGCCGATGTATATGCAGGTGGCGATATCACTGCGGATGTTTTTTTCAAGAGTACAGTAAGATGTGATGGTAGAATCAATCTTTCGGGTAAACGTTCTAGCGTAATAGGCGGTTCAATGTCTGCAGTTGAGGGCATTGTTTGTTATAATGTCGGAAATGAGTTCGGCGTAAAGACGGAAGTTTATGCTGGCGTTTCAAAAGAAAGAGCGCAGGCTATTGAGGTTCAGAAGCAGAAGGTTGAGGTTTTGAGTTCTCACCTTCAGTCTATTATTGATGGTCTCGCTAAGTTCGATGCTATTATGGAAAAAAGTGGAAACAAAGATGCTAAATCTGATCCACGTAGAATTCAGTTGCTTCGTGCAAAGATTCAGGAAGAGGCTTCACTTACAGATGAAAAGGTAAAACTTTCTGGAATGCAGAATATCGTAAAGCGCGGTGAAACTGCGAAGATTCTAATAAAAGGTGTAGTAAATCCTGGCGTAATTGCAGGAGTACATGAAAACATAATTAATATAAATGATGTATATAAAGCTGTTGAATTCCGCGACACTCCGGATGGGGTTGCTGTGGAAAAGGCTTCAAATGAGGATTTGGATTAATGATAGATTTTGAAAAAGAATTAAAACTATACAAAGAAAAGCCTCTTATGTCTGATGCAGAAGAGAAAATCAAAAAGAAAGAACTTACAGACATGGTAGATATTTTGAAGGCTGTTGATTCAAATAGTGCCAATACCGGAAAAGGAAATTTTAATTTCCCGGGAGAACTATAAAAATGGATTACAACAAAATCTTAAATAAATCGAATGAATTATATAACGATGCGCTTATAAAGGCAGGAGTTAACGATCTTTCTGGAGCTATAGTTTCCCTAAAAGAGAGTTTAAAAAATAATAAGAAAAACACTGATGCCCGAAATTTGCTCGGGCTAATTTTTTATGCTCGTGGAAATTATGTCGATGCTGTAGCTGAGTGGGTAATCAGTAAGAATTATCAGGAAGAGAATAATAGAGCTGATGTATACCTAAAAGAGATGCGCAGTGCAGGAAATATGGAGAAGGCTGATCAGAATGCTGAAAGATATAACAGAGCGCTTCATTTCTGCAAAGAAGGAAATCTCGATCTTGCAAAGGTACAGCTAAAGAGAATCAATTCTTCTAATGTGAAAGATATGGAAGCCTATAGACTTCTTGCACTTATATACATTAAAGAAAAGAATTATAACGAAGCTAGAAAAATAATAAAAGCAGCTCAGCAGGTCGATGTCAATGATACAGTAATTCTTAGATATAAGAAGGAATTAAAAGACATCGAAAAGACAAAGAAGAGCAAGAAAAAGAAGAAGGCGGATCTAGTCAATTTTAGTGATGGAAATGATAGTGTTATTATGACTAGAGCTGCATTTAAAGATTTTTCAGATGGTTCTAGAACAGCAATTATAAATATTGTGACTGGAATTATAATCGGAGTTTTGTTCTGTTACTTCTTAGTAATCCCTACGATCAAACAGAATGCCAGAAACAAGGCTACTAACTCTATAATCAATGCTAATGAGTCAGCCACTAATTCTGCAAACAGTGTTTCTGAATTAAAAGATCAGGTTTCAAATCTGAAGAAAGAGCTGAAGAAATACTCTGCAAAGAGTGACACAGCTACATCTTATGATCAGCTAATACAGGCTAAGAATGCAGTCGATGCAGGGGACATGACTACAGCTTCGACCTTGATTTCTCAGATAAATCTTGACCTTTTATCAGATAACGCAAAGAACTTATACAATACACTAAGTGGTTCTGTTAATAATGAATTGTTGGTATCTACAATTGCAACTGCTAGAAGCTCATATCAGAGTGGTGATTACCAGGCGGCTTGTGATAACTACAAAAAGGTTATTGAGATTCAGGAAAATTACGAAGATGGAAAAGCTTTGTATGAACTTGGACAGAGTTATGAAAAACTTTCCGATTTTGATAATGCAATAAAAACATATAATAGGGTAAATGAACTTTATCCGGATGCAGCTATTGGAAAAAAAGCAAAGAGCGCAGCTGATAAAGCACAGGCAGCGAAGGATGCAGCTACTAACCAGTAACATAATGCGTCAAAAAATTTGGAGAAGATATGTCAAAAGAGAAGAAAAAAGATGGCTTCAGAGGTAAAAACTACTTTAAAGAAGCACAGGAAGAGAAGGCAAAGACTCTTCGAGAGATTGAAAAGACTATCCTTTCTGATTATAAAAAAGGAAGGGATATAGATAATACAGAGGTTTTTAACCAGCCAGATCAGGAAGCTGTAGTTGAAATCATACATAAGATGTTAAGAATCATCTTCCCTGGATATTACAGAGATAGAAGATTCCGCGGTTATAATATGGAATCCAATATCACCGTATTGATTGAAGATGTTATGTATAGTCTTGAAAAACAGATTACAACAGTTTTGAATTACCAGAAAGAAGGAGAAAACCCTGGAGGACATATCTGTCAGCCATCACTTGAAAATAAGGCTTCAGATATCACACTTAAATTCTTGAGTCAGATTCCAAAAATCCGAGAATATTTGGATACTGATTTGGAAGCTACGCTTCAGGGTGATCCTGCTGCGCTTAATAAGGACGAAATAGTTTTAAGTTATCCTGGAATATACACAATTGCTGTATATAGAATGGCACATGAACTTTTCTTATTGAATGTTCCATTGATTCCAAGAATGATGACAGAACATGCTCATAACAAAACAGGAATCGATATTCATCCTGGAGCATCGATTGGAAAATATTTCTTCATCGATCATGGAACAGGAATTGTTGTAGGTTCTACAACAATAATTGGTGAACATGTAAAGATATATCAGGGAGTAACTGTTGGAGCTCTTTCTACATCAGGCGGACAGAAACTGCGTGGTATAAAAAGACATCCAACTATTGAAGATTATGTAACACTGTATTCAGGTGCATCAATCCTGGGTGGAAATACAATAATAGGAGCTCACTCGGTAGTCGGCTCTAATGCTTTTATCACAAGCTCAATTCCTGAGGGCACAAAGGTATCTATAAAGAATCAGGAATTGGTTTATAAAACTAAAAAATCCGGCGAGGAAACTTTGAAAACAAAGGACCTCAAACCGGATTCTGAGTGGATAAAATTAAAATAACATTATTTTCGCTTGATTTCATCAAGCTTATAAGAAGCCTCATTTAAATCTATTCGGATTCCTTGCCATAAATCGGCATGGATAGGATCGCTGTATTGATTATTCAATGCAGTTGCAATCAAATCTGATAAGGTTTTTTTGAAGGCTTCTTCTGTCATAATGCATCTCCTTTATATAAATTGTCTACTAATTTTCGTGTGTATATTTATAATATCAATCATTTAAAAATAAATCACTATTTTTTTAATTACTTTAGAAAAAAGTTAAAGTTTTTCGCAAAATGATTCGAAATACAATATAGACACGAATCTGTCTAATTATGCATGGATGTATAAAATCTTTTTTCAAGGAGGAAAAACAATGAGTCTCGGTAATGTAAATGGTGCAGCAATGCCTTCGTTTGCTGCAACTGTGGCTAACAAAGCACAGGTAAAAGAATTAAAGAAGGAAAATCAAAGGACAGTCGGAAATCCTAAACTTTCAGAAAAGGCTCAGGCCTATTATGAAAAATTGAAAGAAAAGTATGGCGACATGGACTTCGTTTTAGTAAGCAATGATGAGAGCGAAAATGCCATGAAAAACGCTGAAAAGTATGTCACAGGTGACAAGGATGTAGTTGTAATCGATGAAGCCACTGTGGAAAAAATGGCCAACGATGAAAATTACAGGGTAAAACAGGAAGGTGTAATCGATGATGCTAAAGAACAGCTTCAGAAGATTGCAAATGACCTTGTAAATGCAACAGATGGCACTGGAAAAACAGTGACTGGTTTTGGCGTGCAAATAAATGCTGATGGAACTACAACTTTCTTTGCTGTAATGGCTAAAGCAAATCAGGCAATTGTATCAAAGGCAAATGATATAAGAGCTAATGCAAATAAAGCAGCTAAAGAAGCAAAAAATAAAGCGGCTAAAGAAGCTGAGAATAAAGCGGCGAAAGAAACTAAAAAGAAGGCTGACGTAAAGCCGGAAAAAGAGTATACTAAACCTGTTGAAATAAAGGTTGAAGCTGATAATGTGGAAGATCTCTTTAAGAAAATAAAGGATCAGGAAATGGAATGGATGACAGAAACGGTTAGAACTCCTGAAGAGAAAAATTTAGGACAGACAATCGATTTTACTGCATGATTTTTTCCATACGACAGCTTGGTTTTGCTAGTTATACTAGAAAAAAGGGGACAAGATGAAGAAATACGCAGTTGGTGCAGACGTAGGTGGAACAACAGTAAAATTAGGTCTTTTTACTACAGAAGGAGACCTTCTAGAAAAGTGGGAAATTCCAACTAGAACAGAAGATGGCGGAAAGTATATCTTTCCAGATATCGCTTCTTCTGTAAAAGAAGTTTTGGAAAAGAAAAATTTAACTTTTGATGATCTAGAAGGTGTTGGTCTAGATGTTCCAGGACCTGTACTTCCAGATGGAACAGTTAATAGAAGTGTAAATATCGGTTGGGGGGTTATAAAGGCAGCTGATATGATGAGTGAAGCCATGGGCGGGCTCAGAGCAACTGTTTTAAATGATGCCAATGCCGCAGCTCTTGGCGAAATGTGGAAGGGTGCTGGAAAAGGCAACAAAGATGTTTGCATGATAACTCTTGGAACTGGTGTAGGCGGTGGAATTATCGTAGATGGAAAGATTGTACCTGGTGCTTTTGGCGCAGGTGGAGAAATTGGACACATTACAATAAATCCAAATGAAAAGACTAGATGTAACTGCGGAAAATATGGCTGTTTAGAGCAGTACGCTTCAGGCAGAGGAATTGCACAGGTCTGTGAAAGAAGACTTTCAGAAACAGATGAACCTTCATCACTTCGAAATATCAAAAACCCAACAGCAAAAGAAATCTATGCTGAGGCAGGAAAGGGTGACAAATTTGCATCCGATCTTGTAGATGAGATTTCATCTATGCTCGCTATGGTTATGTCTTTTGTTTCAGGCGTAACAGATCCAAAAGTATTTGTAATTGGCGGTGGTGTATCGAAGAACGGCCCTATAGTAACCGAGCGTATAGAGAAGTTCTTTAAAGAATATGCTTTTCACGCTTCGAAGGATGCAAAGGTAGTGCTTGCGGAGTTGGGAAATGATGCAGGAATGTATGGCGCTGTGAAGGCGTTGTTGTAAATTAAATTTATATAATAAAAAGGGTTCTGTGATTTAAAAGTAAATCACAGAACCTTTTTTTTACATAACAAAATTCTTAAATAATATTCAAGAAATTATTTCAAAGGATTCTTTCCAATGTAAATCAATTCTTTTACAACAGTTTCAATTCCCTCGAGTGTTACGTGCTCGAATGGGCCATGGAAGCCGTAGCCACCTGTTCCGAGGTTTGGACATGGAAGTCCCATGAATGAAAGCTGAGCTCCGTCTGTGCCTCCACGGATAGGACGTGAGATTGGAGTGAGCCCCTGAGCTTCGATTGCTTCTTTTGCAAGTTTTACGATGTCTGGGTGAGCGTTCATGATTTCTATCATGTTTGCGTATGAGTCTTTGATTTCGCATGATACCTTTGCTGTTGGGTATTTAGCTGAAATCTTGTCGCAGAATTCCTGCATTACTTTCTTTCTTTCTTCGAAGCAGTCCTTGTCGTGATCACGAAGGATGTATGTGATTTCTGCATGAGCGATGTCACCCTTCATGTCGATTAGGTGGTAGAAACCTTCACGGCCTTCTGTTTCGGCTGGGATTTCTTTTTTAGGAATCATCTGTGCGATTTCTGTTGCAAGGTATGCTGCGTTTACCATGATGCCTTTAGCTTCACCCGGGTGTACGTTTACACCGTCGATTTTGATTGAGCATGTAGCGGCGTTGAAGTTTTCGTATGCTACTTCGCTTTCGTCGTCACCGTCTACGGTGTAAGCGTAGTCTGCGTTGAATGCTTTTACATCGAACTTTTCTGGTCCACGGCCTACTTCTTCATCAGGTGTGAAGCAGATTCTGATTTCTCCGTGTTTTTCTTCTGGGTGGTTCATGAAGTAGTTTACGGCTGTCATGATTGCTGTAACACCGGCTTTGTCATCGGCACCGAGAAGTGTTGTTCCATCAGCTGTGATAAGTGTACGACCTGCAAGCTTTGGAAGATCTGGGAAGTCGCTTACCTTGATAACTTTTCCAGAGTCGCCGAGAACTACATCTTTTCCATCGTAGTTTTCGTGGATTACTGGGTTAACATTTTTTCCTGAATAGTCAGGAGCTGTGTCTAGGTGGGCGATGAAACCAACTGTCTTTGCGTTTTCAAATCCATCTGATGCGGGAAGAGTAGCTGTTACATAGCAGTTCTCTGATACTTTTACGTTGTTAAGACCGATGGCTTTTAGTTCCTCTTCGAGGACGCGAGCAAGGTCAAACTGACGCTTAGTACTAGGGATTGGTTCTACATCTTCTTCAGATGTTGTGTGAATCTTTACATATCTTGTAAATCTTTCTAGTATTTCTTTTTTCATAGAGTTTCCCTTTCTTGTCTTTATGATTAAGTAAAATTTATAATTTCTTTCCAATTTCAATAATAAATTTTATCAGTTGATTTGTAAAGAATAGCTTATTTTAGTATACTTTCATAGGATAAAATTTTGAAAGAGGGTTTTTGTAATGTCAGGATTTAAAGTTTTAAATCTGAACGTGGACGTAAACGCTGCAAATGACAGGATTGCGGACGAAATTCGTTCAGAGATGAAGGCGCAAAATACGTTTCTTATAAATATTATGGCTTCTCCAGGAGCAGGTAAGACAACTACTTTGTTAAGCTTGATTCCGAAGCTAAGAAAACGTTTTAAGATTGGGGTAATGGAAGCAGATATCGAAGCTGAAGTAGATGCTGTTACCATGGAAAATAATGGAGTTAAAACTATCCAGGTTCATACTGGTGGTGAATGTGCCATGGATGCAGATATGACACTGGAGACTATAAAAAATTTCGATACAAAAGATTTAGATCTTATTTTTATGGAGAATATCGGTAATCTGGTTTGCCCTGCGGAAAATGATATTGGTGCGAATTTGAATGTCGCTATTCTTTCTGTTCCGGAAGGAGATGACAAGCCGCTTAAGTATCCGCTTATGTTCAAGGTTACACAGGCTTGCATAATAAATAAAATTGATACTAAGGATTATTTCCCGTTTGATGAAGAAGCTCTTGTGGAAAGAGTTCACAAACTAAATCCTTCTTCAAAGGTTTTCTTTATTTCAGCGAAGACTGGTGAAGGTGTGGATGAATTAGTTGAGTGGATTAGTGAAAGAGTTATGGGGGAAAGAAATGCCTAGTGTAGAGATAATTGATTTAAAGAAAAAAGTTCTCCTCGATAATGAGGTTGAAGCAAAGAAGCTTAGAGATGAGATGAAGAATAAAAAAAGCTTCTATATAAATTTGATGTCATCTCCGGGATCTGGAAAGACATCTTCAATATTGAATATTTTGAAGAGATTGCCAGAAGATATAAAACCTGCAGTTTTGGAAGCTGATATCGATTCAGATGTCGATGCGATTACAATAGAAAATGCAGGTGTGCGTTCAATCCAGCTTCACACTGGAGGTATGTGCCACTTGGATGCGGATATGTCTAGACAGGCACTTAATAATCTTCCGATGGAGGATTATAATTTCATCATTCTTGAGAATGTTGGAAATCTGGTTTGTCCAGCAGAATTCGATGCAGGATCAGCACTTAATATGTGCATCCTTTCTATTACAGAAGGTCATGATAAGCCTTTGAAATACCCGCTTATGTTCGAGACATGCGATGTGGTTATAATTAATAAAATTGATGCTTTGGAAGTATTTGATTTCGATATGGATAAAGCTAAGGGATATATAAGGGAAAGAAATCCAAAAGCGAAGGTATTTCCGGTTTCAGCAAAAACCGGTGAAGGCTTCGATGATTTGGTGAACTACTTGATTAACTACAGACTTGAATACTTGAAATAAAGGGGATAGCTTTTGTAAATAGCGAAAGCTGATAGGGATGTTATGAGATTTTTGAATGTGGAAAAAAGAAGAATACAATCGTTAGTTACACTTGCTATAGTCGGAACAGCTTTTTTGATTTTAGCTGCTTGTATTGTTGAGTGGATAGGGACACACAATAAGAATACAGAAGGCTATTCAATCCATAAAGGCTGGAATGTATCGATAAACGGCAAAGAATATGAGAATGTCGATTTGAGAAAATTCGACTTTCCGAGTGTAAATAAAGGCGATGTGGTTGTTTTTGCGAGGCCACTTCCAGATATAAAAGTTAAACAGCCTGTGCTTGTTATCTATTCAATTCATTCGGGATTGGATGTCCAGATTTCTGGACACAAAATTTTTGAGTATGGAATGGAAAGGATAAAACAGAACAAGGTTGTAGGCTATGGTTATAATGTAATTCCAATCCGCTTAGAAGATCAGAATCATTATCTTTCTATAAAAATGTTGGTAAATGAAGATAATGCATTTACATCTCTTTCCTCCCCGGAAATAGTTGAAGCAACAGAGTTCATGCCGAATTTTATCGCTAATAATAGCTGGCAGATAATAATATCCATGTTTCTTGTTGTGTTTGGTGCAGTGTCGGTGCTTTTTTCCATAGGACTGATACTTGGACGAAATCGAAAGATAAATTTGTGGAAGCTGATGTGGCTCGGCGCATTCGCATTCTTCGCCGGACTTTACTCTGCATGTGCGACCGATGTTATCAAGCTTTTTACCAACAATAATCTGGTGAGAGCATATATGGAGTTTGAAACTCTTTATATGATTCCTGTTTGCTTTACGGGCTATATTCAGGAAGAAGTCAATTTTGGGAATAAGAAGGCTCGAAGAATTGTATTTAATATTTTAGTTTTTAGCCAGTTTGTTTTCTGGGCTGCTCTTTTATATGGATATTTCTTTGAAGCTTACCATCCGGCGTCATTTTTGATTTTTAATCATATGATTGATCTGGGTGTTGTACTGTTTGGAATTGTAGTTTATTTCTTCGATTGGAAGAGAAATGAAGGTAAGTCAAACTGGCTCCTTTTTGGAATGCTGGTTTTGGCGGTATTTGCAGTCGAAGAGGTTGCTAGATTTAATTACGATAAATATATCTCACCAAATGAGGAGGGACATTATAGCAATCTGCTTTATCTTGCGGCATTTATTTTTACCATATCACTTCTGGTTGATTACGTTTCAGATGTTATTTATATCTTAAACAATACAGCAAAGGTTCGTATGGCAGAGGAGTTTGCTTATGTCGATACTCTTACAAGAGTCGGCAGCAGACATGCAACCGAAGAATTCTATGATTTGGTTGATGATGAAAGAAAAGATTATTGTCTGATTGAGTTCGACTTAAATGGCCTAAAAAAAGTAAATGATACTTATGGTCATGAGGCTGGAGATTTTTATATAAAATCTTTTGCAAATGCTTTAAAACGTGCGCTTGATGGTTCGGGCTTTATCGGTCGAACCGGTGGTGATGAATTTGTTGCAGTGCTTACAAGTCCTCACTGCCTGGAAAAGAATTATGTTGAATATAAACTTCGTGAATTAGATCATGAAATTGAAGTTCAGAACAAACTTCATTCGGATTGGACTCTTAGTGCAGCATATGGTTATTGTTATTCAAATGAAGAAGGAATTGATAACATAAGAACTGCATTTAGAATTTCTGATGCAAGAATGTATGAAAAGAAAAGAAGTATGAAAGTCTCCCGTGAATGAGAGGGAGACTTTCTTTGACTTATGTGTGAAAGGAATATTATGGCAACACTTGAATCAAAAGGAATAGTTACATTGAAGAAGGGCGAGGGCCGTTCTCTTAAAGCAGGAAGTGCATGGGTGTATGACAATGAGATTTCAGATGTAAGTGGAGAAATCGAAAATGGCGATATCATCACACTTCATGATTTTGATGGCTACTTCATGGGCTATGGATTTATAAATCTGAATTCAAAAATTAGAGTTCGCATGCTTTCACGCTATAGAAAAGAACCTCTCGATACAGCTTTTTTGGAAAAAAGAGCGAAAGCAGCCTGGGAATATCGTAAGTCTGTCGTAGATACATCTTCTTGCAGGGTTATCTTCGGCGAAGCAGATTTTTTGCCAGGATTAACTGTTGATAAGTATGAGGATTTGTTAGTATTCGAGTGTCTTTCACTAGGAATGGACAAGTTAAAAGATATCGTTTTAATGGGTCTTGTAAAGGCAATGGAAGAAGATGATGTCATCATAAATGGAATCTTTGAGCGTTCTGATGCCAATGTCAGGAAAAAAGAAGGCATGCCAAAGGTCAAAGGCTGGTTCTGGACACGTGATAATCGTGAGATGAGTCCTCTAGTTCAGATTACTGAGAATGGCGTGAAATATACGGTTGATATAGAGAATGGACAGAAGACAGGATTTTTTCTGGATCAGAAGGTAAACAGACGTCATATTCAGGAATTGATTTCAAATATGAAATCTCAGGGACAGCTTACAAAGACTTTAGATTGCTTTACTCATATGGGAACTTTTGCGCTTAATATGGGACTTGCTGGCGCCGACAGCGTAACAGGCCTCGATATTTCCGCACTTGCAGTTGAAGAAGCTAGCGCCAATGCAAAATTAAATGGCCTTTCGGATACAGTCAAATTTAAGGAAGTTGATGTCTTTGACGAACTTCCTCGACTAATACAGGAAGGTGAGAAGTATGATGTTGTAATTTTAGATCCACCAGCATTTACGAAATCACGTGAGGCAACGAAAAAAGCAATTACAGGTTATCGTGAAATCAACATTCGTGGTCTAAAACTAGTTCGTGAAGGCGGATACCTTGCAACTTGTTCTTGTTCACACTTTATGACTCAGCCGCTCTTCGAGAAGATGATGCGTGAAGCAGCTCGTTCTGCTCACAAGCGCATCCGCCAGGTCCTCTTCTCAACACAGGCCCCAGATCATCCAATTCTAATCGATGGTAGCGAAAATTCATATTATCTCAAGTTCTACATCTTCCAGGTGGTGGAAGAGAAATGATAAGTTCTAAGACAGGGCGTAAGCCCTGTTCTTTTTTTGAAATCGGAGTATAAAGCTAATTGTATATTTGACAGTATTGACTGTGTAATGATAATTCATTATAACGTATTGCAAAACTGATTAAGGCTGATATAATGAAATTATAGAAAGGAGGTCGTACCATGGGAAGATCTGTGAATGTAAACTTCAGACTGGATTCTGATTTAAAGAAAGAAATGGAAACATTGTGTGATAAGCTCGGTATGTCGATGACGACTGCATTTACTATATTTGCAAAAAAGATGACTAGAGAACAGAGGATTCCGTTTGAAGTATCTCTTTCTGATCCGTTTTATTCTAAGGAGAATATTGAGTATTTAGAAAAAATAGTAGATGATATTAAAACTGGTAAAGCGCACTTTGAGGAGCATGATTTGCTGGAGGAGTAAGGTTTGGGGTTACTATGGGAAGATAGAGGCTGGGAAGATTATCTGTACTGGCAAACGCAGGATAAGAAGACATTAAAGAAGATAAATAAACTTATTAAGGATGCTCAGAGGAATCCATATGAAGGTATTGGAAAGCCTGAGCCATTAGGGGAAAACTTAAGCGGCTTTTGGAGTCGCAGAATTAATGAACAAGATAGATTAATTTATGATGTCACTGAAGATGGAATTAGAATAATTGCATGTAAAGGACATTATGAATAATGAAGACCTCACATCGTTATTTCGATGTGAGGTCTTTTTCTGTGACCAAATCTTCTAATTCACAATCGATGGTAGCGAGAATTCATATTATCTTAAGTTCTACATCTTCCAGGTGGTAGGGGAAGAGTAAGCTTTTATATTATTATTGGTGATAATCTATAAAAGTCACAACTAGAACATACTGTAATCAGAAAATCCTGCACCATAGAAAACAATTGTTTAATATTTTGGGGAATTATTTAACATATTGAAATAGCAATGAAAACAGAAGATAATAGTATTATTAGAAATAGATATATGAGATTATTTATTGTTATGAGGAGGAGTTAAATGTTTTGTCCTAAGTGTGGAAGCGAAGTGAATAATGAAGAAAAGATTTGTCAGAATTGTGGACTAGATTTAAAAGAAATTGAAAAAGAAGAAAACAAACTGGATTATGAAAAAAAAGAATCTATTCAAAATGAGCATGTAGTCCTTGCAAAAGAAAATGAAGATTCAAATGGTTTTATTAAAGGAATTTATTTTTTGTTGGCTATTATTATTTTATGTATTTTTTTCTGGGGTGCATATAAAGTTGGAACTATAGGAAATGATATGTCGGAGATAGAGTCAATAAGTGGAGATTCAATTGCAGAGGTATACTATCAAGATTTGGGAAAAATATATGTGGCTTTTGCTATGTTGATTAGAGGAATTGGAATCTTTTTTGCAGCTGTTTTGATTAAGTTGGGATTGATGAAATAATATAAGTGAAGAGGAAGCTGATGAAAAGATGTAAAAAGTGTTTAAAATTTTATTCAGATGATATGCAGTACTGCTTAAAATGTGGAAGTAGATTGCAGTCTATAAAGACATTAAATCATGTTAAAAAATTGAATACTTTATTAGGTTTAGCTCTTGCTTTTGTGGTGGTCTTTTTTTGTTTTATGGAATTTCAATCATCTAGAGAACGAAAGAAAAATAATGAACTTATAGAAAAGTATCGGCCAACTGTTAATGATTTAGAAGTTGTTAATTGGGATGAATATAGTGATTATTATACGGATTATCATACCATATCAGGAAAAGTTCGAAATATAAGTGATAGTAAAACAATTTCTTATTATGAAGTAACGGTAAAATTCTATGATTATAATGGTGACATAGTTGGTAGTGACTATACTAATGATAATCAAGAAATAGGGCCGGGTGAATCAAGGGAGTTTGAAATTATGTTTGAAAACTCGTCAAATTATAAGGAAGCAGAAGTCTTTGTAAGTGAAGTGGAGTAAATAGATTATGTATTGTGGAAGATGTGGAACTAAAATACCTGATGGTTATCAATATTGTATGAAATGTGGATATGATAATTTATCATTTAAAAATCATAATAAAAAAACAACCTCAAAATCTTTACATTCTAATTTGAAAATTTTTGTTTTTTGCTTTTTTTTAACAATATTGATTGTATTATCGATTATTTCAATGTTTGAATCAAAAAGGCAGAATGATTGGTTATTAGGTGATATTAAGCGCGGCTGTACTAAAGAAGAAATAAAAAATAGTGATTTCAATGATAGTATAGTAAAAAAAGAAGATGATACTTGGGTTAGTAAAATTACAAATTTTGAAGGGTTTGCTGGATGTAATGGCTTTGCCAAGTATTATTTTGATGGTGATAAGCTGGAGGGTGTTTTAGTTACAATTAAGGAAAGCGATGCTTCTATATACAGTATTAGTCAGATTAAAAAAAATATAATAAAAAAATATACAATAAAATATGGCGAACCTGAAAAAAATCTCAATCGGTGTATGTGGGAGATGTCTAAGGGCGATATTGAAATATATGAATTGGATAATACATTAAGAATTAGTTTGGATTAATGAATGGAAGCAGTATATGAATAAAAAAGTATTTTGCGGTTATTGTGGTAGTGAGATTTATTTAGAAAATAATTATTGTATAAAATGTGGGAAAAAAATAAAAAATAATGTGAAGCGAAGTAAATATTTTAAAATCATTGCAAAATCTGTATTAGCAGTATTATTATTTGGAATTATTTTAATACGTATAGTATGGATAAAAGATCAATCTGGCTATTATTCTGGATATAAATGGGGGGAAACTAAAATAAGCGAGATTAATGCAATTGAGAAAAAGGATGTTACGGAAACAGATCAAAATCGTCTGGAAACTCAATCGCTTAAACATATTTTTAAAAAACTAGTTGTTTTGAAAAAGGAATATGATTTTGATGACTATGGTACATTGATTGGTGTTAATGTGAAAACTAGCTGTCTTGAAGCATCAACAATGAAAGTTTATGATTATTATATGATTAAGTTTTGCGTTCTTTATGGGAAGCCTTATTATTATAAAAATGATAGAAGTTATAATTGGAAGACTTCAGATAGTATAATTAGTTTAAAGAAAAGTTTATTCCAGTACGAAATTGAATATAGAGTTAGATAAATAATTTAATATAGAATATTTTGTGGTTAGTTTTAAAAATTATAGCATAATCCAAACAGGTGAGGGCTAATTTTGTTGTTTTATTTTGGAAGGTGAAAAAAAGCTGTCCAGATGAAATAGTGTTTTATTATTTTGAGTTGAAAAGTGCAAGTAGTTGATTGAGATTTTTGCTCGTTCGAACACCTGAAGATGTTTGAGCGGCTTTTCTACTTCCTTATAAGAAGAAAAGCCGCGAGTTTTCAGGTGTTCGATGCATCGATAAGATGCACAGCGAGCAAAAATGTCGATTTACTAATTGCCTTTGAAACTCAGTTAATAAAACATTATTTCAGCTGGATGGCTTTATTTTATTACCTTTTTTAACGAAACAACAAAATTAGCACTCACCTGTTGACAGTGCTAACAAAAGATGCTATAACCATTTTTAGATAGAAATATTAGGATATATCCTTGATAAAAAGGAGGGTAGTATATGAATATCCAGAAATTTACACAGAAATCCATCGAAGCGATTAATGATATTTCTAGTATCGCTTCCGAATATGGTAATCAGGAGTTGACTGAAGAGCATCTCCTACTCGCGCTCCTCAGACAGGAAGACGGGCTGATTCCTAGACTTATCGAGAAGATGGAAATAGACCTGACTTATTTTAAAAATGATGTAGAAGAAATGGTCCGCAGCCTTACAAAGGTAAGTGGCGGAGAAATCTACATGGGTAGAGAGCTGAACGATGCTCTGAACTTTGCAGAAAATGAAGCTAGAGCTATGGGCGACGAGTACGTCTCTGTCGAGCATCTGTTTTTGGCGATGATCCAGAAACCTAGCAAGACTATAAAGAACAAATTTAAAGAATTCGGATTGACCAGAGAGAGGTTTCTCACTGCGTTGTCTGAAGTTAGAGGAAATCAGAAAGTGACTACGGATAATCCAGAAGATACATATGATACATTGGAAAAATATGGATTTGATATGGTTGAGCGAGCTCGTGACGGTAAGCTTGATCCTGTAATCGGACGTGATTCAGAAATCAGAAATATCATCCGTATTCTTTCCAGAAAGACAAAGAATAATCCTGTCCTGATCGGTGAACCGGGTACAGGAAAGACCGCTGCTGTAGAAGGACTGGCTCAGCGTATTGTAAATGGCGATGTGCCGGACAATTTGAAGAATAAGAAGATTTTTTCCCTCGAAATGGGATCCCTCGTCGCTGGTGCAAAGTATAGAGGTGAGTTCGAGGAGAGATTGAAGGCTGTTTTAAATGAAGTGAAGAATTCAAACGGCGAAATCATTCTCTTCATCGATGAACTTCATACTATAGTCGGTGCCGGAAAGACAGAAGGTTCTCTCGATGCAGGAAATATGTTAAAGCCGATGCTTGCCCGTGGTGAGCTTCACTGTATCGGTGCAACGACGTTAAACGAGTATCGTGAGAATATTGAAAAAGATTCCGCTTTGGCCAGACGATTCCAGCCGGTTATGATTGATGAACCTACAGTCGAAGATACTATATCTATCCTTCGTGGTTTGAAAGACAGATATGAAGTTTTCCATGGTGTAAAGATTGCAGATGCTGCACTTGTCGCCGCGGCTACACTTTCCGATAGATATATTTCTGATAGATTCCTTCCTGACAAGGCTATCGACCTGGTTGATGAGGCTTGCGCATCTATAAAGACTGAAATGGATTCTATGCCAGAAGAAGTGGATGAACTTAATCGTAAGGTAATGCAGCTTTCAATCGAAGAGACTGCTTTGAAAAAAGAAACCGATAATCTTTCAAAACAGCGTCTTGTTGAACTTCAGAAAGAGTTGTCTGAGTACAAAGATAAACTGAATGTCATGAAGGCCCAGTGGGATAACGAGAAGAAGTCTCTGACTGGTGTTTCAGAGCTTCGTGAACAGATTGAATCTGTAAAGAATGAAATCGCAAAAGCAAAGCAGGAATATAATTTAGACAAGGCAGCCGAGCTTCAGTATGGTCGCCTGCCTGAGCTTGAGAAGAAACTCGAAGAGGAAGAGAAGAATATCGAGGTAAAGGATATCTCGCTCATTCATGAGAATGTTACTGAAGATGAGATTGCAGAAATCGTCTCCAGATGGACGGGAATACCAGTTTCAAAGCTAAATGAAACAGAACGAAACAAGGTACTTCATCTCGATACTGAACTTCATAAGAGAGTTGTTGGACAGGATGAAGCAGTAAAACTTGTTACTGAATCTATTATCAGATCCCGTGCAGGTATTAAAGATCCGTCCAAGCCAATCGGTTCATTCCTGTTCTTGGGACCTACTGGTGTAGGTAAGACAGAACTTGCAAAGACACTTGCTGCAACACTTTTTGATAATGAAGCAAACATGGTCAGAATTGACATGTCGGAGTACATGGAGAAATATTCAGTGTCACGTCTAATTGGAGCTCCTCCGGGATATGTTGGATATGACGAAGGCGGTCAGCTAACAGAAGCCGTTAGAAGAAAACCTTATTCGGTAGTTCTTTTCGATGAAGTGGAAAAAGCTCATCCGGATGTATGGAATGTTCTTCTCCAGGTTCTAGATGATGGACGAATTACCGATTCACAGGGTAGAACTGTAGATTTCAAGAATACAATTATTATTCTTACATCTAATATCGGCTCTGAAAATCTGTTGAATGGTATAGGCGAAGATGGAGAAATAACTGAAGATGCAAGGACTGCTGTTGATATGACACTTAAGGCTTCATTCAGACCGGAGTTTTTAAACCGTTTGGATGAAATTATCATGTTCAAGCCACTGACAAAAGATAATATCAATAGAATTATTGATCTTCAAATGAAGGATTTAAATCGTAGACTTGCAGATAAGGAACTTGAATGTGTTCTTAGTGATTCGGCTATAAAGTATATTAGCGATAGGGGCTATGAACCACAGTTTGGTGCAAGACCTTTGAAGAGATTCCTTGAAAAGTCTGTAGAGACTTTGATTGCAAAGGTTATTTTGGAAGGAAATGTAAAACCTAAATCAGTCCTTAAAGTAAATTATGATGCCGATTCTGACAAACTTATTGTTGAAATTTAACATTGAATTAAATTCATTTTGACCGTATATTTATATTTGATATGAAGACAAGTTTTCATAAGGAGCCGATATGATTCCATACGATCAGATGACAAGAGAAGATTTACTTAAAGAAAAAGAAAGCTTAGTTTCTGCATATAAAAAGTATGAAAAGATGGAGCTTTCACTGAATATGGCACGAGGAAAGCCTTCCGTTGAGCAGCTGGATTTGTCCATGGGAATGCTTGCGCCAATCTCGCATGATGAGGTTATCGATGTAGATTCCGGAATGGATGTCAGAAATTATGGCGTTTTGGAAGGACTTGAGGGTGCAAAGAAACTTTTGGCTTCTATGGTTTCTTGTGATCCCAATAGCGTGATTGTATGTGGTAATTCATCTTTGAATGTTATGTATGATCAGATAGCCAGAGGTTTTTCTTTTGGATATTTAGGAGAAAAACCTTGGTCAAAGCTTAAAAAAGTAAAATGGTTATGTCCTGTTCCTGGATATGACAGACATTTTTCTATAACCGAACATTTTGGATTTGAAATGATTCCTATTCCGATGAATAGTGATGGCCCTGATATGGATTTGGTTGAAGAGTATGTGAAAGATGATTCTGTAAAAGGAATCTGGTGTGTACCTAAATATTCAAATCCAGAAGGTATTGTTTATTCAGAAGAGGTTGTAAAGCGATTTGCAAATCTAAAACCTGCCGCAAAGGACTTTAGAATCTTTTGGGATAATGCTTATGCAGTGCATTATCTTTATGATGAAATAGAAAAACAGGATCAGATTCCGGATATCCTTTTGGAATGTAAAAAGGCTGGAAATCCAAATCTTGTATTTGAATTTATGTCTACTTCAAAGATTAGTTTTTCTGGCTCAGGAATTTCAGGAGTGGCTTCATCACCTGAAAATAAAAAAGATATAATAAGCTCGATGACAGTTCAGACAATAGGTTATGATAAGGTTAATCAGCTTAGACATATCAAATTTTTTAAAGATGCAGCCGGCATCAGAGAGCATATGAAAAAGCATGCGAAGATTTTAAGACCTAAGTTTTTGTGCGTAATAAATACTTTGGAAAGAGATCTTTCGGGAAAAAATGTCGGAACCTGGAATAATCCAAACGGCGGTTATTTTATTACATTTAGAACAATTCCAAATGTTGCATCCAAGGTTGTCAGTATGTGTTTTGCACTCGGAGTTACTTTGACAGGAGCGGGAGCTCCATTTCCATATGGTCAAGATCCAAAGGATTCTGTGATTCGAATAGCGCCATCCTTCCCGACGCTCGAGGAATTGCAGACGGCTATGGATGTATTTACTCTGTGTGTGCGACTTGCAACAATAGATGAAATATTAAAGAAATAGTGTCACATGACACGACAAAAGGCGAGATGATTAAGTTCATCTCGTCTTTTTTATGTATGTATGAGTGCTTTATTTTTTCCTGAATAAAGGTTATAATTTTTAGGATTATGTAGAGTGATATAACTCTGTAAAAAATGAGACAGAAAGGAATAGACTGACTCAAATGAAATTAATTACTTTTGCGATTCCATGCTATAACTCAGAGGAATATATGAGTAAATGTATAGAATCACTACTCCCTGGCGGAGATGATGTTGAAATTTTGATTGTAGATGATGGATCTACAGATAATACAGCAAAGATTGCTGACGAATATGAAGCAAAATATCCAGGAATTTGTAAAGCTATTCATCAGCCAAATGGTGGACATGGTGAGGCTGTAAATGCTGGACTTAGAAATGCTACTGGTATGTATTACAAAGTAGTCGATTCAGATGACTGGGTAGATTACGATGCTTATATGAAGGTTATTGAGACTTTAAAGAAACTGGTAAATGAAGGAAATCCTGTGGATATGCTTCTTACTAACTATGTTTATGAAAAAGTTTCGGAAAACCATAGAAGAACTATGTTTTATACACTCCTTTTCCCTACAGACCGTATCATCGGTTGGAAGGATATGAAGAGAGTGATAAAAGGATTTACTATTCTGATGCATTCAGTTACTTATAGAACAGAAATGCTTAGAGAATGTGGATTAGTACTTCCAAAGCATACTTTCTATGTGGATAACCTCTTTGTATATGTTCCACTTCCATATGTAAAAACAATTTACTATCTAAATGTAGATTTCTATAGATATTACATTGGACGTGAGGGGCAGTCTGTAAATGAGCAGATTATGATAAAGAGAATTGATCAGCAGCTTCGTGTTAACAAGCTTCTTATCGATGCTTATGATGTATGGTCTATCGATGAACCATATTTAAGAAGATATATGCTTTCATTCCTTGAAATGATTACAACAGTCAGTGCTTCACTTGGATGTGTGTCAAAGGATAAGGAAAATATTAGAAAGGTTAAGAATCTTTGGGCTTATTGTCATAAGAAGTGCCCTAAGACTTTCTGGCATATGAGATTGGGATTGTTTGGTTTAGCATCTAATCTTCCTGGACGTCTGGGTAGAAGAATTTATTTAGGCTTGTATCATATGTCTCAGAAATTTGTGGGATTTAATTAGATTCCTTGCGAAGGGGAAAAATCAGGGGTGGTTTTTTCTCCATTCGTATTTGAATAAATAGTAGGTTTTTTAATAGGAGAAACAACAAAATGTGTGGAATTATTGGATTCACAGGTAAGCGCGCAGCGCAGGATATCCTTTTAGATGGTCTTCAGAGACTTGAGTATAGAGGATATGACAGTGCCGGAATTGCTTTTTTCAAAGAGAATTCTGGACATATTTCAGTTAGAAAGACAGCTGGAAAGGTATCTGATTTACGTGCAATCGTAGATGAAGAAAATATCTCAACTTGTGGTATTGGTCATACTAGATGGGCTACTCACGGTGGAGTAACTAATGCAAACGCTCATCCTCATAGAGTTAACAATGTAACTCTTATCCATAATGGAATTATTGAAAATTATCATCAGCTTATTGAGAAGTATAAGCTCATGGGTAAGCTTCGTTCAGAGACTGATACTGAGGTTGCGGCAGCAGTATTTGATGCAAACTTTAATGGTAATCCCATTGAGGCGATTAAGAAAGGCCTTGAGGATATCAAGGGCTCATTCGCTTTTTGTATCATGTTCAAGAATCATCCGGGCGAGATTTATATCGTAAGAAATGTCAGCCCTATGGTTGCTACATATACAAAAGAACAGGGAGCATTTGTAGCTTCTGATTTGACAGCTTTTATCGAGTTTACAAATAAGTATTTCGTACTTCCTGAGTACTGCATTGGAAAGCTTACAAAGGATGGAATCGAAATTCATGACTTAGAAGGCAAGGAAGTAGAACCAGAATATCTTACGGTTGATTGGGATGTTTCTACTGCGGAAAAGAATGGATATCCTCACTATATGATCAAGGAAATCCATGAGCAGCCAACTGCTTTTGCCAACACAGTAAACTTCAGAATTAAGAATAATCTTCCTGATTTTTCAGATGATGGAATTGATGATTCACTTTTTGAGGGTATCACTGATGTAACAGTAATCGCTTGTGGTACAGCTATGTATGCAGGAAATGTAGGAAGAAGTTTGATCCAGAATCATATTGGACTTCCTGTAAATGTGGCAATCGCATCTGAGTTTAGATATGAGAGACCTACAATCACAGATAAGACTCTTGTAATCGTAGTATCTCAGTCAGGTGAGACTATTGATACACTTGAGGCACTACGTCTTGCAAAGACAAAGACTGATAGAACACTTGCTGTTGTAAATGTAAAAGGTTCTACAATCGCTCGTGAGAGTAAGTATGTGCTTTATACACATGCCGGCCCTGAAATTGCAGTTGCTTCTACAAAGGCATACACAGTTCAGGTTGCAGCGATGTATCTAATCGGTGCTCGTATCGGTGTTGTAAACAATCTTTGCGAGAAGTCTAAGATTGAAAGCTTCATCGCTGACTTGAAAAAAGTACCAGATGCAATCAAGAAAGTTCTCGAGATGGAAGATATCATTCGTACATATGCTGCTAGAATGGCAAATGCACATGATGCATTCTTCATCGGAAGAGGCTTAGATTACACACTTTCTATGGAAGGTGCACTAAAGCTTAAAGAGATTTCATACATTCATGCAGAGGCATACGCTGCCGGTGAGCTTAAGCATGGAACAATTGCTCTTATCAGCGAAGGCGTTCCTGTAATTGCTATTGCTACTCAGGAACATGTATATCAGAAGGTTATTTCAAATATCAGAGAAGTAAAGGCTAGAGGAGCTTTTGTAGTTCTTCTAAGCAAGGATGAGAAAATCACAGATCCATCAGTTTGTGATGTTCATATTCCACTTCCAGCAATTCGTGATGAACTTTCTGTATTTGAGGCAGCAGTTATACTTCAGATTTTGGCATATTACACATCTGTTGAGAAGGATGTAAATCCTGATCAGCCTAGAAACCTTGCTAAGTCTGTTACTGTAGAATAGTCAAAAATAACAGTATTAGAACGGAGAAAATCATGGATAATAACATTTTTGATGAGGAAAAAAGAGTAGATTCTGAAGAAAAGAAGGAAACTACAAAAGAAAATGTGACATGTGAGTCAAATCAGGCCAGTGATTCACAGGAAAACCATGAAAACAATGGACAAAACCTTAACAATGACTATAGACAAAATACCTATAATTCGGGTTATAATAACTATGGTCAAAATAATAACAATAATGGCGAAAGCTATGCAAATAGCCGTTATGGAGCAGCATCTAACTATTCAAACCTAAACCGAGGAAAAGGAAATTATACTAATATTCTTGGTATTATAAGTTTAGTGCTAGGTGTGATTAGCGTGATTTTCTTCGTCTTTAACATTTTCAATTTGATAGTTGGAATTTTGGCTATCATATTTGGAATAGTTCAGCTTAGAAAAGATAAGGATTTCGAAGTACCAAAAAGTGGATTTGCAATTGCGGGATTGTGCACTGGGGTAATCGGAATAATTATAACAATTCTATTCTTTGCACTTTTGCTTAGAGGGGCACAGCGTGCCGGTGTAAAGGATATGCTGCAAAAGGGTTTATCTGATTATTATGAAAATGAAGGAAATTCTGATTTCTTAGATGATTATGATGATTCAGAGTACGACGATGATTCAGAGTACGACGACGATTCAGAGTACGACGATGATTCAGAGTACGATGATGATTCTGATGATCCATTTGATTTTGATGATCAGGATGATTCTTCAAGGGAGGTTGACCAGCTTTAATCATTTAATAGTAGAGGGGATATTAAAATGGCCGAAAAAATTACTAAAGCGGACAGACGAATGACTAATGAGAGGGACTACGTTCCAGATCCTAATTTTGTTCCAAAGGACAAAGAAAAGGACAAGCTTCTAAAGAAATTAGGAGCTATGATTACAGATCGTATCCCAAAGAAATTGCCAGGAGCAATGAATTCACAGGACCCGGAATATTGGGCTCTTGATGCAGTTCTTACAAAGGAAGAAGTTAAGTTTTTACTTTCTTTCAAAAAGACTAGGGTAAATTATGATGCTCCTGCACTTGCAAGAATGAACAACATGTCGCTCGAGGATACTGAGAAGATGATTAAACATCTTCTTTGGATTGGATGTTTGGAGTCAAACAGAGAGAATGCAGATGGACATCTTCAGTATGATGTCCCAATTTTCGTACCAGGCATTGCCGAGTTTATGATGATGAATCCGGTACTTACGAGTGAGCATCCAGAACTTGCTACTTTTTTCAATCTTATGACACAGATGCCTCTAGAAGGAATGACAGAACTCCTTCCATTGGGCGGTGCTGGTGTCGGAATGCATGTTATTCCGGTTGAAAAAGCTATTGAGTCAGAAAATGAGTCAGTTAGTATTGAACATATTTCTCATTGGTTAGATAAATACGATAAATATTCAGTAGGACAGTGTACATGTCGTATTCAGCAGTCTATGAGAGGAGAAGGCTCGGGAGAAGTTCCTGGAGAATTCTGTATCGGTGTAGGCGATATGGCTGAGTACTGCGTTGAGAGAGGTATGGGTCGCTATATTTCTCGAGAGGAAGTACTTGAGGTTTGTAAAAGAGCTGAAAGACATGGTTTCGTTCATCAGGTTACAAATATCGATGGTGAAGATAAAATCGTAGCTATCTGTAACTGTGCACCTGGTGTATGTAATGCGCTTCGTACTTCACAGTTATACAATACTCCTAACCTTTCACGTTCAGCATATAGAGCATATGTGGAACCTGAAAATTGTGTAGCTTGTGGTAAGTGTGTAGAAGTATGTCCTGTCGGTGCAGCTAAGCTAGGTCAGAAACTATGCAAGGCTGACGGTACAAAAGTTAAATATCCAATTTCAGAGCTCCCGGATGATGTTAAGTGGGGACCGGAAAAATGGAATCCTAATTATAGAGAAGATATCAGAATCAATTGCTATGATTCTGGTACAGCTCCATGTAAGACAGCGTGTCCAGCTCATCTAGCTGTTCAGGGTTATGTAAAGATGGCAGCAGAGGGAAGATATCTCGATGCTTTAAAACTTATCAAGCAGGATAATCCTTTCCCGGCTGTATGTGGTGCTATCTGTAATAGACGATGCGAGGATGCATGTACTAGAGGTACAGTGGATCAGCCAATTGCTATCGATGAAATCAAGAAATTCATCGCGGCACAGGAACTCCATGCAGATAAGAGATATATCCCAATCTGTGAGAAGGACGATGGTGGATTCTGGACAGATGAAAAGATTGCTGTAATTGGTGCAGGCCCAGCGGGAATGTCTGCAGCATTTTACTTAAGACAGCATGGATATCCTGTAACTATCTTTGAAAAGGAATCTAGAGCGGGCGGTATGCTCCTAAATGGAATTCCTTCATATAGATTGGAAAAGGATGTTATCCAGGCTGAAATCGATGTCCTGGTTGAAATGGGAATTGAATTCAAATTTGACACAGAAGTTGGTAAGGATATCACTATTCAGGAACTTCGTGACAAAGGATACAAGGCATTTTATGTTGCAATCGGCGCTCAGGGCGGTCGAAAGACTGGCGTGCCAGGAGAAGATTCAGAAGGCGTTATCACAGGTGTTGATTTCTTACGTGATGTAAACCTTGGTCGTCTTACAAAGATGGACGGCGATGTAGTTGTAGTCGGTGGTGGTAATGTAGCAATTGATGTTGCTGGTTCTGCTATTAGACTTACTGATGGAAAAGTCACAATGCTTTGCCTCGAGGGTGAAGATGAGATGCCAGCTGCAAAAGATGAAGTAGCTGATGCTAAGAACTGGGGGATCGACATCAAAAATGGTTGGGGACCTAAGGAGATTCTTACAGAAAACGGTCATGTTACTGGAGTTGTATTCAAGAAGTGTACATCTGTAAAAGATGCGGATGGAAGATTCAATCCTCAGTATGATGAGAACGAAACTATTACAGTTCCTTGTTCAAATGTACTTCTAAGTATTGGACAGTCAATTGAGTGGGGAGACCTTCTCAAGGGAACAAAGGTAGAATTTAATAGAAATATGACAGCAAAAGCTGATCCTGTAACACTTCAGACAGCAGAAGAGGATATCTTTGTCGGTGGTGATGCATATACAGGACCTAGATTTGCTATCGATGCTATCGGTGCGGGTAGAATAGTAGAGAATTCAATCAATAGATTCGTACATCCAGGCCAGTCTATGACAGTTAGCCGTGATTTACGTCACTTCATAGAACTTGATAAGGACGATATAAAGGTAGAAAACTTCGATAATGCACCTCGTCAGACACCTGGAATGAAGGCTGGAGATCCTACAAAGACATTTGATGATTTACGCCTTACATTCACAGAAGAACAGGTTAAGACAGAAGCTAAGAGATGCCTCGGCTGTGGAGCTACAAAGGTTGATGAAAACCGTTGTATCGGATGCGGACTTTGTACTACAAAGTGTGAATTCGATGCCATCCACTTAAAGAGAGACTTCCCAGATGCTTCTAATATGATCAAATGTGAGGACAAGGTAGGAGCGGTTCTATCATATGCTTCAAAGCGACAGATCAAGATTATAAAGAATAAAAACAAGAATAAATAATCTTGAATTAGAAATGGGATTTTAATGCACGAGTTAGGAATAGTAACACATCTCGCAAGTACTCTTGACGAGTTAGCTGTTGAGGAAAAAATAACTAATTATGGTTCAGTAACCCTTGAGGTTGGAGAGGTATCTGGTATTATGACAGATTACTTTATCGACTGTTGGGACTACTTTAAGGTACGTCATGAGAAGTTAAAGAATTGCAAAATGATTCTTGAAACAGAAAAGGCGTATACGATTTGCACATCATGTAATAAAGAATATGAGACCGTAAAATATGGAAAAATCTGTCCATATTGTAATAGTCCGGAAACATATTTATTGCGGGGTAATGGATGCGTAATCAAATCCGTTGAAGCAGAAACTGAGGAAGATTAGTTCATAATGTAATAACTTATCCTTGTGTTTATTTTTTCCATAATGAATATTTAAACACAAGGATATTTTAATAATAGAGGGAAATTTTTATGGCAACTAAAATTACAAAAGCGGACAGACGTATGACGAACGAGAGGGATTTTAAACCAGATCCAAATTTCGTTCCAAAGGACATGGAGAAGGATAAACTTCTTAAAAAATTAGGGGCAATGATTACAGACCGTGTCCCTGTAAAACTTCCTGGAAAGATGACATCTCAGGATCCAGAGTATTGGGCACTTGATGCGGTTCTTACAAAAGAGCAGGTAAAATTCATGCTTAGTTTCAAAAAGACTAGAGTGAACTATGATGCACCTGCACTTGCAAAGATGAACAATATGTCTCTTGAAGAGACAGAGAAGATGATTAAAGATCTTCTTTGGATTGGAGCTATTGAGTCGAACAGAGAAAACGAAGATGAACATCTTCAGTATGATGTCCCGATTTTTGTACCAGGTATTGCAGAGTTCATGATGATGCAGCCTAAACTTCTCGAGGAACATCCTGAAATTGCTACATTCTTTAACCTTATGACACAGATGCCTCTAGAAGGTTTGACTGAGATGGTTCCTATGGGTGGAGCCGGTGTAGGTATGCACGTAATCCCGGTTGAAAAAGCTATTGAGGCTGAGAATACTTCAATCAGTATTGAACATATTTCTCATTGGCTTGAAAAATATGATGGAAAGCTATGCGTAGGTCAGTGTTCATGCCGTCTACAGCAGCAGACTCGTGGTGAAGGTTCAGGTGAAATTCCTGGTGAATTCTGTATCGGTCTCGGTGATATGGCAGAATTCCTCGTAGATAGAGGAGTAGGACGTTATATCACAAAGGAAGAGGCTATTGAAATTTGTGAGCGTGGTGAGAGACATGGTTTCGTACATCAGACTACAAATATCGATGGCAAGGAAAAAATTGTAGGTCTTTGTAATTGTGCGCCTGGCGTTTGTAATGCGCTTCGTACTTCGCAGCTATATAACACACCTAACCTTTCACGTTCAGCATATAGAGCTTATGTAGAACCTGAAAACTGTGTAGCTTGTGGTAAGTGTGTAGAAGTTTGTCCTGTTGGTGCAGCTAAGCTTGGACAGAAACTTTGCAAGGCCGATGGTACAAAGGTTAAATATCCTGTATCAGAACTTCCAGATGATGTTAAGTGGGGACCAGAAAAATGGAACCCTGATTATAGAGAAACTTCAAAGATCAACTGCTACGAAACAGGTACAGCTCCATGTAAGACAGCATGTCCTGCTCATCTAGCTATTCAGGGTTATGTCAAGATGGCAGCCGAAGGCAGATATATGGAAGCTTTGAAGCTTATTAAAGAAGACAACCCATTCCCGGCTGTATGTGGTGCTATCTGTAACAGACGTTGTGAAGATGCTTGTACAAGAGGTACGGTGGATCAGCCAATTGCTATCGATGAAATCAAGAAGTTCATCGCGGCACAGGAACTCCATGCAGACAAGAGATACATCCCAATTTGTGAGAAGGATGATGGCGGATTCTGGACAGAGGAAAAAATTGCCGTAATCGGAGCCGGCCCTGCAGGTATGTCAGCTGCATTCTATTTAAGAAAGCATGGATATCCTGTAACTATATTTGAAAAGGAATCTAGAGCAGGTGGTATGCTTCTCAACGGAATTCCTTCATATAGATTACAGAAAGATGTTATTCAGGCTGAAATTGATGTATTGGTTGAAATGGGTGTTGAGTTTAAGTTCAATACTGAAGTTGGAAAAGATATTACAATTCAGAATCTTCGTGATGAAGGATATAAAGCATTTTATGTTGCAATTGGCGCTCAGGGCGGTAGAAAGACTGGCGTGCCAGGAGAAGATTCAGAAGGCGTTATCACAGGTGTTGACTTCTTACGTGATGTAAACCTGGGTCGTCTTACAAACTTAGATGGCGATGTAGTTGTAGTCGGTGGTGGTAATGTTGCTATCGATGTAGCTGGTTCTGCTATCAGACTTACAGATGGAAAAGTAACTATGCTTTGTCTTGAGGGTGAGAATGAAATGCCAGCTGCAAAAGATGAAGTAGCTGATGCAAAGAACTGGGGAATCGACATCAAAAATGGTTGGGGCCCTAAGGAAATTCTTACAGAGAATGGTCATGTAACAGGAATTGTATTTAAGAAGTGTACATCCGTAAAAGATGCTGATGGAAGGTTCAATCCTCAGTATGATGAGAGTGAAACAATTACAATTCCGTGCTCACATGTACTTCTAAGTATCGGTCAGTCTATTGAATGGGGAGACCTTCTCAAGGGTACAAAGGTGGAATTCAATAGAAATATGACAGCAAAAGCTGACCCTGTAACACTTCAGACAGCAGAAGAGGATATCTTTGTCGGAGGAGATGCTTATACTGGACCTAGATTCGCTATTGATGCAATTGGAGCAGGTAGAATCGCTGAAAACTCAATCAATAGATTTGTACATCCAGGTCAGTCAATGACAATCAACCGTGACCTTCGTCACTTTATCGAACTTGATAAGGACGATATCAAGGTTGAAAACTTTGACAATGCACCACGTCAGACTCCTGGAATGAAGGCTGGAGATCCTACAAAGACATTTGATGATTTACGCCTTACATTTACAGAAGAACAGGTTAAGACAGAAGCTAAGAGATGTCTTGGCTGTGGAGCTACAAAGGTTGATGAAAACCGTTGTATCGGATGTGGACTTTGTACTACAAAGTGTGAATTTGATGCTATCCACTTAAAGAGAGACTTCCCTGAAGCATCAAATATGTTAAAGACAGAGGAAAAACTTGGAGCAGTACTTCCATATGCTGCAAAGAGACAGATCAAGATTATCAAGAATAGAAAGAAGAAGTAATTTTATTCTTAAACTAATAAAAGCTATGGCCTTGCGATTGCAAGACCATAGCTTATTTTTATGTGAAATTATTTATGCTAATTCAATGATTTTTACCCAGGTTTTGGCACCGATTTCTAGAAGTTCTTTTGGGAAACAATATTCTTCGGTATGAAGTCCTGGATGGTCTTCGCCTGCTCCTAAACCGAAGAAGAAAGATTTACTTTTTTCCCTGTAATTACCAAAGTCTTCAGACCAACGCATAGGTCTATCTAGGTATTTATAGTCTAGAGATGAGTTTTCAATTTCTTTGCAAATTCTTTCTGCTTCAGATTTAGTATTTTCAGTCGATGGAAACTCGTCTAAAAGCTCGTAGGAAATTGTCACATTGGATGATTTATCCTTAAAAACTTCTTCAACAGATTTCTTTGCTTCATCTAAAACGGTGTTGACTAGGATGCTTAAGTCGCTGGATTTTTGAGCTCTTAAGGTCAAACATAATTCTCCGTAACCAGCGTTGATGCCATAGTTTTTTTCGCCGACATTCACGCAAATAAGTGTAGATAAAACAGGTTTTTCGTATATATCTCTATTTATAATCTCATCGAGTTTACAAACCAAATTGCTGATTGCGAATCCAGGGTTTAATCCTTCTTCTGGACATCCTGCATGGCTCTGTGCACCAGTGAATTTAATGCAGATTCCCGTGGATGCATCTGCAAATGAATCTTTGGTCAAAAGTACCGTCCCCATTTTGTAGGAGGGAATGTTATGAAGGCCGAGAATTAAATCAATATTGTTTTCGTCAAACATAGGAAAACATGATTTTGCTCCGGCTCCGTTTTCCTCTGCTGGCTGGAAGAGGAAGATAACGTTCTTGCCAATCTTTTTTCCAGAAAGAAGTCTTGCTGCTTCGCAAGCCATGGATGAGTGACCGTCGTGGCCACAACCGTGGAAGGCCTTGCCTTCTGAATTCGCAATTGCATCAATATCAGCTCGAACGGCTATTGTTCTATCGGCATTTTCATCGTGAATTCCATAGAAGAAATTGTTATGATCTACGATTTTTAAGTCAGTGTTTTCTTTAATATATGTCTTTAAAATTTCGAGGGTTTTCGTTTCATGCTCGGAAAACTCAGGATTGTTATGTAGTGTGGAAAAAAGTTCCGAAACTTCCATTATTGTGCCTCCAATATTTCTGTATTTATTTTGACAAATTGACTATAAATCAATTAACATAAAAAAGGAATAATTAAAGGGTATTTTTTTATTAAGGGAGGATTTTTTGATGAAAAAATTCGTTGCAGATAAAGAGTTTTGGGACCTTTTCCCGGATGCAGTTATCGGTGTTGTTTCTTTCGACGGAGTTCAGGAATCAAAGGAACTAGAGGGTGCTGAAGCAGATGAAGTTAAGAAGATTCTTGATGATGCAAATGTAGCCGCAAAGAAGTTCTTGGTAAGTGATACAATTTCTGAAAATCCAGTAGTTGCAGCATGGAGAGCAGCATATTCAAAATTCCCAACAAAGAAGGGTGCAAGATGTTCTATGGAGAACCTTCTTAAAAGAGTTCTTCATGAGAAGCCAGTTGGCTGTATCGCACCTTCAGTAGATATAACAAATGCAATTTCACTTAAGCATGCATTCCCTATCGGATGTGAAAATAAGGATGCTATCGATGGAGATATTCGCCTCGGTGTTATGAAGGGCGGAGAGAGCTTCCTTCCAATTGGATCAGATAAGGAAGAACCACCTCTTGAAGGAGAACTTGCTTACTATGATAATACAGGTGTTATCTGCCGCTGCTGGAACTGGAGAGATGGCCAGAGAACAGAGGTAAATGATGATACACGTAATGAGGTTGTTGTGCTCGAATGTATCGAACCTGATAGAGTAGATGATTTGAAAGCAGCGCTAGAAGAATTGAAAACTTTGATGGAAAAATACCTCGATGCTAAGACTGTTACTTTGGCATTAATAGACAAAGAACATCCGGAAGTCGAAATTTAATTAACAATCCTGTTAAGTTTTCACACAATATTTTGAATGTAGAGGACATTTATTTGGTTAAGTACAATAAAACACCAGGTAAATGTCCTTGTTCTTTTGTGCAAAAGTTTTATCATAATGTCGGTATGAAAATGAGATTAAAAAATTGTTAGGCCACTATTAACAATTATGAATTTCATTTTTCCTTTTGAAGTAACTTATAGACTATAGTTTGAAAAACAGAAAGGGGCTAATATGAAAGGTATTCATGTTACTAGCGAAATTAAGCCGCTTAAGAGAGTCCTTCTTCACAGACCTGGAAGAGAACTTTTGAACCTTACTCCAGATACATTGGAAGAGCTGTTGTTCGACGACATTCCTTTCCTGAGAGTGGCACAGGAAGAGCATGACGCTTTTGCTAAGATCCTTCGTGACAATGGAACAGAAGTTACATACATCGAAGATCTTATGACAGAAGTTCTTGAGCAGCATCCAGAACTTACAGACAAATTCATCACACAGTGGTTAATCGAGGCTGGAATCCACACAGAGAAGTGGCAGAAAGTCCTTAAAGACTACTTACTTGATAACTTCAAGGGTAAGGACCTTGTCCTTAAGACTATTGAAGGTATCACACTTAAAGAGATGGGCGAGAAGTACGCTAAGTTTACTCTTGAAGATATGCTTTCAGAGCCAGATCACCTTATCGTTGATCCAATGCCAAACTTCTACTTCCAGAGAGACCCATTCGCATCAGTTGGTGATGGTGTATTCATCCACAAGATGAGATTCCCAACTAGATGTCGTGAGACTATCTATTCTGATTACATCTTCAGATATCATGAAGATTTCGCAGGATACGTAAAGAACTACTACGGAAGAGAAAACTCTGCAAACATCGAGGGTGGTGACGTTCTTAACATCACAGCTGAGACTCTTGCTATCGGTATTTCACAGAGAACATCTGCTGATGCTATCGAAAGAGCTGCTAGAAACCTCTTTGCAGATCCAGATTGCAAGATCCGTACAGTACTTGCATTCCAGATTCCTGTAAGCCGTGCATTCATGCACCTCGATACTGTATTTACACAGATCGATGAAGACAAGTTTACAATTCACCCAGCTATCATCGGACCACTTGTAGTTTACGAACTCACACCTGGTGATAAGGAAGGTGAAATCAAGACACAGCGTCTTGACACAACACTTGAGAAAGTTCTTGCTAAGTACATCGGACATGATGTTGAACTTATCCCTTGTGGTGGTGACGATCTCATCGCTGCTGCTCGTGAGCAGTGGAACGATGGTTCTAACACACTTTGTATCGCTCCTGGTAAGATCGTTGTTTACCAGAGAAACGATGTTACAAACGAGCTTCTTAGAAAGAAAGGCCTTGACGTTCTCGAAATGCCATCAGCTGAGCTTTCAAGAGGTAGAGGAGGCCCACGTTGTATGTCAATGCCTCTCGTTCGTGAGGACTAATTTTATAAGAAACAAATGTGCTTAAACATTTGATTTTTTACTTGAAGAAACTAAAGCCCAGCACCCCCGCTGGGCGTTTCTTCGCAAAGGAAATATTTTTTTATTTTAGAAAGTGAGATTTAAAATGGGTGTCAACTTAAGAGGAAGAAGCTTCCTTAAGCTTCTCGATTTCACACCAGCTGAAATCAACTACCTTCTTGATCTTTCAAGAGAATTCAAAAACATGAAGAGAAACGGTATTCCACATCGTTTCCTCGAAGGAAAGAACATCGTTCTTCTTTTCCAGAAGACTTCAACAAGAACAAGATGTTCATTCGAAGTAGGTGCTATGGACCTTGGTATGGGTGTTACATATCTTGATCCAGGTTCATCACAGATGGGTAAGAAAGAGTCTATCCAGGATTCAGCTTACGTATTCGGAAGAATGTTCGACGGTATCGAATTCCGTGGATTCCTTCAGAGTGATGTAGAAGACCTTGCTAAATATTCAGGAATTCCTGTATGGAATGGTCTTACAGATGACTTCCACCCAACACAGATGCTTGCTGACGTTCTTACAATCCAGGAAGAGTTCGGCCAGTGTGTAAAGGGTAAGAAGATGGTATTCTTCGGTGACGCTAGAAACAACGTTGCTAACTCACTTATGGTTGTATCTGCTAAGCTTGGTATGCACTTCGTAGCTTGCGGTCCTAAGGAACTTATGCCAGCTGAAGAGCTTGTTAACACATGCAAGGAAGTTGCTAAGGAAACAGGCGCTGTTATCGAGTGCACAACAGATGTTAACGCAGCTGCTAAAGATGCTGACGTTATCTACACAGATATCTGGGTATCAATGGGTGAACCAATTGAGAAATGGCAGGAAAGAATTGACATTCTTAAGCCATACCAGGTTAACAAGGAACTTATGGCTAAGGCTAAGCCTGAAGCTATCTTCCTTCACTGCCTACCTTCATACCATGACAGAAACACTGAGAATGGTGAGTGGGTATACCAGACATTCGGCATGGACGGCGTAGAAGTTACTAACGACGTAATCTACGGACCACAGAGCCGTTGTTTCGATGAAGCTGAGAACAGAATGCATACAATCAAGGCCGTAATGTATGCTACACTTAAATAATTAATGGCTAAGAGACTTGTAATTGCTTTGGGCGGAAACGCCCTTGGCAATTCTCCAGAAGAACAGCTCCTTTTAGTAAAGAACACAGCAGGAACTATCGTAGACCTCGTAGAGCAGGGATATGACGTTGTTGTCGGCCACGGCAACGGACCACAGGTTGGTATGGTTAACCTCGCTATGGACTATTCTTCTAATAATGGTGGAAACACACCTTACATTCCATTTCCAGAATGTGGTGCGATGACACAGGGATATATTGGTTATCACCTTCAGCAGGCAATCGGACGTGAGCTCAACAAGCGTCACATCAACAAGCCTGTTGCAAGTGTTGTAACACAGACAATCGTAGATAGAAACGATGCAGCATTCTCTCATCCTACAAAGCCAGTTGGTTCTTTCTATACAAAAGAGCAGGCTGATGCTATTGCAGCTGATAAGGGTTGGACATTCGTTGAAGATGCAGGACGTGGTTACCGTCGTGTAGTTCCTTCACCAATTCCTCAGAAGATCGTTGAGCTACCTATGATTGAGCAGCTCGTTGAAAGTGGAAACGTTGTTATCTCAACTGGTGGCGGCGGAATCCCTGTAGTTGAAGAAGATGACGGATGCACAGGTGTTGCAGCTGTTATCGATAAGGATAGAGCTTCATCACTTCTCGCTAGAGAACTTAACGCTGATATGCTCGTTATCCTTACAGCTGTAGAGAAGGTTGCTATCCACTTCAATACTCCAGAGCAGGAGAACCTTGAGGATCTCACTCTTGAGCAGTGCCAGAAGTACGCTGACGATGGAGAATTCGCTCCTGGATCAATGCTTCCAAAGATTGAATCATGCATGTCTTTCGTAAAGAATACTGAGAACGGAACAGCTCTCATTACATCTCTTGAGAAAGCTAAGGAAGCCCTTGAAGGTAAGACTGGAACACGTATCCACAAATAATTAGAGGGGGAAATATTGACATGAACGAAACAAAGAAGAGACGTTCGCTGAACACTTATGAAATTCTTTTGCTCGTACTTGCTGTTATTTCACTTATCACTGTTTTCCTTAACGGACAGGGATATACAACTGCAGACGGTAAGAGTGCTAAGGTTATTGGAGCTGGTATTGATACATTCCTTACTGCTCCAATCAATGGATTTTATGATGCTCGTGAAGTAATTGGTTTCTGCTTCTGCCTTGGAGCTTTCCTTGCAATGGTAACAGCTACAGGCGCACTTGAAACAGGTATCAATGTACTTGTTAAGAAGCTCGACGGAAAAGAAATTATTCTTATTCCTATTATGATGTTCCTTTTCTCAATTGGTGGAACAACATACGGAATGGGTGAAGAGACAGTAGGTTTCTACATCCTTCTTGCTTCTACTATGCTAGCAGCAGGCATGGACCCACTTGTTGGTGCTGCAACAGTTCTTCTTGGAGCTGGTACTGGTGTAATCGGATCTACAGTTAACCCATTCGCTGTTGGTGCTGCTGTAGATGCTGCTAAGGGCGCAGGCGTTAAATCAAACATGGGAACAATCCTTCTTATGGGTGTTATCCTTTGGATTGGTTGCTACTTAATTGCAACTATCTATGTTGTAAACTACGCTAAGAAGGTTAAGGCTGGTAAGGGCTCAATCTTCACACATGAGCAGCTTGAAGAGTGCAGAAAAGAATTCCATCAGGGAGAGACAAGCTCAGAGCTTACAGGTAAGCAGAAAGTTTGCCTTATCCTTTTCGGATTCGCATTTGTAGTAATGATCTTCGGATTCATTCCTTGGGCATCACTCAACGAAGGCGTTTACAATGCTTTCGGCTGGTCTAAATTCCTTACAGGTGCACAGCTTGGTGATTGGTACTTCACAGATGCAGCTTCATGGTTCATCTTAATGGGTCTTATCATCGCTCTTGTTGGTATGGAAGATAAGTCAAAGCTTCCTACTGTAATCGAAGCTGGTATCGCTGACATGATCGGCGTTAACCTTGTAATTGCACTTGCTCGTGCTACAACAGTAGTTATGAATGCTACAGGAATGGGCGCATGGCTTGTTCAGGTAGCTGTAAACGGAATTAAGAACCTTGGTATGGGATCAGGAATCTTCGAATTCCTTAACTATCTCCTTCACCTAGTTCTTTCATTCCTTGTACCATCTTCATCAGGACTTGCTGGACTTTCAGCTCCTATCGTTACACCTATTGTACACGGAATGGGATGGTCTTCAGAGACTGCTATCATGACAATCGTTGGTGCAAATGGTCTTGTAAACCTATTCACACCTACATGCGGATTCATCATGGGTGGTCTTGCACTTGCAAAAGTTCCTTACACATCATACATTGCATGGGTTAAGAAACTTCTTGGAATACTCTTTGTATTCATCGGTGCAGTTCTTGTAATCGGTATGCTTGTACTTTAATACCAATTAAATTAACTACATTAAAGAGACTTTGGTTTTTCCAAAGTCTCTTTTTTGTTTCAAAAATTTTGACCATATTTTATTTTCAAATAAAAAATTTTGCACATAAAAATATATTGTGATAAACTAAACACGAATATTTTAGGCAAATAAGGAGTGCAGATGCAATCAGTAAAAGAACTACAGGAACAGGCGTGTTCTGCATATGATAGACGAAAGTTTTGTACATATGACGTTGAATTTATTGATTCAATGACTATACCAATCATTCATCAGACAGCTAGATTTTGGCTTGTGAAAAAAGGCAGAGCTAAAATTACAATTAATGGAACTGAATATCAGGCTAAACCAAATTGCTTCTTCTGCATTCTTCCATGGTCAACAACAATGGTTGATGAGGTTGAAGAGCCTCTTACAATGATCAAGGTTGTGTTTAATTCTGAATTAATATATTCCTCTCTGAGAACCGGTTACAATACTCCGGGTGGAGCATTAAAAATTTATGATCCTATCAGAGAATATCCACTGATACATTTACATGAAGGCGAGAGAGAAAGATTCTTGGATTGCTTAGATATCATAAAGGATGAAATAGGAATGGAATCACTTTTTTCCGAAGGAAAGGATCCTGAACTTAGATCACTTTTGATAACAAACAAGTTGATGGAACTTTTGATACTTTATAATAGACATCTCGTAACTTCTGGAAAACAGACCGAGACAGCTGTGGATGATAAGCGTTCAGAAATTTTGCAATATATCTATTCTCATATTGCAGATCATCCAACTCTATCTAATCTTTCAGATGTGTTTGATTATACTGAAGAGAAGATTGAAAGTGATATCCAAGAACTGACAGGTATGTCATTATCAGCTCTTGGAAATGAAATGAGAATATCGAAGACAACAGATCTTTTGATTTATACAGAACTTGCGCTTACAGATATCGCATTTTTGGTTGGATATACTGATGCGTCACATTTGGTTCGTTCTTTTTCTTCGAGAACCGGTTATACACCTAAACAGTACAGGCAGATTTACAGTATTATGGGTGATGAACCTGATTCTGACACTAGGGAAAAAGGATTCGAAATCGTATCATATATCGGAAATCATTATATGGAAGATATTCATGCAGCTACGGTTGCTGATAAATTTAGAGTCAGTGTAGTAGATATGAATAAGATGTTAATCTACATAGTTGAGAAGAATTTCGAAAGCTTTTTGAATTATCTTCGTATCAATCAGGCGTGCAGAATGTTGCTTGAAACGCAGGATAGCCTGGTCGATATTGCAGTTGATGTAGGTTATAATACAGTAAAGACATTTAACAGAAATTTTGTAAGGCTTCGTGGTGTGACTCCAGGTGAATTTAGAAAGAATTACCATCTTCAGAAACAATGGACAGATGTAACTGTTTAGTTAGAAGGGGGATCGCATGGAAATCTCAGAGAATATCAGATATGTCGGTGTAGATGATGGCGCGCTGGATCTGTTTGAAGGACAGTACAGATTGGATTTTGGAGTGACATATAATTCGTATGTTATTTTGGATGAAAAGATTGCTGTGCTTGATACTGTTGACAGGCGTGCGACAGGAGAGTGGCTACTAAATATCAAGAAGGTTTTAAATGGTAGAAAACCTGATTATTTGATAGTACAACATCTAGAACCTGATCACAGTGGTGGTATTAGTGAGCTTTGTGAAAGATTTCCAGACATGCAGCTTGTTATGTCGAAGAAAGCTTCTGACATGCTGCCCCAGTTTATAGATGAAGATTATTCTGATAGAGTTATTGTCGCAAAAGAAAATGATGAGATTTCTTTAGGCGAACATACTTTACAATTCATACTTGCGCCTATGGTTCATTGGCCGGAGGTTATGATGACATTTGAGAAAAAAGAAAAGGTATTTTTTTCCGCAGATGCATTTGGCTCTTTTGGTACAACGAGAAATGGTGTGAGCTGGTTGGTTGAAGCCAGAAGATATTATTTTAATATAGTCGGAAAATATGGCGCTAGCGTACAGACACTTTTGAAAAAAGTAAATGCACTTGGCGTGTCAATAATTGCACCTTTGCATGGTCATGTTTTAAAAGAAGATTTAGTTGAATTCCTGGAATATTACGACAAGTGGAGTAAATATAAACCGGAACGAAAGGGTGTGCTGTTGTGTTATGCTTCAGCTCATGGCAATACAAAGGAAGCGGCTTTATATCTTTCTGATTTATTGCAGAATAAAGGTGAAAAGGTTGTAATTATCGACTTGAATAGAGATGATATGGCCAGAGCAGTTGAAGGTGCTTTTTGTTTTGATAGAACCATTATCTGCTCAATCACATATGATGGTGAATTATTCCCTTGCGTGGAAGATTTTTTGTACCATCTTAAAATAAAGAAGTTCCAGAATAGAAAGATTGCTATTGTGGAAAATGGTTCTTGGGCACCGGTCGCTGCCAAGAAGATAAAAGATGCGCTTTCTGAAATGGAAGGCATCGAAGTCATAGATCCTGTTTTGACAATAAAGACTCGTAGAACTAAAAATGATGATTCAAAATTTATAGAGCTTAGGGATGCGATTATAAAAGCAGGGCATGAAATGGACATGAATACTATGTAAAGAAAAAAGGTCGATTTAGTAATCGACCTTTCTAAGGCAGAGCCCTTTTGCTGGAGCAGTTGGGCCTGCCTTTTTTCTATCTAATGATTCGATAATCTCTGGAATGCTTTCGGCGTCGATTCTGTGATAACCGACTTCGATTAGAGTTCCGACCATGATACGAACCATGTTTTGTAAGAATCCGGTTCCGTGGAAGGAAAGGGTTAATAAACCGTTTTTCCTTGAAATAGTAATCTTATCCACAATTCTTACACTGGATTTTTTGAAATGTGAGTTACCACAAAATGCTTTGTAATCGTGTTTTCCTGTCATATAGTTGGCAGCGATTTTCATAGCATCCGTATCAAGCTGTTTATCTAGAATGGTTACGTACTTTCTATTAAAAATGGGTTTTATCGGACCGTCACTTATAGTATAATCATAAGTCTTTCCGACAGCATTGTATCTGGCGTGGAATCTTTCAGATGCCACTTTTACAGAAAGAACTGCTATATCGGATGGAAGAGCGGAATTTAGTTTGTCGCGAAGTATGTTTTCTTGGAGTCCCGAATTTAGGACAACGTTTGCAGTCATCTCTCGGGCATGCACTCCGGCATCGGTTCTTCCGGCACCGATTATTTTAAAAGAATCAATAGGAATATTTAGAGATTTAGAAATTGCCTCCTCTAGTTTTCCTTGAATTGTTTCTTTATCGGGCTGGTGTTCCCATCCGAAGTAACGGGTTCCGTCATATTGAATTGTTAACTTATAATTTTGTTCCATAGGTACCTCGTTGATTTTTCTTGCTATTATAGCATAAAAAGACTTGTATATTTCTTGAACTTTTGTTAAATTATGTACAAATCGGGCTCATATGAGTTCAATAATGTATATATTAACCATATTATATTTTGCACTGAGGTGCTATAATACATAAGGATTTTTGGATAGTAAAGGAGTAGAAATGGATTATAAAGGGAAAAGCGCAAAAACAGGCGTTGCTATAGGAAAACTTCACATTTATCACAAGAATGAAAATATGGTAAAGCGTGAGCATGTAGAAGATACAGATTCAGAAGTAAAACGTTATGAAGATGCAAAGGCTACTGCACTTTCTCAGTTAAAAGGTCTTTATGATAAGGCTATGAAGGAAGTTGGAGAAGCTAATGCTGCTATTTTTGATGTTCACCAGATGCTTCTTGAAGATTTAGATTTCAATGAATCAATCAAAAATATAATCGTATCTCAGAAAGTGAATGCTGAGTATGCTGTTGCTACTACTGGAGATAATTTCTCACAGATGTTTGCAGCTATGGACGATGAATATATGCAGGCTAGATCTGCAGATATCAAGGATATTTCTAACCGTGTAGTTAGTGTGCTTCAGGGTGTAGAAGAAGCTAAGATGACAGGTGATGAACCTTCAATTCTTCTTGCTGATGATTTGGCTCCTTCAGAGACAGTTCAGCTTGATAAGTCTCAGGTTCTTTCATTTGTAACACATGGTGGATCTACAAATTCACATACAGCTATTCTTGCTCGTACTATGAATATTCCAGCACTTATTGGTGTTGATTTCCCAGAAGACTGTGATGGAAAGTTTGGTATCGTAGATGGTTACGAAGGAAAACTTATTATCGAACCAACTGAGGAAGAGATAAAGAAATATGAAGAACTTAAGAAGAAAGATGAAGAAAAAGAGCGTCTTCTTCAGGAGCTTCGTGGTAAGGAAAATGTTACTAAGAAGGGTACTAAGATTAACCTTTATGCAAACATCGGTGGTGTAAAGGATGTCGCATCAGTTCTTCAGAATGATGCTGGTGGAATTGGTCTATTCAGATCTGAATTCTTATACCTTGAATCTGACACATATCCAACAGAGGAAGAACAGTTCAATGCTTATAAGACTGTTGCTGAAATGATGGCTGGTAAGAAGGTTATCATTAGAACTCTTGACATCGGTGCTGATAAGCAGGTTGATTACTTTAACCTTGCTAAGGAAGAGAACCCAGCTCTTGGTTACAGAGCTATTAGAATCTGTCTTGATAGAGTAGATGTTTTCAAAACACAGCTTCGTGCTATCTTTAGAGCAAGCTCATTCGGAAAGATCAGCGTTATGTATCCTATGATCATTTCTGTTGATGAAGTTAAGAAGATTAAAGAAATCGTAGCAGAGGTAAAAGCTGAACTCGATGAACAGGGTGTACCTTACGGTGATGTAGAACAGGGTATCATGGTTGAGACTCCAGCTGCAGTTCTTATGAGTGAAGAACTTGCTAAGGAAGTTGACTTCTTCTCAATCGGAACTAATGATTTGACTCAGTACACTTTGGCAGCTGATAGACAGAATGCTGCACTTGAAAGCATGATTGATACACATCATCCAGCTGTACTTCGCGCTATTGAGATGACAATTAAGAACGGACATAAAGGCGGAGCATGGGTTGGAATCTGTGGTGAGCTCGGTGCAGATACTTCACTTACAGAGAAGTTTATCGAAATGGGAGTAGATGAGCTTTCAGTTACACCTTCTAGAATCCTCCATGTTAGAGAGGCTATTAGAAATGCAAACGTATAAGTATGCGATTTTTGATATGGATGGCACACTTCTCAATTCTCTTTTGGATTTGAGAAGCGCCGTCAACTTCGTTTGCGAAAAGTATGGACATAAAATTTTTTCCGTAGAAGAAATCAGAAAGATGGTCGGAAACGGAAATAGAAAGCTTATGAGTCGTGCTCTTCCTGACGGTGAGAATGATCCTCTTTTTGAGGAGAAGTTCGATTTGTTTAAAAAGTATTATATGGAACACTGCAAAGACCAGACTGCTCCATATGATGGAATAGAAGATTTGCTTCAGAAAATTAGAAGTTCAGGGGTTAAATCTGCAATCGTTTCAAATAAATATGATGCTGCAGTTCGTGAGATGAAGGAATCATATTTTGGAGATTTGATCGACGATGCTTTCGGGGTTAAACCGGGTATGAATGTAAAGCCCGCTCCGGATGCGGTTTATCAGGCAATGGATTCGATTGGAGCAAAGTCAAGTGAAACCGTTTATATCGGTGATTCCGATGTAGATGCTGAAACTGCAAAAAATGCTGGACTTGATTGTATCCTTGTTACATGGGGATTTAGGAGCAGAGAGCTTTTGGAACAAAAACAGCATATAGCTTTGGTAGATAATACATCAGAACTTGAAAAATTTTTTTAAACTTGTATTATATTAAAGATGTTACTCATCTTGAGTAGCATCTTTTTTCTTGCGTATTATATAGAAGAAATCAAAAGTATATTTATATAGAAGGAATAGAAATTTATGTGGATAGCTGATAGATGGAAAGATTACGAAGTAATTGATACTGCTACTGGTGAAAAGGTTGAGAGATGGGGCGACTATATTTTACGTCGACCAGATCCTCAGGTTATTTGGAACACCGGGAAAAAAGGATACGAGTGGAAACATACTAATGCCACTTATCATAGAAGTGCTAAAGGCGGCGGTGATTGGGAATTCTTCGATTTGCCAAATGAGTGGGAAATTTCATATGAACTTCCATCATCTAAAAAGCTAACATTTAGATTGAAGCCTTTTAAGTTTAAACATACAGGACTCTTTCCAGAACAGGCAACTAACTGGGACTGGTTTTCTGAGAAAATTGAAAATGCCAAGAAAGAAAATCCTGAAAGAGAAATCAATGTACTTAATCTTTTTGCCTACACTGGTGGCGCCACTCTTGCTGCAGCCGCAGCTGGCGCGAAGGTAACTCATGTGGATGCGTCTAAAGGAATGGTGAACTGGGCAAAAGAAAATGCTGAGTGTTCCGGACTTAAAGATGCTCCAATCAGATGGCTTGTGGATGATTGCTTAAAATTTGTAGAAAGAGAAGCTCGCCGTGGACACAAGTATGATGCGATTATTATGGATCCGCCTTCATATGGAAGAGGACCTAAGGGCGAGATTTGGAAAATTGAAGATTCTGTATACGACCTGATTCAGAAGACTGAGGCAATCCTTGCTGATGAGCCACTTTTTTTCCTGGTGAACTCATATACAACTGGACTACAGCCTGCAGTTATGTCTTATATGGTAGAAACTGTTCTTAAAAATCACAAGGGAAAATGTGATAGTGCTGAGATTGGACTTCCTGTTACAAAATCAGGCTTGGTTTTGCCTGAAGGAGCGTCTTGCAGATATTGTATTTAAAAAAATACAAAAAATATTTTAAATTACTTGCGTAGAAACGAAAATGGTTGTATATTTATTTGTGCTGTGACATTGATAGCGATGAAGCGTGAAGTTGCTACTTCGGTAGGTATCTCCGTGGAGCGAATGTCAAGTCGAGAAACTGGCGACAAGTCACTGTACAAATAATGTCTACCATGTTGTAGAAACAAACGTGTTGTGTAGGACACACACGGGAAAGTGTACAGTCACCACTTGTCGTACGAATAGTACGAAAAGGAGGCGGCTTTTTTTATGGCAACTCAGGTAATGCGAATCACACTTAAAGCTTATGATCATGAGTTAGTAGATGCATCTGCTGCAAAGATCATCGAAACAGTTAAGAAGAACGGCGCTGTAGTAAGCGGACCAGTTCCACTTCCAACAAAGAAGGAAGTTGTAACAATTCTTAGAGCTGTTCATAAGTATAAGGATTCAAGAGAGCAGTTCGAGAGAAGAACTCACAAGAGACTTATCGACATTATGACACCAACACAGAAAACTGTTGAGTCATTGTCAAGACTCGAAATGCCAGCTGGTGTCTACATCGACATCAAGATGAAAGAGAAATAAATCTTTCACGAAACTTATTAAAGCATGAGCATTTATATGCTCCGCTGCGCTAGAATGAGCACACATGTGCTCCGCTGTAGATTTTGGAGGAAATTCAAATGAAGAAAGCAATCCTATGTAGGAAGCTTGGAATGACTCAGGTCTTCAACGAGGATGGAACACTCATCCCAGTTACTGTACTTGAGGCAGGCCCTAACGTAGTTACTCAGGTTAAGACACTTGAGAACGACGGTTATGAGGCAGTTCAGGTCGGATTCCTGGACAACAAAGACAAAGTAGTTGAAAGAGACGCACAGGGTAAGAAATCTGTTGCTCATCGTCACGGTACAAATAAGCCAGAGAAGGGACACTTCGAAAAGGCTGGCGTATCTTCAAAGAAGTTCGTAAGAGAATTCAAGTTTGAGAACGCTTCAGAGTACAACGTAGCTGACGAGATCAAGGCAGATATCTTCGCTGTAGGCGATAAGGTTGACGCAACAGCTACTTCTAAGGGACATGGATTCGAATCTGCAATCAAGAGATTCAACCAGCACAGAGGACCTATGGCTCACGGTTCTAAATACCATCGTCATGCAGGTTCTAACGGTTCTTGTTCTACACCTAGCAAGGTATTCAAGGGCAAGGGTATGCCTGGACATATGGGAACTGCAAAGACAACAGTTCAGAACCTTGAAGTAGTAAGAGTTGACGCTGATAAGAACCTTCTCCTGATCCGTGGATCAGTTCCAGGACCAAAGAAATCTCTCGTTACTATCAGAGAGTCAGTTAAGGCTTAAGAATCAGGAAAGGAGGAAACGTAAATATGGCTACAGTATCAGTATTTGATATGAAAGGTAAAGAAGTTGACAAGCTTGAACTTAGCGATGCTATTTTCAATGTAGAAGTTAATGAAAACCTTGTACATAAAGCTGTAAAGACTCAGCTTGCTAACAAGCGTCAGGGCACACAGAAAGCTAAGACACGTTCAGAAGTACGTGGTGGTGGACGTAAGCCTTGGAGACAGAAGGGAACAGGTCATGCTAGACAGGGTTCTATCCGTGCTCCACAGTGGACAGGCGGCGGTGTTGTATTCGCTCCAGTTCCAAGAGATTACAGCATCAAGATGAACAAGAAGGAAAGAAGACTTGCTCTTAAGTCAGTTCTTACTTCAACAGTTCAGGAGAACAAATTCATCGTTATCGATGATCTTTCACTTTCAGAGATTAAGACAAAGGAAATGAAGGCAGTTCTCGACGCTCTTAATGTAAACAAGGCTCTTCTTGTTCTTGAGAACAACGAAGACAAGAACGTAGTACTTTCAGCAAGAAACATCGCTGATGTTAGAACTACAATGGCAGACACACTTAGTGTTTACGATATTCTTAAGTACAACACTATCGTTACAACAAAGTCTGCTGTACAGAAGATTGAGGAGGTATACGCATAATGGCAAACGTTCAGTATTATGACGTCGTTATACGTCCTGTTATCACAGAGAACTCAATGTCTTTGATGGCAGATAAGAAATATACATTCCTTGTTCATCCAGAAGCTAACAAGACAATGATCAAGGAAGCTGTTGAGAAGATGTTCGACGGTGTAAAGGTTGCTTCCGTTAACACAATGAACGTTCTTGGAAAGAACAAGCGCCGTGGAATGGTTGTAGGTAGAACAGCTGCTGGTAAGAAAGCAATTGTTAAGCTTACAGCTGACTCAAAGGATATCGACCTTTTCCAGAGTCTTTAATCCTTGAGTAATTATGCACAAAACAAAGTGCGACAACAAATGGTTTGAAAGGAGAAAATAATGGGAATTAAGACATATAACCCATATACACCTTCCAGAAGAAACATGAGCGGATCTGATTTCTCAGAGATCACAAAGAAGACTCCAGAGAAGTCACTCGTTGTTACAAAGAAGAAGAACTCAGGACGTAACAACCAGGGTAAGATTACTGTTCGTCATCGTGGAGGCGGAAACAGAGTTAAATATAGAATTATCGATTTCAAGAGAAATAAGGATGGAGTTCCTGCTAAGGTTGCTGGTATCGAATACGATCCTAACCGTACAGCAAACATCGCACTTCTTCACTATGCTGATGGTTCAAAGGCATACATCCTTGCTCCTGCTGGTCTTACAGACGGTATGACAGTTATGAACGGTGCTGACGCAGAAATCCGTATTGGTAACTGCCTTCCACTTGAGAACATCCCAGTAGGTACTGAGATCCACAACATTGAGCTTTATCCAGGTAGAGGCGGACAGCTCGTTCGTTCAGCTGGTGGTTCAGCTCAGCTCATGGCTAAAGAGAATGGTTATGCAACACTTCGTCTTCCTTCAGGAGAAATGAGAAGAGTTAAGCTTACATGCCGTGCTACAATCGGTAGTCTTGGTAACGCAGACCATAACCTTGTTAAGATTGGTAAAGCCGGAAGAAAACGTCACATGGGTATCCGCCCAACAGTACGTGGTTCTGTTATGAACCCTAATGACCATCCACACGGTGGTGGTGAAGGTAAGGCTCCAGTTGGACGTCCAGGACCTTGCACTCCTTGGGGTAAACCAGCTATGGGACTTAAGACACGTAAGAAGAAGAAACAGTCCAATAAGCTTATCATCAGAAGAAGAGACGGTAAGGCAATCAAATAAGGAGGTAAATTATGGCCCGTTCATTGAAAAAAGGACCTTTCGCAGACGCAAGCCTGCTTAAGAAAGTTGAAGCCGCAGTTGCTTCAAACGATAAGACCGTAATCAAGACATGGTCACGTCGTTCAACTATCTTCCCTAATATGGTAGGACTTACAATCGCCGTTCATGACGGAAGAAAGCATGTTCCTGTTTATGTTACAGAAGATATGGTTGGACACAAACTCGGCGAGTTTGTTCTTACAAGAACATATCGTGGACATCATGGTAACAATGACGCAAGAAAGACCGGAAGATAGGTCGTTAGTTGAAAGGAGGTTTCATCATGGCTAAGGGACATAGAACCCAGATTAAGCGTGAGAGAAACGAACAGAAAGATAAGAGACCTTCTGCGAAACTGTCTTTCGCAAGAATGTCTGTTACAAAAGCTTGCTTCGTACTTGATGCAATCAGAGGAAAGGATCTTGAATCTGCAATTGCAATCGTAACATACAACCCAAGATATGCTTCTAGCGTAGTTAGAAAGCTTCTTGAGTCAGCAGCAGCTAATGCTGAAACAAACAATGGTATGAAGAGAGAAAACCTTTATGTAGCTGAGTGCTACGCAAATAAAGGACCGACTATGAAGAGAATCCGTCCAAGAGCCCAGGGTAGAGCTTATAGAATCGAAAAGAGAATGAGCCATATCACTGTTGTTCTTGATGAGAAGTAAAAAGGAGGAAAACAATGGGACAGAAAGTTAATCCTCATGGTTTAAGAGTCGGCGTTATCAAGGACTGGGGTTCAAGATGGTATGCTGAGAAGGAATTCGCTGATTACCTAATCGAAGATCAGAAAATCCGTAAATTCCTTAAGAAGAAGCTTTACAACGCAGGAATCTCAAAGATTGATATCGAGCGTGCTTCAGACCGTGTTAAGGTTATCGTTTATACTGCAAAGCCTGGTGTCGTTATCGGTAAGGGCGGTGCAGAAATCGAAAAGATTAAGTCAGAAGTTCAGAAACTTACTGAGAATAAGCTTGTTATCGACATCAAGGAAGTTAAGCGTCCTGATGAAGATGCACAGCTTGTAGCTGAGAACGTAGCTCAGCAGCTTGAAAATCGTGTTTCTTTCAGACGTGCTATGAAGTCATGCATGTCAAGATCAATGAAGTCTAACTTCGTACAGGGTATCAAGGTATCTTGCTCTGGTCGTCTTGGCGGTGCTGATATGGCTAGAAAAGAAGCATATAACGAAGGTACTATCCCACTTCAGACACTTCGTGCTGACATCGATTATGGATTTGCAGAAGCAGATACAACATACGGTAAGGTCGGCGTTAAGGTTTGGATCTACAAGGGAGAGATTCTTCCAAAGAAACATAAAAAGGAAGGAGTAAACCGCAATGTTAATGCCTAAAAGAGTAAAGCATAGAAAGCAGTTCCGCGGAAGTCTTGCAGGTAAGATTTCTAAAGGAAATACTATTGCAAATGGTGATTTCGGTATCGTATCACTTGATCCATGTTGGATTAAGTCAACACAGATCGAAGCAGCCCGTGTAGCTATGACTCGTCACATTAAGCGTGGCGGTAAAGTTTGGATCCGTATTTTCCCAGATAAGCCTATTACAAGCCAGCCAGCTGGTACTCGAATGGGTAAAGGAAAAGGACCTGTAGATTACTGGGTAGCAGTTGTTAAGCCTGGTCGTGTACTTTTTGAAATCGCAGGAGTACCTGAAGATGTAGCTAGAGAAGCTCTTCGTTTGGCATCTCATAAACTTCCTTGCGCTTGCAAGATTGTTGCCCGCGAAGGATTGGAAGGCGGTGAAGCAAATGAAAACTAAGGATTATGTACAGGACTTACGTACAAAGTCTGTAGAAGAACTTTCTGCTGAGCTTGTAGATGCAAAGAAGGAACTTTTTAACCTTAGATTCCAGAATGCAACTAATCAGCTTGAAAATACAGGTAGAATCAAGGAAGTTAGAAAGAATATTGCCCGTATTCAGACACTCATTACAGAGAAGAGAATGGCTAGGTAATAGGATCACGAAAGGAGAACAGACGTGGAAGAGAGAAATCTTAGAAAAACACGTGTAGGAATTGTCACATCTGACAAGATGGATAAAACTATCGTTGTGACTGTTAACACTAACGAACGCCATCCTCTATATAACAAGATCGTCAAGAAGGCTTACAAGCTAAAAGCACATGACGAGAATAATGAAGCACATAAGGGTGACACAGTTCGTGTTATGGAAACAAGACCACTTTCTAGAGATAAGAGATGGAGACTTGTTTCAGTTATTGAAAGAGCTAAATAAGGATTAAGGAGGCTTGAAATGGTACAGCAGGAAAGCAGATTAACTGTAGCTGATAATACTGGTGCGCGAGAGCTTCTCGTAATCCGTGTTACAGGCGGCTCCACAAGGAGATATGCAAACATCGGCGACGTTGTACGTGCTACTGTAAAAGAGGCAACACCCGGCGGAGTTGTAAAGAAGGGTGATGTTGTAAAGGCCGTTGTCGTTCGTACAAAGAGAGGCGTACGCCGTAAAGACGGAAGCTACATCAAATTCGATGAGAACGCAGCCGTTATCATTAAAGATGACAATACTCCAACAGGAACACGTATCTTTGGACCAGTTGCAAGAGAACTTCGTGACAAGAAGTTTATGAAGATTGTTTCTCTTGCTCCTGAAGTATTGTAGGAGGTAGCAGGATGACAACAAAAATCAAAGTTGGCGATACAGTACGTGTTATCGCTGGTGCTGATAAGAATAATGAAGGAAAAGTCCTTTCCGTTGATCGTAAGAACAACCGTGTAGTTGTTGAAGGCGTTCACATGATCAAGAAGCACACAAAGCCAAGCATGGCTAACCAGAACGGTGGAATCGTTGAGCAGGAAGCTCCTATCGACCTTTCTAACGTAATGCTTCTTGTAGACGGCAAGACAACAAGAGTTGGCTTCAAGGTTGAAGACGGTAAAAAAGTTCGTATCGCTAAGATTACTGGCGAGAAGATCGACTAATATTTACGGAAAGGAGGACTATTACTTTGAGTAGACTTAAAGATGAATATTTGAACAACATCACAAAGCAGATGATGGATAAGTTCGGATATAAGAATGAAATGGAAATTCCTAAGCTTGAGAAGATCGTTATCAACATGGGTGTTGGTGAAGCTAAGGAAAATGCAAAGATTCTTGATGCTGCAGTAGCAGACATGACAACTATCGCAGGACAGAAGCCAGTTGTTACTAAGGCTAAGAATTCAGTAGCGAACTTCAAGATCAGAGAAGGACAGGGTATCGGATGTAAGGTTACACTTCGTGGTGAGCGTATGTACGATTTCCTTGATCGTCTCGTAAATCTTGCACTTCCACGTGTACGTGACTTTAGAGGTGTCAACGCTGATTCATTCGATGGTAGAGGAAACTATGCACTTGGTATCAAAGAGCAGATCATCTTCCCAGAAATCGAGTACGATAAGGTTGATAAGATCCGTGGAATGGATATCATTGTTGTTACAACAGCAAAGACAGATGAGGAAGCTAGAGAATTGTTAAGATTCTTCGGAATGCCTTTCGCTAAGTAATTTCAGGAGGAAAACATGGCTAAGAAATCAATGAAAGTTAAGCAGGCAAGAAAGCAGAAATTCTCTACAAGAGAATATACACGCTGTAAGATCTGCGGTCGTCCTCATTCTGTACTAAAGAAATACGGAATCTGCAGAGTATGTTTCCGTGAACTTGCGTATAAGGGTGAGATCCCTGGAGTAAAGAAGGCTTCCTGGTAAGCTTTTTGTAGGAGGACAAAAAATCATGAATATAAGTGATCCAATCGCAGATATGCTTACGAGAATCCGTAATGCAAATACTGCAAAGCATGATACAGTAGATATTCCTGTATCAAAGATGAAGATTTCCATCGCCGATATTCTTGTTGACGAGGGATATGTAGAGAAATATGAGATCGTAGAAGACGGACAGTTCAAATCAATCCGTGTAACTCTTAAGTACTCAGGTGCTAAGAAAGATCAGATTATTTCAGGTATTAAGAAGATCTCTAAACCAGGTCTTCGTGTATACGCTGGAAAGGACAACGTACCTAGAGTTCTTGGTGGACTTGGAGTTGCTATCCTTTCAACAAACAAGGGCGTAATCACTGACAAAGAAGCTCGTAAGCTTGGTGTTGGTGGAGAAGTTCTTGCATACGTTTGGTAAGAGAACGTATACGTAATATTAATAGGAAAAAAGTATAAACCGATCATTTAGGTCGGACATACAAATGGAGGTACGGGCATGTCACGTATAGGAAGAATGCCAATCGCAATCCCTGCAGGTGTAACTGTAGATATTGCAGAAAATAATCATGTGACTGTAAAAGGTCCTAAAGGTACTCTTGATAGAGTTCTCCCAGCTGAGATGACTATCAAGAAAGAAGGCGAAGAAGTTATCGTTGAGAGACCAAATGATTTAAAGAAAAATAAATCACTTCACGGCCTTACTAGATCTCTGATTCAGAATATGGTAACAGGCGTAGCTGAGGGATATACTAAGACTCTTGAAATCAATGGTGTCGGATATCGTGCTGAAAAGTCTGGTAAGAAGTTGACACTTCACCTTGGATATTCACATCCAGTAGAGATGGAAGATCCAGAAGGAATTGAATCAAAAGTCGAAGGTAATAACATCATTGTTTCCGGAATTGACAAGGAAAAGGTCGGACAGTATGCGGCTAATATCCGCGAGAAGAGAAAACCTGAACCATACAAGGGTAAAGGTATTAAGTATTCTACAGAACATGTTCGCCGTCTTGCAGGCAAGACCGGTAAGAAATAATTGAAGGAGTGAGAAGATATGATCAATAAGAAATCTAGATCTTTAGTTCGCGAGAAAAAGCACAGAAGATTAAGAAATCATCTCGTAGGCACCCCTGACAGACCGCGTCTCTGCGTATTCAGAAGCAATAAGAATATGTATGTACAGGTTATCGATGATGAAGCTGGCAACACTTTAGTTGCTGCTTCAACTCTTGATAAAGATCTGAAGGGTGATCTCGAGCACACAAACGACGTAGCAGCAGCTAAGGCTCTTGGTACAGCAATTGCTAAGAAGGCAATCGAAAAAGGTATTAAAGAAGTTGTATTCGACCGTGGCGGCTACATTTATAAAGGTAAAGTAGCAGCTCTTGCAGACGCTGCTAGAGAAGCTGGTCTTGAATTCTAAGGAGGAACACGATAAATGAAGAATACAAATATCGACCTCGGTCAGATGGAATTAGATGACCAGGTAGTAGCAATCAAAAGAGTAACGAAGGTAGTTAAGGGTGGACGTAACATGCGTTTCGCAGCCCTCGTTGTAGTTGGAGACCGTAACGGACACGTAGGTGCTGGTCTTGGTAAGTCAGCTGAGATCCCAGACGCTATCCGTAAGGGTAAAGAAGATGCCATCAAGAACATGGTAGAAGTTAAGATGAACGAAGCACACAGCATTACTCATGACATCATTGGTAAGCACACAGGTGCATCTGTTCTTCTTAAGAAGGCTCCAGAAGGTACTGGTGTAATCGCTGGTGGTCCTGCTCGTGCCGTATGTGATCTTGCAGGTATCCAGAATATCCGTACTAAGTCACTTGGTTCTTCAAACAAGCAGAACGTTGTTCTTGCAACAATTAAGGCTCTTTCAGAGCTTAAGTCCCCTGAAGAAGTAGCTCGTCTTCGCGGTAAGAGCGTAGAAGAAGTTCTTGGTTAAGGAGGATATCATGGCTAAAAGTTTAAAAATTACATTAGTGAAGTCTAAAATCGGACAGGTTCCAAGAAACGTAAAGACCGTAGAGGCACTCGGACTTCATAAGATTAATTCAACAGTTGTTCTTCCAGACAACAAGGCTACTAGAGGAATGATTCAGAACGTTCGCCATATGGTAACTGTTGAAGAAGTCGATGCTTAATACTGGAATATAGGAGGTATTAAAATGGATTTATCTAATCTATCTCCGGCTAAGGGAAGCGTGCAGAGCGACAACTTCAGAAGAGGCCGCGGTCATGGTTCAGGAAACGGAAAGACAGCCGGTAAAGGACATAAAGGTCAGAAAGCACGTTCAGGTGCGCCTAGACCAGGATTCGAAGGTGGACAGATGCCACTTTTCCGTCGAATCCCTAAGAGAGGATTTACAAACCGTAATACTAAGGAAATCGTAACAATTAATGTTTCTGTTCTCGACAGATTTGACAACGGAACTGTAATTGATGCAGAGCTTCTTAAGAATACTGGAATCGTTAAGAATTCTAGAGACGGTATTAAAATTCTTGGTAACGGTGAGCTTACAAAGAAGCTTGTTGTTAAAGCAGCAGCTTTCAGCTCATCAGCTAAGGAAAAGATTGAAGCGGCAGGTGGAAGCTGCGAGGTGATCTAATATGCTTAAAACCCTTCGCAATGCTTTTAAAATCAAAGATCTGAGAAATAGAATATTCTTCACATTTCTAATGCTTTTTGTTATTAGACTTGGTTCTCAGATTCCCGCTCCGGGAGTAAGCGAAGGCGTATTTGACAGCTTGTTCGGCAACGCTGGTGAATCCATGAATTTTTTCGATGCGATCACCGGCGGTTCGCTTGAACGAATGAGTATTTTTGCGCTGAATATTACGCCATATATTACTTCTTCGATTATTATTCAGCTTCTCACGATCGCTTTTCCTAAGCTGGAAGAGATATCAAGAGATGGGGAGCAGGGACGTCGTTTTATGACAAAGATCACTCGTTTTGTAACAGTTGGTCTTTCACTTCTTGAATCAGGAGCTATGGCTATCGGATTCGGAAGAAGCGGCTATTTAGAAAATTATGGTCCAATGAGCGTTATAACACTCATTGCAGTACTTACAGCTGGTTCAACAATCCTTATGTGGATTGGTGAGAGAATTACTGAAAATGGTATTGGAAACGGTATTTCTATCGTACTTATTGTAAATATCATTTCTAGAGTACCAGAAGACTTGACTACTCTGTTTAATCAGTTTATCAAGGGCCAGAGAGTTGCAAATGGAATTTTAGCTGGTGTTATCATTGCAGCAGTTATCATTGCAATTGTACTTATGGTAGTAGTTCTTCAGGGAGCTGAAAGAAAGATCCCTGTTCAGTACTCAAAAATGCTTAGAGGCAAGAGAACTTATGGAGGACAGAGTACACATATTCCTCTTAAAGTTAATACTGGTGGTGTTATGCCAGTTATCTTCGCTCAGTCTCTTATGCAGACACCTGTTATCATTTGTTCATTCCTTGGAGTTGGACAGGGTACAGGATTTTGGGCAACAGTACTAAGATGTATGTCTGAATCAAATTGGTTCAACAAAACAAATTGGATATATACATTAGGCGCAGTACTTTATTTAGTTCTGATTATAGCTTTTGCATATTTCTATACATCAATAACATTTAACCCACTTGAGATTGCAGATAATATGAAGAAATCTGGTGGATTCATATCAGGTATTAGACCTGGTAAGCCAACAAGCGATTACCTTACATCAATTCTAAATTATATTATTTTGATTGGTGCAGTCGGTCTTTCAATTGTTTCAATGCTTCCAATAGTTCTTAATGGATTATTCAAAGCAAATGTTTCATTTGGTGGAACTTCAATCATTATCATTGTAGGTGTTGTTATTGAAACACTACAGCAGGTTGAGTCACAAATGTTAGTTAGAAATTACAAGGGATTCCTAAGTGAATAGAAATGGAGAACCTATGAAGATTGTTATGTTAGGTGCACCTGGTGCTGGAAAAGGTACTATGGCATCCAGACTTTCTGCTCATTACAATATTCCTCATATCTCAACAGGAGATATCTTTAGAGAGAATATCAAGAATCAGACAGAGCTCGGTAAGAAAGCAAAAGCGTTCATGGATGAAGGAGCATTAGTTCCTGATGAACTCACTTGTGATCTTGTCGCAGACAGAATTCGTAAAGCAGATTGTAAAGAAGGATTCATCCTTGATGGATTCCCAAGAACAATCCCTCAGGCAGAAGCTCTTACAAAAGAACTTTCAAAGACTGATGAAAAGGTTGATCACGTTATCAATCTTGAAATAAGTGACGAGGATATCGTTGAAAGAATGTCTGGTAGAAGATCTTGTCCTAAGTGCAAGAGAATTTATCATACAGTTACACCATCACTTAAGCCTAAGACTGATGGAATTTGTGATGATGATGGCGAGACACTCGTACAGAGAGAAGATGATAAACCAGAAGTAGTTCTTAAAAGACTTTCAGTTTATCATGAGCAGACAGAGCCACTCGTAGATTATTATAGAAATCTTGGAGTTTTAGATTCTGTCAGCGGAAAAAATGCAATCGATGAAGAATTTGATCTTATTACTAAGATCTTAGATAAGTAAATTTACAGGAGGAATAGTTTTGTCAAAAGCAGATACTATTGAAGTAGAAGGAACAGTCCTTGAGAAACTTCCAAATGCTATGTTTCAGGTAAAACTTGAAAATGGACTTGAGATTTTAGCTCATATCAGCGGTAAGCTAAGAATGAACTACATTAGAATCCTTCCAGGAGACAAGGTTACTATTGAAATGTCACCATATGATCTGACAAAAGGTCGAATTGTATGGAGAGATAAATAAATATTGACAATTCATCTAACTGTAGATATAATTTGTAACGAACGTTTTTTAAGAGGTGGGTTGCAGCCTTTTTTAAAAACGTTTTTAGAATATGCTTGAAAAGTGAGATCAGGAGAGGAGGTACATCCCGTGAAAGTAAGATCTTCCGTTAAGCCTATGTGCGAAAAGTGCAAGGTAATTAAGAGAAAAGGGAAAATCAGAATCATCTGTGAAAATCCCAAGCATAAGCAGAGACAGGGCTAATTGTCTCTCAAATACTTAAAATTAGCGGCTGCAGAAGGACGTAATGTCTTTCTGATTTTATAGACCGAGTCTATCATTTCACATACCAAATGATGGGCTCAGATTGTAATTGTTTAAAAAATTGGAGGAAAAGATACACATGGCTCGAATTGCAGGTGTGGATTTGCCGAGAGAAAAACGAATCGAGATCGGATTGACTTATATCTACGGCATTGGAAAAACTAGTGCTGTAAAGATTCTTGAAGCTGCAGGAGTAAATCCTGACACAAGAGTAAAGGATCTAACAGATGATGAAGTTAAGAAGATCGGTAATGCTCTTGATGAGAGCGGCATCCTAGTAGAAGGTGATCTTAGAAGAGAAGTTATTATGAACATTAAGCGTCTCACTGAGATCGGATGCTACCGCGGAATTCGTCACAGAAAGGGACTTCCAGTACGTGGTCAGAAGACTAAGACTAATGCTCGTACTAGAAAAGGCCCACGTAAGACAATCGCAAACAAGAAGAAATAATTAATTTTCGTTTTCGGTAAAATTCAAGAAAGTAGGTTAGTTTTTTATTATGGCTAAAACAAATAAGGTCACAAAAAAGCGTGTCAAGAAAAACGTTGAACATGGCCAGGCACATATTCAGGCATCTTTTAACAATACTATTGTTACACTTACAGATGCTAACGGAAATGCTCTTTCATGGGCATCAGCTGGTGGACTAGGCTTTAAGGGTTCAAGGAAATCTACTCCGTACGCCGCACAGATGGCGGCTGAGACAGCGGCAAAGGCTGCAGCACCAACAGGTCTGAAGTCTGTAGATGTTATGGTAAAGGGACCTGGTTCAGGTAGAGAAGCAGCTATTAGAGCGCTCGCAGCAAATGGTATTCAGGTTACAAGTATTCAGGATGTAACACCAGTACCACATAACGGATGTCGTCCGCCAAAGCGTAGAAGAGTCTGATCAGGAGGGAATAAAATATGGCAGTAAACAGAACACCTGTCCTTAAGAGATGCAGATCCCTCGGCCTTGATCCTGTATATCTTGGAGTAGATAAGAAGTCTAAAAGACAGCCGAGGAACTCACGTCGTAAAATTTCAGAATATGGTCTTCAGTTAAGAGAAAAGCAGAAGGCTAAATTCATCTACGGAATGCTTGAGAAGCCTTTCCGTAACTATTATAAGAAAGCAACAAGAATGAAGGGAATGACAGGTGATAACCTGATGACAATGCTCGAGTCTCGTCTCGACAATGTTGTATTCCGTCTTGGCTTCGCTCGTACAAGAAGAGAAGCTCGTCAGGTTGTTGACCACAAGATGTTTCTTGTAAATGGTAAGGTTGTAAACATTCCATCTTACCAGGTTAAAGCCGGTGACGTTATTGAAGTTGCTGAAAAGAAGAAAGATCTTCAGAGATTCAAGGACATTCTTGAAACAACAAACGGTAGAGTAGTACCAGAATGGCTTGAATGTGATAGCGAAAACCTCAAAGGAACAGTTAAGGTTCTTCCTTCAAGAGACCAGATCGACGTTCCTGTAAATGAGATGCTTATCGTCGAGCTGTATTCAAAGTAATAAGTAAAGTTGCTAAGAATTCAGTAAAAGGATGGAGGTACAGTGGTGTTTGATTTCAAAAAACCCAACATTGAAATCGCCGAGATATCTGAAGACAAGAAGTATGGCCGTTTTGTAGTTGAGCCTCTTGAAAGAGGTTACGGAACTACACTCGGAAATTCTCTTCGTAGAATCATGCTTTCTTCTCTGCCTGGAGCTGCAGTAAGCCAGATCAAAATTGATGGCGTACTTCATGAGTTCAGCTCTATCCCTGGTGTTAAGGAAGATGTAACAGAGATCGTTCTTAATATCAAGGAACTTGCTATCCGTGATAACAGCGGTAATGGTGAGCCTAAAAAGGCATATATCGACTTCGAAGGCGAAGGCGTCGTAACAGCAGCTGATATTCAGCTCAGCGATGACCTTGAGATCATCAACAAAGATCTCGTAATTGCACACCTTAACGGTGGCAAAGAAAGCAAGCTTTTCATCGATATGACTATTACAGATGGTCGTGGATACATTTCAGCAGATAAGAACAAGTCTGATGACACTCCTATCGGTGTTATTGCTATCGATTCTATCTACACACCAATCGACAGAGTAAACCTTAAGGTTGAAAATACTCGTGTTGGTCAGCAGACAGATTACGATAAGCTTACACTCGACGTTTTCACAAACGGAGCTATCGCACCAGACGAAGCAGTAAGTCTTGCTGCTAAGGTTATGTCAGAGCACTTAAGCCTCTTCGTTAACCTTACAGAAGCTGCTAAAGAAGCATCAGTTATCGCTCCACAGGAGACAGATAATACACATGCTACAATGTCTATGACAATCGATGAACTTGAACTTTCAGTTCGTTCATTCAACTGCTTGAAGAGAGCAGGAATTAATACAGTGGAAGAGCTTTGCAATAAGACTCCAGATGAGATGATGAAGGTTCGTAACCTTGGTAAGAAGTCTCTTGATGAAGTACTTAACAAGCTCGAAGAGCTTAACCTTAAGCTTCGTATCACTGAAGATTAATAAGTAATATTAAAGAGGTCATGATAAGTCCGGTCTAGGCACATGACTTTGAATCTCTAAATGGAACTATATGCCAATTGAATAAGTCCTAAAGGCATCAATTGGTATACCATTAGATAAGGAGTAAAAAATGGCAAAATATAGAAAACTTGGAAGAACTTCTTCACAGAGAAAAGCTCTTCTTAGAGGACAGGTTACATCACTTCTCGTTAACGGAAAGATCGTTACAACTGAAGCTAAGGCTAAGGAAGTAAGAAAGATCGCTGAAGGAATCATCGCTTCAGCTGTTAAAGAGATGAACAACTTTGACGAAGTTACTGTTCAGGCTAAAGTCGCTCGTAAAGACGCTGACGGTAAGAGAGTTAAAGAAGTTAAAGACGGCAAGAAGGTAACTGTATACGATACAGTTGATAAGACAATCAAGAAGGATCAGCCTTCAAGACTTCATGCACGTCGTCAGATGCTCAAGGTTCTTTACCCTGTATCTGAAGTTGTTTCTCAGAAGAAGAGAAAGTCACTTAACGTACCTAACTACATCTTTGAAGAAGTAGCACCTAAGTACGTTGGCCGTAACGGTGGTTACACAAGAATTGTAAAGATTGGCCAGAGAAAAGGTGACGGAGCACTCGAAGTACTTCTTGAGCTCATCTAATTTTACTTTTTCAAGCATTTTTAAAGCACTCTGCATTTTTGCAGGGTGCTTTTTTTATTTTTATAGTATGTAGGTGTATATTTTTCTCTATGACTAAAACTCTACGTTCACAGAGATTCTAATATCATATTTTAAGTTTTTTTACGCAATGATGAACAACTCGCTTCGCTCAGACATATTCATCATTGCTAAAAAACAAAAATATTCTATTGAATCTCTAGCTCACTCCGCTAAAAATAGTCATAGAGAAAAATATACAATTACATACAAAAAAATCCCAAAGCACCCTGCAAAAATGCAGAGTGCTTTTTTGATACTGCGAGAAATTTTTTGATTTAATGAGTATTGGTGGAGGGTGGTGTAGGAGTGTTGCGGAAATAGTAAGTTTGTTTTTGGAAGATATATTTATGTTGAATATATTTAGATTATATGAACATGTAAAGACAGCAAAAAAGGATTGAATTTTTCTGCAGGGAGGTAGAGATTTTTATTTATCACGAATTACTTTTTAGCGAGAGCGGATATGTTTGAGCGAAGCGAGTTATTCGCTCTCGCGTTAAAAAAAGAGATTCGTGATAAATTAGAAACTCTACGACCGAAGCCTTAATTCAATCCTTTTTTGCTGAATTTATATGTTATAAAATCTATATATTTTTTGTATAAATAATGTAGAAGGACTAGAACAATTTAACCACTGTAACACCATCATCACCTTCGCCATATGCAGCCTTATCATATGACTTCACATAAGCATTTGTGTTGAGATAGTCCTGTACGGCGTTTCTGAGGGCTCCTGTGCCTTTGCCGTGGACGATACGTACTGATTTAAGGTGCGAGATGTAAGCGTCGTCTATGTACTTGTCAAGCTTCGAGATAGCTTCATCAACTGTGAGGCCCAGAAGCTTTAGCTCTGGAGAGATAGACATTGCAGAACCACCTGAGAAGGTGTGAGTTGCTGTCTTTCTTTTTTTCTCTCTGAATTTCTTAGCAGTGTCATCTTCCTGCATGAGTTCGATATCATTAATGTTTACTTTTGACTGCATGATACCCATCTGGACTGTAAGTTCACCCTTTTTGTTTGGAAGAGAGTGGATGGTTCCGGATAGGTTTAGAGAAAGAACTCTTACCATATCACCGATGTGGAGCTGGTCGGCCTTTACTGTGCCTGTGCTTTTTGCTTTTTTGATCTTCATAGAAGATTTGGATTGAGCCTGGTTTAACTTCTTTGAAAGGCCGGTACGAAGTGATTCCATTTCTGAGAGGTCAGGGTTTTGGGCCTTTAGTTTTCTCATGGATTTGATTGTTGAATCTGCCTCGTCTTTAGCTTCTTTTAGGATGCGAGCTGCATCTTTATGAGCCTCCTCGATGAGGTGGGCTTTCTTGTCGTTAAGTTCTTTCTTCTGCTTTTCAATTTCAGCCTTTAGGGCTTTTATTTCCTCATTATCACGCTTGATTTTTGACTCAGTGCGTTCGATGGAAAGTCTTTTTTCCTCAAGATCAGAAATCATATCTTCAAAAGATTGATCTTCCTTAGAGATGAGTTCTTTTGCATCTTCTATGATTGCATCGGAAAGACCGAGTTTTCTTGAAATAGCGAAAGCGTTACTCTTTCCAGGAATTCCGATGAGGAGACGGTAAGTAGGACTTAAGGTCTCTACGGAGAATTCACAAGAAGCATTTTCTACTCCTGGAGTTGAAAGCGCATAAATCTTCAATTCACTATAGTGAGTTGTGGCAAGAACTCTAATTTCCTCGCGGTGTAATTCATCAAGAATTGATGTAGCAAGAGCGCTTCCTTCTGTAGGATCAGTACCAGCACAAAGCTCGTCGAAAAGTACGAGTGAATCCTTTCCACTCTGTTCAACAGAACGAAGAATGTTAACAACGTTTGTCATATGACCTGAGAATGTTGATAACGATTGTTCGATACTCTGTTCATCTCCGATATCAGCGTAAACGTTGTGGAATACGGACATTTCACTTCTGTCGCCAGCTGGAATATGAAGACCAGCCTGAGCCATAAGAGTAAGAAGACCAACTGTTTTTAGAGTAACTGTTTTACCACCAGTATTAGGTCCTGTGATGATTAGCTGGTTGAAATCTATTCCTAAATTTACATCGATAGGGACAACCTTGTCCTGAGAGAGGAGCGGGTGTCTTGCCTTTCGAAGATTAATACGACCGTCTGTGTTAAGTTCAGGCTTGATGGCATTCATTTTTTCCGCAAGATAAGCCTTTGCAAAGATGAAATCGAGTTCGGATAGAACCTTGAAGTCGATTTCTAGCTCTGAAAGGTGTTCTTGTGCCTGAGCTGAAAGTGAAGCAAGGTAACGGTTGATTTCTTTTTTCTCTTCGGCAAAAAGTTCTTTAAGTTCGTTGTCCATCTTCACTACTGAGATTGGCTCGATGAAGAGCGTTTGACCACTGGAACTCTGATCGTGGACGATACCTGGAACTTGTGATTTAAACTCAGCTTTTACTGGAAGACAGTAGCGGCCGTCACGTTCAGTTATTACAGAATCCTGAAGAAAATCACGGGCCTTTCCAGCTAGAAGACGTGTCATTTCAGAACGAATTTTGTCTGAAAAGCCACCGATTTTGCGTCGAATACTTCGAAGTTCTGGAGTAGCATCATCAGAAATTTCATCTTCAGAAAGAATAGTTCTTTGAATTTCTTTTCGAAGTGAATCGCAGGAAGAAAGAGAATTAAAATAATCAGTCAGAGTATCTTTTCTGTCGCTTTCTTTAGAGGATTCATTATAACTAATCGCAGTATGAGCAGCAGAAAGAAGCCCTCCAATGGTTAAAAACTCAGCCATATTGAGGGTTCCACCGATTTCAAGACGCTTTTTAAAAACGTTTATGTCTTTAGCTCCTGAGAAAGAAATATTTCCATCTCTTATTACACGAGCAAGAGCATCTGCTGTTTCAGTTTGGCGAACTTTTATTTTTTCAATATCTGTGATAGGAGCGAGAAGTGAACAATAGGATTTTCCCTTGTCGCTTGAAGCCAAATCACAGAGTCTTTCTACAATTTTGTCAAATTCAAGAGTGTGATAAACTTTTTTGTTCATAACTTTCCTTATATATGTTAAAACTGTTTAAATTAACTAAATGATTATAACATAAATGGATATTATTTTTTCCTTAATAATGAAAGATAAGGTTGCATAGAATGTTTGATTGAATTTATAATGTGAACATTGAGAAAATGGGCTAGAAATAGTTTTAGATATAATTAGAACGGAGATATTAATGTTCATTAATGAAATGAATGATGGAATGCGTTTAGCAGATAATGTATTCCTTTGCAAGAAAGTTGTAAACCAGACGACAAAGGCTGGAAAGGATTATCTTTCAATTGAGCTTTGTGATAAGACAGGTAAGCTTGATGGAAAGGTTTGGTCACCATCAGATCCGGGAATTTTTGAAGTAAATGACTTGGATTTCGTTGTATGTTCTGGTGATGTTACTTTATATAATGGAACTTTGCAGTTCAAGATTTACAAGATTAAGAAGGCTGATGAAGGAACTTATAATCCGGCAGATTATGTTCCAGTAAGTCGTTTCGATATAGATAAGATGTATAATAATTTGCTCGCGCTTATCGATTCTATCGAGAAGCCATATATGAAGAAGCTTCTTCAGAGCTTTTTTGTAGAGGATCAGGAGTTTATAAAGACTTTTAAGGCTCATTCAGCTGCCAAGTCTGTTCATCATGGATTCAGTGGTGGACTTTTAGAGCACACACTTTCGGTTGCATCACTTTGCAATCATTTTGCTCGTCACTACGGAAGCATGTTAGATCGTGACCTTCTTGTGACAGCAGCAATTTGTCATGATATTGGAAAGGTAGACGAGCTTTCAGAGTTCCCTGAAAACATCTATACAGACGAGGGCCAGCTTCTCGGTCATATTGTGCTCGGTGCAGGAATGGTTCGCGATAAGATAAAGAATATTCCTGATTTTCCGGAAAAGAAGAAGAACGAGCTTATCCATTGTATCCTAGCTCATCATGGTCAGCTTGAGTTTGGTTCACCAAAGGTACCAGCTCTTATCGAAGCAGTAGCGCTTTCACATGCTGATAATATGGATGCAAAGATGGAGACATTTAGAGAAGCTCTTGAAAACAGTACACCTGATTCAAAGGGTTGGATGGGATACAACAGATTCCTTGAGACAAACTTCAGAGCGACAAGCTCAGAGGATATTTAATTTATGGAAAAGAATGATGTAATTAAACTTTATATCGAAGACATCGGAGTGAACGGTGAAGGAATAGGCCATTACGAAGGAATGGCCTTTTTCGTGCCTGGAGCTATAAAAGGCGATACTATAACGGCAGGAATTACAAAGCTTAAGAAGACACATGGTTTTGCAAGAGTGATTTCTGTAGATGAGCCATCCTGTGATAGAGTGAAGCCTTTTTGCCCTATTGCGAAGCAGTGCGGTGGATGCCAGATTCAGGAGCTTAGTTACGAGAAGCAGCTTGAGTGGAAAGCTGCTAAGGTTCGTTCGGACTTAATTAGGCTTGGAGGTTTCGAGGAAGGTTTTGTCGATGGTGTTATGAAGCCGATTATCGGAATGGATAAGCCGATTCGTTATAGAAATAAGGCGCAGTATCCTGTTGGCATGAATCGTGATGGAAAAGTTATCACTGGATTTTATGCAAATCATAGTCATAGAATTGTGCCAATTGATGATTGCATGCTCGGAAGTGAAGATAATTCCATAATTACAAAAGTCGTTTCTGATTTTATGCAGGAAAAAAATATTCCTCCATACGATGAAGTAACCGGCAAGGGTTTGGTTCGTCATATCTTGATTCGTTACGGATATAAGAGCGGCGAGATTATGGTTTGCTTTATCGTAAATGGCGAGAGCATAGAAGTTTTGAATAGAAACTTTGAGGATGAGTTAGTTTCCAGATTGATAGAGGAACTTCCAAAGATAGCTTCTATTTCAGTAAATACAAATACTAGAAAAGATAATGTCATTTTAGGTCGAAAGACTAGAGTTATCTATGGAAAAGATACTATTGAGGATCAGATCGGTGATATCAAGTTTTCGATAAGTGCGCAGTCTTTTTTCCAGGTAAACCCATATCAGACAGAGAAGCTTTATAATAAGGCTCTTGAGTATGCGAATTTGACAGGTGAAGAGACTGTTTGGGATTTGTATTGTGGAATTGGTTCGATTTCTCTATTTTTAGCTAAGAAAGCTAAGAAGGTTTATGGAATTGAGATAGTTGAGCCTGCTGTTTTAGATGCACGTAAAAATGCTAAGTTGAATGGAATTGATAACACAGAATTTTTTGTTGGTAAGGCTGAGGAGGTTTTGCCTGAGTTTTATCGTAAGGCAGCAGAGGAGAATGCTGATTCGAAGAGTATCCATCCTGATGTGATCTGTGTAGATCCTCCTCGTAAGGGCTTAGATTCTAAGTGCATTGAGACTATGCATAAGATGGCACCTAAAAGGATTGTTTATGTAAGTTGTAATCCGTCAACTCTTGCTCGTGATTTAAAGTTGATTTGTGAGGGTGGCTATAAGATTTGTGAAGTCACTCCTGTGGATCAGTTCCCGAATACGGTGCATGTGGAGACGGTAGTGAAGATTGTAAGGGTGTAGACTGTTTTATAGTAACAGGGGTGATTTTAATGACTAGTACAAATACAGAAAAGAAGATAAAGAGAGGCCTTATCATGGAGGGCGGAGCTATGCGTGGAATGTTTACGTGTGGTGTTATAGATGTCCTTATGGAAAATAATATTGATTTTGATGGGGCGGCTGGAATCTCGGCCGGTGCAGCTTTTGGTTGTAATTTCAAATCAAAACAGATTGGAAGAGCAATTAGATATAACAAAAAATATAGTAAGGATCCTAGATTCTGCAGTTTCAGTTCTTTGATGAAGACAGGTGATTTATATGGTGCTGACTTTTGTTACCATGAGATTCCTGAAAAGTTGGATCCGTTTGATCAAAAAACTTTTGAAAAGAATCCTCTCGAGTTTTATATTGGTGCTACTAACGTGGTTACAGGAAAATGTGTATATCATAAATGTATGAAAGGCAAGGGGACAGATATTAAATGGATGCAAGCTTCTGCATCAATGCCAATAGTATCTAAGCCGGTTAAAGTAAGTGGATATACGCTTTTAGATGGTGGAATTACTGATTCAGTTCCTTTTAAACATATGGAGGATCTAGGTTATAATCGAAACCTCATCATTTTGACTCAGCCTGAAGGATACAGAAAGAAGAAGGGTAAAAGTGTAGCTCTTTTAAAAGTAGCACTTAGAAAATATCCTAAAGTAGCTGAGGCTCTTGCGAAGAGACCTGATATGTATAATCACCAGATGGAAGAGATAAAGAAGAGAGAAATAGAGGGTACATCTTTTGTTATCAGACCATCGAAGGCACTAGGTATCTCTAGAACAGAGAGTGATCCAAAAGAACTTGAGAGAGTTTACCAGGAGGGAAGAAAAGAAGCAGAAAAGACTTTAGAAGATTTGAAACGATTCTTAGAAAAATAGTAAAGGGAAGTTTAACTAGATAGATAATAGATTAATAAAAGGGGCTTTTTTCATGGAAAAAATAAGTGCATTCAAAAAAATAAGAAACGGTGAGAAAGTAAATATTCTTATCGTAGGGGATTCTATAGGTGTTGGTTATGGCGCTTCGGATGATTCGAAGGCCTGGCCAGCTCTTTTAAAAGATCATATTGAAGAAAAGTATGGTGCAGAAGTGATGATGACAAATGTTTCGTTGGGAGGTGAATCAGCTTTTGCGGGTTTTGTACGTTTGCTTCAGATAGATAAAGATATTAAATATGACCTTGTATTTATCTGTTTCGGTCATAACGATGAGGAAACTGACTTCGAGATTTACTACGAGGCATTGATTCGAAAGATACTTACGCAATATCCTCTTTGCTCAATTATATCAATTCAAGAGCATTCTCAAAAAGAATACACGAACAAGATGAATAGCATTTTAAAAATTGCAAACTATTATAGGATTCCAGTAGTAGATACGATACAGCCATTTCAGGAAGATTTGAGAGGTTATGATGCATTGGTTTGCGATGGAACTCATCCTAATGATGAAGGATATGAGATATTTGCAAGAGCTGTAGAAGAAGTAGTGGATTCGGAGATTTTAAATGATCCAAGTCCAATTCAGAAAAAAGAAAAACCAAAGAATATAGAAACTCAATATTTTGAAAAAGCTTTTTGGATACGGGTAAATAGATTTAAGAAGGATGGTCTTAAATATAGTATAGAAATTGAAAAGCCAATTTTAGGAAATGGTAGAAAGGGCTTTTTATCAGATGGCAATGGAATAGTTCTTTTTTCCGATATAGTAGATTATCCGGGGGAAAATATTTTGTGTGTTTATAGCAATGGGAAGCAGATTGCAAATAGAAATACAAAATGGACACATTACGTTTCGCAGAGGCATATAAAAATTTTGGGAAAGAATATTTCTATTAATCAGGGAATCCTTACAGTGAAATTTGAGGATGAAAAACAAGCTGAAAGTTTCAAAGGTTTGGGATATATTTTTTAAAAGATTTATAAATATAAAATAAAAATGAAAATAGGACAACTTTAAGATGAATTTATTGCAACGGTGAATTGATTAACAAGTGGTATAATTTTCTTGAATAACTCACACATTTAGCTTATGGGGGAAGAAATTATGGAAAAAAAGAAAAAGCTGTCTTTCCCGACAGCCTTTACTGTTCTGTTCATCGTTCTTATCTTGGCAGCAGTATTGACCCACTTTATTGACGCAGGTTCTTATGCAAAACTCGAGTACAATGCAGAAAACAATGTATTCGTAGAGACAAAGCCTGACGGCAGTACAAAAGAACTTGATGCTACACAGAAGACACTTGATAAACTTGGCATCAAGAATAGTGTTACAAAGTTCACTGATGGAAGTATCAATAAGCCTATCGCAATTCCAGGTACTTACGAAAAGGTTAAGGCTAATCCTCAGGGTCCTAAAGAAGTAGTATTGGCACCTGTTGCTGGTATTCAGGATTGTATCGATATCATCCTATTCGTATTTATGATTGGTGGTGTAGTCGGTGTAATCAATTATACTGGAGCAATTAAGTCCGGTATTGCAGCACTATCTAGAGCGACAAAGGGACATGAGTATATACTTATTATCTTTGTTACATTTCTGATTTCTCTAGGTGGAACAACATTTGGTATGGCAGAGGAGACGATTGCTTTTTACCCGATTGTAATTCCGATATTTCTGGCAGCAGGATATGATGCTATGGTTGGTATCGCTGCTATCTATATGGGTTCTGCAATTGGTACTATGTTCTCAACTGTTAACCCATTCTGTACAGTTATTGCATCTAATGCAGCAGGAATCAGCTTTACAGAAGGAATGAATTTTAGACTTGTAGGTCTAGTTCTTGGAACTTTAATCGTAGTTCTTTACATTATTCGATATGCGAATATGGTAAAGAAGGATCCTACAAA
>JAIKZI010000065.1 GCA_024682375.1 Lachnospiraceae bacterium | reverse complement strand
TTGAGTCTATACGAAATCCACATTTTTCAGTATAAAACTTCACATTTTGTTTCTTGTCTAATGGTGTTACTAAAGTAAGTATCTTCCAATCTTCAAGATTGGTCTTCAAAAACTGAATTGCCCGAGTTCCTATTCCTTTACCCTGATACTCCGGAATGATGCACAAGTTGCCAACCTCATATACTCCTGTTTCCATTTGTTTACTGGAAACACAACCAACTGGCATGTTATCACACATAATGATATATTTGTTAAATACTCTTATAGACTCTTCCATCCCTTCTTTTGTGATTCCATATCCCGGACAATAACCATATTTTAAATAATCATCATAATATGCAGCATTATAAATATTTATCAATACCTCTGCATCTTCTATAGCAGCTTGCCTATATTCTATTTGCATATTTATTTTTCCTCCCACTGATCACCAACAAATGTAAAATCAAAGTTACGGAGTGCTATATCCAGCGAAATTGAATGAGCCCTGTAATATACTTCTATCCTCGTTTCAAATCACTTTCTCCAATGACAGGCAGAATTTGGGGTTATACAGAATTATTTAAGTATACAGAATAAATCGTCCATTGAAATAACACTGACAAAGTCTCCAAAATATCCACTCCGTTTAATCCCGAAGGTAGTAATAAGTGTACTATGTACCGCCGCTTTTCTCGGAATCATCTCTTGAAGAAGTCTTTTCCTTCTATCTAAAACAAGGTGATACTCTTTATCTACATCAAATTCATCACTGTAGAACTTTATTTCACACATATTTACTACATTATCGTTTCTTACAATAATAAGATCAATCTGTGTTCCATTTGTATCTTCCGAACCTCTTTTGGACCATAATGTTTCTGTGGTAACAACCCCGCTAATACCTAACGCTGCCTTAATCTGATCTATATGATTCCAGCAAACATTTTCAAAGGCATATCCCTTCCATGTTCTGACTTGTGGTGACTTTTCAATATTGATCCAATTTTTCTTTCCTGCACTCTTCGTTTTTTTCATAAACTCAAGATAAAAGTTACAAAACGGATCGGTCAGCTTATACAATGTTTCTTTTTCATTTCCAAAAGAACAATACTCTGTAATAAAATCTCCATTAATTAAAGCCTTTAGCTGCTTTGATAAATCTCCACCATCTGTAATACCAACATAGTCTGTTAGTTCTTTTCGAGACAATCCCCTCCTTTTAGTACTTAAAGCGTAAGTAATGGACTTCATGATTTCCGAATTAGTAAATAATGAAGAAAACAACCTATTATATTCATCTTTTAGAACAGAATTCTTTGCAAAAAAGATTTTATCGATATTCTGTGGCAGGCTCAAATTCTTCTCGAAATGCTTCAGATAATACGGTATTCCACCAACCATCATATATGCCTGAACAATATCATACCGTGACATATTCACGGACCTGGATTCAAAAAACGTCTCGCACTCATATAGCGAAAATGGATGTAATTTCATCTCGTAAGTTACTCTTCCATATAATCCCCCATTGTTATTAATCATATTATCAAGAATCCAAGAGCTGGAACTTCCACAAACTACAACCATTACATTTTTTCTATGACAAGCCCATCCATTCCAAAATGCTTCAAATCCTGTCATAAACTTGGCTCGAGGAGTATCAAGCCACTGTATTTCATCAATAAACACTAATATTCTTCTAGATTTATCATATTTTTCTGCAAGCAGATCCTCCAACATATAAAAAGCTTCAAGCCAGGATTTAGGGGCTTTTTCAGCTTTAGAGCCATACTCGATCAATGATCTGTGAAAATGCTCGAGCTGTTCTTTCATTTTGCTGTTTCTTTTACCTTCTGCTTTCTCTGCTTCATCATCTGCAGGAGATAAACCTGAATGTCTGAAACATATTCTATCTTCAAACACTTCATCTATAAGAAAAGTTTTCCCAACCCTTCTTCTACCATACAGTGCAACGAGCTCTGCATCTTTACTATCATAAAGCTCATTAAGTTTCCTGATTTCATATTCTCTACCAACGATAGCACTTTTATCATAATTACTTACCTCTATGAGCCGTTATTATCGTATAACTCTTCGCATTTACAGTAATCTCGCAGCCATCGATTCTAACATACCAGTTTTTCCCTTGTCTTTCTATAACAGCATTTGGATCATTTATCTTTTCCTTGCACCATTCAATAACATCCACCTCATCGAGTCTTAGATTTTTCTTTATTCTCTCTATACCCATTTCAGTCGAATGAATCTTCTCTATATTATCAAGCAGTTCCTTACTATCCGGCTTTTCCATCTCTATTTTTTCAAGTGTATCTTTAAGAATTTCCTGCCTAAGTTCCTGCAACCATTCAGAATGATCAACCACATTAAATGCATAAGTCTTATTTAATTCATATTCATTCTCAGACCAGGTGTCTATAGGTGATTCATTATGTTGAATAAGAGCCTCGAGTTTATCAAGAGCTTTATACAGCTTCGCCTCAAGAGTTTCCTGTTTCTCCATTTCATCATATAGTTCCGCCATAGACTTTGACACTTCTTCAGGAAGGCTCTTCACCCACTCGCCAAGCAGCTCATCTTCAGTTTTTCTGTCGCTATCTGTTTTAACGAATGTTGGAATATCTCCCGTAAAGCATTCT
>JAIKZI010000029.1 GCA_024682375.1 Lachnospiraceae bacterium | reverse complement strand
CTGAACCTGTGATGGACGCAGAACCTGAAGTTACAGAGGAGATAGCGCCTGCAGAAGAGCCAGAAGCTGATCCTTTACCTGGGTTGGATACATCTGATCCTAATAAGGTTTTGTCACCTGAAGAAATTGAAAAACTGTTTTCTAACTTATAATTAATTTTATAAGTTATAATATAAGAGGTAATGATTCGTTCGAAGTTAGGAATGGGTTGTTGCCTCTTTTTTCTTAAATGAGAGTTATTTTGCAGGAAAGTTAAGTTACTAAAAAAAATTTCTTAAATTTGTATAGTTAATGCAACACTACTGTTGCATTAACTATCTGGATAACAATAATTTTTATATTTAATATATAATACAAAGAACATTGATAAATACTATATTTTAGAGTAAACGCAACATATAATAAATAAGTGTTGCATTTACTTTGATTGAAGAAGTTTTGGAGATAATATAATTTGGTCTGAAGGTATTTCTTCTAAACCAAGAAGAATGAAGAAATCTTCTGGTAGAACCATTTTAGCTAAATTAAAGGCACTTCTGCCATAGAGTGCCTTACGTTTATAGCTATTAATGTGATTCATAATAAGATTTACATCTGATTGGTATAAATGCTCAAAAGACGAGCCTTTAGGAAGGATATATCTAATCATTCGGTGATGATTTTCACAAGTACCTTTCTGATCTGAACGATTAGGCTCGCAGAAGAATATAATGCATCTTTTTTTATTTGTAAGACATGAACGTTCCATTCGTTCAATGTCTGCAAATTCCGCACCATTATCAGTTAAAATTACACCAAATACTGCATGAAATAAATCAAAGCCAAGAGCAGTTTCAATTTTATCTAAGGTTTCAATAACTGAAGATGAATCATGTTTATTCATGATAAAAGCAAGTTGGAAGGATAAGTTTTTAAGAGTAAGAGTTAATAGAGTGGCTCCCTCATTCTTTAATCCTTCTACACAATCCATTTCAGTAACATTAGCATCATTTTTGGAAATATAATCCAGGTAATCACAATAAAAATGTCCAATTTTTGATGTTGATAGTCTTACTATTGGTTGTTTATTACGAGGTTTTCGTTTGACCTGCTCTCGTAAGTCAATATTTCTAGCATCTAAGACACATTTATCGATCATTCTTCTTAATGTTGTCTCGCTGATATGTATTTTATCTTTATTACTTGTAATTATATGATATGGTGACTGCCCATTGCGTATAAGAGGTGTTACTAGCTCATTGATGTATATAAGTTCTTCTTCTGATATATCAAATCCAGAACGACTATCAGATAAGGTAGTCTTGTATTGCTTATATGCATCTACAGAACTGTAAATAAATTTATCATACTCGCAAAAATGATAATTTTTACAACCATTACAGATATAAGGACTTTTTGATAATTTAGGACAAATGGCTTTTTCATATTTTGAGCAGTAATTCGAACATAACTGAATGCATTTAGAACATTTGTTATTGCAGTTTAAATCATTACAAAGATGTTGAATATCGCAATATCGTCTATGAATACAATGGTTCTTACTACTGTAAATTATAATCTTCTTATTAGCTATTTCTCTTAAAATAGTTGAAGGAGATTTTTCTAATTCAGCTGCTATTTTACGGATAGATATATGCTTATTTAATCTATCTTCTATCAATACACGTTGCTCATGAGTTAGATGCTTAAATGTAGTCATTATTCTTCTCCTTTATGTAACTATATCCCAATGATATATAGTATACCAAGGAATAAAAAGAGGTTAAATATGAATATAAAAGAGATAAGATTAAAAACGGGATTATCGCAATCCCAATTTGCAAAGAAATACCACATACCTGTGGGGACCTTGCAACACTGGGAACAAGGAGTAAGAAAACCACCAGAATATGTGGTATATATGTTAAATTTATTATTAAACCAAAAGGAGATATAAGAAATGTCAATAGCTCATTTAAACTGTACCACAGAAGAATTAAGAGAAAGAATCTGCGAAGAGTATATAGTTCACGCAGATGATTGTATTGTATTATTTAATAATCGTACTGTAAGAAGCGATGCCAATAATCGCATAATAAGAGATAAATTTTATCAATTTTCATGCGAACACAAAATTACTAAAGAAAAAAGAATAATTACATGCGGTTCTGGAGCAGCAAGGCATTTATGTTCAATCATCGGTGAACCTATGCCTCGCTCAATGAACCCCTTTGAAGGAAATGATGAAAATTTTGAACACGATAACGATCATAATGCTATTGCTAACAGAAACTTAAATAAAACGTGGAATCCTATTCGCAAACAGTTATATAATGCAATTCAACTCTTTATAATATATTATCAAGAGAGTTTAACTCCTGGAACACAAATATTTAAGATATTACAAAGCGTAGCAAACAAAAAATATATTCATTTAAAACCAAATGAATATCAATATTTAGGTTTTATGTCTATCGTTACAAAATTTAAAACTGACATTCCTACAATATTAGAAAATTTAGCGAAATATAATACATTAAGAGAGTTTCATTTTGAACAAATTGCAAATGAAATTGGTACTTTATATCCAAATAAAAATAACGTTTTTAGACACTAAACAATTCATTTGCTCTTAATTGAATAGCAGGTAAAAGATCTGGTTCAATAAAAACTGTTCCATAAGATGAACTAAAATCAATACTATCTTGGGATGTGTTGAATGTTATTGTCATATCGCATTGAATATGTTCATCATCTAAATATCTTGAGTAAGTAATAACAGGTAAAGATGTTTCAGAGTCAATTTTGATATATTCCGTATGCGTTAATATGAACCCTTTCTTTTGAAGTTCTTTTTCTGCTTTTGTAAGATTTTGCATATATTTTTCCTTTCAAATTTATTGCAACGTTTATAGCTCCTAGAATTTTGTCAAAGTAAATGCAACGTGGGTGTTGCATTTACCTTGCAAATTCTCCCACTAAAAAAAATTTAAAAAAATTATAAAAAAGTACTTGCATTTTTTTAATAACCTGCGTATAATAGAGAACGTGCTTGAGAGAGCAAAACAAATAAATAAGCGCGATTAGCTCAGCTGGCAGAGCACCTGACTCTTAATCAGGGTGTCCAGGGTTCGAACCCCTGATCGCGCATACGAAGGTCTCAGTTTTACGTTTACCGTGGAGTTGGGGCTTTTTTTTGTATCTTTTTTTATAAATTATGATAAAATCAAGGCGTAGACGAAAATAGATTTAAAAGAGGAATTTAGAATGCTTTGGAATCCACAGTTAGAAATATCGGCCCTAATACTTGTAATTATTTTCTTATTCTTCTTTAGACTACAAAGATATATTCCAGTGCTAGGAAATATGATTTATCATTTACTTCTAGTAACTAATCTTGGGTTGATTGTTATAGATCTATTAGCAAGTTATGTTTCTACCTATTATTGGAAATATCCAAAATGGTTAACGATGGGGTCAAATATAGTTTATTATATGTTGCTCTTTTTGCTATTTCATTTGTTTGACTTGTATGCCAGGGTTGTTGCATATGAAAGAGAAGGAAGAGTTTTTAGTAAATGGAAGTATATAAACTTTCCACTGTATTTCTTGATGTTTTTATTGATTACTAATCCGTGGACAGAAATATTCTTTACAATGGATGGAATCAATGGTTTTGCAAGAACTAGAGGGTTTTACTATATAATTACACCGTTCCTTTTTTACCATATGTTTGCGGCATTGTTTGTTATAACATTTAAAGGAAAAAAGATTTCTCGAAAAGAAAAATTCAGTTTATACTTTTTTACGTTTATTTCACTGACAGGAGTATTTGTTCAAACTTATATCTTACCTTATTATCTTTTAGTGAATATATGCTTCTCAATTGGAATAGGTGTTATATTCATGTCTATGCAGAATCCTGAGTATGATTTTGATAGTAGAGCTGGAGTGTATAATCAGGATAGCTTAGAACGATTTTTAAAAGAACTGATTTATGAAAATAGAAAATTTTCAATTTTAGGCGTAGGTATAGCAAATTACAAAAACATTAAGTCAATATATGGTGATACAAAAACAAGATTTTTACTTCATCAGATAGGAGTTTTTTTCAATAATAGTTTAAAGAATGTTTTTTGCTTCTACATATCAAATGGTAGATACGTCATGTTAATGACAGAAAGAACAGACAAAATTAAGGTAAAGAGAAAAGTAGAGAATAGATTTGAAAAAGAATGGTATTTAACTTCAAATCGTAAGGAGTCTATTCACTTAAATTCAAGATTTGTATTTTTGCCAGAAGAAGCAATTGTAGATGATACAGCGCTAATGATTGAACTTTTGAAGTTAGAGATTGGTGAAATTCAGAAGTCTGAGGATACGGTACTACAAAGTATAAATAAGAATGATGTAGATAGAAGAGCAAAAGAAAGAGAATATATTAGAGCTCTTCATGATGCAATTGAAAAAGAAAATATAGAAGCATATTTTCAGCCTATATATGATGCTAAGGAAAAAAGAATAAAAGGAGCTGAGGCTCTTGCAAGAATTCAAGATAAAAGTTTAGGAATAGTAGAACCAGATAGATTCATTCCATTAGCAGAAGAAGATGGAACAATTCTAAAGCTCGGAGAACAGATATTTAGGAAGGTTTGTAAATTTATAAGTGAAAATGATATTGATAAGCTTGGACTTGAATATATAAACGTAAATCTTTCACCAATACAGTGTTTGCATTTAAGTTTAAGTGATGATTTGATTGCTATTTGTGATGAATATAATGTAGATATGTCAAAAATACATTTTGAAATCACTGAAACAGCGATTGTAGATTTAGATGAGCTTAATATATTGATGCATAATTTAATTAGAAAAGGATCAACCTTTAGTTTGGATGATTATGGTACAGGATATTCTAATTTGTCATCAATCATAAAATTACCTTTTGATGTAATAAAAATTGATAAGTCTTTAGTTTGGTCGTATTTTAATAAAGAGGATCAGATGCTTCCGTATCTGATAAATATGATTAGCGAGAATGGATTTAAGGTTTTATGCGAAGGTATAGAAACTGAAGAGATGAAAGAAAATGTAGAAAAGATGGGAACCTATTATGAGCAGGGCTATTATTTCTCAAGACCTTTATCTGCGGAAAGTTTTATAAAATTGCTTAAATAAATAAACGACTCTAATCTTTATAGATTAGAGTCGCTTTTTATTATTTCCTTTTGGCTATGAGTTTAAAAATTGGATTTCCCTGAGAAGAAAATTTCTCTTCATATTCAGTCATTACATTTCCAATATTCATTTTTGCATCATTATGAAGATCATATGTGATTTCAGTAATGTCAAAATCAGGATATTCTTTGATAGTTTCAACAGAATAATCAAATAGTAATCTATTATCAGTTTTGAATTCGATAGTATGTCCGCTGCTTAAAAGCTTAGAATACACATCGAGGAAAACTGGTGAAGTAAGTCTTCTTTTTGCATGCCTATCTTTTGGCCAAGGATCAGAAAAATTTAGATAGATTCTATCGATTTCACCTTGTTCGAAGAAGTCTGCAAGGTTTTTTGCATCTTCACATATAAATATGATATTATCTAATGGTTCGTCAAGAGAATCCATCTTTTGAAGAGCACGGTATAATACGCTTGAATAGCGTTCCATGCCGACATAATTAATATCTTTATTTAAAGTAGCAAGTCTAGTTAAGAATTTGCCCTTTCCCATTCCGATTTCAATACGAATAGGATTAGCGTTTTTAAATACAGAAGACCAGTTACCTTTATTGTTCTCTGGATTCTGTACAGATAGTTTGTGTGTTAAAATAGCCTCGTCGGCTTCTGGGATATGACGTAATCTCAAATTTAATACCTCCTATGCAAATTCATATTTTACTAGAAAACGATAATAAAAAACAGAGAAAAGGTGTTTAAATTGAAATTATTTAAGAAATTTATAACTACCATAGTTACAGCTTCTATGTGCGTAGGATTTATGGGTCAGACAGTAAATGCAACGGAAAATACAATTATAAAACCGGCTATGACGGATGAGATTTTAGCTGAATCAGCTATAGTTATGGATATAGATACAGGAACAGTACTTTATGAAAAGAATGCAGATGTCCAGCAACATCCGGCAAGTATAACTAAAATACTTACTGCACTAATTGCACTTGAAAACGGAAAACTAGACGAGGAAGTTACTTTTTCCCAGCAGGCAGTTGGAAAGAATGAAAGCTCAGCTTCAGCACATATAGCACGTGATGTTGGGGAAAAAATGTCCCTAAAAGATTGTATGTACGCTATGATGCTTGTTTCAGCAAATGAATGCGCAGATGCAATTGCTGAACATATCGGCGGTAGTATTGATAATTTCGTAGAAATGATGAATAAAAGAGCAAAAGAACTTGGATGCACTAATTCACATTTCGTTTGCTCAAATGGTTTAACTGATGAGAATCATTATGTATCAGCAAGAGATATGGCATTGATTGCTGCAAAGGCTTATCAGAATCCAGAATTTAGAAAGATTATTGGAACTAAGAAGTATACTATTAAGCCAACAAATATTCATCCAGAACCAACATATCTTTTAAATCAGCATGATATGTATCATCCATATAGAACGAGCAAGTATTTATATAAATACTGTAAGGGTGGAAAGACAGGATATACAGATATAGCAAAAAATACGCTTGTAACTTACGCAGAAAAAGATGGAATGAGACTTGTTGCTGTAGTACTTAAAGATACAGTTTCATATTCTAAATATAAAGATACAACAGCAATGTTCGAATATGGTTTTAATAATTACAAGCATTTTTCTGCAGATGGAATAATTAATCTAAAATCAAATAAGAAGATTAAAAAGTTATATAAAGGAAAGAACTTAAAGGACTTATCATTGGAGAGTGGATATGTAACACTTCCAAATAATACAGATACAAGTAAGGTTAGTTATGATATTAAGAAAGTAAAGAGACTTCAGGGATCAGCTAAGGTTGGTATACTAACTTTAAAGAATGGTGATGAAGTTCTTGGAACAACTAATATTTTAAATAAGCCAGAACTTAAGAGAGAACAGGCGAGAATTAAAGCTGAAAAGGAAGCAAAAGCTGCAAGAGCAAAAAGAGTAAAGGTATTCAAAACAGTCTTTTGGATAATTGTAATTGTAGGTGCTGCAGTTGTAGTTGGACTTTATGTAATTCAGAAGAAAAACAATTTAAAAAGAAGACGTAGAAAAAGACGCAGAAGAAAGAAATAGACAATAAAGTTAAAATAGTAGAACTGGAAAAGACCAGTTCTGCTATTTTTTTTTGTCCTTATTTTAAATATGGACAAAAATGAATCCGATACACAATTTACGCGTATCGGATAAAATATTCTGTTAATTTAACTAACCTTCTATGAGGCTTTCAATGAGTACGTTTAATCTGGCCTTTGAGTCGGTTAAAAAAAGTATACCATCAGATGTTTTTAACATTGTAATATACAATCCTTTAAACGATTCGCTGGAATGAATCAAGTCAAAAAGATAATCTATAGTATCTGATGTAAGTTTTAAAAAAACAGTTTCTGTTTCAAGTGAAGAAAGAGAAGCATTACCTCGAGAAAGCATATGAGAAATTTCCTGATCTTCTTCTAATTGAGCTTCTGTTTTATTGATTATAAAATATCCATTTCGATCCTTTGGTAAACCCATCTGATGAATTGCTCTTTGAACCTGCTTACTAAGACTAGGTGAAGCTGGATAGAGAGATTCAAAAAATGGCATAAAATCGGCCGCGTTTTTAAATTGCTGATTTCGTCCCTTTTCGAGGATTTCTGTCATAAGAATTCTTTCAATGATTTTCTCACAGGACTTGCGAGATGGATTTTTCTTTAAAGGTTTAGTGTTTTCAGCCATAAGGTTACCTCCATTAATAATGATAAATTTGAAAGTATAAAAAGACAAGCGGATTGAATAAAATAATCAGTTAATTTATAATGATAAAAGGGGTAAATCCCCACTTATAAATGTAAAAAGTGGTAAATTAAACCGTATAATGAGGTGTTTATGGACATTCCAATGTATCGTGAAGAAAAGAGAGAGTATCAATTTGAACAGATTCAGAATAGAATCCGTGAAAATGGTGGTTTATTTAGAACCAAAGATGCAAAAGAATTGGGAATTGATTATAGAAGACTTCAGAGATTTGTAAATGAAGGTAGACTCAGGAAAGTAAAATCCGGATATTATACGGATGATAAATGCATTACAGAAGAAAGACTTGTAGCTGCATTGTTTCCTGATGGTGTTCTAACAATGGAAAGTGCATTGTATGAATATGGTTATTTAAAGCATCGACCTAAAATCTGGAGAATTGCTATAGATAAAAACACTTCAAAGGGAAGATTTAATTTAGAATATCCTTGGGTAACACCATTTTATACGGAAGAGAATACTCTTAAAGATGGTGTTGATGAAATAGAATTAGCAGGAAACACTATTCATATCTATAAGAAGGAAAGACTTATTTGTGATATTTTGAAATACCAGGATAAGATGGATCGTAAAGATTTTAGAAGAGCAATTTTTTCCTTTGTAGATGATGAAAATAAAGATATGGGACTTCTAATGGAATATGCAGAAAAGAGAAAAGTTCGTCGTAAAGTTCATGATATGATAGGAATCTGGTTAGATTAAGATGAGTGAATTAGTAAAAGATATAAAGAAAATATCTGATGAGAGGCATATTCCCTTTCCAAATCTACTTTTCTACTATATGAAATGCGAAATCATAAAGGCTTTGAAAAAGACAAATATGAGAGTTTATTTTAAACAAGAGCCTAAGATTTGTGAGGGGATTTATAATTCAAAAAGAGATTCGAGAATTAGTGTCTTTATTGAAAATCAAACAGAGGTAGATTTGCTGCAAAGTTTGAATGATGAATTTTTGAAAACAAGTCTAATTCTTGAAGGTTTAAAGATAACGCCAAAGGAAACAGAAATAGTTTTGTCAGTCGGGAAGGCTCATGAAACTTTTATTATTGATAAAACTAATGTAGAAGAAGGTGTTATATATCCCGATACAAAGGAAATAGAAGATATTCTAAATAAGGATAAACCGATTGAAATATCATTGTACCAGCCAGAATCACGCGCTTGTGATTTGATTATTCCGATTTTGGATAAATTGGAACTTATGAATGATATGGAAGTATATGATGAAATATATACTTTGCTTTTAAAAGAACCTCTCGATGGACTTAAACTCTATAAAACATTTCAGACCAAGATGGAGTTATCTGGTTATTCAAATGAAAAGCTAAAAAACAGAATAGACACTTTTAAGAAGTATAGTAATAATTATTTTTTGCGAAAAAAGTGGAAAGCCTATCTAAGAGTAAATAGATATGATAGTCTTGAGTGGACTTTTGTCCATGATAAGATTATGAAATTTATTGAGCCTTTGGAAAAGGCGTGTATAGATGATGTGGTTTTCTTAGATTCATGGATGCCGGAATTAGGTCGTTTCTTGGCATAAATATACAAGATTGGAAATAAATAATGTCTGAAAACAAAAATAAGACTTTATATAGTGAATTGGTTGGGCTTTATGAGAGTGATTATTATCCTTTTCATATGCCCGGTCATAAAAGAAAATCTCTGGAATTTATAGATCCATATTCTATAGATATTACTGAGATAGGTGGTTTTGATAATTTAGCTCATCCTAGAGGTTTGATAAAAGATATTGAAGATAGATTAGCATCTTTATATGGATGTGATCATGCTTTTATGTTAGTAAATGGATCTACATGTGCTAATTTAAGTATGATTTATGCAGCAAATAGAAGGAATGGAAATATTCTTGTTGCAAGAAATAGTCATAAGAGTGTAATTCATGCAGTCGAATTAAAGAATTTATCTAGTGATTATATAATTCCTGAGGTCGATGAATATGGAATTCAAAAAGCTATAGATCCTGATAAGTTAGAAGAAATATTAAAAAGAAAAAGATATGATAGTTTTGTAATGACATCACCGACTTATGAGGGAATTTGTTCTGATATAAAAAGAATTAGTGAGGTGTGTCATAAATATGGAGTGAAGCTTTTAGTAGATGCTGCTCATGGAGCTCATTTGGGAATAACAGATGAATTTCCCGAAAATCCTGTAAATTTGGGCGCAGATGCTGTGGCAGTCAGCTTACATAAAACACTTCCTTCATTTACACAGACTGCAGCTCTCTTATATAAGAAGGAAAGTCTAGTTGATTTGGATGAACTTAAGGATGCAATAAGAATTTTTCAGAGTTCATCACCGTCCTATATACTTATGTCAGGAATAGACAAGTGCGTGACATATGTGAACGAGAATAGAGAGAGCTTTAGAAACTTAAAAAATAATATTTTAGATTTTAGGGAAAAAACAGAGGTGTTAAATAACCTTAAGATTTTAAAATATGATGATATGGAAGAATCTAAGATTGTTATTCTTTCAAAAATTGATGGTTTTAGTGGAGAAGATCTTCTTGTAATGCTTCGAAATGATTATCATTTGGAACTTGAAATGGCGCAGGGACAATATGCTTTAGCAATGACGTCTATTATGGATGACAAAGAGTGTCTAAATAGATTGTTTAAGGCATTAAAAGATATAGATGGAAAACTTTTGGGTGGGAAATTTTTTCCCTTTAAAGATAAGAAAGTAATGAACCTAAGCGAGATTCCATTGAAGGTTATGGAAATTTCTGAAGCAAAAGATGCAAAGAGAAGAAAGGTCCTTTTAGATAAGGCCGAAGGATTGATTTCATATAATGAGGTTTGTGTGTATCCACCTGGCGTAGCAGATTTGCTTCCGGGAGAACAAATCGACAAAGATATGATAGAATATATAAAAAATAATATAGCTGATGGACATGAAGTTGAGGGTGTGACATCCGGATATATTTATGTCTTGCAGGAGAATTGATGAAAAGAGTTTATTTGATGATGGGTAAGAGCTCATCAGGCAAGGATTCAATATATAGAGAGGTACTTCGCAATAATCATATAGGTTTAAAACCAGTTATTAGCTATACAACAAGACCTATTCGTGAGAATGAGAAAAACGGAAAGCAGTATTTTTTCGTGAGTGAAGCTGAAAGAGATAGGCTAATGGCAGAGGGTAAGGTTTTGGAAATTAGAAACTATAATACTGCCATGGGATTGTGGAGCTATTTTACAGTAGATGATGAATATTGGGAAGAAGATAGCCCTCATATTATGATTGGAACTCTCGACACTTATGAGAGTTTGAAGAAAAACTGTACAGACTGCGAAATTATTCCGATATATATAGAAGTAGAAGATGGCGAAAGGTTATTCCGCGCTTTGAGAAGAGAGCAGAAAGAGAAGAAACCTAAATATGTCGAGATGTGTCGCAGATTTATAGCTGATACTAATGATTTCTCTGAAGAGAGACTTAGAGAGTTGAAAATCGAGAATAGATTTGACAATGCTGTTTTCAAAGAGACTGTAAAAAATGTGCTGGATTTTATAGAAGCATAGAGGTATCGGTATGGATATGAGAATTAATGAAGCCCAGATGGTTTCAAAATTAGAACCTCAGAAGGAAGTCGCTGAGAAGCAGGACGATAAATTTAAATTTACCTTGGCAAGTAAAATCGATGATAAGGAATTGGAAGAGAAGCTAACAAACCTTATGAATCAGATTGATGAGCAGGGTAAGAAAATTTCTGAGCATATGGATATCAAGGATATGAAGCATTATAGGGCTTTGGTCAAAGATTTCATGAATGAGGTTGTAAATAGATCTCACAAATTTTCACGTGAGAATTTCCTCGACAGAAGAGGAAGACATAGAGTGTATGGAATGGTTAAACTCGTTGATAAGAACCTAGACGATTTGGCTGGAGAACTTATGAAAGACGAGAAGGATCATTTGGCAATACTTGGAAAAATCGGAGATATAAGAGGATTACTACTCGATATCTCTGGCTAGAGATAGGGTAGGAAATGAGCTTAAGATTTAGTGAAATTCTCGGGCAGGACGAGATAAAAGATTATTTCAAAAATGCAATTTCTAAAAATAAATTAGTACATGCCTATATAATTAATGGCGAAGAGGGTAGCGGAAAGATGATGCTTTCCGAGACTGTTTCTTGTGCTCTTTTATGTGAAAACGAAGGTGAAGAGCCGTGTAATGAATGCACATCCTGTCACAAAATAATTAATCACAATCATCCAGATGTAATATATGTTCAACACGAAAAAAGAGATGTTTTATCAGTTGATGAAATCAGAACACAGCTTGTAAATACAATTATAGAAAAACCATATAGTGCAAAACGTAAAGTATATATAGTGCCTGATGCTGATAAGATGAACGTTCAAGCACAGAATGCTCTTTTGAAAACAATAGAAGAGCCTTCTGAATATGCAATAATTTTCCTTTTAACCAATAATATGAATAAACTGCTTCCGACTATTTTATCCAGATGTATTAAGATCACGTTGAAGCCAGTTGATGATAAAAAAATCATGGAATATCTGATGAGGATATATCAGGTTCCTGACTTTATAGCCAAAGAGGCAGCAGCATTTGCACAGGGAAATGTTGGATTAGCGAAGTCTTTAGTCGCTTCAGAAGAGTTTAAAGAGGAACGAAAAGAATTCGTTTCATTAGTAAATTCAATTCCTAGATTACAGACATTTGAAATCGTCGGAAAAGTAAAAGAATTTGTAAAAGCAAAAAAAGATACAACAAAGCTGCTTAACATGTTTAGGGTTTGGTTCCGTGATGTGTTATTATATAAGGCGACGAGAGATGAATCGTATTTGATATATGTTTCAGATCTTAGATTAATACAGGAAATGTCAAAAACTTCCTATAGAGGGATAGAGAAGGTTTTTGAAGAATTAAATGATGCTGAAAACAAATTAAACAGCAATGTTAGTGCAGAACAGGTTTTGAGCATTTTGCTTATAAAAGTAAAGGAGTACATACAGAATGGCTGAACTAGTTGGAGTTCACTTTAGAAATGCGGGGAAGGTTCTTTTCCTAGCAAAAAATAATGTTTTTGTTCATATTAATGATAAAGTCATCGCTGAAACTCAGCATGGTGTGGAGATGGGTATCGTAAGAACCCTTCCAAAAGAAATGGATGAAAAGAAGGCTAATCCGGATGGATTTAAAATTCTTCGAATGGCTTCAAATGATGATATTGAAAAGAATAGACAGAATTTGAAGGAAGAAGATGAAGCTTATAAGATTTGTTATAAGAAGATTCATGAACATGAATTGGAAATGAAGCTTGTAGAGGCTCAGTATACTTTTGACAAGAAAAAACTTACATTCTATTTCCTTGCGGATGGTAGAGTTGATTTTAGAGCTTTGGTAAAAGACCTTGCCGCTACATTCCATACTAGAATTGAGCTTAGACAGATTGGTGTTCGTGATGAGACAAAGATTGTCGGCGGAATTGGTATCTGCGGAAGAGAATTGTGTTGTGCAACATTCTTAAATGGATTTGCTCCAGTTTCTATTAAAATGGCAAAAGAGCAGAACATGTCATTGAATCCAACAAAGATTTCTGGTCTTTGTGGACGACTTATGTGTTGTCTTAAAAATGAAGAAGAAGCTTATGAGGAGTTGAATAAGAGACTTCCTCGTAGGGGTGATGAAGTTGAGACTCCGGATGGAAAGACTGGAGAGGTTCAGAGTGTAGATATCCTTCGTGAAAAGGTAAGGGTATATTCTGAAAATGGAGACTCTCGTGAAGTTAAAGAGTATCATGCTAGTGAACTCAAATATGATCCTGCTGTTCATAAGAAAGTGAAACATAACAAGGCTTCTAATAATGAAGAGCAAAAGAATTCAAAAGATACAAATGATACTAAAGAAGTAGAAAACAGAAATTTAAAAGAAACAAAACCGTCTAAAACTTTAGAAGATACTATAAAAGAAGAATATAAAGACGAAATTAATGCTTCAGAATTTCAGGAAGAATTGAAAGAGGCTGAAAAGGAATACAAGAACGGCCCTCGTAAGCATAGAAGTGATTTCAAACCTAAGAAGAAAAACTTCGATAAAAAGAAAAATACAAACGGTGAGAAGAAGAACTTTTCAAAGAAGAAATTCAATGGAAAGAAGAATAATAAGAAATCTAATAACCGTAAAAATTTTGATAATAAAAATAAGAATAAGTAATCGATTGGGATTTTAAGTTTATGGATTTATCCAAATGGAAAAAAGAAGGTGAACGAATCGATTCTGTGGATAGGGATGATTTGTATATAATCCAGAATCCAAGCAAGTTTTGCTTTGGTATGGATGCAGTACTTTTGTCCAGTTTTGCAAAGGCAAAGAAGAATGAAGATTTGATAGATTTATGTACGGGAAATGGAATTCTTCCAATTCTTTTATATGCAAAAACACAGGCAAAATCAATTCGTGGACTAGAAATACAAGAAGATATCGCTGAAATGGCGGATCGATCTATAAGGATGAATGAAATAGAGGATAGAGTTAAAATCGTGACTGGAGATGTAAAAGATGCCTCGAAGATATTCGGGGCATCTTCTTTTAATGTAGTTACATGTAATCCTCCATATATGATTGAAAATCATGGTATCAAGAATCCTTCAGACGCAAAATATATTGCAAGGCATGAAGCCTTATGTACTTTGGAGGACATAGTCTATCAGACTTCTAGACTTCTAAAGATGAACGGAAGATGTTATTTTGTGCATAGGCCATTTCGATTGGTGGACCTTTTTTACGAGATGCGTAAAAACAAAATTGAACCAAAAAGAATGAGATTAGTACATCCTTATAAAGATAGGGAACCTAATATGGTTTTAGTTGAGGGTGTAAAGGGCGGTAATAGTAGACTTACTATTGAAAAACCGCTTGTGGTTTATAAAGATAAAAATGTATATACTGATGAAATCATTTCGATATATAGAGATTAGGAGCTTGTAAATGTCCGAATCAGGAAAATTAAGTTTAGTTGCTACACCTATTGGAAATCTTGAAGATATGAGCATGAGAGCAATTAGAACTTTAAAAGAAGCAGATTTAATCGCTGCAGAGGATACTAGAAATTCTATAAAACTTTTGAATCATTTTGATATCAAAACAGAGATGACCTCATATCATGAATTCAATAAGATAGAAAAAGGTCAGGAATTAGTGAGAGCAATGCAGAATGGAAAAAATGTAGCTCTTATTACTGATGCAGGAACTCCGGGAATTTCAGATCCAGGTGAAGAACTCGTTAGAATGTGCATAAGTGCTGGAGTTTCGGTAACAACTATTCCAGGAGCAGCTGCTTTTGTAAACGCTGCAATTATATCTGGACTTCCATGTAGAAGACTAGCATTCGAGGCCTTTTTACCTAAAGATAAAAAAGAGAGAGAGCGAGTTCTTTTGGAAATGAAGGATGAGACTAGAACTATAATAATGTACGAAGCTCCTCATCATTTGAGAAAGACTTTGAAGGAACTCTTGGAAAAAATAGGTGATAGAAATATTGCTTTAGTTCGAGAACTTACAAAATTACATGAGGAGGTGCTTAGATTTAATATCTCAGAAGCAATTTCTTACTATGAAGAAAATGATCCAAGAGGAGAATATGCGATAGTTATCGAAGGACGCTCAAAAGAAGAGATGGCAAAAGAAGCCAGAGCTAAATGGGAAGAGATGTCTCTTGAAGAGCATATGGAAGTCTATCTCTCACAAGGAATAGATAAGAAAGAAGCTATGAAAAAAGTTGCAAAAGATCGTGGTGTTTCAAAGAGAGATGTTTATAACGCACTGTTGAAATAGAGGTGTTTTAAATGGATTTTGAAGAACAGATTAAACTTTTAAGAGAATATGTTAATAGTGCAAAGAGAATTGTATTCTTTGGAGGTGCTGGGGTATCTACGGAAAGCGGTGTTCCGGACTTTAGAAGTGTAGATGGATTATATAATCAGACATATAAGTATCCACCGGAAACAATTTTAAGTCATTCTTTTTACCTATCGAAAAAAGATGAATTCTATAAATATTATTTTGATAAACTCCTGGTTAGTGGTATTAAGCCAAATAAAGCGCATTATAAATTAGCTGAGTGGGAAAAAGAAGGAAAACTTTCAGCAATAATTACTCAGAATATTGATGGCTTGCATCAGATGGCGGGAAGTAAACATGTACTTGAATTGCATGGTAGTGTTCATAGGAATTATTGTGAAAACTGTCATAAGTTTTTTGATAGTGAGTATATGCTAAGACATGAGGATGGAATACCTAAGTGTGATGAGTGTGGTAATGATATAAAACCAGATGTCGTTTTATATGAGGAAGGGCTTGATAACAACACTATAGCGGAGAGCATATATGAGATTCAGCACGCGGATTTATTAATAGTTGGAGGTACATCTTTAACTGTATATCCGGCAGCAGGATTTTTGGATTATTTTCGTGGAGAACATATGGTACTGATAAATAAATCAGAGACTTCGAGAGATGGAATGGCTGATTTAATTATAAAGGAACCTATAGGTGAAACTTTAGATAGAATTTAGAGTTTGCCCTTGACATTCAAAAGTAATAGATGGTAATATAGTGCACTGTGGTATATGATAAATTCCTTGCTTTCTCTAGGAATTTAGAGAAGGCCTAAGGCCAGAAGGAGGTAAATCGCATGAACAAGTATGAATTAGCACTCGTTGTGAATGCCAAGATCGAAGACGATGCGAGAACAGCCGTTGTAGAAAAAGCAAAAGAATATGTTGCTCGTTACGGCGGAGCTGTCTCAGACGTCGAGGAAGCTGGAAAGAAGAAGCTTGCTTACGAGATTCAGAAGATGAGTGAAGGATACTACTATTTCATTCATTTCGACGCTGAAGGAAATGTTCCTAGCCAGGTTGAATCTGAAATTCGTATCATGGACAACGTACTTCGTTTCTTATGTGTTCGCGCTGACGAGGCATAAGATCAGGAAGGAAAGAAACTTATGAATAAAATCATTCTTATGGGTAGATTAACCCGTGATCCAGAAGTTCGATATGGTGGCGCTAATAATACTGCTGTTGCGAGATTTTCAATTGCAGTAGATCGTAGATTCAAACGTGAGGGAGAACCTACAGCAGATTTCTTTAACATCACAGCATTCGGACGTCTTGGAGAATTCTCTGAGAAATACCTTAAGAAAGGTACTAAGGTAGTCTTAGACGGTGAGCTTAGAAACGATAATTATACAAATAAAGATGGACAGAAGGTCTACGGAATGCAAATCATTGCCAACAACATTGAGTTCGCCGAGTCAAAAGCTGCATCTCAGAGCAATGCAGGAAGCATGCCAGTAGATAATAGTTCTGCTCCAGCTAGTCAGAGCACTACAGGCGATGCCGGAGATGGTTTTATGAGCATCCCAGATGGAATAGTAGATGAACTTCCATTTGGTTAAATAAGACAGGAGGTATGACTCATGGCAAACAATGAAGAGCGCACAGAGAGACCTAGCAGAAGACGTCCAATGAGACGTAGAAGAAAGGTCTGCGTATTCTGTGGAAAAGATACAGAAATTAACTACAAGGATGTTGCAACTCTTAAGAAGTATGTTTCTGAGAGAGGAAAGATCCTTCCTAGAAGAATCACTGGTACTTGCGCAAAGCACCAGAGAGCTCTTACATCAGCTATCAAGCGTTCACGTCATTTGGCACTTATGCCATATGTAGCTGAATAATTCAGTTGATAATATAAAAGAACTATTTGGAGAAATCCAAATAGTTCTTTTTTTATAGTTTGATTAATGAAATTTATGCTTCCCAGCCTTTTTCAGCACTTACATAGAAGTCTGATAGATAGGCATTATGAGAACATTCTTCGGTTTTCCATTGATATGGAGTTTTTCCTGTTATCTTTCGGAAATTGCGATTGAAAGTAGAAGGAGTTTGATATCCTACTTTAAGTCCCAATTCTTCCATAGAAATATCTTCCTTCTTGATAATACGACAAGCTTCCATAATTCGAATAGAATTTATGTAGTCATTTGGCTTCATGTTCATAGATTCTTCGAATACTTTTCTAAAGTGGGATTCACTAAGTCCGCACATAGACGCCATTTCAGCAATTTTAATATCCTCAGAATAATGCTTTTTTACAAAGCTTACCGCAGTTTTTATATATTGGCTATTCTGGTTAGGATTCTTTTCAACATGGATTTTAGCACCATCAACTCTTAGGATTTCAAATACAAGAGTTGTTAAATAGCCCTTTAAAATATCTTTAAAGAAGGGTTTTTCTTCTCGACATTCTTCGACTATATTGTGAATAATGCGAGAAATGGATTTATATTCAAGTTCATTAAAAAATAAAGCTTTTTTATCTATTATACGAATCACATCATCCGTAGAAACTCGACTTGTTTTAAGTTCATTTTTTATGAATTCATCTATATCTATAAATAAGTATTCCCATTTACAAATATTTCCAGGATCGGAAATTGTAGTATGAGGTATATTAGCAGGGATTATAGAAATCATTCCTCCGCTATAGCGATAAGTCTTATCCTCTATAATAAGACGTCCTTTTCCTCGGTAGCAAATTCCAACCTCTAAATAGTTGTGAAAGTGTTGCATTTCCCCATAACCAAGTCCATATTCCTGTTCCCAGCCTTTTCCGAGTTTTGCCATAACATACTCATCAACTGGAATTGTATAGTATCTAAATTGAATTCTTTCCTTTGTTTTTGCCATTTTTTCATCCCTTTTTTGCAAAAAAACTTCCTAGTAAATTATAACCTTACAAGATTTAATATCAATTAGTCATTTTTGCAAAAAAAGTAAGCTAATTTTTGTATATAAATCCTATGAAAATCTTAGTGTGAATAAATTGTCAGATTAAACAATCAAAAATGCAAAAATTTTAATACTTATTACAATAGTTACGAAATATTTCGTGGTTATAATATACATATCTTAAAGGTAAACGGGAATCAAAACTGTGCAATTTTACTACAAATGATTCCCAGTACAAGGAGGGTTAGTAATGAAAAAAAGATTTGTATCATTGATGATGGCTGGCGCACTTACAGCTACAGCATTGGTTGGCTGTGGATCATCATCAGGCTCGGGTTCAGATGCATCAAGTGACAGTGGAAAGAAGGATGAGAATCCAACTGCTAAAGCTGTAGATGCTTCAAAAGAAGGAGATAATGAGCTTTCAGTTTATGCTTGGGATGCTGGATTTAATATTCCTGCATTAAAGGCAGCTGAGAAAGCTTACCAGAAGAAGAATCCGGACTTCAAACTTAACATTGTAGAAACAGCAGATTCTACAGAAGTTCAGAACCGTATTATCCTGGCTGGAAACGCTGGAGATTATTCAACTCTTCCAGATATTACACTTTTCCAGGATCACGGAATTCATCAGTACACAACAAATTATCCAGATGTATGGAAATCTGTTGGTGACAAGGATGGAGAATGGGATCAGTTCTCACAGGAGAAACTTTCATATTCAACAATTAATAAGAAACATTATGGTTATCCAGTAGATAACGGTGCTGTAATCTTTGCATATCGTACAGATATTCTTGAACAGTGTGGATATACAATGGATGATGTAACAGGTATTACCTGGGATCAGTGGCTTGAAGTTGGTAAGACAGTTCATGAAAAGACAGGTAAGTATCTTCTTTCAATGGATAACAGTGGAAACGATCTTCCATATATGATGCTTCAGGCAGAAGGTATTTCACAGTTCAAAGATGGAAAAGCTTCACTTACAAAGAATGACAAGATTGAAAAGATCTTTGAAGTTCTTCAGAAGGCAAAAGACAATGGTAGTTTACTTCTTTGCAACAGCTGGTCAGATTACACAGATCAGTCAATCCAGGGTGATCAGGTTGCTGGTGTAATGAATGGTAACTGGATTATTCCTACAATGCAGAAAGTAAAAGAAAATAGTGGAAAGTGGGCTATCACAACTCTTCCAACACTTAGCGGTGAAGAAGGATACGCTTCAAACGGTGGATCATCACTTTATATTACAGCTGCATGTAAAGGAAAGAAAGCTGATCTTGCAAAAGACTTCCTTCACTATACATTCGGTGGTGGAGATGGCGCTGTTGAAACATATGATGCAGCACTTACAGAGGGTGGTGTAATTTCTACATTTGCTCCAGCTGGTAAATCAGATGTTTACTCAAAGGGTGTTGAATTCTTTGAGAATCAGCCAATCTATCAGACAATCGTAGAGTATGGTACACATGTAAAAGAAGTTGAGCAGAGTGATTATCACTATGATCTAAGAACAAATGTAAACACAGCTATCACAAACCTTACTCAGAAGGATAAGAGCAAGAGACCAACAGTTAAAGATGCTCTTAAGGAAGCTGAAGAAACAACAAACGCAAAGATGGAAGCTGACGGACAGTAAAGTTATACTCGATGATCTTTGACTTGTAATTTAAATAGTAATTTCAAGGGAGGTCTAAAATTAAGACCTCCCTATTTTTTTAAAACCCGATTGAAAGGGGAGAATTATAGTGAATAATATGGGAATAAATATACAGAAAAAACAGCAAAGAGCGGGATGGTTTTTCTTAGCCCCTGCAGCATTGCTTATTTTTGTAATGAATTTTTACCCAATGTTCCAGGCGTTTATGATGTCTTTAAAAACTGGCGTTGGTAAAAATATGCATTTTACAACAGTTCCATTCTTTAACTATACAAGAATGTTTTCTGACAAAATTTTTAAGCAGTCTATTGGAAATACTTTTTTCTATCTGATTATTCAGGTTCCAGTAATGCTTATCCTCGCTATTTTACTTGCACAGATACTAAATAATAAAGACTTAAAGTTTAGAGGATTGTTTAGAACAATGGTATTCCTACCATGTGCTACATCACTTGTTTCATATTCATTGATTTTTAAATCTCTATTTGCAACAAGAGGTTTGATGAATGAAATTTTTATTAAGCTTGGAATCTTCAAAGATTACTATAATTTCCTCGGAGATCCATGGTCAGCAAAGATAATTATTATCATCGCTCTTTTATGGAGATGGACAGGTTATAACATGGTATTTTATCTTGCTGGTTTACAGAATATAGAATATTCAGTTTATGAAGCAGCAAAAATAGATGGCGCAAATGGTTGGAAGACTTTTTGGCATATAACAGTGCCTTTACTTAAACCGACAATTATTATGACATTTATTATGTCTATAAACGGAACATTACAGTTGTTCGATGAATCAGTAAACTTGACAAATGGTGGTCCAGCAAATACTTCAATCACTATGTCACATTATATTTACAATAATTCCTTCAGCGGTACAAACGTACCAAACTTCGGATATGCATCAGCGATGTCATTCTTCGTATTTATCCTAGTTGGAATATTGGCATTTATCAATCTGAAAGTAGGTGATTCACGTGACTAAAGTAAAGAAAAATAAATCAGCTATTCAGAGAAGACTGATTCCATCGTATATCTTTTTGATTATAATTTCATTCATTTCAGTATTTCCTTTTTACTGGATGATCTCTGCGGCAACAAATAGAACACTTGATGTTGCGAGAGGAAAATTGACATTTGGAAATTATGCAGTTGAGAATTTTAATAAATTAGTAAGTCAGACACCATTGTGGAAGGCTTTAGGAAATTCATTTTATTATGCAGCATTACAGACAATATTAGTATTGTTTATCTGTTCGCTTGCTGGATATGGATTTGAGCTTTATCACGATAAGTGGAAAGACAGATTATTTGCAGTTCTTCTGCTTGCAATGATGATTCCTCAGGTTGCTACAATGATTCCTCTATTTAAGATGATGTCATCATGGGGACTTTTGAATAATGTTTGGGCCTTTGTATTACCAGCAATTTCAACTCCATTCATGATCATGTTATTTAGACAGAATTCACGTAACTTCCCGATAGATATTATGGAAGCTGCAAGAATTGATGGACTTTCAGAGATTGGAATATTCTTTAAAATTTACATGCCAGTCATGAAGTCAACATATGCTGCAGCAGCAGTAGTTGCATTTATGAATGCTTGGAATTCATATATGTGGCCAAAAGTTGTTATGTTCTCGACTGATTCACAGACTATGCCAATGCTTATTTCAACATTGGCAAGCGGATATACAGTTGATTATGGTGTTTTGATGATGGGTGTATTATTCTGCTCATTGCCTACAATGATCATATTCTTCATACTTCAGAAGAGTTTTGCAGAAGGTATTAGTGGTTCAGTTAAATAGTTTAAGGGAGAAAGAAATGGATACTTTCGATGAGATGATTGTCGCAAATCCTAGAGTGTTTGAGCAGAATTCACTTGCACCACACTCTGATCATGATTTTTTCCCGAATGATAAAGATTATGATTTAGGAAAAAATAGTTTTAAATATAGTTTAAATGGTAATTGGAAGTTTTCTTATGCTAGAAATCCGAAGGCATCAATTAAGGATTTCTATGAAATGGATTATGATTGCCATGAATGGGAAGATATAAGGGTTCCTGCGCATATTCAGATGGAGGGTTATGATACTCCACAATATGCGAATACACAGTATCCTTGGGATGGACACGAGGTTATTGAACCTGGAGAAATTCCAACAAAATTTAATCCAACAGCTAGTTATGTAAAATATTTTTATGTACCAGAGGGATGGAATAGAGAAAAGGTGTTTATTTCATTCCAGGGAGTTGAGAGTGCGCTAGCTCTTTGGGTTAATGGAAAGTATGTTGGATATAGAGAAGATAGTTTTACGCCAAGCGAGTTTGATATATCACCGTATCTTGTGGACGGGGAGAATAAACTGGCAGTTCGTGTGTACAAATGGTGCGCTGGAAGCTGGTGTGAAGATCAGGACTTCTTTAGATTTTCTGGAATTTTTAGGGATGTGTATTTATATACAATTCCAGAGGTTCATGTAAGAGATTTGCAGATTAGGACTAATCTATCTAAGGATTATAAGAATGCATCTGTAGAAATTTGTCTTGATACAAATGCAGCTGGTAAGGCTGAAATCAAGCTTGGTGATGAGTTTGGTGAAACAATCTTATCGGGTAAGGTTGATTTCGATGAGAATCCAAAAGCAATAAGTATTCCAGTAGAGGAGGTTGCACTTTGGAGTGCAGAGAAACCAAATCTATATACACTTAAGATTTCTATTTTCGATACAAAGGGTAAATTACAGGAGGTAATTTATCAGGATGTTGGATTTAGAAGATTCGAACTTATCAATAATGTTATGTGCATTAATGGTAAAAGAATTGTCTTTAAAGGCGTAGATAGACATGAATTTGGCTCAGAAAATGGCCGTGTGATTTCTGTGGACGATATCGAAAAAGATATTATCACAATGAAACAGAATAATATCAATGCGATTAGAACGAGTCATTATCCAAATCGTTCAGAGTTCTATAAGCTCTGTGATGAATATGGAATGTACGTAATGGACGAGGCTAATCTTGAGACTCATGGAACATGGGATATGATTGTATCAGGTTTTAGGGATATTGATACAGCGGTTCCAGGAAATAGGGACGAGTTCAAGGAATTAGTATTAGATCGTGCTAAAAACATGTACGAAAGAGATAAGAATCATCCGTGTATTCTTATCTGGTCTTGTGGAAATGAAGCTTTCGGTGGCGAAGATATTTATAATATGTCTGAGTATTTTAGGGAAAAAGATAGTACACGCTTAGTGCATTATGAAGGTGTTGTAAATGATCCTAGATTCCCTGAAACAACAGATATATATAGTACGATGTATGCACCTGTTTCATCTATAAAGGAATACTTAAGCGAACATAGGGATAAGCCTTATATCAATTGCGAGTATACACATGCAATGGGAAATTCATGTGGTGCAATGCATAAATATACGAATCTAACACGAGAGGAAGAGCTATTCCAGGGGGGATTTATTTGGGATTATATTGATCAGTCTCTGACTAAAGTGGATAGATATGGACGAGAGTATCAGGGCTATGGCGGCGATTTTGGAGATAGACCATGTGATTACAATTTCAGCGGAAATGGTATAGCTTATGGTGGAAAAGATAGATTGCCATCGCCTAAGATGCAGGAAGTTAAGTTTAACTACAGAAGTATTTATATTACAGTGAATGATAAAGATTTCGAAGTTGAAAATGGCTATTTATTTACTGATACATCAGATTTTGAGTGTAGGGTTTTATTGGAAAAAAATGGTGAATTCATCGAAGAATATCAGATGGAGGCAGCAGTACTTCCAGGAGAAAAAGAGAAGTTTGAAATCCCATTTGAAATTCCAAAAGAAAGAGATGGTGAATATGTAGTAACTGTGTCATTTAATCTTTTGGAAGATGAGCCTTATGCTAAAGCTGGTCATGAAATTAGTTATGGGCAGAAGATATTTGAGCAGAACGTCTTTGAAGAACGAGTAAATAAGAAATTCAGAGTGACAAAAGGCTGGCATAATACAGGAATCAGTGGAGATGGCTTTGAAGTTATTTTTTCCCGAATACATGGTGGTTTAGTATCATATAAGGTTTCGGGAGAGGAAATGCTTAAAACAATTCCAAAACCTAATTTCTGGAGACCGATGAATGATAATGATAAGGGAAATCTGTTGCCATTTAGAGCTGCGCAGTGGAGAAATGCTTCTACATTTAGCACTGTAAAGTTTAGCGATGGTAGAAATATGACTCAGTATGAGGTTTCTGAAGAAGTAGATTTTGTAAAGGTGAAGTATACATATCATTTACCGGTTAGACCTGCGATAGATTGTATAGTTACTTATACAGTTTATACGGATGGTGAAATAAAGGTAAATGCATCAATTCCTAAGTCAGATGAAGTAGGTGAATTACCTGAGTTTTCTATGATGTTTACAATGGATTATGATTTTAAGAACTTGAAGTGGTATGGACTAGGTCCAGAAGAAACTTATAGGGATCGTAAGCATGCAAAGATTGGTTTGTATGAAAATGAAGTCTCAGATAACATGGCCAAATACTTAGTTCCACAGGAATGTGGATTTAAGGAAGATACTAGATTTTTTGAGATTACAAACGATAAGGGTAGAGGCCTAAGATTCAATGTCGGTGGTTTAGGATTTTCTGCTTTAGGGAATTCCCCAGATGAGATAGAGGCTGCAACTCATCAGAATGAGTTGCCATTGCCACTGTATACATTTATAAGAATCGGAGAGCAGATGGGAATCGCAGGAGATGATACTTGGGGAGCGAAAACTCATCCAGAGTATATGCTCGATAATTCGAAGGAAATGGAATTAGAGTTCTCTTTTAAGGGAATCTAAGATATTCTGGCATTTTAAGGAGAAGAAATCTGTATAGATTCTTCTCCTTAATTTATTGAAGAATGTGATGATAAAGTGTTACACTACTAAAGAATGTGTAAAGGAGGGATAGAATGCTACAAGACATATTTATAGAACAGACTGTGAAGAAGGAAGATAAACCTATCCTTAGAACGCTTTATTTTGTTTGTGTAGGACTTACGGGATCTAATGTGCTGGCAGGTATATTAATATTTCCCGGAATGTTTGTTCCAGCATTACTCTTTGGAGGCTTAGCATATTATATATTCTCAAATATGGATATAGAATTTGATTATGCATATACTAATGGAGTACTGGAAGTTGCAAAAGTTAGAGCGAAACAGAAGAGAAAGTTACTTTGCGAGATTTCAGCGGATGATATCATTGTGATGGCAAAAACAGGAAGTGATCCGGTAGTTCCCTTTAGAGGCGGTGGACGAAAATCATATGATTGTACTTCTCATAAGAATTTTGATTATTATGTACTAGTATTTAAGAAATCTGGTAGAGAAACAAAGCTTTTGTTTGAACCGAATGAAGAGATCATTGATTCATTAAAGCGTAAAAATAGTTCTAAAATATATAAATAAAGTAAATGTTTAAGAGCAGTGAAATAAGTTCTATTATTTTCACTGCTCTATTTTATTATCACATAGTTAGGGGCTTTAATTGCCGTTCTCTTTAGTTTTTAAATATTTATAGATCATTGTACCAATTCTGAATAGCACAGCGTCATCAAACTGTTTTAGGTCGAGATTGGTCTGGTTCTTGAATTTCTCTAATCGATATACGAGTGTATTTCTATGCATATAAAGTATTCGAGCAGTTTCAGCGAGGTTTAGACCATTATCTAGAAAAGTAGTTATGATATTCAAAGTCTCGTTGTCTATAGTCGAGAAGTCGACATCCGGCAAGGAATCCTTGAGAAAATTAGCACATACATCGGTAGGTAGGTTATATAATAACTTGCCTAAACCGAGATTGTGATAGTTATAGATAGTCTTGTCGGGATCAAATATATAGCCAATTTTAAGTGCGGTTTCGGTATGTTGATATACGATTGGTAATTCTTTAAGCGTACTTGTTCTGTCAAATGCAATGCGAGCATTTACCATAGCTTCCGTATTCAGCATATCACGAATGGAGCTGCAGGTTTTTATATAGTTATCAACTGATGTTATATCGAAAGCAGAATGTATCAATACACAAGTGTGATTATCTTTTTTAAACATGAATCCATTAGATGGATCATAGAGGCTGTTTATTACTGAAATGGCTTCTGAAGTAATCGTTTCTTTGAAAGAAATAATCATTAGATCCATTAGAGGTGGAATTTCAAAGTGTATATCGTGAGCTCCAGTGATTATTTCATCTAAGCCCATGAGTCCGTTTATATATCTTTCCATTAATTGTGCAGGAGAAAGCTTACTGCGAAGTCGTGTTACGAGTTCGTCTATTCTCTTTACATTTGATTCATCGAAATCAGTCTCGTTATCGATAGAAAAATGTATTCCGGATAGTTCATAGAGTGTTTCCAAAAGTGAGTCTACGGAATTCGTTTTCATATATATACCCCTTATAAAAAAATAAATCCATTGGATATCCAATGGATTTATTTTAGTTTATTTTGAATTAAATATCAAAACTAGTTTGTGATAGTCTTTTCTGTTTCTTTGTCAAAGAAATGAGCCATAGACATATCAAGTACGAAATCGAAGTGATCTCCTGACTTAGCTGTTGTCTTAGGATCAACACGTGCAGTCATCTGTGTGCCAGCATAATCGAAGTAAAGGAATACTTCAGCACCGAGAAGCTCGTAAACTCGGATTGTAGATGAAATCTTGTTGTTTGTATCGATTCCTTCAACTTTTGCAAGTGCTGGATCGAAAAGGTGCTCTGGACGAATACCAAGAACAACAGTCTTTCCAACGTAACCCTGGTCTTCAAGAGCTTTTGCTTTTTCAGCTGGGATTGAAAGCTTAGAATCACCAACTTTTGCTACAAGTCCTGTTCCTTCTTTTAGGATTTCAGCATCTACGAAGTTCATCTGAGGTGAGCCAATGAATCCAGCAACGAAGAGGTTAGCTGGTTTCTGATATAGATTCTGAGGTGTATCTGTCTGCTGGATAACACCATCTTTCATAACAACGATTCTAGTACCAAGTGTCATAGCTTCTGTCTGGTCATGTGTTACATAAATCATTGTAGCACCGAGCTTTTCATGAAGCTTTGAGATTTCGATACGCATTTGAACACGAAGTTTTGCGTCAAGGTTTGAAAGAGGTTCGTCCATAAGGAATACCTTAGGGTTACGTACGATAGCACGTCCCATGGCAACTCGCTGTCTCTGTCCACCTGAAAGAGCCTTTGGCTTACGATCGAGGTAAGGAACCAAACCAAGAATTTCAGCTGCTTCATGTACTTTCTTATCAATTTCATCCTTAGGTGTTTTACGAAGTTTAAGGCCGAAAGCCATATTATCGTAAACTGTCATATGAGGATATAGAGCATAGTTCTGGAATACCATTGCGATATCTCTGTCCTTAGGCTCTACGTTATTCATAACCTTATCATCAATTTTAAGAGTTCCTGCAGAAATATCTTCAAGACCTGCAATCATTCTAAGAGTTGTAGATTTACCACATCCAGATGGTCCTACGAAAATGATGAATTCCTTGTCTTTAATATCAAGGTTGAAATCTTTAACAGCAGTAACACCACTGTCATAAACTTTTGTAATGTTTTCAAGTTTAATATTTGCCATTTTAATCCGCCCCTTCTTTAAAAGTAGTACTTTATTAACCTAATAACAGTTTAGAGTTTCTTTATTAGTTACTCAATGTCAGAAATAACGAAAAGAAATCGATTTTTTCGTCATTATGCTAAAAGAAAAAAGAAGTGTTAAAAATTGACAAGTCCGCTATAATAAATACGTATTATTTACATAATGGAAATTATTAATCGGAGAAATCATGAAGATAGAAAACTTGATGACAATTCAGATGGTTGCAAAGACCAAAAGTCTAAAAGATGCTGCGGAAGCTATCCCGTGTTCATATTCAACGGTGACTAAGCAGGTTAAGGCTGTAGAAGATGAACTGGGAATTAGGATATTCGATAGACATTCAAGAAATAAAGAAGTAACTCTAACAGAAGCTGGAGAGAAGACTCTAAAATATGTGGATATCATAGTAAGACAGTTTGAAAACCTGAAGAAAGAGGTATCTCCTAAGGCTGATATTGAGTCTAAAAGGAAGATGTCTATATCGATAAATGGTAATTTGCTTGGATCAGTTGCTATATCAAATATATATACAGAATGTTATATAGAACATCCGGATGTAGAATTGAAGCTAGAAATTACCGATGAGGGTAAATCCAGGGAGATGCTTTCAAATGATGAAATAGATGCTGCACTTGCAGTAATAGCTGAAAGGGACGGTAAAATCATCGTTCCGGAATTAGATGATGGATATAAGGCAACTCTAATTGGAGATGTACCTCTGGAATTTGTGACAAGTATCGATGATGATAGATGGAATTCAAAGAGCTGTACTCTTTCTGATATAAAAGATGAGAAGTTCCTTTTTGCAGTTGATTTGGATGAACTAAAGAGGGATTGGAATGAAAAATCTCCATATGATATGAATGCAAACTTCATTGGAGCTTTTTTAGATAAAGGAATTGAACCTAGGGTATCTAAAATTGATATCCCTCTCTATAATATAAGTTTTGCAGATTTAAAAGCTAATTTTATGTTTAGTCATAGAGGAACTTCTTATTCATTGGTACCTGAAAGTGTTCGTGATAAGTCAAAACTTAAGTATCTAAGAATTAAAGATATTCCTTATTTTGCAAGATATTATCTTATATTTAAAAAGGAAAACCCTAATATCGAAGCGATAGAGGAAATAGCGATTTCTCTACAAAAGATGTTTAATATGAGAAAATAATTGACATGTCGATGAGTCGATGATAAATTTATGTTGTACAAAATCGAATAATTCTTCGGGGCAGGGTGAAATTCCCGACCGGCGGTTATAGTCCGCGACTTGCAAAATAATTTGCAATTGATTTGGTGAAACTCCAAAACCGACAGTACAGTCTGGATGGAAGTAGAATTGATGGTAGAATTTACTGGGACGCCCTTATATTTTAGGTGCGTCCTTTTTTTATCATTCGATTTATAGTAACCCAAAGAATCCTTCGGTTCAAATATTTATGAACTTAAAGGAGAGAAAAAATGTTTAAAAGAAAATTTACAACGCAACAGGTAATACTAACAGGAATGCTTGCAGCATTAGCAGGTGTTCTAATGGCATTGGAAATATCGCTTCCGTTTATGCCACCATTTTATAAGTTTGATTTTAGTGTGATTCCATCGGTTATTGGATTGTTTCTAATGGGGCCTGTGGAAGGAGCTTTGATTGAAGTAATCAAATTAATTATTAAAGTAATTCTTTCGGGAACCAATACGATGTATGTTGGAGAATTCGCCAACTTGATTATTATTCTGCTGTTTATAATACCTACATGGTTGATTTATAAAAAGCTAGGTAAGACTAGAAAAGCTGCGATTATTGCATTGGTATGTAGCGTACTCATTAGAACAGCCTGTGAGTGTTTTATGAATGCATTTGTTTCATTACCATTATATGCAGCAGCAATGGGAATATCCTTAGATGAAGTTGTGAAATTGGTAGGTGGAGTTAATAAGAATATTGATAGCTTACAGACTTTTATTATCTATGCTACGATCCCTTTTAACATTATAAAATATGGTATAAATAGCTTTTTAGCATATGCTATCTATGATAGATTATTGAGTTCAAAATCAATTGTAAGACAGATAAAAGGTAGCGAAGTATAATAGGAAAAATAGAAAGAACCAGGTGTATACCTGGTTCATTTTTCATATTTCTTTAATTTCCTTTTACGAAACTAATGTGAAATAATGGAAAAAATAGTAGAAAAATAAAATTGATAATGCTATAACATACATGTCAAAAATATTAATGCTATTTTTTAACGTATATATCTCCTAAAAATATACGTGAAAAGGAAGGTGTCGAGATGAGCTTAATCGAAGAGATGATTCAAAAGGGAAAAAGTAATTTTGTACTCATTGGCGAAGCCGGATGTGGTAAGAGTGAACTCGCCTTGAATCTGGCACTTTATCTATCAAAAATCCAAACTAAATCAGTCCATCTCTTCGATCTCGACATGACTAAGCCTTTGTTTAGGTCTAGAGACATAGCAGAGGACAAAAAGTTTGAAGGTATTAATATTCATTTTGAGAGACAGTTCTATGATGCTCCTACAGTTGTGGGTGGTGTTAATGAACTTTTGAATGATGATGAAAGTATAGTAGTACTTGATGTCGGAGGAGATGATATCGGCGCAAGATCACTTGGAGGATATATGCTCGGTGCGGGCCGACTAAAGAGTACTTTTCTTTATGTTTTGAACTCATTTAGACCATTTTGCAGGGATATCGACCATGTAGATCGTTTTCTTGGAGAGATACTTGCCGTTTCTCACATTGGTCTAGATGAGATTCATCTTGTCGACAACCCGAATGTGGGTGTCGACACGACAATAGAAGATGTTTTAGGTGGACATAAGCTTATGAATGAGATTGTGTCACCATATAAAAACATTGAAATGACTTGTGTAAAAGAGGAATACGTCGAAGAGGCAAAAGCTGAAATTGATGGTGAAATTTTTTCCATGAATATGTATTTGACATATCCATGGTTGCAAGCAGTTTGTGATTAGAGACATGTAATTTGGAAGGAGGGTGTCCAAGTGTCTAAGTTTAGAATTAAGGTTTATCCTGAAAGATGCAAGAGCTGTCAGTACTGCATCAAATTCTGCCCAAAGAATGTCTTTGAGGTAGGAAAAAAGGTTAACGCAAAAGGTTATGAGTATGTAGAGCCTGTAAGAATGGATGATTGTATCGGCTGTCAGTCATGTACAAGAATTTGTCCTGATGGTGCTATTGAAATGTATAAGGAGGTGGAGTAATGGCTAGAACTTTTATGAAAGGTAGCGAGGCTGTTGCTGAGGCTGCAGTTCGCGCAGGTTGTCGATTCTTCGCAGGATATCCTATTACTCCACAGAATGAAGTACCAGAGTATTTTGCTAGAAGACTTCCTGAAGTAGATGGTGTATTTGTACAGGGTGAGTCAGAAGTAGCTTCAATTAACATGGTATATGGTGCTGCTTCAGCAGGTGTAAGATCAATGACATCTTCATCATCACCTGGAGTTTCACTTAAGAGTGAGGGAATTTCTTACTGTGCAGCAGCTAGAATTCCTATGGTTTATTGTAACTTCCAGCGAGGAGGCCCTGGTGTAGGTGCTATTCAGCCAGCACAGCAGGATTACCTTCAGGCTACAAAGGCATCAGGTAATGGTGGTTTTGAGATGATGGTTCTCGCACCTTCAACTGTACAGGAAGCTGTAGATCTAACATACAAGGCTTTTGACCTTGCAGATAGAGATAGAAACCCAGTACTTCTTCTTGCCGATGGTGTTATTGCAACTGTAATGGAGCCGGTTGAACTTCCAGAGATGAAGTCAGATGAAGAAGTTCAGAAGATTAGAGATAGTAAGTATTCATGGGCTTGTGTTGGACATAAGCTTGACTATGCTAACCGTTCATGGATTCAGCCTGGTCAGTGGGATACTGTAAAGATGCAGAAGGAAAACGAAATTGCAGAAGAACTCTACAAGTCATGGGAAAAAGATGTGATGGTAGAGGAATATGAAGTAGATGATGCTGAAATCGTAATTGCTTCATATGGTATTTCTGCACGTATTGCTAAGTCTGCAGTTGAAATTTTGAGAAAAGAAGGAATTAAGGTTGGTCTTATCAGACCTATCACTGTTCATCCTTTCCCATATAAGTCTTTTGAAAATCTAGATTATTCTAGAGTTAAGACTATTTTGGATGTAGAAATGTCAATTCCTGCACAGATGATTCAGGATGTAGAGCTTGGTGTAAAGGGTAGATGCCCAATCGAGACTTGTCTTGTATCTGGAGGAAATATCATTTCTAGAGAAGCAATTATTGATAAGGTAAGAGCACTCGTAGGAAAGGAGGCCTAATTCATGGAACAGTTACTATATAAAAGAACAGATTATATCCAGGAAGATAAGGTTTCTGGTTTTTGCCCAGGTTGTATGCACAGTACAGCTATGAAGGTAATCGGAGAGTCTTTGGAAGAACTTGGACTTGTAGATAAGTCAGTATCTGTACTTGGTATCGGATGCTGTGGTCTTCATATGGATTATATGGCAGCAGATACTACAACAGCTCCTCATGGTAGAGCTTGTGCAGTAGCAACAGGTATTAAAAGAGTTAGTCCAGATAGCTTAGTTTATACATATCAGGGTGATGGTGATTTAGCATCTATTGGTCTTGCTGAAACTATGTCAGCAGCTAATAGGGGTGAGAACTTCACTGTTATCTTTATTAATAATGGTATTTACGGTATGACTGGTGGACAGATGGCTCCTACAACATTGGTTGGTATGAAAGCTACAACTGCTCCTAATGGAAGAAATCCAGAGGAACACGGATATCCAATGCATGTATGCGAGACTCTTGATAAGCTTACAGCTCCACATTTCCTTGTTAGAACTAGTCTTAATACACCAGGTAATGTTCTTAAAACAAAGAAGTATATCAAACAGGCTTTCCAGTATCAGATGGAAGGCAAGGGATTCTCAATGATTGAGATTATGACAAGCTGCCCAACTAACTGGGGACTTAATTCTATCAAGGCCCTTGATTATCTTGAAGATAGCATGATCAAAGAGTTCCCACTTGGTGTAGTTAGAGATTTAGGTTAAGGAGGAAGTCATGGAGACAAATTTATGTGTGGCCGGATTCGGTGGACAGGGTGTCATGACACTTGGAAAATTCCTCGCATCCGCAACTTGTGATTCAACAGATAAGAACGTAACTTTTTTCCCATCATATGGTGCTGAGCAGCGTGGTGGTACAGCTAACTGTTTCGTAGTAATTTCTGACGATATGATTGGTGCGCCACTCGGAGATGTAATGGATGATCTAATCGTTATGAACGGTGCATCATTACATAAGTTCCTTCCTACAGTAAAGGAAGGCGGTAGATTATTTATTAATAGCTCTATCGTAGACGAAAAGGAGATTGACCGAAAAGATATTCAGGTTGTTTCCGCTCCAGTAACTGAACTTGCCCTTGAAATGGGAAATGCAAAGGTATTAAACGTAATCATGCTCGGTGTATATATTGGATACACTGAAGTAATTGACCCTGAAATTGTATGGAATACAGTTGAGCATAAGCTTTCAAAGAAGCCAAAGCTTCTTCCGCTTAATAAGCAGGCTTTTGAAAAGGGACTTGAGATTGGACGCTCATTTAGATAATTAAAATTAAGCCTATGACGGTAAAAGTCGTAGGCTTTTTTAGAAAGGGACTATTATGGTATTTCATAATTTTGATGAATTGGTAGAACATGTAAAGGGTCTTCCAGAGAAAAAAAGAATGGCTGTAGCAGCAGCTAATGATGAACATACACTTGAAGCTGTAATCAAAGCTTCAGAAGAAGGAATCGTTGAGCCATTTTTGGTTGGTGACAAGAAGGTTATTCTTGAAGAACTAAAGAAGCTTGGAAAAGAAGTAGAAGAAGATCATATTTTCGATGAACCTGATCTTCAGAAGTCATGTGAGAAGGCAGTAGCTCTTGTTAGAGAGGGTAAAGCTGACTTCCTTATGAAGGGAAAAGTAGATACAAAGATTATTCTTAAAGAGGTTGTTAATAAAGAGCATGGACTTGGAAATGGAAAGCTTATGTCTCATTTTACAATCTTTGAAGTACCTTCATATCATAAACTTCTAGTTCCTGTAGATGGTGGAATGGTTACTTATCCTGATTTGAACCAGAAGAAGGAGATTATCGAAAATTCAGTTAATACACTTCGTAGTATGGGATATGAGACTCCAAAGGTTGCAGTCCTTGCATGTGTAGAAAAAGTAAATCCAAAGATGCCTGAGACTATCGATGCTGATGCACTTCAGAAGATGAATGAAAACGGTGAAATCAAAGATTGTATCGTCGAAGGACCTATCCAGTACGATGTTGCAATGAGAAAAGATATTGCTGATTTCAAGGGATTTAACAGCCAGGTCGCTGGTGATGTAGATATTCTTGTCGCACCAAATATTCATGCTGGTAATATCATGGGTAAGATGCTTGCTATCACAGCAGGCGCAAAGATGGCTGGATTTATCGTTGGTGCAAAGTGCCCAATCGTATTAGTATCACGTGGATCTTCTGCAGACGAGAAGTATCTTTCAATTGTTGTTTCAGCTGCAGCAGCTAAGTCAAACAATTAGTATGTTGTAGGAGGAAAACCGAATATGGAAAAAAGAACTAGTCGTGCTTGGGTTCTTATTTTAGGAACTATTGCAATATTCTTTGCAGGTATTTTGTATGCATGGTCAGTTATAAAGACACCTTTGGGCGATGAACTTGGTTTTAGCCCTTCTCAGTTATCACTAAATTTCACATTTACAATGATAACGTTCTGTCTGGGAGGCTTTCTTTCGGGAAATTTATTGCCTAAAGTGAAGCTTTCATATATTTTGGCAGCATCTGCAATTCTATCTTTTGTAGGATTTTTTATTTCATCAAGAATAGGATCTAATGATATAGGACTTTTATATCTATCCTATGGTGGATTTGCCGGACTTGGAATCGGAATGGCATACAATTCGATAATATCTGTTATCAATGAATGGTTTCCAGATATAAAAGGAACTGCATCAGGAGTTCTTATGATGAGTTTCGGCGCCAGTGCGCTTATTCTGGGCAATCTTGCAAATGCTATGATAACAAAGGTAGGCTGGAGAGAAACATACTTAGTACTCGGCTGTGCTATGGGAATAGCACTTCTTTTGGCAGCTATATTACTTCGTCATACTAGAGAAGAGGATAATATTGATTCTCTTGTAAAGAATACAGAAGAAGTAGAAGAAAGCATCAAAGATTATAAAACAGGAGAGATGGTAAAGAGATCTTCTTTTATAAGATTCTTCCTTTTCCTAGTTCTTGCATGTGCAGTTGGAAATAGTACAGTTAGTATCGCTAGAGACGTAGCTGTTTCAGTTGGGGCAGAAGCCACACTTGCAGCTACACTCGCAGGAGTTTTATCACTTTGTAATGGCTTGGGGCGAGTTATTGCGGGAATACTTTTTGATAAGTTTGGTCAGAGAATTACGATGACAATAGATGGCGTGATTACGATTATTGCACCTGTTATTATGTTGCTCGCACTTTCATCTAATTCAGTTATATTAGTTGGAATTGGGCTTGCTGTAACAGGACTTTCATACGCTTTCCAACCTCCAATTACTTCATCAGTAGTTTCTTCATTTTATGGAAAAAAGTATTTTCCAAAGAACTTCAGCGTTGCAAATATGAACCTGATTCCAGCATCATTTGTTGCAACAATTTCAGGAGTACTGTACTCAAACAGTGGTTCTTATATTGGAGTATTTGCACTACTTTTAGTATTTGCAATTGTATCTTTTGCTCTAAATTTAAGTGTACGAAAAGCATAATAGTACGCTGTTAAAATAATAACGAAAAAAGTCGTCTTTCGTACCGTAAGATGGCTTTTTTTGATGTTATAAATTTGACAAAGCAGCTATATAATACCGAATTGTAAAGGAAGTGAGGGAGAAATATATGAACTTAAGACAGGTGGAAGCTTTTTGTAGACTTGCTAAAACAAAGAATTTTTCACAGGCTGCCGAGCAGATGTATGTCTCCCAACCAGCCTTCAGTAGAATGATTGAATCGCTAGAAAAGGAATTCGGTCATAAATTGTTTGTCCGAAGTAAGACTAATCCTAGATTAACAGAAGTAGGAGATAGGATTCTAAAATGGATGGATAACATTAAGCAGAATTATGACAGCATAAATGGTGTTCTAAGGCTTGCTGAAGATAAACAGATTGGAATCCTAAGAATAGGCATGCTAGACAATGGTTTGACCAGAGCTGTTCGAGACAAGATTAGTCAATTTCATATGTTGTATCCCGATGTTCGTCTGGAATTAAAAGAATATTCCGAAGCGGATATGGGAAAAGCATTAGATATGGAATGGGTTGATGTTGCTTTTGTCCAGCATAGACCTTTTATCCAGTCCAATCATATAGCTGAGAAAGTTATTGGAACTAATAATCTGGTAGTTGCTGTGCATAGAAGTAATGTTCTTTCAAATAGACGTACTATAGCAATGAAGGATTTGAGGGATGAGCCAATAGTGGCACTGAGTGAATATGTTTCTAGATTGGGAAGTGAGAATTTGACCTCGCTGTTTTTGAAGAATCATATCACTCCTAACATAGTGATGACTGCGGATAATGCAACAAATGCATTGGTGGCGGTCGATTGTAATATTGGTTTAACCCTTATTCCGGATCAGATGAAGGAAGTGGCTGGTTGGAATGTTGTCTTCGTTCCTTTAGAAGAACAAATCTCTGAGAATTATAGGGTGTTATGGCTAAAAGAAAACAATAATTCTCAGATAGAAAAGTTTTTGGGGATGTTTGATTAGCTGTATGCATTATTTGCATATTACTATGCTCAAAACGGCATTGTACTTATAAAAATAGTAATGTTACGATAACCACATCTAAAAAATCCTGAGCTTTTTAGATTCGTTTAAATGATGAATTTTTAATTTGATTTTTTAGAAAGGATGACTTAATTATGGATAGACCAGATTTTTATCCTGTTAGATCTCTTATTTATGTTGACTTAGCAGACGAGGATTACAGAATTAAATTGGAGAATTGGTTATATCGTTACCATGTTCCAGATAGTATTGCACAGTTCGGACCTTATGTTTCAAAATATGCTTTTTACCCAGCACTTCCTATGCCAGAAGGCGCTGAAAGATTTGGAACAGTAAGAATGCAGTTAACAGAACATTATTGGCTTGCAAACCCAAATGATATTGGATTTGCAAAGAATCATCACAAAGCACTTACAGAAGTTTTCCCAAAAGATGTACTTGTATGGCAGAACAATCTTCCAGATGAAGGAAAGTCACATTCTGTTGTTAAGGGTGAATCACAGAACTTTGAAGGTGATGATGCACGAGCTACAAAGGGAAATGAAGAGCTCGGAACAGTTCCTTTCATTTTCGCATTCATCCCAGTATGGTGGGAAGATGATTTGAAGGGTGAAGGAAGAACTTTGGAAGATGGCCCTAACTATCGTTGGCAGTTCATGGTTAAATACCCAGAAGGTGTTAGCCGTGAAGAAGGTGATAAGTGGCTTATGGAAGAGTTCCTTCCAGAGTTTGCAAAGCAGAAGGAAGTAAATCGTATCCTTTCAAGTAAGATTAAGAAGGAAGTTAATAACTGCGAATTCGATAGAGTTGTTGAAATGTGGTTTGATTGTCCTACAGCTTGGAAGGTTGCAGTTAAGGCAGTATCAGAATCTGTAAAGAAGCCTTCTTGGGCTGAAACATCAGATTTCCCATATTTGAAGAAGTCTTATGGTATTTCTGGTATTTTCCTTTCAGATATTGCAAGATCTGACAATTTGACACAGTATCGCGGATATATTCCAATGCGATAAAAATAGTAGTAATAAGGAGTAATACATGAGTCAGAGAAAAGAAGCGCTCGCTAAGAATATCGAGCAGATTGGTTATTGCGATCTAAACCGTAAGTCAGGTTTTCAGATGGCAATGCACAAAACAAAAGATGGAAAATATTATATTTACACAGCTTGTTTCCGTGATAACGGATTTAATATCGTAGATGTAACTGATCCAGAGCATCCAACAGCTAAGTGGATCGAAGGAGATTGGGTAGACGATGTCCATGATGGACAGAGCTTAGCTAAGATCCAGTGTGCAGATGGAAAACTTATTTGTATGTATGGTGGTACTCTTCGTGTACTTCATGGAACAAATTATGATAATTACTGGGGCGGTATCAAGATTTATGATATTGAAACAGATCCTTTGAACCCTAAGTTCTTAGGTCAGTTCCAGTGTGCGGGCCCTGGTGTTCATAGATCATTCTACAATGGTGGTGATTATGCATACCTTGTTGCAGGAAAAGAAGGATACATGGGATATATCATTAGAATTATTGATATCTCAGATCCTACAAATCCAAAGGAAGTTGGAAGTTACTGGGATGATGCTCAGTATCTAAATAATAAGAAGGCTTCTGAAATTCCAGAAATCGGAACAGAGCCATTTATGAAACTTCCAAATATGCATGCAGTAGTAGTAAAAGATGATGTTCTTTATGCAGCATATCCAAATGTAGGTTTTGTTACAATTGATGTTTCAGATAAGACACAGCCTAAACTAATTGGAAAACTTCCACTTAACCCTCCTTTCTCACAGGGTCAGTCAGGAGCAGCTGTTCATTCAGTTCTTCCTCTTGGAGATAGACCATACGCTGTTGTTACTACAGAGGGTGAAAGAGTACGTTATTTTGATGAGAACAGAACAGAAGGAATGTTCCACAAGATTACAACTCAGCCAATGAATATGATGGGTATTGTAGAACTTACAGATATGGAGAATCCTTCACTTATTTCAGTATTCCCATATCCTGAAGTTCCAGAAGGATATACACATGGAAAGAACTTTAACATTGTAGATGGTGTTAGAGATCCATTCGGTCCTCACAACATTTTTGATGCATTTGGTCAGGATTGCTATGAGAAGAGAGATGATCGTGTTTACGATTGCTACTTCCATGCAGGACTTCGTATCTTCGATGTTTCAGATCCTTTCATTCCAAAGGAAATTGCTTACTTTATGCCACCAGATCCACAGGGTGAAAACTGGTTTGATAATGACGAGGGAACACTTTTCCCAGGACCTAAGGTTGCAATTACAGAGGATGTTTTGGTTGATGATAGACATTATATCTACATCGATACTTTCCAGGATGGAATGTACATATTGAAGGCAACAGTTTAATTATCAAGGTAAGAAACTGTGAAGAAAAAAGAAGTATTATCAATAATAGTTTTAGGGTTTTTAATAGGTTTTTTACCAACAGTGTGGAGCCTTTTGGCTGATAATTTTGGTATAAAAACAGCAACAGTAGCATTGATTTGTGCTGGAATATATGCCACTAATGGCAATGACTTAAAAAGTGCACCAAAGATTCTACTGGGATTTTTCCTGGGAGACCTTTGGTCGGTAATAACAGTATGCTCGATGTCGGGACTGCCCATTTCTTCCCCTCTGAAGAATTTCCTGATTTTCGTGGTATTAGGTATTGTTGGTGTGATGTTATGTACAATTTTCTCAAAAGTATTATTTTTACCTGCACTTTTAGTTGGTTGGGCAATAGGTCTTACGTATTATGGAGCACCTGGTAGCGAAATGGGGACGCTTCCATTTCAGATAGCCTTAGCTATGGCTGTAGGTGTTGTATATGTAGGAATTGGCGTAGATTTTCTGCATAAACTAATAATAAGAAAGTAAAAGAAGAGGAAAAGGTTTTTACCTTTTCCTCTTCTTTATTTTGGAATTTTGTTTTCTATATTCACCGGGAGTCATATCAAATTTTCTTTTGAAAATGGCCCTGAAATTATTTAGCGAATTAAATCCAATAACATCACAGATTTCTTCTATTGAAAGAGTACTTGTGGTCAAAAGGTTTTCTGCCTTCGCAAGTTTCTGTGATTGAATATTCTCTGTAAATGACATTCCGGTAGCTTTTTTCAATATTCGTTGTAATTGTCTTTCGCTGTAGTTAAAAAACTGTGCAAGCTCACTTAGTGTTATAGTTTGATAATGCATTTGCATATATTTCATAATATAAATCAAATTCTGGTCGCTTGTTTCAGTCTCGATATATGGCAGATGCATATCGCCTTCGTGATTTCTGAACAAAGTTAAAATGAAACCGGACAGCATATTATCTAAAATCTGACGTTTATATCTTTTTCTCCTATATAACTCATGTTGAATTAGATCAAAGATATAGCTTAGTTCTGGATCTAGGTGCGTGTGGAAGAGCCAGTAAGGTTCTCCGTTGTCGAAGTATAGAGAGTTCTTTAGGAAATTCATAAGAACGCTTCCGTCATCTAGCATTGTTGTGAACATGGTTTCAAATGTGCTAGGTCTTACAAGGATGTAATGAAGTCTTACATTATCGCTAAAAGCACTTACCGCGTGTTCAATATGGGGCAACACAATACAAACATCACCTGCACGCATAGTGTAAGAAGTGTTGTTTATGTAATGTGTGATTTCTCCGTCTTTTAAATACATAATTTCAAAAAGATCATGTGAATGCCAAAAAGGAGGCATATATCGTTCATGATCGTGAAATGAAATATCTAAACCTTCATATATAAATGCCTTTTCATTTAGCAACTCAAAATATTCTTGTTTAGCGATGTCAGGAGAAACAGCGGAAGCTTTGTCTAGTATGTCTTGGATTTCCTCTCTATTATGTGGCTTCTTAAGTTCTCTTTCTGGCATGTTTTGAAAAGCATTTTTGAAGATTAATTCGGTTTTACTTAAGTTGTATAAATTTCTTTCCATGGCTCGAATTATAGCATAATTTAGGGTGTCGTAAAACATACTTTTTTGCGACGCGTTAAATAATAAACATTCTCTAAACTAAATGATATTCTTTCCATAGTTGATTGAGACAAATACGTGGCAAGAATACGAAATGCTCAGGGGTTATTTATATAAATAATTATTCGTATTGTAATTGTTTCAAAGGTAGTTTATTTAGGAGGAATTCAATATGAAAATCTTAGGACTTTCTGCCGGAACAAATAACGGTGCAAATGATTCTATGGTTAAAGAAGCACTTATGGGTGCCCAGAGTGCAGGTGCAGAAGTAGAATTTATTAACTTATTGAAACTTGATATTCATCACTGCACAGGATGTATCGCTTGTGTAAAGGGCCTCTTCGGAGGAAAGGGAAGAATCTGTTCACAGAAAGATGATTTCCTTTGGCTTTTGGATAAAATGTTAGATGCAGATGGAATTGTACTTTCATCTCCTATCTTTGAAAATGGTACAGCTGGTATTGTTCATACACTTACAGACCGTTTTGGACCTTCAATGGATAGAGGAAACCTAACAATCGCTGATAAGATTCTTAAAGAACAGGGAAAAGAAGGCTTGGACCCACGTCTTTTGAAAGATAAAGTTATTTCATTTATGGGAATCGGCGGATCTGATTGGGGTGAACTTGTACAGCTCGATCATGCAATGCTTGCTATGACACCAATGTGGAAAGTTATCGATAATGAGAAGTTCCAGTGGTCTAAGACAATTCTTATGGATGATGATGCATTAGCAAAGGCTCATCAGATTGGTATTAACATTGTAGAAGCAGCAAAGGATGTTGAACATGCAACATATCAGGGAGCTGAAGGTGTTTGCCCTCACTGCCACCTTAACAACTTCTATATTTATCCAGGTACAACTCATGCTAAATGTAACCTTTGCGGACTTGAGGGTGAGTTCACTATCGAAGATGGAAAGATGAAGATTAACTATCCTGAAGAAGAGCTACCACTTGCTCATGACACAATGTCAGGTAAGATGAAGCACGGCGATGATATTCAGTACAATGAAGGCCGCCTTGCAGAACTTCAGAAGAACAGTGAAGAATTTAAAGCTCGTAAGAAGAAGTACATGGACTTTATTAAGCCAACAGTACCAGCAAGAGCATAATTATTTATAGGAAAAAAGGGGTAAAGCAATATGAATGGTAAACCAAGTGCAAAATTTATCATCGTTATGAATTTGATCATGGATATTCCGATGGCAGTCGTAATGTCCATAATGGGACCAATACTTGCGAAGCAGCCAGTTATAACACCATTGTTTCCAATTAATTGTCTAATAGGATTTGCTTTAGCATTTTTTATTAATGCTGTATTTCCAATTTCTGCAATCAGCGCAAAATTTGCTGGGTTGTTCAAAGTTAAGAGACATAGTTTTGTTGAGAATATAATTGGCAATATTCCTGCCGCAGCAATTTTTGTTTTCATTATTGGTTTCGTCATGAATGTATTTGATGTGTTTATTATGGCAAAGCAGCCTTTTTTAAATGCTATGATGGCATGGGTATTTACATTCGTTCCAATGTGGCTTGTATGCTGGATCATTGCTTGTATATTTGTACCAATCGCGCTTAGATGTGCGTTGGCAACAGACGGAAAAAGTATTGCTGACATGCAGTAAATAACAATTAAACTAACTATGATAGAACTGGCTTAAAGGTTTTTGTAATCTTTAGGCCAGTTTTTTATTTCTAAAATGAATTTTTCCTTTTAAAGTGTCTGTGATATAATAAAACGGATTATAGGGGGACATTAAGGAGAGCTATGAACGTAATAGAATATAGATCACAATTAAAACACTATCTTAGAGCACCAATATATTTAGTGATCATAATGCTTGCAATGGATATAGGATTATTCTTCTATGATTTGGTTGTGGCGTTTACCTTTTTAGGTTTGGTCATCATATATTTGCTCGTGCTGAGTATTTTCTATGGAATGTTTAGGAAAAAACTTTCCTCTGAACTTTTGCAGTTTGCCGCTGGCTATGCAGAATCTCAGAATGAACTTATGGATAATTTTGAAGTTCCATATGTACTTTTGGATCGAAGTGGAAGAATCGTTTGGCATAATAAGAAATTCTTTGACTTATGCGGCGAGGTTGGGAATTTCCACGACGGTATATCCAAAATCTTTCCACAGATTACAATTGAAACAATTAGAGAAATAGATGGATTGGCGAATGTAGAAGTTGAATTCGGCGATCGTATTTTTGATGCTACTCTTCAAAGCCTTGATTTGAAAAAGCCAAAAACGAACGGGCTTTTTTCTTTGGAAGGAAATGAGACAAGTTTAGTAGCTCTTACGATGTTTGATATCACAGAATTAAATATTGTAAAAGATGAGAATAGAAATATAAAGATGGTTCAGGCCGTCATTTATATAGATAACTATGAAGAAACTGTCGAGAAGGTAGATATTGTAAAGAGAGCACTTTTGCTCGCTGTTATTGATAGAAAAGTATCTCAGTATTTCCAGTCTGTGGACGGTATCGTTCAAAAGATTGAGAAGGATAAATATTTCGTTGTATTCCAGCATAAGTATTTAAAGAAGTTAATTGATACTAGATTTGCAATTCTAGAGGATGTAAAGAGTATCAAGGTCGGAAATGAAAATGAAGTTACTCTAAGTATTGGTGTTGGTGATAGTAAGGAATCTTATAGACAGACGCTAGAGTATTCAAATGCCGCTATAAATATTGCTTTGGGACGAGGCGGTTCTCAGGCAGTTGTAAAGAGTGAAGGCGAAGTTTCTTACTATGGTGTGCATGGTAAACAGGTTGAAAAGAATACTAGAGTAAAAGCTCGTGTCAAAGCAAAAGCTCTTCGTGAAATGATGGAGGCTAGAGGAAATGTCCTTGTAATGGGACATCAGATTAGTGATATCGATGCTTTCGGTGCAGCTGTGGGTGTTTGCGTAGCCGCAAAGATGCTAGGCAAGAAGTGCCAGATTGTATTGAATACAATTACTTCATCTCTTCGCCCGGTTGTTGACAATTTGCTCAGCATGGATGGCGTAGATCCTGATTTGATTATAAATAGTGAAGAAGCTGTAAAATGTGTAAATCCAGACACTTTGGTTATGGTTGTAGATACAAACCGTGCAACTTATACTGAATGTCCTAAACTTCTTGAAATTTGTAATACGATAGTTGTTTTTGATCATCATAGACAGGGTGAGGGAATTATTGAAAATCCTGTTTTGAGTTATATTGAACCATATGCATCATCAACATGTGAGATGATTGCAGAAGTTCTACAGTATTTTGATGAAAGTATTAATATTCGACCACAGGAAGCAGATGCTTTGTATGCGGGAATTCTTATTGATACTAATAATTTTGTTACCAAGACCGGAGTGCGTACTTTTGAGGCAGCAGCTTATTTAAGAAGAAATGGTGCTGATATGACCAGAGTTCGTAAACTTCTTCGTGAGAGCATGGAGGCTTATAAGGCCAGAGCAGAAGTCGTACGTAAGGCTGAAGTATATAGAAATATTATTGCAATCTCTTCATTCCTTTCAGAACAGGTTGAGAGTCCAACGATTATTGGAGCCCAGGCAGCAAACGAATTGCTCGATATCGTAGGTATTAGAGCGTCATTTGTTTTGACTGATTATAATGGCAAGATTTATGTGAGTGCCCGTTCGATTGATGATATCGATGTACAGATTATCATGGAAAAAATTGGCGGAGGCGGACATATCAATGTCGCTGGTGCTCAGCTTAGTGATTCAACAATCGAATCAGCTACTGAGAGGATTGAGGCAATTATAGATGACATGATAGAGAAGGGAGAGATTATAGAATGAAGGTAATATTACTCCAGGATGTAAAGAAGGTAGGAAAGAAAGGCGAAATCGTTGAAGTTAGTGACGGTTACGCAAAGAATGCCCTTTTCAAAAAAGGTCTCGCAAAGGAAGCTAATAAGGCTAACATAAGCGAAATGAATGGTAGAAAGAAGCATGATGAGAAGGTTGCTTTGGAGAAATTGGAAGAAGCAAAGAAACATGCGAAAGAGATGGAAGACTGGAAAGTAGTTCTTTCAATAAAGACTGGCGAAGGCGGACGTGTATTTGGTACTGTTTCTACAAAACAGATTGCCGATGCTGTAAAAGAGCAGTATGGTGAGGTTTTGGATAAGAAGAAGTTTGAGATTTCAGAGCCTATTAAATCTGTTGGAACATTTGAAATCAGTGTAAAGTTGCATCCAGAAGTTGTAGCAACACTAAGAGTACAAGTTAAAGAAGCCTAAAGAAAGAGGTTATAATGGACGAAACATTGGTTCAAATCCCTTCAAGGGTTATGCCCAATGCTCCAGAAGCCGAACAGTCTGTAATCGGTTCCATGTTGATTGATAATGAGACAATCACTTTGGCTCAGGAAATATTAACTAGAGACGATTTTTATAACAATACATATGGTTGTTATTTTGAAGCTATAACAGAATTATATAATGAAGACAAACCGATAGATCCGGTTGTTCTTCATGATAGACTTTTGGAAAAGAAATTGGCACCGGAGAATGCTTCGGTACAGTATATAAATGCACTTATTGACTCTGTGCCTATTACTGTAAACATGAAGAGTTATGCAAATATTGTTCGAGAAAAGGCTCTTCTTAGATCAATCATTCGTGTAAATCAGGAAATTGAAAAGGATTGCTTTGAAGGTTCTATGCCAACTGAAGATATCCTTAATAAAACAGAGCATGATATTTTCGATTTGGTACAGAAACGTGGAAAGAGTGATCTAGTATCCATAAGACAAGTAGTTGCCAATGCTATGGAGAAGATTCGTCAGGCGTCTATGACGAAAGGAACTGTAACAGGTGTAGCTACAGGATTTTTAGATTTGGATTATAAGACAGCAGGTTTACAGCCTTCTGATTTGATTCTTTTAGCTGCTCGACCATCTATGGGAAAGACAGCGCTAGTTCTAAATATTGCGCAGCATGTAGCTTTTCATGACAACAAATGTGTAGCTATTTTCTCGCTGGAAATGTCAAAAGAACAGTTGGTTAATCGTATGTTCTCTCTAGAGACACATATTGATGCTCAGAAGCTCAGAACAGGACAGCTTCAGGATGATGAGTGGATGACACTTATGGAAGGAGCATCTGTAATCGGCCGTTCTAATTTGATAATTGATGATACACCATCTATCAGCGTAGCAGAACTTAGAAGTAAATGTAGAAAGATAAAACTAGAGCATCCGGATTTTTCACTTATTATCATCGATTACCTGCAGCTAATGTCAGGTTCGGGAAAATCTGAATCACACCAGTTGGAAATCGCTGAGATTTCTAGGAATTTGAAGGCTGTTGCAAGAGAACTTGAGGTTCCTGTAATAGCGCTTTCGCAGTTGTCTCGAGCTGTAGAGAGTAGACCGGATAAGAGACCTATGATGTCAGATCTTCGAGATTCTGGAGCTATTGAACAGGATGCCGACGTTGTAATGTTTATCTATAGAGATGATTATTACAACAAGGATTCTGAGAAAAAAGGAATTGCAGAAGTTATTATAGCTAAGCAAAGAAACGGTCCTATTGGAACTGTTGATCTTGTATGGATGCCTGAATACACTAAATTCGGTAATCTTGAAAGACATGAAAATTTGTAAAATAAAAAGGGGCTGTGAAATAATCAGCTCACGAAAAAAAGAGAAGTAATAGCTGGAAACAGCTGATTACTTCTCTTTTTTCATGGTAAAATATTACCATGAACAATCAAACCAATTATTATAATACTCTAAATCAGGGCGTTTTGCCATTTTTTATTTCAGATTGCTTGGATATCTGTGATCCGGTTTTTACTTTTGACGAACTCGTGGGAGGTATGAA
>JAIKZI010000016.1 GCA_024682375.1 Lachnospiraceae bacterium | reverse complement strand
AATAAGATGTTTGATATGTTCGATGGTGAAGATGAAACAGTCACTATTGAATGTGACAACTACCTTGCAGGAGTTATGATTGACAGATTTGGAAAAGAAGTGAAGATGCATAGAACAGATGCAAACCACTTCAAAGTAAAGGTAGATGTAGCTGTAAGTAAACAGTTCATCCACTGGGTTATGTCACTAGGTGATGGCGCGAAAATTACAGCACCAGAAAGTGTTGTAAGTGAAGTGAAAGCTGAAATTAAACGCCTCACAAAACTTTATAAATAAGATTAATTTAAATCTTCGGTGTCCGTTTTTTGGTACTCGCAATTTGTTATCCTATGTATAGTTCAAAGAGATGTGATTTGCAGGAGGACACTGATATGTTTAATAGATTTAAGATAATTAGAAAAGTAGCTTTAGGACTTTGCTTCGGACTCACATTTACAGTCTTCGTTCAGATGGGAATGACAATGACTGAAAGCCAGGCGAGTGTAGTGAATGTTTCTAGTACACAGTATAATGATTAAAGATTGAAGGAAATGATTTTTGAAAAAGAATCATTTCCTTATTTTTTTCACAAAAAGAGAAAGTATTCTATGTTATAATTTTTCTCTGAAGAAAGTGAGGATAAAATGACAGTAAGATTAGCTACGAAGAATGACGTTCCAGAAATTCTTTGGACTTTTGCTTATGCAAGAGATTTTATGAAGAAGACAGATAATCCTACTCAGTGGGGCGATGATTGGCCAAATGAGGAGATTGTTTTATCTGATATTGAAAAGAAAATTTGTTATGTAATTACAGAGGAGAATGTTGCTCTCGGAGGAGAGGAAATCCTCGGTGTATTTACAATGATTTATGGCAAGGATATCGATCCAACATATGAAAAAATTGAACCTGTGGATGAGGGTGAATACCAGGCTGATGGCAAATGGCTTTCAGATGAACCATATGGCGTTATTCATCGACTTGCAGGAAATGGAAAAGCAAAGGGTGTTGGTACAACAGCGATTAATTTCGCGCTCGATAACTGCAATGGACATGTACGCGTGGATACTCATGCTAATAATAAAGTCATGCAGAAGGTCTTTCTCAAGAATGGTTTCAAGTTAACAGGTTTGATTAGTGTAGGATTCGGGGAAGATCCATGGCGCTACGCATATGAATACGTAGAGGAAAATTAGAATGATTATAGTAATTGCAAATATCATAGATTTTATCGCAGCGATGGTTCAGATCTGGTCTGGTACAATTAAGAAGAAACAGCATCTTCTTCTGGCACAGACAGTTCAGATGGGACTTCAGACAGTCAGCATGAGTATGCTTGGCGGTATATCTGGAGCAATAGGCAATGTTTTGAGTTGCATTAGAAACCTTGTTTGTTACAAAGAGTGGTTGAATTGGCCGCTTAAGATTTTATTTATAGCAGCACAGTTTGGTCTAACCTGGAAATTCAATGTACAGGGCGCACTCGGTTGGCTTCCATTTTGGGTGTGTGCAATCTATATTGTATTCATGGACATAAAAGATCATGTCCACTTCAAGATTCTTTCGACAATTAGTTATTTACCATGGGTAGTTTATTTCTTTATGATTCAGTCATACACAGGTTCACTATTCGCTCTTATCACAACGATTACAAGCGGATGGACTCTTGTGAAGATGATTAGAAATGGAGGAGTGAATGAAGAGGTTCTTGGATGACAAATATGCAAAAATCTCAATTACAGTAGTTATCACAGTAGCTTTATGCTACGCAGCTGTCCTGATTTTGGGACAGGCAGGTACGGTTCTAAAAACAATCATATCGGCTATCGCCTGGGCGTGTGGAGTTTTGACTCCATTCTTCTTAGGCTTCGTGCTCGCGTATTTATTCCAGCCTGTGGTTGCTTTTTTCGCGAAACTGCTTAGGAAGGTTCCCGTTCTTCGGAAAAAAGACGGCTTTTGCCGAGGTTTTGCAATTTTGTTTACGGTTGCTTCAGTCGGCGCAGTTTTATTCATGTTGTTGTCTTTGATCATTTCTGCTTTTACATCGGATTTTCATTTTGTGAAGCTGGATGATCTGGAAGAGATGGCTGAGTCTCTCGGCAAAGAAATTATAAATTTCTATGATGGTATTCGTAATATCTTGTTGCGATATGGAATTACAATCCCAGCCGCAGAGTCTATTATCTCAGGCCTTCGATACAAGCTTACTAACATAAATGGAAATGATAGTGCCCTAATAGCATCAGCCTTTGGAAGTGGACTTATGGGTGCAGTAGTTACAGTGAAGAACGCCGTTGTAAAATGGGGATTTGCTCTCATCTTTAGTATTTATTTCTTATATGATTCGGAAAAAATGCTTTCCTATTGGTCCAAAGCTTTCCATGCTATCTTTGGAGATAAGGTTTATAGTGTCCTAAAAATCGGTCTAGCCGATTTAGACAAATGTTTCTCCGGTTATATCAGAGGCCAGCTTGCAGATGCTCTCTTTATGGCAATCGTTGTAAGTATTTCTTTTGGCCTGGCTGGAGTTCCATACGCAGCATTGATCGGTGTTGCAACTGGAATAGGAAATCTAGTTCCGTATGTTGGACCTTTTGTCGCGTATGGTATGACAGTTCTAGGTTGTATCATGAAAGGTGATATGAAGACGATGGTCCTCGGTATCATAATCATCTTTATCATACAGACAATCGATGGAAATATCGTAAATCCAAAGCTTCTTAGCAACAGTGTCGATGTACATCCGGTTCTCGTAATAATCGCTCTTCTCTTTGGTGGTGCAATCGGTGGCTTCGTAGGAATGCTACTCGCAGTACCTGTCGCTGCGTTTGTTAGAATACAGTTTGAGAGGGTAATTGAAAGAAGAGAAAAGCTCTAAATCAGCGGTTATTAGTTAGTATAATTAGGATATAAAAAGCTCCAAATCAGCGGTTATTGGTTATTATAATTAGGATATAAATAGCTCCAAATCAGCGGCTATTGGTTATTATAATTAGAATATAAATAGCTCCAAATCAGCGGCTAATTAGTTAAAAATTGTTTCTAATAAACGAAACAATTTTTAACTAATGCCGGATTTGGAGCTTTTCATTTCCAAACTATATTAATAAATAATCGCGGATTTGGAGCTTTTCATTTCCCAACAATATTAATAAATAATCGCTGATTTGGAGCTTTTCATTTCCAAAGTATATTAATAAATAATCGCTGATTTGGAGCTTTTTATTTCCTAAGTATATTAATAAATAGTCACTGATTTGAGGCCCGTTTGGGGGAGGCTTCAAGAGTTTAGCGGTTGTTGGAAAATTAAATATCATAAATCAGTAGGTGCACAATGTAAAAACCCAAAATCCGGCATTAGTTGCCTTGCACTTCGTTTTTAGAAGCGCAAGGCAACTAATTGGCCGCTGATTTTGGGCTTATATAGTAAAACTACTGATTTATGATTTTTGAAATAAATATAACCGCTAAACTCTTGTAGACTCTCTTATCACTGTATCATACGCTAGCTGCATTTCTTTAATTACACTTTTTTCTTTGCCATCGATACGTTTCAGGAGGATGGAGGCGGCTTCGCGGCCGGCTTCTTCGTAATAGAAACGGACGGTTGTGAGGGCTGGGGAGATCGCGGATGAAACTGAGCTATCGCCGAAGCCTGTGACCTGGATTTGTTTTGGGATAGAAATCTTCTTATCGTGGAGACACTTGATGGCGCCGGAGGCGATGGTGTCTGTAGCGCAGATAAGAGTATCGATTTCTGGATGCTCCTTTAAAAGAATCTCGGTTTGCTCGTAGCCGCTCTTCATGGTAAAGCCGGTCGTCCTAATGCAGGATGGATCGACTTTTACGCCGCCTTTTTTCAAAGAGTCGAGAAGACCGTTTCGGCGGTTGACGCCGACGGCGATGTCTCGTTCGGAAACCATGAGCATGCCAACTTTCTTCGAAGTTTTAGCGAGGTGAGAGCCGAGTGAATAGGCTGCGTGGTAATCATCTGAATAGATGCAGGAATAACCTTCGAGTTTCTGAGAGAGGATGACAACAGGGGTTGGCATCTCTTTAAGAAGCTTCTTGTGAGCTGCGGTGAAGATTGTTCCGAGAAGTATGATTCCATCGACATGATTGTCGTTAAATGTCTTTAAGTATTTAAGTTCTTCGTTCTCATCGTTCTGGGTGCAGGCCAGCATGAGCTGCATATCCTCTTTGCTGAGAATTTCAGAAATTCCTGAGATCATTCGGCTGATTGAGTCGGAACTAATCTTTGGAATGATGACACCGATGAGGTTGGTTCTGTGAGAACGCAAAAGTTTAGCTGAGACAGATGGTGTGTAACCGGTCTCATCTATTACCTGTTTAATGCGTTCAGATTTTTCCTTGCTGACATATCCATCGTTTAGATATCTGGATACCGTTGCGCGGGATACGCCTGCCATTTTAGCTATCTCGTTAATAGTCATAGTAAACTCCTAAAAATCAGATATAAACAAATGCAAGTATTGAAAACAAAGTATGTATCCAATTGTTAGAACATTATAACAGTTATTATTAGAAACTTGAACGAAAATCAAGTGAGATTCCTTTGTACAAATCAAACAAATTTGAGAAACGTTTTTCGTTAAAAAATGTGGATTTACGAAACATCGAAATGCCCATATAATAGCACTATGAAGATGTGAGAACGATTTCACATATTCATACAACAAATCTTGGGTTGGAGTTATACTTTGCATTTTTTCTTAGATGCATAATATAACTTCAATATTACTAGAAATAAGAGATATGTATTATAAAATTTTTCACTTAGGAGGGGAAAATGGACTACAAGAAGTCAGCATTAGATGTGCTTAAGCACATCGGCGGAAAAGAGAACATCGTTTCCGCAGCACATTGTGCTACACGTCTTCGTTTGGTCATCGTTGACAATTCAAAGGTGTCAAAGGAAGCGCTTGAAGATGTAGAAGGGGTAAAGGGAGTATTCGAGGCATCTGGTCAGCTTCAGATTATCTTCGGAACAGGTATTGTAAACCATGTATTCGACGAATTCGTTGCTGCTGCAGGAATTGAAGCCGGAACGAAGGACGATGTAAAAGAAGCAGCTGCTCAGAAGCAGAACTGGTTCTTACGTGCGGTTAAGACACTTGGAGACATCTTCGTACCAATCATTCCAGCTATCGTAGCATCTGGACTTTTGAATGGTATCCTCGGAGGACTTTCAAATGCTTACCCAAGTATCGCACAGAGCGATGCTTACAACATTATCAATCTATTCGCAGGAGCAGCTCTTACAATGCTACCAATTCTAATTGCTATTTCAGCAGCTAAGAAGTTTGGTGGAAATGAGTTCCTCGCAGCAGTAATCGGATTTATCATGATTCATCCTAACCTTATTAATGCCTGGTCAGTTGCAGGGATGGAAGAAGCTGGAAAGACAATTCCTACATGGGATGTTTGGTTCGGTCTCTACCATGTAAACCAGGTTGGTTACCAGGGACATGTAATCCCGGTTATCATTGCAATCTTCATCATGTCTAAGATGGAGAAGTGGTTACACAAACATGTACCTGCAATGTTCGATCTATTTGTAACACCTCTAGTATCTGTACTTGTTACTGGATATTTAACACTTACAATCATCGGACCTGTATTCGCTGTAGTTGAAGGATGGGTTGTACAGGGAGCTCAGATGCTCATCGGTCTTCCATTCGGTATCGGTGGAATCCTGGTTGGTTTCTTCTATGCATTTACAGTTGTAGCTGGTCTACATCACATGTACAACATGATCGAAGCAGAGATGTGCTCACTTGCAACACCTATGAACACATGGATGCCAATCGCAACAGCAGCAAACGTAGCACAGGGTGCTGCAGCTCTCGCTGTTTCAGTTAAGACAAAGAATCCAAAGATCAAAGCAATGGCTGCACCTGCTTCACTTTCAGCATTCCTCGGAATTACTGAACCTGCAATCTTCGGTGTAAACATCAGATTCATGAAGCCATTCATCGCTGGATGTATCGGTGGTGCTGCCGGCGGATTCGTTGCTGCAATCTCAGGTGTATATGCAACAGCTTACGGAATCACAGGTCTCTTCGGATACCTTATCACAACTAAGTTTGTACTTGCTTACACAGTTATCCTTATTGTTGCTTTCGCTGTAGCATTTGCAGTATCATTCGTTCTTTATAAGGATGAGGAAAAAACAGAAAACAAAGAAACAACAAATACATCAAATGCACTTACAGATGCAGATGTATATAACCCAGTAAAGGGACAGGTTGTAGAACTTAAAGATGTTCCTGATGAAACATTCGCTAGCGGAGTTTTAGGTCAGGGATTTGCAGTAAAGCCAGTTGACGGAAAAGTATATGCACCAGTAAGTGGTGTTATCACAACACTCTTCCCAACTAACCATGCAATCGGAATCACAGGAGACAATGGTGTAGAACTTCTCGTTCATATCGGTATCAACACAGTTGAACTTCAGGGCGAAGGATTCAAACCACATGTATCACAGGGCGACAAGGTAAAAGCCGGAGACCTTTTGATGGAATGTGATTTCACACTGATTGAAAACAAAGGCTTCAAGACAATCACACCTGTAGTTGTTACAAACTCAGCTGATTATAAAGAAGTAAGACTAGTTACTGAAGGAAACCTAGACGTATCAGCTCAGGTTTTGAAACTTACTAAATAAGTAACTAATGAATTATTCAATTGAATAGAGAGGAAAACGTATGCCAGATAGAGATTGGCGTCCGAAATTCCACATTCAGCCACCCATCGGGTGGCTGAACGACCCTAATGGTTCGTGTTGTTTCGGCGGAAAATACCACATCTATTTTCAGTATTCACCAGACAATCCAAACGGGGGAGACAAATATTGGGGACACTATGAATCATCTGATCTAGCACACTTTCAATTTATTGGAAGTCCGCTTGCACCAGATAAACCGTTTGATAAAAATGGAGTTTATTCTGGAACTGCTTGGGACGAAAATGGGACACTGGAGCTATACTACACAGGAAATGTCAAACATAAAGGTGACTATGATTATATAAATGAAGGTCGCGGTCATAATGTTATTCGTGTGAAGACTACTGATAATAGAAATTACACTGAGAAGGAACTTCTTTTAGAAAACAAAGATTATCCTTCTAATTTATCCTGCCATGTCAGAGATCCAAAAATCTTTAAGGTAGGAGATTATTATTACATGCTTTTAGGTGCGAGAACTCGTGACTCAAAAGGCGGACTATTATTTATGAAATCGAAGGATAGAGACAATTGGGAGACCGATTGCCTCTTCCTTCCTTCGGGTTTTGGCTATATGCTCGAATGTCCGGATTTCTTCTCTTTGGATAGAAAGAATGGAAAAACCGGCGTAATTTCTTTTTGCCCGCAGGGCATAGAGAGCGAAGAATTCAAATACCAGAACATCTATCAGTCGGGCTATTGCCTGCTTTCAGATGATCTTGTAAGGGATGATAAGGTTTCGAGTGATGTTTTAGGAAAAAATATCACCCTTTCAAACTTTACAGAGTGGGATATGGGATTTGATTTCTATGCGCCACAGGTATTTGAAGCTATGGATAAAAGAAAGCTCATCATAGGATGGGCCGGACTTCCGGATGCTTTATATAAGAATTCAAAAACTGTTGAAAAAGGCTGGCAGCACTGTATGACTTTGATTAGAGAGCTCACACTTTCTAATGGAAAGATACATCAGATGCCTGTAAAAGAATTAGAAGCGCTTCGTAATAAGAAGATTGTTGATGAAAATTTTGAGGCTGGAGGAAAAGCCGTACTTCGCGGAGCAGCCTGGGATACAAAAATTGAGTTTTCAGGTGATTGTGAACTTGAGATTCGATTAAATGAAGATCTGACTTTGTATGAAGAAGATGGAAATGTACGTCTTAAATTTCTAAATAATAGTGGGGATGGAAGAGATGTACGTTCTATTAAAAATACAAAGATCAAAAATGCAAGAATGATATTCGATGAATCTATTTTAGAGATTTATTTGAATGACGGTGAGTACGTGCTCACAACAAGATACTATCCAGAGGAGAATCTTGCCATGAATCTTACGATAAATGGCAGAGATTCAAAAGTGGAAAGCTATTCTATGACAGAAGGAATTAAATATTAGAAAGAGATTTAAATGAAACGTTTATATGCAATTGGGGAAGCTTTGATTGATTTTACACCAGTTGAGACTGGTAAGGGGATTAGTGAAGTGAAGGGGTTTGAGCCACACGTAGGTGGGGCTCCAGCAAATGTACTCGGAGCATATAAGATTTTGGGTGGGGAATCTTCTATGATTACAAAACTAGGAGAGGATCCATTTGGTGACAAGATTGAAAACCTATTCAAAGAATATGGTATAGGCACAGAACATGTTCTTCGTACTGAAGAAGCAAATACATCACTAGCTTTCGTAGCACTGAAGGAAGAAGGCAATAGAGAATTTAGCTTCTACAGAAAACCAGGAGCTGACATGCTTCTTTCTGAAGACGAAATCGATGGTGATTGGTTCAATGATGCTTTTGCACTTCACTTCTGCTCTGTATCACTTGGAAATTACCCAATGAGAGAGGCACATGTAAAGGCTATAAAGGCAGCAAAAGAAAGAAATGTTTTAATCTCTTTCGATCCAAATCTTCGTTTCAATCTATGGGAGAGCGAAGATGCACTTAAGAAGGCAGTTCTAAACTTCCTTCCTTGCGTAGATATTTTAAAGATTTCTGATGAAGAATTAGAGTTTATTACAGGTGAGACTGATGTAGAGAAGGCTGCAAAGATTCTTTTTTCCGACTATGCAAATTTGAAACTATTCATTTTTACAGCTGGAAAGGATGGACAGAGAGCATTTACAAGAAACACAAGCGCCATCGACAAGGCGATAAAGGTGGATGCTGTGGATACAACAGGCGCCGGTGATGCTTTTATCGGTTCTTTCCTATATCAGCTTGGGGAAAAAGAACTCACACCTGATAATATTTCTGATTTAAGAAAAGAAGAATTAAAGGAAATGTTGAATTTTTCAGGTCGTTATGCGGGCATGAGCGTGCTTAAAGCAGGCGGAATTCAGAGTTATCCAACAAAAGAAGAGGTAGAAAACTTCTCCACATATGATGAGTCATCGTTTAATATGTAACGGGTTTTTGCATTTTAACTTGCGATTGTTTGAAAATACATTATAATTTATTAAACAAAGGGAAAAAAGATTGCTCCGACGAGGAGGAGACTTATTATGAAGAAGAAAACAAAAATCCCGTTGCTAGTTGTACTTATCGTCTTGTGTGCACTTACAGTGTACTCAGTTGTTAATCCGATAGATATCGACAATCTAAAGGATTATCAGAGTTGTTTCCATGCTACTCCATTTGCACTTCTACCACCAATCATTGCGATTGGATTGGCGCTTATGACAAAGGAAGTATATTCCTCATTGTTCATAGGTATCTTTTCTGGAGCTTTGCTCTATTCAGAGTTCAATATGGAACTCGCAGTTAAGACCCTATTCTTCAATGAAGATGGTGGAATGGTGTCCAAATTATCGGACTCAGGAAATGTAGGAATTCTCGTATTCCTGGTTATGCTCGGCTCGATGGTAGTTATGATGAACAAAGCCGGTGGTTCGGAAGCGTTCGGTAAATGGGCTACGAAGAAAATAAAGACACGAGTTGGAGCGTCACTTGCAACAACTGCACTCGGAGTTTTGATTTTCGTAGATGATTATTTTAACTGTTTGACAGTAGGTTCTGTAATGAGACCTGTTACAGATAGACATAAAATTTCACGTGCCAAGCTTGCATATCTAATCGATGCAACAGCCGCACCTATCTGTATTATAGCTCCTATTTCATCATGGGCAGCTGCGGTTACATCTTCAGTTCCATCTGATTCAGGTATTAATGGATTCTTAGTATTCCTAAGAACTATTCCATATAACTACTATGCAGTTTTAACTATTGTAATGATGTTATATCTTTCAATTCGCCAGTTTGATTATGGCCCAATGAAAGTATATGAAGAAAATGCTAAGAAGAATGGTGATTTGTTTACATCACATGCTGACGAATTTGAAGAAGCAGCTATGATCGAAGCTAATCCTGATGGAAAAGTAATCGATCTAGTCCTTCCTGTTGTAGTTCTAATCGCTGGTTGTATCGGTGGAATGCTTTACTCAGGTGGATTCTTCAGAGGCGTAAGTCTTGTTACAGCTTTTGCAAATGCATCAGCATCTGTAGGACTTGTAATCGGTGGATTTATCGGACTTGCATTTACATTCTTCTTTTACATGTTTAGGGGTGTACTTACATTTGAACAGTACATGGAATGCTTCACAGAAGGTTTCAAGCAGATGGTATCACCAATACTTATACTTACATTTGCCTGGACACTTGCAGCTATCACAAAGCTTCTTGGAGCATCAGTATTTGTTGGTGATGTAGTCGCATCTAGTGCCGGAGCACTTCAGGCATTCCTTCCAGCAGTAATCTTCTTAGTTGGTATGAGCCTTGCATTTGCAACTGGTACATCATGGGGAACATTCTCAATTTTGATTCCTATCGTAATTGGTGTATTCCCAAGTGGAGAGATGATGATAATCGCAATTGCATCTTGTCTATCAGGCGCTGTATGTGGCGATCACTGCTCACCAATCTCAGATACAACTATTATGTCTAGTGCAGGAGCACAGTGTCATCATGTAAACCATGTATCGACACAGATTCCATATGCTCTCACAGTAGCTGGTGTATCTGCTGTTTCTTATGTAATCTCAGGATTTGTACAGAATGTATTCATCTGCTTGCCAATCGCAATCCTTATGATGCTTGCAGTACTTCGTTTCTTTGAAATTCGTGAGAAAAACAAAGAGTACTAAAGAATATTTACGCGCTACCTTCGAGGTTCGAGGGTAGCGTTTTTTTTATGCATTTTTAAGAAAAATAACTACCTTAAAAATTGAGGTAATTTTCTGATAATGGTAAAATGATTTATATATATTCAGATTCCAGAAAGCAAAAAGATGAGGAAGGATTTTCTTTATGGCTAGTATTACGGATTTGGAAAAAAGCAAACTAGATGAACTTTTCGATACATTATCACTAGTTTCAGAAGGCGCAGACGTATTTTTATGTGATATGAAATACGATTATTCTCGCTGGTCAAAATCTGCAGTGGATTTCTATGAGATGCCAGGAGAATATATGACAGGCGCGGGTGAGATATGGATCAATCGTATCCATCCGGCTGATAGAGAAAAATATAGAGAGAATATCGAGGATCTTTTTTCCGGAAAGATAGATGAACATAATATCCAGTACAGAGCTGTGGATAAAAATGGTATCTACAATGTATGTACCTGCAAAGGCCATGTGATGATTGATGCTGAATATGGCCCTAGATATTTTGCGGGCGTAATCAGAAACCAGACCGCAGGTGGATATATCGATAGGCTGACAGGACTTGCCAATCAGCAGGCTTTTTTTAGAGATGTCAAACAGAAGATGGATGACAAAGAAAGCATGAATATCGTGCTTCTTGGGACGAGTCATTTTACAAAATTTAATGACATGTATGGTTATGATTTTGGAAATAGGCTTTTACAACATGCAGCGAGATATATTCAGGATATGGTTTCTGATATGGGTGAATTGTATCGCTTGGATGGTATCAAGCTTGCTCTCGTTACAAATCGTTCGATTGAGGAAATTCAGGATTTTTATTCCAGACTTAAAGATATTGTAGAAGCAAATTTCCGCTTGGATGGAAAGCTGATCGATCTACCTGTAAATGGTGGAGCAGTTGAAGTTGATACTTTTGAGATTGATGTGAATACGATTTATTCTTGTCTTACACATGCATATGAACAGAGTAAGTATGAAGCAGGCGGTTCTCTTGTGGTTTTTGAAAATGGTGTTTCGGAAAAAACAAGGGAGAAGCTAAGTCTTCTGACACGAATTAGAAATTGTGTAGCTATGGGCTGTAGAGGTTTCATGCTTTTTTACCAGCCGATTGTGGATGCAAAGACTGAGAAGCTTATAGGAGCGGAAGCACTTATAAGATGGAGAGATAAGGACGGACAGATGGTTCCGCCGAATGACTTCATTCCGGTTTTGGAGAATGATTCACAGTTTCCTGTTTTAGGTGAGTGGATACTTAGAGAAGCGATGAGACAGGGAAAGAAGATTATAGAATCCTACCCTGATTTTGTGATGAGCATAAATCTTTCCTACGCTCAGATTCAAAAGATTGATTTTGTAAATGTCGTTGAGAAGGCGATGGAGGATATGGATTATCCAGCGAAGAATCTTTGCTTAGAAATCACGGAGAGATGTCGACTTATCGATATGGATAGATTAGAGAGCGTTACTTTCCAGCTTCATCAGGATGGAATCAAAATTGCAATGGATGATTTTGGAACGGGATTCTCGTCTTTATATATTATGCAGCATGTGGAGTGTGACACTGTAAAGGTTGATAGAAGTTTTGTAAAAGATGTGGAAATCGATGAGAGAGAAGAGAAACTCGTCTCTGTAATCACAGACCTATCAAAGATTTATGGTGCCGCTACATGTGTAGAAGGTATTGAAACTGAAGGTATGAGAGACGTACTTAGAAAATACCCTGTGACTTCTTTCCAGGGCTACTTGTATTCGAGACCGTTGCCTTTTTATGATTTCATGAAAAAATATGGAGCGTGAGAATGGAGATAGTAAAGAAGATTCTTAGATACTTGGGAATTTACAGAAATTCTTATGAAGTTGTAAAACTTATAAATCGACAGAACTTAAAAATGGGATTCCCGGTTCTTATAATTGTAGGTTCTATGACTTTGGTCCGTATCATAATTACAATCTACAAATTGAGTATATTTGCTCTTGAATATGGAACTGTCGATATCTATGAATTCCAAGGGCTGTTTATATATGCTTTTGTAGTTGTTATGTCTGCTCTTATGCTTTACTGCGAGTTAAAGGTTAGAAATGTAAGAGATAGAAATGAAAACTTCATTTCGATAGTTGTGTATCTTTTTATCATTTCTTTAATGTGCTACGGATTTCAAATTTCAGTTACATATATGGAAAAGGTTTATCCGTTTGGAGCTTTTATAGTATCTTGTATCTGGTCTTTTTTACTATTCAATGTAAAACCGTATTTTGCGGTAGGTTCTTCTTTTATCTTTAATGAATGCATCAGGCTTGCAGCTTTAAGGCATGGCATAAAAATGGATTTTAAAACATCGATTCTTATCATGATATCGCTATGGGTTGTATCTTTGGTTCGATATAATATTTCTCTTGATAATGCGAGACTTATTATTGAGGATAAAAGGTTAAACGAAAAGCTTCATGGTATGAATGAAAGACTGAATCAGATTTCTGCGACGGATGAGCTTACAGGTGTGAAGAATCGAAATGGTCTTAGAAATGACTTCGATAATTATGTAGGCAAGAAGCTTTTTGTAATGTTTTGCGATATTGACAATTTTAAATATATAAATGATAATTTTGGACATCCTGTCGGAGATAGGGTTATCGCAAACTATGCAGAGACTCTTGTTATGATATATGGTCTAGACGGTGTATATCGTTACGGAGGCGACGAGTTTTTGGTTATCAAAGAGTATTCAAAAGAAACTTTTGATATATATAAGAAGAGATTTCGGATTCTATTTAAGAGATTCTGTGTACCGGAATCGACGCATTTAGTTACAACAAGTGGAGGTTTCTTCATAGATCAATGTGACAGCGCAAAGAAACTTAGAGATATGTTTAAGAAGGCGGATGATAATCTGTATAGGGCGAAGGAAAATGGAAAGAATCGTGTTATCGGAAACGGGGACTGAAGAAGGAGTTTTTGCCGTAATGACTTTAGATAGAAGTGTAAGTAGTATTGAATCTAGTTTTTTGATGGAGGACATGGCTTTCGATGTGGAATGTCGAAAGAGAGTCCGTGGAATTCTATCGAAGGAAATATCTATAAACGACGCTATAAATGAGTTGAATATCAAGTATAAGGTGTCAGAAGACTATGATGAAAGATCTTGAACATGATTATTTTTATGATGTAGAAGAGGATGCGAAGTATTGTTATGCAGGAACTAGAGTTTTAAAGAACAAACTTCGTATCAAGGATTTCATGCGGCTTCAGCAGGCAGAAAGAGATTACTCGGCAGCCAGAGAGGCCGATTTATTACTGCATGGATTTGAGGGTGATTTTTCCCTGAAATATCTGTGCGATATTCATAGGTATCTGTTTCAGGATGTATATAGTTGGGCGGGAAAGATTAGAACCGTCGACGTTTCGAAGGGCACATATTTTTGCCGTTCGATTTATATAGAAGATCAGTTCAATCGGCTTTATGAGGAGCTTGTGAATGAGAATTATCTTCTTGATATAAAGAGCTCGACACAGATGGCGGATCGACTTGCATATTATCTCGGAGAGATTAATATGATTCATCCTTTTAGAGAAGGAAATGGAAGAACACAGAGAGTTTATATCGATCTACTTTGCAAGAATACGAAGAGGTTCGAGCTGGACTTCACACTGATTTCAAAGGAAGAGATGATAAGGGCTTGTACGAAATCGGCGTGTGGAATGAATGGTATTTTGGAAGAGCTATTATACAGATGTATAGTTAAAGTAAAATGAAAAGAAGCGTTGTACAAGAAAATGTACAGCGCTTCTTTTCTGGTGTGAGTAATATGGGAAAAAGGTTATTTGTCCTCTTTGTTTAGACGGAATTTTTCGACGATGTCTTTTGCAAATGATACAGGATATAACTGAACCATTGTGGAGTCAATCAGGTCTTCTCCAATTTCAAGTTTGAAGGCAATCTTTACGAATTTATCGAGTGAGCTTTCAAACATCTTTTCAAAAGACTTTACGCTTTCTACGTCGATTCGATTGAGTTCTGGTGGGCTGATGTCGACCATTGTGTTTAGCATGGATGACATCGAAGTAGCTGAAGCCCCCATCATCTGGTTCATAGCTTCTGAGATAGCACTTAAGTGTAGCTCATTTACTTCGCCAGTCATACCGGTTCCATTTCCGCCCATCATGAGATCTGTAAGAACTAGAACATCAGGTTCTTTTAGAATGAAAACATTGTTTCCATCAAGTCCTACGATGTAGTGGATCTGAACGAATACACAGGTCTTCTCATAGTCGTTTAATGCTTCGCTACGATTGATAACCTGTACATTCGGAGTGGTTATATCAACTCTCTGATTTACCATCATGCTGAGAGCGGTTGCAGCATTTCCCATACTGATGTTTGCAACCTCGCCGAGAATATCAACTTCTTCAGTTGATAAGCCGGCCTCAAAAACTGTGTTAGGATTTATTATCTTAACTTTGCTTTTCTCGGTATAAATCATTGGCAAAACCCCCTTATAAATATCTATAACTATGGTATCTAAAGGAAATGAAAATTTCAAACATTTTGTAATTCGTTTATAAAGAATTCAGAAATTTGAGAAAAGTAATGTTATTTGTTAAAGTGTAGAAAGTAAATAATATTATTTAAGTTTTGGAGGAGTTATGAACGAGAATTACAAAACAAAATTGACTTATAAGGTATTATTAATTACGACACAGGCACTTATGATTATGACTTTTTTCCTGAAAACAATTACGCTTTCAGTAGGTGGCTGGGGCAAAGATGTGCTAGAGGGCTTCGGAGTAAATTCTAAAAATATTATTAAAGTCAGTGAGCTGGATATTTTTAGAGGCGTATATTTAGGAATTTCAAAAACAGAGCCTGAGAGAGGAATTATTTTCCTACTTCTAATCCCTATCGTGGTTGCACTTTCTCTTATTATAAAGAAGTGTTATGAGAAGCTTTCTGAGAAGGTTGTTTCAATCGTAGCAATCGTATTGAATGTGATTTATCTATTCATTATGAATACTTATATTTCAAATTCCCATTCAACAGATTTGATCAAGGTGACAAAGACATTTCCTTACTATCTTTCAATTTTTGCTGCACTTGTTGCAATAGTTGGCTTTGCACTTGTTTTGGCTCATGCTATTTCATTTGATGACAATATCGAAGAGCTTATGAATATTGGAAAAAAGAAGGTAGATGCTTCTTCTTCTGCAAGCTCAGTTTCTGATGTAGCATCAGATGCAACTTCAGTTTCAGATGCTACAGCTGAGAAGAAGGAGACACCTAATTTCTGTACAAATTGTGGAAACAAGTTAAATCCAGGAGATGTTTTCTGCACAAATTGCGGTGCAAAGGTGGAGTAGGTCTTTAAAATAGATGAAAGGCTTAGTGATTTTAATAGCATTTAAGGTGGCGGTTTTTTTATCGCAGAATGCTACATATAATGCAAACTTGACTAGCCAAATAAATACTGTGCAGGTGAGCCAGGAAAATGAACCGGGAATTCATGTTTCCATTCCTGTGGAGGTTGTGATGCAGATGCCGGAGCTCCCAAATGGATGCGAGGTGACTGCGCTTGTGGCAGCCCTTCATTATAAGGGGATAGATGTGGATAAGTGTGTCGTTTCAGATAATTACTTACCAAAATCTACAAATGTGTGGTTCGGTGATCCGAATGAGAATTTCATCGGAGATCCACGTTCTCTTTTGAGTGGTTATTATTGTTATGAGAATCCGCTTATGAAGACTATTGATAATATGAATCAGGCTACAGGCAGCAGAGTTTCTTATACTAATCTTTCTAATCAGGATGTTTTAAAACTATACAGGGAAGTTCAAAAGGGGAACCCGGTTATAGTTTGGACAACACGAGAGTGGGATTCGCCTCGAACGATGACTGATGGAAAGCAGGCAAATCTGCACTGCGTAGTTTTAAGTGGTTATACAGATAGCAGTGTGACTATCGTAGACTCACTAAAGGGTATCTATAAAGTAGATCGAGCTAAATTCGAAAATATTTGGCGAGAAAGCGGCAGCCATGCGATGTCGGTTTGGTAGCAAAATATTGGATGTAGGTGTACTTTTTTTCACATAAAAATGTGTAAAAATTGATAGTCGTTTTTAGAAAATTAATCGGTATTTTTGCACTAGGAATTTGGCTTCGATTGAGTTATTTTATAGTTTAATAAAGGGGTTAATTGAAAGGGGGTATTAAGGTGAGAAAGCGTATATGTACAGCAATTAACCGAAACAATCAGCTCGATATGGAAGAGGAGTTGAAGAAGCACACAGATTCAATTATTAGAAAGAAGAAATTTGATTTTGAGAGTTACTATTCAGTAAGTCCTGAAAGTATAGAAGTTTCTTTTAGAATGCCAGAAGGTGAAATCGAGCATTTGTCTTATAATTGGAAGAACACAATCGATGATGTAAATGTCTGGGAACTTTCCAGCGAGGATCGCAGAAGATGTGATGCTGAAAAGATTGATGTAAATGTCATTGAGATTATGTCGGTGTTTTAGATTGAATGTAAAACCGGAAATCGTAAGATTTCCGGTTTTTTGTTTTGTTTTTTGGGGATGGTCTAGGCTGGTTTTTTTGGGGTGATGGCCATTTTTCCACGGTGGGTAGCGAAAATTTGGCGCACCGTGGAGGTAGAAGCAAGTTTAGGGAAGAGGTCTTTAGCAAACTCCAAAAAACTAGACACAACTAGATATATTTTTTAAAATAAACTACGTATATAAATTTGAGAGAAAGGCATTTTGAATGCAGAAAGATATAATAAAAGAAGAAAAGCCGGTTTTGGCGATATGTTATGACTTTGATAAGACGCTGTCACCGGATGATATGCAGGCGCAGGGATATATTCAGAGCGTTGGGCTAGATGTGGAAAGCTTCTGGAAAGAAGCTAATGAACTTGCTTGTGAAAACGAGATGGATGGAAATCTTGCTTACATGTACAAGATGAAAGAAAAAGCTGAAGGGCAGGTTTTGTTCACTAGAAAGAACCTTGAAGAATATGGTTCGAAGGTAAAATTGTATCCTGGTGTTGAAGAATGGTTTGAAAGAATTAGAAAATATGGAAGAGAACAGGGCGTTATCGTTGAGCACTACATTATCTCATCCGGACTTAAAGAAATGATAGAAGGCACCAAACCTGCAAAAGAAGGGGCATTTGAAAAAATCTATGCTAGTTCTTTTTTCTATAATGAAAAAGGTGTGGCTGTTTGGCCAGCGCAGGCGGTTAATTACACAAATAAAACACAGTTTTTGTTTAGAATAGAAAAAGGTGTTTTGGATATAAACGACGAGCGCGTGAACGATAGGATTCCGAAGGATCAGGTCAGAGTTCCGTTCAGAAACATCGTTTACATCGGCGATAGTGCGACGGACATTCCGTGCATGAAGCTCGTGAACTCGTATGGTGGACACGCGATAGGTGTGTACGATTCACAGAAAGAAAACAAAGAAAAAGTTTTCCAGATGATCCACGACCGAAGAATTCGCTACTTTGCGAAAGCGGATTACAATGAGGGAAGCGAGTTGGATGCTTTGGTTAAGAACATAATTGACAAGGCAGCGATTGATGAGAAACTTGAAAAGAAACATTTTGCCGATGAACGTGAGAGCGGAATGGAAATCTAACGCGAGAGCCTAATTGAGACCTTACGTGAGAGCAAAATGGAGACCTAAGTTTTTGGAAAAAAGGAAGATTTATGTTTTACAAGGAAGATAATACTTTTAACGATATTCGAGACAAGTCACTGGCACAGTGGCTCGATGAAATGGAGAAGCACGAGGATGTGGCAGTGCGTTCGGGTGTGAAACTGAATCGTGAGTATGTCCAGTCTCTGAAGGATGAGATCAAGAGATTGAAGGACGAAAACGAGCTTAAGAATCAGTACTTAAAGAAAATGAAACAAAAGTAGGAGAGCATCATGACTGCTATATTGATAGATTTGCTAATAGATTTAGTGTTTGGAGTGACATCGCTTTGCGCGCTTTTGGTCATGGACACATTTACAACTTGGGCGGTTATGTATCTGGCTTTTCAGGCGGTGTACTGGGGAATTCTAAGATACAAAAAGACGGAATTCAAATTTTCTGCAAAGTGCGGAATGAAATTCAGCTTCGCTAGGCTTGTCGGAATCAGCTTGATTTTTGTCTGTTTGCTTTCGTTAAAGCCTTATAGATATGATATAAAAAGAATCGTTTTAAACGGACTTCCGAGTGAAATCACTGGAATAGAAAAGCAGGAAGTGGAAGAAAAACCGGCACAGCCGGAGGAGCCGGAGCAGGCAGAAGAGCCGCTTCCTGAAAGTGCAGTTGAGACAGAACAGACCGAGTTTCATATCAGGATGGTCGGTGATATCTTGATTCATAACAACATCTTAAACTCATGTAAAAAAGAAGATGGAAGTTATGATTTTAGTGGGATTTTTTCCGATACGAAGGAGCTGTCCGAAAAAGCGGACATCACGATTTTGAACCAGGAGACGGTTCTCGGCGGAGAAGAGATGGGATACTCAGGTTATCCGGCTTTCTGTTCACCGCAGTCACTCGGTGATGCCGAGGTAAATGCCGGCTATAATGTCATCCTCGGAGCTACGAACCACGCCATGGACAAAGGCGTCAGAGGAATTCTCGATGAGGTTTCTTATTGGAGAAGAAATTATCCGGATGTGAATCTGGTCGGAATGCATGATAGTCAGGAAGATGCCAATCGCCTCAGAATTGTGGAAGTAGGAACTACGAACAAAATCAAAGTCGCAATTCTTAACTATACATACGGAACGAATGGAATTTCGAAACCGAGCGATATGCCATATCTTGTCGATTATTTGAGTGAGGAAAAAGTTGCAGCAGATTTGAAGGCTGCAAGGGAGGCAGCAGATTTTGTAATCGTCTGTCCTCACTGGGGTGTCGAGTATAAATTTGAGCCGAGCAATGCCGAGAGGCAATGGGCAAAAGTTTTTGCCGATAACGGAGCAGATTTGATTATAGGCGCTCATCCACATGTGGTTCAGCCAATCGAGTGGATCGATGGAATGGATGGTCATAAGACACTTTGCTACTATTCGGTCGGAAATTTTGTGACTGGAACATCGAGAACCGGGAATGATGTCTGGAAGCAGCTTGTTTCAGGAATGGCCGATGTTACAATCGCTCGAAATGAAGATGGTACAGTTGGTATCAAGCAGAACGATATCATCCCTCTCATCTGTCACTGGGAAGGTGGAAAGTACAGAGTTATCGAGATTTCGAAGTACGATGAAAACATGGCAAATCTAAATGATATAAAGAAACAGGATCCGACATTCTCTCTCGCCGGAATGCAGGAATTTATAAAGCAGATTTGGGCTAAATAAAAAGAACTTCCTCTAGCTATATGTCCATAATTTGGGACAGGTAAGCTGGAGGAAGTTCTTTTTTTATTCTGTTTTTTCGAGAAGCTTTTTGAGTTCTTCGACAGCGTATTCGTGATCTTTTACGTGGACTGTGTTTAGGCCACATTCTTTAGCACCGCGGATGTTGTTTTCATTGTCGTCCAGGAAAACACATTCTTCCGGTTTTAGATTATATTTCTCGAGGATTGTTTC
>JAIKZI010000068.1 GCA_024682375.1 Lachnospiraceae bacterium | reverse complement strand
CTTTTCAACATCTCCTTTTAATAGTTGGTCAACGGAGACACCAAATGTTTCACTTAGAAGCAATACGCTCTGAATGTCTGGATAGCTTTTGTCATTTTCCCAATTAGAAATTGTCTGTCTTGAAACAAAAAGTTTCTCAGCTAATTCATCCTGGTTAATGTTTTGTACTTTCCTTAATTCTTTGATTCTGTTCCCAAGTTCCATTCTCATGCCTCTCTTTCCACCTCAGAATACCGAGATATTGATTTCGTTACCATCAAAAGACTTTGACATTTACGTTTTTTAGCAATGTCAAAATCTTTTTACATGCTGTAAAATAGGCATTTCTACGCACTTTTATAATTCTACCATATTACTAATGCTAAAAGAATTAGGTGGTCGAATTTTGTAGATTGTTGATTGTTTTGACGGAATGCTAGTGACATGGACTATAGGAAAAAACTCTAATGCGAATCTCATTCGCTCAATGTCAAAAAAGGGATGCTCTCCAGATAATTCTGCTTATGAAGGTGTTTTCGGCAGATTAAAAATTGAAATGTTCTATGGTGTGGATTGGAGCAATGTGACCATAAACGTATCGTAAAAGTCTTGAATTGATTGCTTAATCATTCCAGGATTTTGTCCGCATCCCCTTATGAGATAACTGCTCTTCGTAACGTTCAATATTCAATTATGGCGACAAATTAGAAGTTATCCTATTGTAGTTTTAAAAATCATATTCTCCGTTCATATCATTTCTTATAACTTCATAAACTATCTTGGCAGCCTTTATTTCATCCTGATCTGGATGCCCTTTTGATATTCCACCTATTAGTTTCAAAGAGCCAAACGTATCATACCCACTCTTCTTCTATGGCATCAACTAATTTGAAAGTATTACCGTGATGCTTTGACTCATATATTATCAATGTTTTCATCTATTTTATTCCTTGCATTTATCAAAATTATAATTCGAAAAATTCCGATCCGTTTATTTCACTGCCTTCAATTATACAGAATCCTCCGAATTCTGACTCGGAGGATTCTTACATTATTTCTTATTGCAATACTTCTATAAATTTTTTAAAACTAATATTGCCTTTTTCAATATTATCTTCTTCATGATTATAAAAACACACGGTTCCATTTTCAATGCAGTAACAAAAATAATTCCCAAATGGATCCTTTGCAAATGGTAAATATGCTTTATTTCCAACAGAATTCATTGCGGATAAAAATGTAGATGCTTCATCTTCATATCTATTAAACGAGAGTGTTTCATCATATACTCGTTCAACACCGTTAAATTCTACACCATTAAGTTCAGGAGATGACGCATTGTTTTCTATAACAAAAGACTTCAATTCCTCTGGAAACGATATCTGCAAAACACTTTCATATTCATCAAAAACCGATTCATCTTTTAAATCAATTTTAAAAAGCCATTTATTACTCATCTTTTTCTCCTCTATCTGTGAATTCCTCCGCCACCCCATATAGCTCTTCCACCTGTATGTTTAGCCATATCATGAATATCTGTTTTTACTAATTCCATCTTACCAAGTTGTTCATTATGATGCCAAGTATAACCACCTGGAGTTTTCCCGGTTTTGATCTGATCGAGTTGTCTAGAACTAAAATGATTTGATAGTCCCGGATTATTCTTAATCTCATTTTGAAGGTTTTTTACACAATGATTAAACTGAACTTTATCAGAAGACATCAAAATATTATCTGGCAGATGTGTTGTAAACACAGATTTAAACTCTGGAAATACACCTTCTACTTTCGTTCCTTTAATATCTACTGTTTTTCTAACATATTTAACATCCGTTTCCGGTAAAACACGATTTTCAAATTTATTGTAAACTGTTTTCAATTTGACAATACCATCCTTGTATGTACAATCTCCAAGGATTCCCTTTGACATACCTTTGGCTGTAAGTTCAGTTTTTTGCTTTTCCGTAAGCTCTTTACCTGTATAGTCCATTAGTTTCGCTTTATCCGGCACAATTCTCTTTGAAATATCGATTCCGGACTTAACATCTGTAACTCTCGCTGTTATATCAATTCGTCTTGTAATATCTATGGCATCGCCAACTTTTTTTGTTGTTTCGGCCACTTTGCCTGAAACTTCTAAAGTCTTCGCTGAAGCAACAGTCACTTCACTTATCATCTAAGCCCTCCTCTCTGAATCCAGTTTTCAAGAGCTGTTCTATTATTTGTCTCATTAATCATATAGTACGTAATTGCACCCTGAATAATATCTCTTCGAACCTGGTCGTCAACTCGCTGCTTAATGAGAATTTCATTGGCTTCTCTTGTCCACTCACTTTCCTCAGTCTCATTTGCAAATGATTTCTTAATTACATCGGTAATATCTGGGAACAGTGAATTCATAATAGGAGCAAGTTTCGTCATATTAGGTTCCTTAGGAGGATTCATAAGCACTTTAAGAATAGAGATTCTTTCATATGCAGAAAGACTTAATGCCTCTAAACGCTTAATAACTTCCTCTCGAGTAACTTCTCTACCAATTGCCATCCCCTTACTCAATAGCTCTGCAACACACATTCTATCTTCATCTTTGCATGTGAAGTCTTCTTTAGGCAATGGGGCATACTTATACTGTGAGTTTTCCGTATCAATCTTATCTACTTTACAAAGAATAGGCTGAACCCATTCATTTTGATAAATAGCACCAACACCACATGGCAACTTAGCTAACTCTTTTATCTGGTCCTCATTTAAATTAGCAGCCTTACCAACTAAATCACGATCTCCCTGGTCAGGTAATCTCATAATTATCTTTGTGTTAGTATTACGAATAACAGACATATCCATCAGCCCTGGCGCCTGGTCGACTATAATGAACCCTTCACCATAGGTTCTCATTTCAGCGATAGCGTTTGAAATCATTTCGACGCTCTTTCCAGCAAGGTTTCCACCTTCTACAGGCTGTTCTGTTGAAGTACGCTTCAAGATATTATGTGCCTCTTCTAAAATTGTAATATGCTTAATCTTATCATTGATGGCAGTAGCACTAGACATTCTATGCTCCTGTAGTTTCAATATAAGCATTCCCATAAGAAGTGACTTTGTCTCATTGGATCCAACACGACTTAAATCTATTATCACATTCCTATCGAACAAATCCCTAGAATCAATTTCATCTGCACAAAATACTTGTCCATTGATTCCATTTGCCAATGACTGTAACCTTGTTAACAATGAACCTTTGTAAGCTCCCTTGTTTTCAGTATCATATTCACTAGAATCTATAATTTCCTTGATATTTCGCGCGACATCAGCAAATGTTGGATACATATTTGATCCATACTCATTTGTAGAAGAAGCCAAATCCCATCCACAATCCTCATATGCTCTTTCGATAGAATTCTTCAAGACAGCTGGCATAGCCGCATACATTGGCCAACAAACATTAAATAATTCCACAAGTCGATCCATATGCTCATACACATGAATTGTCTCAGGAAAGCTAAAAGGATTAATCTTTAGTAAATCAGATATTTTGGGATTCGTTCCATAAACATAAACATCCTCATCATTTCCAAAAACATTCTTATACTCCCCTTTTGCAGGTTCTACAACAAGGAACTTAACATCATTTTCCCTTGCCTCTGAAATCAACTTATAAACAGTATTGCTTTTTCCTGAGCCGGTGCTACCAGTTACAAAAACATGTGATGCTAAAGATTCCTGGGATAAGTCAACACGCATATTTTCTACGTGATTCATATGAAAAACTTTTCCTAATGCTACACTCTTAGAATCACCTTTTTCCAAATCATAGGAAACTATGTCCCTTCCAAATTCCGCACAACTAATTACTGGCAAGCCTGTGATAGACTTCTGTGGAAAATTCAGAGAATATGCAAGTTCTTTTCCAGACAAACTTGTAGTCGGAGTCACAACAGCAGGATATACATTGCTTATTGGCACCTCCTCTACCAGATTTGGATTAAGTGCAAAAATCGGATGACGTAATTCTTTTAAATATGAATATATTTCCTTTGCATCATCACTATCTTCACCCATATCACCGCGCCATACATTTACAGAAGTCTGCGATACATACGATTTTTCGCCTTGTGTAAGCGCAACATAAGAATAAGCAACATTGTTCGCTACATTCTGATTTTCGCTAAGCACATAGGCTGCAAAGTCCCACATTCCCAAGGCTGTACTCTGCTCATATCGCTTCATCTGCAATTCAAGATTTTCAAGTAAATGCTTAATATTATAATTTGTAAAATGCTGAGTAATCCCCTCATTTTTACCTACAGTAGCTGTAACATTTGAAGCTCGTGCAAAATTGGCACCAACATTTGCTCCAAGATTAACACCTTTATACATTCCTGCAGTTTTAGATACTGTGTTAGACACAGCTTTTCCTAATGTATTGGCAACAGATTTACCAACAGTATTAGAAATTGCTTTACTTGTAGATGACGCTACTGCATGCGATGCCGTTTTTGTCAGTGAATTTGCAACTGTTTTTGTAACAGCATCTGATACATTTGTTCCGGAAGAAACAGCGTGAGAAGCATTTGTTCCAGTTTCTCCGCCCAATAAACCACTCTTTAAATCCTTAAAGATGTTATGTTTTTCACTTGTTCCAGAAGAATCAGATATATTATTGTTACTTCCTGTAGTATGTGTATCGCCTTGCGATGTTGAAGATCCTTCAGAAATTCCTTCTGAATCAGTAACAGAACTTCCCTCGGTATTTGTTTCCCCTTGTGACACACTATCAGTTTCAGTTCTACTTGTATTATCTGTTTTACCATGGCTAGAAGTATTTGCTGCGGTCTGTCCTTGCTGAATTCCAGCACTTGCACCAACATTAACTCCAAATGTTGCACTCGAAGTAATCGCATCAGAAGCAGTAAACGTAAAATTTGTATCCCAACCAGCATATGGAGCCAAACCTGAATATAATTCTGCCAAATGAATTTTTCTATTCTCAACATCGTTAATCGGGGTTGCTAAAAGAATAATCGTATATTCTTTTTCAATAGAATCTGGAACAACACCATCTAAAAGCTTTTCAATAGTCTGATTTAAGAACTTCTCAGACTTTTCCCCTGGAATATTAGATGTACAAGCAACTGAACATGCATGTCGATTTTCCAAACACTTTGGTGTACCCACAGCATCCTCGTATTTTAATTCTGAACCTGGGAAATTACCCTTTACCGCATCTAATAATCGAGTTTTATAGTTTTCAACTTCCCTATTATTATCAGCATTAGCAGTATTTGTTACAGCAAGATAAACTTGTGTTTTTTCACATGAACGGTGAAAAATAAGCGCAATATTACACTCTTCACCCGAAAGAACTTCATAAACGTTTACAAGTTTTTCTAAACTATTTTCTTTTTTATTTGTTACCCATTTTGTTATTTCAAAATATCTAATATTATGATTCGTTTTAAAATCTGTACCATATTCAGCCTCCCTTTTTACGGGAACGTACATGTCCTTTAAATGATTAAGATACTCATTAAAAACCTCAACACTACTAGCAGCAAGAAGTCGCCTAGTAAGCTCTACTGCATTCTCATCATCCATGCTAGGTTCTTCAGATAAGTACGCCTCTCTTTTTGCTTCTACTGCCTGTAACTGTTCTGGGCTAAGGACTGAGAGTTTTGCAACTTTATCAGCTGCTTTTGTTCCAGCCTTCGCTATCATATTCTTAATGCCCATTTAATCCCCCTCCTATTTTTCAGAAAGCTGCCAATCCATTAGATTACGCAAATCTTCAGTATACTGGTTAAGCTTACGTTTTTTCTCTTCAAATTCTTCTATTTGCTCGGTCATTGCCCTTATTTGTTTAGCTTGTCTTGAAAGTTCTGGACTATACTCAACAATGTTCTCTCTGATAACATCCAACAACTCTTCTATCCACTGGAACACACTCTTTCTATGGCTTTCTTCGATAGATGTATACCTATTCATTGCTCCAACTTCAATGTTAGAATTGTATGTCTTTGTAAGCTTTTCAATATTTAAGTGATCAGATAAATTCCACTCAAAATCACCAATTCGAATCTTCTTCTCAAAATTCTGTTTCTCGAAAATTGTCTCTGCTGCATTATCGTTAAAAATAATCTTTTTATAATTAACAATAATATTCTCTAACTCATTCCTTCTTTCTTCTGTAAGGACCTCCGAACCAGCAACAATCTCAATTAATTTATCTCTTAAACTCTCAGTTTTACTAGTCCAATATTCCTTTGACGCATCATCTAATAATTGATAAGTATCCTTTAGTTTTTTCTCATATTCATTAGAAACATATTCAAGCAAACTATCAGCAGCTTGGCTATCCACTTGGTGTTTAGTTCCACGCTGTGCCTGATATGTCTGAATTGCATTTTCAACATCTGATTGAAGTCCGGAAAGTAATGACTTAACTGCAGACGTATTATGGTCAACAATCGCTTTCTTTACATTTGATTTCAAGTTCTCAGCCATTGATTCACGAGCTTTTTTTGCTTCCCCTGTATATTCTTCATATGACAATTCCTTTTCATGCGTTTCAGTAAAGACACTTTCTTGTGCCTTTATCTCTCCTACAGAAAAGGTCTGCTTGGTACCATCCAAATACTCAGCCATATGCTTTGGATACGCCTGAACTGATTCATATCTTTGTATTTCAGATGCATCTGATAATCTTTCTAATAATGCTTTTTTATCTGACTCAAGCTTATCATTAATATTCTTTCTTATTTCCTCACAGCCAACCTTCTTATCCTCGATTTCGTCTGCCGTTATATCAATCACCCTTGTCAAAAACATCTGTGACTGAAAGCACTTGTTATATGCTGAGTATTTTCCGGCAAAAGTATCAATTTCTGTTTCAATAGTAAATAATCCACTGTTTACATATATAAGCTGATTTTGCTTCTCTGCCAGTTTATCTGATCTATTCTTTAACTGAGAAGGTTGAATATTAAACAGATATAGTGTCTTATAATGATCATTATCTTTATTCATGTAACGATCAACCTGCGCATCATATATATCGTCATAAATATAGTCAAAGAATTTTCCACCATTCTTTGAGCCGAGTCCAAGAATTGATGAAACATAGAATAATCCACCTGAGTATAAACTTCTTGGTAAAGTTTGATTTAAAATTCTATTCTGTTCTTCAGCTGTAGCTCCTCTTCGTTGAATTCCTGCTCCATCAGCCTTATTAACGACAAGCATCGTAAATCTTCTATCTAGTTCCTCCATACCAAGCATCAATTGGAAGAAGTCAGCATTTGATGTTGAATCCATAGCATCTGCAGTTGTTAAAACGATAGGTAAACCATTTGTCATATTTGCCATGGCGCCTTTAAGCACTTCAAGATGTCTTGCATTTGATGCTGAATTAGAACCAGGAGTATCAAAAATAACAAATGGATGATCTGTGCTACCTAACACTCCGTTTGCAAAAGGAATATCAACCTCAATCAAGTCATCGATTTTTGTTTCTTCGGCTTCATCGCTTTCCATCTCATTGATAATCTGTAATGCTTTATTTACCCTCTTTACAATAGACTCATTTGTCATATCGCTTAGTGAGTCTTTCAACAACACAGACAATTCATTTTCAATAAGATCCTCATTAAATGTAGTTGAGTTATCCTTAAATTGGATTTCAATTGAATAGTCCAAATACTTACATTTTACAGATGCAGCAAAGGCATTGCTTGATCTGGTAATTTTATATATTTTAGCTGTAACACTCTCATTACCACTAGGTAGCACTTCATGACCAATCAACGCATTAATAAATGTTGATTTTCCCGTGCTATAATTTCCCATAACACAAATAGGCACCACATCGCTTGATGCATCCGAAAAACGTGATAAATCTCTTTGAATTTTATCCTGACTTGCACTCTGAACAATCAGAGGACTCATTTCCTGAAATAATGCCTTTACCTTAGGCAAAATATCCTGCGCATTCGCTAAATCAACATCCAGCTTCTTAGCTATAATTCTTCCATGGTACTCTTCTTCTGCACAAACATCTAGGAGTTCTTTAAACTCATCTAAAGAGCCTTGAAAATATATTTCTATATTTTCATTAGGTGCGTCATAATCCTTACTAATGATATTAACAATTTCTTTTACCTTAAACGGAAAGAAGCCAGAAATATACTTTTCCTTTAGTAAATCACTGCTTTGTTTTTCGTCTGCTCTAACATCAATCCAATCTGAGCTTTCTTCACACCAATACTGATAATTAATCTCCTTTTTATAAGGATTGCTTGTGATTTTTAGTTTTGCCATTCACGCCCCTCAATTCTATTTTTATTATTTATATTCTTTACTCTAATTATTTAGATGTCCCAAAAAACGGTCATCTATTTTCCATAACCATTCCTGATGCCATGCCTTCGAACCTTCTCTCATCCGCTTTAACGTATTTACGAACTATCTCCAATCCGCCCATAGGAACGCAGAACTTCTCATCCCTTGGTGGCTGGCATGCCTGAAACACTTCCTTCAGGTCGAACCACTCTACACTGTCCAGCTCTTCCTTTTGGATAGTAAGATTATCGATTCCTACCTCCTCATCATAGACATAGACGAATGCAATTTCATTGTCCTTAAATAGCTTGCCATGGAATTCCTTTTCATACTGAATTGAAAAAGTTCCTGCAAAATGCAAATCATCCGGATCCGCCTGGATGCCAAGCTCCTCCGACAATTCTCTAAGTGCAGATTCCAATGGCTCATCCCCAGCCTGAATATGCCCAGCTGATGAAGTATCATATCTGCCCGGAAAAGAATCCTTATTCATAGCTCTCTTCTGCAACAGAACTTCTGTCTTATCTCCATTTTCACGAACCACCCATATGTGAGATGTTCTATGTCTAATGCCCTCGGCATGCGCCTGTGATCTGGTCACTGTTTCGCCTGTAGGCTGCCCTTTTTCATCTACGATATCAAAAATCTCTTCTGCCATATTACTCTCTTTTATTCTCATTCTTTTGCAAGAATCTTAAGTCCTGCAATTCCAACTGCAATAAGAATAACACATATGACCTGTGGAACCGACAGCTTTTCGTGAAAAAAGAATACGCCATTCCTCCACCTGCTA
>JAIKZI010000023.1 GCA_024682375.1 Lachnospiraceae bacterium | reverse complement strand
AAGAAATGAATCGAAGATACAGAGAACTGGCCACAAGTCAAAATGTACTCCTAGCTCCAATAGGGGAAGTGTGGAGCGCAGCAATGGAGGAACTTTCAGATCTTGGTACAGATCTGTACTTCCGTGATGGCGAGCATGCTTCAGCTGTAGGCGACTATCTTGTAGCAATGGTCCTTACTAGGACAATCACCGGCAAACTCCCATCCAAAAACTTTGTAGAGACATTTGATTTTGTCATTCCAGATAGCAATTATTTTATTCCTGTAAAAGAAGATGTTGAAGACGAGACAGTTATGTTACCTAATGACGTTGTTGAAACAATTAGAAAGTATGTAATTGCGCAGTAGGGACGGAGTTAGTAGTACATTTCATTATAGTGGGCTGAGCGAGAGCTCTTTGGATCACCGCAGACAGGAAGAATTTCCCGTCATTTTTTCAGAATTTTCATTTCGCAAATTTAAAAATTGATTAAAATTGCGAAATGAAATACAGCTGTGTGAAGGATTTGAACGTATAATCAATAGCATTTACGAAGAAGAAATGCGTAATGATCCAAATCCCGCACTGTTTGTCAGCACAAAGAGTCCACATCACAGATCGATACTACCATGCAGTACGCTATGGTTAAGAAGAGTAATGTGAAGATTTCTCATAAGAGATATATCGGATAGCGTGTTGTTATGTAAAAAGCGATTACGAAAAGAGGGTGTCACAGATTGTGGCACCCTTCTTCCTGTATATATTATACCACAGATAAACACTGTATTTATAGCCTTGTTTTGTGGGCAATGCGCTGCTAAATTGAGAGAAAAGAAAGGACGAGGAGGCTATTTATGAAGTACATGACTTTCAATTCTTCCTGTTCCTATGCAGGACTTGCAAACATGCTTGAGAAAAAGGGTATTTATGTAGAAGATTATGAGATCGTGCTTGAAATGAAACTTCCGTTTATGATCGATAAAAACGAAGACGGCTACATTGTAGGTCCAATGCTACAACAGAAAAAATGGTTCGATATTTTTCTAAACAAGTATGGTTATGAAATTACTGAAGAATGGCTGGATAGGGCGGATGTATTCGACTATCTCCAAAGAAAAGATACTGCAATGCTGGGCATAAGAATGGACAATGGCAGGCTTCATTATCATGCGGTTGTCTATTTGGGAACGGAGGAAGGAAAGGCCATTTTCATAAATAATAAGCATGAAGGTGGATCAGACCCGGATGAGTTCAGATTTACGGCAAAAGAGTTGCAGGAAAGAGTATGTGATAAAACAGTAATTGCAACTTTAACTCTTACCGAGGAAAAGCCTGCAGATTTCTCGTCTTTGTTGATTCAATCGATAAAGCATATAGATGCATTGCAAAAGGATATGATTGATTTTTGCAGTGCTGTGCATTCTAATCAGGAAATTCTTGAAAAAGAGTATGGGCTGTTCAGACCACTTCTTTTAGATGGTCCTTCCATGATGAATCTAATAGGACAGGAAGAAATTCTTGAAGACATGAAGGCGTTGCAAAAGACATTTGTTCAGGTGGCGCTTAAGGACAAAAGAGATGATGTGATACTGGCTAATTGTTTTGATATAGAGCTACTTCAAAGTGTTTGCCAGAGATGGAAAAAGCTTATTGAACAAGAAATGGAACGTATAGAGTGAATTCATAAAAGGGGCAATATGAATCTTTATCATGGAAATGAACAATGTTGAACGACCAGCGTTTTAATTCAACTAAAAGTAGAAAACTCTAAAATATCCTTCGATTGTTATTTTTATTATATTTCTTTACAATTGCTATTGTAGAAGAGAGGCGGCCACTCTTTCAATAGAATTGAAACAACCACAGGTTGAGGAAAGGAATATATGATAGGAAAACAGATTAAACAGTTAAGAACTCAGAATCAGGTTAAGCAAGATGAACTGGCAGAATACTTAGGAGTATCGTATCAGGCAGTTTCAAAGTGGGAAAACGGCGCAAGTGATCCTGATATATCACTTCTTCCTAAGCTTGCAATTTTTTTTGGAGTTACCATAGACGAATTCTTTGAACTCCCATACGAAGAACAAATGCAGCGCATCGAAAACATGATGTGGAGAGAGCGAAGAATCAGCCCGGACAACTTCGACAGGTCGGTGGATTTCCTTGAAGGTAGGCTAAA
>JAIKZI010000021.1 GCA_024682375.1 Lachnospiraceae bacterium | reverse complement strand
TTTTCCATTGTAAAATCCTCCTTAATATGTTGATGCTCTTGAACTTGTAAACTTCCAGTTTCCATTTTCTCTTCTCAGAGTAAAGTCGCCCTGTAATCTCCAGCTTCCCTTACCTCCGCCGTAGACTGCAGCAACTACTCTGCTTTTACCTGTCATGGTTGCCTCATCACCATGAACACTTACTACAATGTCCTCATGCTCAGCTGAATAATAATTGAAAGTACCATTCTTTAATCCCTCTATAAATTCATCAGCAGACTGCTTCACACCAGTCATATGATAAAGACAATAGTCTGAAGACATAAGACTTCTGAGACCTTCTATGTTTTTCTCTATCATATAATCCCAGTAGTCTTTATAAAGTTCTGAAATTTTTGCTTCTTCACCCATAACATTATTCCTTCTGTTCCGCTGGATCTAGCATCTTGATTACCTTAGCAGGTACTCCTCCTACAACTGCATAAGCAGGTACATCTTTTGTAACAACAGCTCCCGCTCCAACGACTGCATATTCTCCGATGGTTACGCCTGGGCAGATGGTCACGTTAAGACCAAGCCAAGCATTCTTCTTCACAGTTACTTTTCCATAAGTGTATTTGGTATGACGCTCATTTACATCATGATTAATTGTTGCAATTTTAAGCCCCGGAGCAGCCATTACACCATCCTCAAATTCTATTCCACCGGATGCTGAAAAAATCGCTGAATGATTGATAAATACTCCTTTACCAAACTTTACCGTATTTCCGAAGTCGCAGGTAAATGGTGTAAGGATTCTTACATCATCAAGCTTTCTACCAAAAAGCTCTTCCAAGTAACCCACATATGATGAATCATCCGGCATACATGCATTCGCTTTTGCACAAAGAGTTCTGGCTCTCATCATTTCATCAACTGCATCCTTAAAATATGGCTCTCTATTATCAGTAGGTCCACCCTGGGACATTAATTCAAAAACATATCCTTTTTTGTAATCCACTAATCTTTCCTCCATCTCTATTTCTTTACATCAATCCATTTACAGCAAACCACTTTTCAACAGATGTCTTGGCATTTGCAGCCTGGCTTCCGGTAATTGCAAGACCTGGTCTTACATCTGCGCCCTTTGCATATTTTTTCACATCACGCTCGCTTGAACCCATACCACTTCCTTCGTTAGTGCAAAGAGGAAGAATTGTTTTACCAGCGAAATCGTATCTCTCTAAAAAAGTTACTACTGCCATTGGAAATGTTCCCCAGTAATTTGGGTATCCAAGGACGATAGTGTCATACTTATCAATGCTATCTAAATAGTTTGTAAGTTCTGGTCTGGCATTATCTCTTAAATCTTTCTTTGCTTCATCAATGCATGTCATATAAACCGGAGAATAAGGATTTAACATCTCAATCTTGAATGTATCTGCATCTATAAGCTCCTTCATCTGGTTAACAACGATTTCTGTATTACCAACCTTTACATATCTCATTGCTCCACCAAAATAGTTTTCATCCGCTCTTGAGAAGAAAGCGATTAATGTTTTTGCCATTTGAATTTCCTCCATTTAACATTTCTATAGATAACTGCTTATGTTAATTAGTTTTGTCCTTTGTTGTTTACATTATCTCACGTCCGCTTTATACTATCCAATAGAAACATCCGATAGTTGATTTAATTTTTAAATATCAAGAGTATGTTATGACAACAAAACAGATAGATTATTGTATAGAACTGGCTCGTACAGAGAGTTTTTCCAGAGGCGCCGAGAACATGTTTGTAAGCCAGCCTACATTTTCATATCAGATAAAACTTCTTGAAGAGGAAGTTGGTTTTGAAATATTTGTAAGAAACGGAAAAGGAGCTACTCTTACTCCTGCCGGAGAACAGTTTGTAACTTACCTTTCAAATATGCGTGAAGAGCTAAAAAGAGCAATTGAACAAGGTCAAAACTTCAGTGCAAAATACAAAGAAAACATCACCATTAGTATGATGGTTCGACAGGCTATCTATTTTCTGCCTGAAGCAATCAGAGAATTTGAAAAGGAAGCTCATGGAACTCAGATTACACCACGTTTCCAGTACGGTAACAGTATGGATAGCTTTCTAAAAAATGAATCTGATGTTATATTTGCTCTGGAAGAACAGACAAAACAGCTTGCAGGCACTATCGTCCACAAGCTGTTTCAAAGTCATATTTATTTAATTTGCGATAAGAATGATCCTCTTGCTGGCAAAAATCTTATTACTGATGAAGACATTTACGGCCACACTCTTATGGTAGGTGGAGGCTCACCGGCACTTCTCCGCTCAGTTCAGCAAAAGCTTATTTCATCAGGAAAAATTGAATATTTTAATAGTCCAGATCATGACACCACACTTACTAACGTTGCTTCCGGTAAAGGGATCTGCCTTGCTCCCGGTTTTCTTAACGACCACAGCGGACAGTTTGCCTGGATTCCTTATGACTGCGATGATACTTTTTCATGCGTCCTCTGCACTCATAAAGCGGATCAACGTCATAGCCTTGATGCTTTTATTAAAGTATTACAGAAGTTATACAACGAAGCGGTCGCATTTCCTCTGTAAGAATTACCATTTTAAATCCTATTAGGGATTTTTTTAGTCAAAGTAATCCTTCTTCTCCCCACAGCGTTAAAGCCTGAGTAACCAGCGCAACAACCATACCAACTATAACGCCCTGCCATCCAAGAGATGCAAGAAAATGCCCTTTGAAAAGCAAGGGCATCTTCAAACTCCCCAACCCCTCAAATCTTTGAGGGGCTGCATTTATCCCCCTCCACTTTTGTTTCATAATAGAAGTATGAGTACTAAGTGGATTCCTTTTGGAAATGAGACAATTTATCTCAATTCTCATCGTAATATTATTCAGCAAATGTGTCTGAATCATTATGAGGAGATCATTTATGGACTTCATCCCAGACCAGTCGTTTTAGATAATATAGACCGACTGCTTAAATGTGGTGACCCTGATTATGGTGGCGCTCTCTATATCTGTCCCGGTTGTGGTGAGATCAAGTACGTTCCCTATCGTTGTCATTCTAAACTATGCAGCACCTGTGGTGCTATGTATTCTCTTAAACGCGCCCAAGCAATGCAATCCATCATGATTGATGTCACCCATCGACATATAGTTTTTACTATAGATGAAGAACTGCGTCCTTATTTTCTAAAAGATCTCTCTTGAATCTTCTCTTTGATTCGGTTGAAGAAGTTTTATCCCGTTGTTTTCAAAAGTTTGCCCGCAAAACTCAAAAAGAAATTTTACGTCCAGGATTTGTCATGACCCTTCACACCTTTGGTCGTCCACTTGAATGGAATCCACATATTCATGTACTTTGCTCAGAGGGTGCATTCAATCAATTAGGCGTTTGGCGCCCTATGAATTTTTTCTCATACGAATTTCTCCGAAGATCTTTTTAAAAAGTTCTTCTTGATAAACTTCGCCTGGCTTTAGGTACTTCTTTTCAGAGACAAAAAGTTTCAAGCTAGTCTTCCTTCATATTCCTAAGGGTTCTTACTTCCATCTTGTGAATCTGCGTCACTTCTTCATCCAGATCCCGAATGACAGATGTCAGATCTCCGTACCGGATTGCCTCCATGATCATCACGTTGTCAATTGCCTCTTTGGCTGTTGGATCGGAAGTTCCGGAAGTCTGTACCCGGATACCGAGATCACCTTTCGCCTGTCGATGCTTCCTGGCTTTTTCCTCTTTGATAATGAAGCTAAGGCTCTGCTCGTAGCCTTCCACCAGGCGCATGAAGTTTGGATAAAAGCGAATCAGAATGTCGATCCGCCCGGATACATCCGCATAAAGTTCAACAATGTTTGCTTCGTCTCGTCTCGCATCGTATCCTCCTTTTTGATTTGATGCTGACTAAGCAGGCCGGCTTGCTTGTCTATTCTTTACATGTCTTATTCTATCGGTAATAACCGGGTGCCACAGCGCCCCTTCCGGCAACATTGGTTGCTTCTTAAGCAACTTTTAGGCAAAAGAAAAAAGACGTATAAACCATATGGTCTATACGCCCTTCGATTCTATTATATTAATCGACATTTTTGCGGAATCCGCATTTTTGTTCAATAACAGAACTAAAACTTTATGCTCTTTAAAAACTCAAGATCCCTAGCAAGTACTTCTTCCGTTGGAATTCCAATCCAGTTTTTTCCAGATTTCTCCACTTCCTGCAAATATCGCCTGTTTGTGAAAACACGTTCAATTCTCTTAACAACTTCATCCATCGAAGTTACATTCTTAAGGGTATCATCCTCAAATATATATTTCTGAATGCAGCTCTTAAACTGCTCCATATCAACGCCATCATGAAGATAATAAATATCAAAAACATCCTTGTATCTGGTGGAACGACTGCCAAATCGCACAAGTGATTTTAGCTTTTCTGTAATCATCTGCGCCTTGGAATTTATCAAAAGGCTTACCGCATTCTCCTGAAATGCTACATCAAAAGCATATTCTTCCTGCTCAAGCGATAAATCTGAATGTACTCCAATATCCATCTTAAGAGATAAAACTGTGTTTTCTTCATCTTAAACACTAATGGTAATTCGCTTGCCCTTATAATCCTGATGATTGAGTTCTGTAATGTCTCCGGCGATAGAAATCTTAAGTCCGTTCAGACAATTCAGCTTCTCAATAAACATGCTAATGGAATCATCAGAAATAGAATATCTTATAAAGTCAAGATCGATATCCTGTGTAGCACGTCTGGCATTCCCAGAAATGCTGCGCATTACAACTCCACCTTTAATAGTGGTATTTCTTCCCATTCCGCTTTCAGAAATCGCCTTCAAAACTATATCTTGGCAGAGTTTGGACTCGGCATTGGCTTCGCTGTAACCCTCAGCTTTTATCTTTTCAACTTCATCTCGCAAATTCATTAATGTCAAAGAACCTCCATTTGTATCTGATTCATAATGTTGTCTCCATTGCGGAACATATAAGCATAATCCTCAACAAGTCCAAAATCCATCTGTTCTGTTATCCTGCGATAATTCTGAATTATCTCTTTATAATAATCAAATGGCATTTTAGATTTAAAGCGCATAAGTTCAACCAACATACGTTCCTTACTGTAGATGCGGATGCGTATATTGTTATAAATCATCTCTTCAATCCCTGCATCAAACATCTCCGATTTTACAAATGACTGCTTGACCCGTGCATCCCTTATTCTGGTATCTTCTCTTTTGGTTGCAAGATAAAAGAAATCCGGAATCACATCCGTAAGCGAATGATAATAGAAGGCACTTCTATTCGTAAATACTGCCTTTGGATATTTACTCATGACAACTTCTATATCAGAGATATTTCTGGTAGTAGAGTATAACCCTTTTGCTTGCATAAAAATAGTGCCCTTGAGGATTTCTTTCTTCAATTTATAATCGCTGCCGTATTTATCAATGCAATCGTTATACGTAAGAAGCATGTTGACCTCCTTTTAAGTAAACATTCACACTAGCTCAGCATCGTGTGTGTGTTTACTTAAATTATAATCAACGAATCGTAAAATTCAAGTAAAACTTAAAGTAATTGTTCACACATATTGTCATTGTGTGTATATTTAATTTATTTTCTAAGTCATATCTGCAATGCACTGAAGCTGCTGTATTGCCAGCTTCCTCATAGTCGGATCTTTTATCCGGTCAAGTATACCAATCACGTCTTCCTCCTAGGAATTCTCATGAGATTCTCCCATTAGAAGATAGTTCGGAGTTGTCTGCAGCGCCTTCGCTAAATTCAACAAAAAGCAATTCTCGCACATCTACATTATAAATACGAGAAAACTGAGCCAACTCGTCTGCAGAAAGTGCTCTCTTGTCAGCCTCAATCTGACTTATAGCCCTCTTTGTAGTTTTCATAAGATCTGCGGCTTCATCTTGAGTAAATCCTGCCTTCATACGTGCTTCTTTTAGCTTTTTAGCTGTAAATTCGGACATTTTTAAACCTCCTTTCAAGTTACGATATTCGTAACTTTTTCAAAATGGTCCTTTTTTCTTGTTAGGAAATTCGAAACAAACACCTCGAATTTTTGGTCGAATGTAGTCAGCAAAAAATGTATGAAGTACTCCGGCAGCTTAATTGATTTTATTCTTGTGTAAAAAAAATATAGGGTGCCTAAAGTAGACACCCTATACTAGGAATTGCTTAATTACAAGCTTTTCGGGAAATCTGAACCCGTTTTTCTTATGATAAATCTTTGAAGATTGTCTCATAAAATCCTTCGAGATTTCAAAAGTTCCCAAAAAACAACTGGTCTCGCTTACTGACGTGTCTCGGCGATAGCTGCCTGTGCTGCAATCACTGCAGCACCAATCCGTTATTTATCTCAGCGAAACAAATAAGACTTAACGTCTTTATCAGCTTCTGAGTGAAACACCCATTCTCTCAAGACCGTTAAGGATCTTCTTTA
>JAIKZI010000020.1 GCA_024682375.1 Lachnospiraceae bacterium | reverse complement strand
ATCGAAATTTTGCAATGCCTAGCATCAGCTTCTACAATAGCCCCACAAGGGCACTTAATACTAATTTCCTCAAAACTCTTCCCCGTAAATAACTTGTTGCCACATACCGGGCAACAAATCCAAACTTTGATGTCCTTCACTGTTTCCACGCCATATACAACCTCCTCATTTCCATATTCCCCACGGTTTCAACCCCTGTCGATAACTAGAATAACATGAAAACAAACTTTGCAGCCCATCAACACGTTATCAATCGATTCTCAACAAACCATCTTATGACCATCACGCGTCCATCAAAAGAAAAAGGCTGCTGTCTCACATCTACATGCAAAACAGCAGCCTATAGCTCACTTGCTTCCATTATTTGGTTCCTTTTCACTTTCCTCGCATTCCCTGCGATATGCATATCGGTACATACTTATACCAAAGCATTTAATTGCCTCGCGCTTCTTGCGTTCAATAGATGCTGATGAAAGACTCTCAGTTTTTGACATCTCATCATTGGACATAGGATTATCATTCAGGTAATAGTTCTCAATAATCCTCTTGTACAGCTGTCCCTCATCAACAGTAGCTGCAATCTCTTCTAAGACTTGTTCAATCAACGGTCGCATCCACGGGCAGTCTCGAAGTTCTTGAAAAAGCCTGTCCTGAAGATCCAAGGAATCATCCACCGGCAAACGAATCGCTTCCAGAAAATCTCGTCTCATAGTATCCTTTTGTTTCTTCAAATCCACTTCTGTAAGATTTGGATGGAACATATCCGAAATCTTTAATCCACTTCGAAAGTGCTCCAAAAGAACCCTTGTCAATTCTAGCACTAACGCCGGTTCAAATTCTTCTCGCACACACCAATTGTCTATGCGCTGCTCGTTTTTTGACATAACATTGCCTCCCTCCAACAAAAACATTTACAAATAAAAAACAGGAAGACCGGATCTCCCGATTTTCCTGCAATTTACCCAATTAAAAATCCAAAAATCCTCTAGTTAATTACTCTTACTCGATGGATCTGGAATATCATCTTTAACTACTGTCTTTAAATAATCTCCGAATCTTTTATACGTATAAAATAATTCCTCCACACGTTCCTGCTGATCTGACATTCCACGAAGAATTGCAATCAATTTTTCTAGCATTTCGTGATAGTCATCTGCTGGCTTCTTCTGTTTATCATCAATCAACAAGTCATGGTCCGTATTATTAGCAACGAAGTAATTCAAATCTACGCCGCAATTATAATGGAGACTGCAAAGACGCCCATAATCCAGTGGTCCACCATTCTTTTTTATTCTCTCGTAATACTTCTTTTCGACGCCCAATAGCTCAGCCATTTCTGAGTTTGAATACCCAAGCTTCGTCTGAAGCATGACCAAATTATCATGCACAATTTCACGCTCTTTACCGATGACGCCGGCTGGTCTTTTATCTTTCATCAATGTACACCTCACTTAAAATATTAATTGGGTAATACATTGTCGGGTATCCCACAAACTGTCTCCATTACCCCACAAATCGTGGGGCAGGACATATTGTAAATAATTAAAAATCCTCCAGAGGATTAATTTCTGGAGGATTATACACGTAACTTGACATGTCAATAAAATGGTGATATGCTTCGATGGCTTTCTAAAATGAAAGCATAATATCTCTGAAAAGTCATAATACTATTACTAAAGAGCGTATCCGCTCATGTTCCCATTCAGATTTTTTGTTTCAATCTAAAAAGGAGTTTTACCATGTTTACTTCTAATGATTTATTGTCATTACCCTATTTCACACTTCTAAGCTCAGACGAGAACCATATCGAGTTACAATCAAATAATACCAAACATTGCTGGTTCATCGATTTAAGCACCAAGACTTTTTATACCTTGATGCACAAACACCACATGGACGATGAATATCATATTCAGAGCGCTTTTCCATCACTATTTGATATTGTCTTGGATATTGTAAGCCACGATGAATACCAGCTTAGAGGAAGACGTCCTGTCAAATACGCATGGCAGAATAGGAATTCTTATTTTGATGAATTAATAAAAGAATATGGACTATACGCATAGTAACTCTGACCTCTTCGTGAAGTCGATAAGCAAATATACTTCTATCTTTTGCTTTTTGCGCCTTCAAAGAAACGCACACTTTTTATCTGCTCTTTTCTAAGTTCCCAAAATGTAGCTTGAACCGAAGAACCGCAGATTGCCCAGTCATTTTCAAATGGCGTTAAATCAAAAACTTGCTCCCAATTTTTGCTCTTCATATCCCATTTATATTTTTCCGAAAGACTATTGTATTCTTCCTCTAGGAGCTTACTTTCTTCTTCTGTCTTTGAAATTAAATCATCAAGAAGAATAATACTCCAATTATCAAAATCCGACAGGACCACATTCTCATCAGGAACGTCTATCTCCATGCATGCAAAGCGCTCACCTTCAAATCCATTTGCCCATCTTTCATGGCGAAGATCTGGCTTCTTCCTGAGATTTTCCCATTTATACCAAGCCCACACAGGAAAAACTACACCTCTAGGAGGTTCCCCAATTTTCTTTCGCATCTGCTCAGATAACCATCGATATTGTTTCTCCATGAAAGAAAACATCGATTTAGAAGGATTACAGTGATATACTCCTGTTTCTTCAATGATTCGATATACCTCTTCACTTTGAATTGTCCATAAAATCAATTATATTTCATCCTCTTTTTTTAATATTATTCTTCTGCTAAGACCTTATGTCCTGCAATTCCAACTAGCATAGGATGTTTTTTCATCCGCCAAGATGAACACCTTTATCTTACCTAGAGGTTTCTTTTTATTCAATTGGCGTTATTTCTGAATTACAGGAATGCTCCTTTTTTCTTTAGCAGATCTTTGCACCTATTAAACTCTGATTGAATCAACGAATAAACGTTAGCTTCATTCAGACTAAAGATATCTTTTACCATCGACATGTCATCACTATTTAGCGTATATATCATTTTATAAATCCTTTAGTTTTATTCCATTCTCATCTTTCCAATCCACATTACCGTTGGATGTATGCCCCATTACAACCGCTGAGGCTGCTGATGGAGCATTAAACTCATAATCACGCTGAAATACCCTATCAACTATCGTCCCATCATTCTCCAATTGCTGCCGTAACCTGTAATACGATTTACCTCTAGTCTCAAATGATGGTACTGTACCGTCAGATACCCTGGAACCTTTAAGAACTGTAATTCCACCAGCACTTATAAATCCCTTTGCCTCCGCCCCAGAGCCCTTGCAGAAAAGATACTTAGTATCATCTGCTGCTTGTGGAATTGCTGTAAGTACATTGTATCCCAACGTTGCTATAAGAATCTTTATGTTATCTGTAAACTCTTCCATAGAAGCAATTTGAGATTCTTTCAACACTGTTTTACTATAAGTATTCTTTGTAAGAACTTTATAACGACCGCATTCACGTGCAATCTTCACTAGACGATTTTCAAGATAACGTATAAGGGCCTTATTAAGAGCACTCCCCACAAAGGCTACAGCAGTATTCCAATAATAATCTTCTTTATCAGACTGATAATCTCTCAAATGTTGTTTCAGTCTATCAAGAACATTCTCTGCCTCGCCAATATAGACAGAGTCTCCTCCATCCTCTTCTTTGCAGAACAGAAAGTAAACTCCTACTCCCTTGATGTCATCTCGCTCACATTCGACTACCTCAGTGCGTGGAATCTTAATTGCCTTGCCGTTCCAATTAGACAATTCTGCAGTTATTAAGCTTTCTGCGGTTCCATTCACGAGAAATAATTCAATTGATTTTCCATACATGATAATACTACCTTCCTAATCTCTAAACGCCGAACGCAACTTATCGGCTGAAATATCATAATTCTCTATATAATACTTATATTGTTCTGATTCTAAGAATTCTTTTCTTAACCCCACGCGCGCTATAGGTTCAAAACAATATCCATAATTTTCAATATACGGCATATAATCACTAGTATCTGCGCAAATAATGGTTTGAGTATTCTTGGCACTTCTATTTCCAAGGCGAAGTCTTAATTGTCTTACTGCTAATTTTTTAAAACCTTTTTCAAGAAAAATATAGTTTTCTCCACCCTTGTGCGCCCTTGAATCATAAACCAAGCAATCCGGCTTCTGCTCCAAGATACGTTTCATCAAATTCTCCTCACTTAGTGTAAGCACTCTACCATCATCTATTTTATCTATTAATTCCTGTACTCCACATTTTCTACCGTCTACAATAATTAACGGCTCATCATTATCAGTAATAGGAATGGTACTGGTAGCATCATCATAAGCCCAAAAAGTAATAATATTGTTGCTTGCACCATGCTTTTTTATTTCTGCTCGAGAAGTATTGGGAGAATCTGCCCAATAAGAAATGCGTTGATCAGGAAAAAGCTTCGAATACCGTCCCCTACATTCCCTTAGATTTCCTGCATGAAGTTCATAAACAGATTTACCATAAAAACTTTCATTGAATTCCACACATCTATAAAAATCAAACTCATCAGTCACATATACCGGTAAGTTCTTATGCTTATATATAGCCCTCAAATAATCATTACTTATAAAAAATTCACCCATCTAGTGCTGCTCAAATCCCCTCTTCTTCTTCATTTTCACTTTATTTAGTATATCATTTAAGAAAAATCCTTCAAAGGCAAAAACAATTACTTTAGCCAAGAAACAGTCATGAAAGTGTATAATATCTAAATCACTAATCGATCGCTGATGAAGGGTGATAAGGTTGTCGAGGTTGTTAAATAAAGTACCAATCTGTTTTTGCTCTTCTATTCTTGGAACCAAAATGCTTTCCTTAAGGAAGGATTTTTCTTCCAGCTTATTTGAAGATGTATAGGAGATTTCAATACATCTAACCAACCGAGACTGCATAATACTTTCCAATTGAATTGCATACTTCCAATAGTTTAAATCATACTCATCTATATGTTTATATATAGGAAAAAGCTCAGAAATTACACCATCCCCAATATCATTTTCTACAAATCTTCCGTATTTAAACTCAGCATTTGGATGTCCTTCAAAAGCAATATCACCTTTTCGCATTACATAAGTTCTTGTATCAATATTATTAGATGTAACCTTATCTGGTTCCTGAAAATACATTTTGGCAACAGAAATCCAACGGGTGTTATCAAACTGACCACCGTTTCTTTCCATTCGTCTTTCAAACATATCTCCAAACTTACGCTGTTCCCAAGACACAAAATAATAATTTTCAAATATACACTTACACTGATGAAGGGTGATAAGGTTATCGAGCGTCTCAATATACTCTCCTATTTTCTTCTGCTCCGCGTATGACGGAAAAGGAATCATTATGGTTTTCATACCCTCGATGTCGATACTCTTTCCGTCTCTGATTCCATACACATGAGGTTTCAACAGAACATCTATAAATCGTCTTGATCTAAAGAATGGATAGTAGAATCTACTATCAGTGTTATCCCCATGGAAAGTATGATAAGCAGGGCTTATAATGCCATCTGAGTTTGCCTTTTCGAGCCCTCCTTCGAAAGATCTAAGGTGTACAATAAAGTCATTTTTCTTGACCATTTTGTATCCAGATAAACTGTTTTTATCATACTGTAAGGCTCTGTCAGATTCCTCTCTTAAAATGGTTCCACCACCCTGAATTATAGTTAGTGGTGGAAGCTCTTCATGCTTCTTTTCAGAGTACTCTTTGAAGACATCTCCCAACTTACGCTGTTCCCAGGAATGAGTAATATGGTGGTAACTCAATATGATTAAATTGGCGTAGTGTTAAACAACATCTTGGGAACAGCGTAAGTTTGGAGATGTTGGCACAGTATCAATGTGTAAGCGTATTTTTAAGGATGAAACCACTCCAGAAGGAGATATTCCTTTTTTTAAGATTGGTACTTTTGGCAGTGAGCCAGATGCATATATTAGCAGGGAATTGTTTGAGGAATATAAATCTAAGTTTTCGTATCCAGAAGATGGTGCAATTTTGTTATCAGCTTCTGGAACAATCGGTCGCATTGTTGAATATAACGGCGAAGAAGCATACTTTCAGGATTCAAATATTGTATGGTTGTCGCATGATAACTCAGTGACAAACAAGTTTTTGAAGGTTGTTTATCCGACGGTAAAATGGGATGGTATTGAGGGAAGTACTATTCAGAGATTGTATAATGATAACTTTTTAAAGACAAAATTTATGATGCCAAGCATTCCAGAACAAGAAAAGCTGGCAGAGTTTTTTGAAGAACTCGATAACCTTATCACCCTTCATCAGCGTAAGTGTGATGAGACAAAAGAACTCAAAAAATATATGCTGCAAAAAATGTTTCCTAAAAATGGCATGAAAAAACCGGAAATCAGATTTAAAGGTTTTACTGACGATTGGGAACAGCGTAAGTTAGAGGATTTATTTGAAATAGTAGATACTAAACATGCTACAGCACCTATTTCTAACGAAAAAACAAAATATCGAATGATAAGAACAAACTGTGTTAGGAACGGACAACTAATAGCAGAGAATACGGATTCGGTTACAGAAGAAATTTATGAGGAATGGTCCGAAAGAATTCATCTACGCGTTGGAGACCTTGTTTTCACAAGGGAAGCTCCTATGGGTGAAAGTGCTGTCATAACAGAAGATGGCAACAAATACTTTCCAGGACAGCGTATAGTTTCTATGCGTTCAAAAGGAAATACAAGCGCATTTTTTATAAATCAATTGTTTTATGCTGACGAGTTTAGAAAAGAGATAAAAATACGGGAAGCGGCTTCTACTACTGTAGCAAATTTTGGTATCCCACAAATTAAGAACCATATAGTATCTGTCCCTTGTTTGAAGGAACAGGTTAAAATTGGGGGACTTTTTTCTTGCTTTGACAACCTTATCACTCTTCATCAGCGTAAGTGTGATGAATTAAAAGAAGCAAAAAAATCCATGTTACAGAACATGTTTCCTAAGAAAGGATAACAAAAATGGCTGAATTAGAATCAGTGTTTGAAAAAAGGCTTATAGATCAGCTTTGCTGTGATGAATCTCAGTGGAATTATAGACCTGATCTCAATACAGAAGAAAAACTTTGGGCTAATTTTAAAAAGATATTGGAACAGAATAATAAAGCAAAGCTCAATGATACACCTTTATCTGAATCAGAATTTGCCAAGATTAAAAATGATGTTTCCCATGCATCTTTTTATGATGCAGCTAAATGGCTTGTGGGAGAAAGCGGAAAAGTATATGTGCATGTGCAAAGAGGCAATGAGACCTTGCATCTTGTTGTACTGAACAATGAACATATTGCCGGTGGAACAAGTGTGTATGAAGTAATAAATCAGTATCAGTCATTTAAGCAGGAAGATGTAGAGGGAGATCGTGACAGAAGATTTGATGTAACGCTTCTTATCAACGGAATCCCTATGATTCATATTGAGCTTAAGAATAAGGAACATTCCTATTTAGAAGGATATAGACAGATTAAGAAATATATTGCGGAAGGTAAGTTCCACGGATTATTTTCTAATGTCCAAATGTTTGTTGTAAGTAATGCGGTTGATTCAAAATATTTTGCTGCAGCAAGGGATACGGAGCTTAACCATAAATTCTTATCTGGCTGGCTCGACCATGAGAACAGACCTGTTTCAGATTATATAGATTTTGCAAAACAGGTCCTTAAAATACCTGAAGCACATGAAATGGTTACAAAGTATGTTGTTCTTGATAATGATAAGAAAAAGCTGCTTATCCTTCGTCCATATCAGATTCATGCTATTGAGTCTATGCGTGATGCTTCGAAGCATGGAGAGTCCGGCTTTATCTGGCATACCACAGGTTCTGGAAAGACCATGACATCATATAAGGCGACAAGAAATCTTCTTATGGATATTCCTTCTATTGAAAAGACTATCTTTCTTATTGATAGAAAAGATCTGGATCAGCAGACAAAGATGGCGTTCCAGTCCTA
>JAIKZI010000032.1 GCA_024682375.1 Lachnospiraceae bacterium | reverse complement strand
GGCTTCTGATAATTACGTGGTGTTAGAAAAGCAGCTTCGTATGCAGGCAGATCCAGAAACGATGGATTGGATTGATTCATTTACGAAAGATGGTGAATTGAAGAAGATACCGGTTTCATCTTCGGGATACAGTATTAGAGTTTTTGATAATCCGGAACTCTTAGATAAAGAGATTAAGAAAAGAGCGGGAGAAAGTGATTCTGCGCTTTCGCGTGTGATTGCTACTTACGACTGGGAATACAGTTCGAATAACAAACCAGAAGCACGACTTATGAAATACTGGGAAGTGCTTATTGGAAAGTGGCATAAACCTTGGAATAGAGAGTTGGAATCAGAACTTTCTAAAAAGGAAAAGCGAGCTATCAAAGGATTAGCATGGGCTGAACAACCTCAGACAATTGATGAGGTAGGATCAACATTTACTATCCAGGGATTTGATTTAAATTATGCAGGTGTAATTCTTGGCCCTTCTGTAAAGTACAGAAATGGAAAGATTATTTTTGACCCATCTGCCAGTCACAATAGCAAAGCTGTTAGAAACAGAACATTATCGGATGGAACAAAAAAGAAGTTTGGTGAGATGCTGATTCAGCACGAGGTGCGAGTTCTTATGACACGTGGAGTGAATGGCATGTATATCTATGCATGTGATCCAGAACTTCAAGCGGAACTAATTAAGGCTTCAAAATAGAGGAAGTAAAATGAAACAAGAAACAATAGATAGAATTAGAAAATTTACAGAAGATCGTGATTGGGACCAATTTCATTCACCATCCAATCTTGCAAAGTCAATTGTTATCGAGGCGGCAGAATTATTAGAGTGCTTCCAGTGGGATGATGAAAACTTTGATGAGCAGCATGTTAAAGAAGAACTTGCGGATGTTATGGTATATTGCCAGAATCTCGTGGATAAGCTTGGCTTTGACGCGGATGAAATCGTTAATATGAAGATGGCACAGAATGAAGCAAAGTATCCAGTAGATAAAGCAAAAGGAAGTAGTGCAAAATATACGGATTTATAGGTGGTAACAATGAGCAATTCTTAATATTTATGCAAGAAAATTGAATTGCTTTATTTATTAGAGATATTGATTGGATTTATAGAAGTGCATTTAAGAAGAGGTAAACATTTATCATGTACCAACCAGACTACGACTTGGCTGCATCTCATTGGATAGAGCGTGATTGTGACTCTGTTCATATGGAGACAGCTGCTTTAAAAGAAAAGATTGAAAGCTTTATCAGTGCGCATAATACTTGTGCGCTGGCGACGGCTTCAGCAGATATGGTGAGAAATACACCGATTGAATATAACTTTGTGAAGGGTTGCTTTTACTTTTTTTCCGAAGGTGGACTGAAGTTTAAGGGACTGAAGGAGAATAAGAATGTGGGTATCGCTATCTTTGAACCTTATGGTGGATTTGGTCAGCTGAAGAGCTTGCAGGTCCAGGGCGAGGCTGTTATGGTGAAACCTTTTTTCAGATGAGTATCTGATGCTGATGGAGTACAAGAAGATTCCGGTGGAAGCTATGAAGAAGTTGCCACAGGCCATTAACCTCATCAAGGTGGTGCCGACGACTTATGACTATCTGGATTCTGATTTGAAGAAGGAGGGCTTCGGAAGCAGGCAGCATTTGGAGGTTTAGGTAACATTAATCAATATGGAGGAAATAGTAACTTCTGATCCAATGGACCAGAAGTTATTTTGCTATATGAGGAATCTATATCTGTAGATTACTTTATAACGTTTATTGACTTTGATGGTTAAAAGGTGTTATTATAACCATAACAGAAATGTACTAACGTGGTAAAAAAACGTTGTACGTGAGGTATATTTATGTTATACGGATATTTGATTGAAAATTTTAAACCATATGAACCGTTCTTCACTGCGGACATTGATATAGATATGGTGGGAAATTCTCTTCGTCCAAAGCTGAAGGAATTATGTGATTCTGGTAAACTTTGCAGATATGAGGCAGGGGTTTATTATTTGCCAGGCAAAATGAAGCTGAAGGGTTTAACTCCGATATCTGCTAGTGCCGTTGCTAGAAGTAGATATGTTAATCGAAGAGGAAAAGTACGAGGATACTATTCGGGGTATACTTTTGCTAATCAGATAGGTCTTTCATTACAGGT
>JAIKZI010000010.1 GCA_024682375.1 Lachnospiraceae bacterium | reverse complement strand
TCTTCCAAGTGAGGAAGAAACTCATCTAAATTCTCTTCCTGATTTGCAAGAAGCTGCACAATTTCAGCCTTAAGAGAATCCATTCCATGTTCTTCCATATAAGAAGAATATCCCATGTAATTAAGAATTCTATACACAGCTTTTCCTGCATTCTCACTCGTCATATTAATAAAATGAGTCGCAAGCGATCTACACTGTTTTTTCGTAAAAGGAGAAACATTTAAATCACAAATCAATTCTATAAGAGGTTTCTTTCTCCTATTCATTTCAACAGCTTTTACCGCATTAACCTTGCTGATGCCCGCTCCCATCTTATAATAAATATTCATAAATGCATCTTCATCGTATGGATTTAATGCTAAACGAATAAAATCAGATATATCATTCACAACAGGATGCGTGAAAAAAGTCATATCGCGACTTTTCATTTTATATGAAATATTTTCTCTTTCGAAAGCATCTATAAGAGGAAGCGCACTTTCATTATTCCTATATAATATAGCAGTTTCTTTATCACAATCTCTAGCAACTTTTAGCAAATAACTGTACTGAGCTTTTCTGGATTTAACATCTATCTGACGAAGAATTCCTCCAGAGGGACACGTAGCAGTCATCTTCTTTTCATGCCTTTTCGTATTATCCTGAATCAATTTATCAGCTGCAACTACTATCTCTTCATTGCTTCTATAATTTAATTCCATAAGAAGAACCTTTGCATCTTTTCTTCTTTTTTCAAAAGATACCAGTGCTTCTGGATATGCAGCTCTAAATCCAAAAATACTCTGATCCTCATCTCCTACCATAAAAAGATTTCCATCTTCTCCAGCCAATAATTCTATTAAATCATGCTGAATCTTCGAAGTATCCTGAGCTTCGTCCACACAAATATATTTATATTTTTTTCTAAAATGTTCTAAAACATCTGGGGACTTCTTTAAAATCAAAAGAGCATAAACCATCTGATCATCATAGTCCATAAGCTTCATTCTACGAAGTTCACTCTGATACAGCTTATAAATCTCAGGAAATTTTTCTACATCAATTTTAAAGTTAAATATTTCTTCACTAGATAGTCGCATGTTTTTAACATAATTCACACCAGTCTCGATATTCTTTATATCACCTTCTGTTGCGAATTTGTTTGTTACATGCTTATATATGTTTTTAAATAGTGAAGCCTGGATTCTTTTTTCAATAATGTCAAAAGGCTTCTGACCTATTAATCTTCCATAATACATAAGAATCTTTTGAGAGATTCCATTTATAGTTCGAAACTCGATTCTATCAGCATATTCTTCACCAAACTTATCTTTGAATCTACGTTTCATATCTTTTGTAGCGGCGTCTGTATATGTGATTGTCAGTATATTTTCCGGCGAAATACTACATTCAAAAATCATATACCCCAGTCGACTTATGAGTACTGTAGTCTTTCCACTTCCCGGAACAGCAAGAAGCAGTACAGACCCTTTTATGGCCTGCACCGCTTCCTCTTGTTGTTTGTTTAGTTTTATGTCAAATCTTTCTTTAAAACTTGTATAACTCATATTTCTCTTTTAGAAACAATTATGCTCTTTTCTTTCCATAGATAAATCCGCATGCAGCGGTTACCATGATAAATGCAAGAAGCATTTCTGTCAAAGAATCGCCTGTCTTTGGTGATTTCTTTACAAGTGTAGGTTCAGCTGGAACTGAAAGAGAAACTTCCTTATCTGCATTTGTCATTTCAACAAATACAGGTGAGAATGATGTAAATTCCGGATAGATGTTTCCATCTTTATCTGTCATACATTCCTGAACAGTCCACTTTCCATCGTGGAAATGTCCTACGATTGCAATCTTTCCTGCATATTCTTTTCCTACGGCAATCTGTACTTTTCCAGCGCCTGTAGCCTGAATATCGAAGATTCTAAATGTATCTGGAAGAACTTCAAATCCTGCCTTCTTGAAATCATTTGAAAGTGTTTCAAGGATAGTCTGTACTCCAGTTGTTATAGCTGTGTCTGTAATTTCTGTGATAGATGATACAGATACATTGCTTCCCTTTGGTACTGTAACATTATAAGGTGTTTTCTTTTCTACATTTGGAATACTTACATTAGTTCCATTATAAAGTGCATTTGCTGCTGCAATAGCTACATCAGAATACTTCTTTCCTAGTTCTGTTGCATATGTTCTAGCTCCAGCTTTATCCTGTGAGTATTTAACATACATAGTTTTCTGATCTTCAGCAAACTGTGCATTGATGTATTCTTCTACTTTTGCATACTGAGCCATAACATTTTTTGCAAATGTTGAATCAGCGTAGCATTTTTCCTTTACGCCCTGGAATGCAAAATATGCACTCTTTGGATTATATGTATAATTCTCTTTATTTGGTTCTCCAGTGAATTCTGTCTCAAGCTTATATGACTCTGGTGTCTCATTCAAAAGCATTGGATAGAATGGTACATATACAGAATACTTAGGAGCAACCATAGCTCTCCACTCTACTACAGAAAGTTCAAGTGGTACATTGTTATATCTCTGGAAGATAGTACATTCCATTGTGCTCTGACGCTCGATAGCATCTAATCTAAAGAAGTTCTTTACTTCATCTAATGTAAGCTTATGAGAAGGTGTAAATGTAAATACAAATGAATCATTCTTCTCTGTAACACCTAGTGATGGATTCAAGTAATTCATAGCGTTCTTCATACGAACACTGTCATTCAAGTCACTATATGATTTGTTCAAATCGATAGTAGTTCCATCGGCTGCATCACCTGTTTTTCCGTTGATATCTGTGTAAGTACCAGCTGTTTTAGCGATTTCGATAAGTTTAGAAGAAACCACGAAGTCTGTAGTTGTAGTAGATGCTCTATTTGTAGCACCTGCTGTATTTACATTCTTCATAATAGTAACGTTTGGGTTAACAAAACACTTATCTGTAGGCAGCTTGTAAGCAGCATACTGTGTTCCTGATACAATTTCGATGTACCATGCCTCTTTACCATCTTCAATGATAATTCCACTTGCTTCTGAAGCGCTGTATTTATCAACGGCAGCACAAACGATATCTACACCCTGTCTAGCTGTCATAGCCTGACCTAAAACTATAGTTGTAAGAGACTGCTCGCCGATACCCTGCTGACCAACTTCTTCTGAATCCTTGTAAGGATCAGCAGTCAAAACCTCAGTATTTTCGTAAAGAGATTCTGTAGCAGAAATTGTAACCCCATACTGATTAGTACCCTGAGCTTCATAGCATGTTTCAGAACTATCATTCCAAAGTTTCTTAGCATCACGGATTGAAGTATAACGGAAACTATCAACTGGTCCCCATGTATATGTCAACCCCTGTGCATCAGTAAAAGAAGTATTTGCCTTTATAGCACCTGCCTTCTTTATATCATATAACTTTAGATTATTCTTGCCACCATCTTCTGTACGTCCATAGATAGTCTGACCCGTTGCAGATACATCTTTTCCGACGTAGATTTCCGTACATGCTTTTGCTGGAAGTGCATTAGCTGCCATCATAAAGGCGCCAGCCACTAGTCCAGTCATAAACATCTGGCTCTTCTTCATAATTACCCCTTTTCTAGACTATTTAATAGATATTGTCCCCCGATTACTTCAGTTCCCAAAGTGAGATTATGGATCTTTGGTAACACAAATAAATTCTATTATCTAAAAAGTGTGATTTCAACACATTCAAGCTTTTTAAAGTTTGAATTTTTTTCATTATATAAGTGAATTTTTACAATTAGGCATTTTCGCCAAAATCCCAAGGACAAATCTGTACAAAAACACTAGGCCATTCTTCATCAGGTCACGCTTTCCAAGGATTTTTGCATATATACATTCGTTACACTCAAAGTGAAATTCATCTTTAGGAAATTCTTTCGTGCTAACGAATTACACAAACCATTTTCTAATGATATAAAAAAGCGGAGATTTCTCTCCGCCTAAACAAAAAACTACAAGCCTCTTATAATACTCAGATAATCCTGTCTTTGGTCTACAACTGCATATATGATAACCTGTTTCTTATCATCATCGACCTTATAAAACACAAGATCTTTTTCTAAAATCAAAACCAAGTATCCTTGTCGCTTAAGTATATTATACTTTGGCTCTGTACCAATGTATGGATTCTCTCCCAGACTCATAATAGCCTCTTCAAGATTATCCAATTTTTCCAGTGCTACATCCGCTCCAAAATTTTCCGCTACATGAAGGACGATTTTTCTAATTAAGGAATCTGCTGTGTCAGTTCTTATAACTTCATAATTCAAGCCTGCCCCTCCTTAAGAAGACTTCTTAAGTCGTCAAATGTATCTTTCATAGGTGCAACTCTTCCATACTTAACATCTTCATCAGCTTCCGCGAGAATCTCTAAAAGTTCGATTCTTGCTTTCATTCTTTTATATTCTTCATATGCGAGAGTAACCGTATCTCCTCGTCCATTTACCGTAATAATAACAGCTTCATTATCCTCATGGCACTGTCTGGATATTTCATTATAGTGATTTCGTAAATCTGCAGATGGTCTGATTACTTCATGCTGTACAAACATAATTATCACCTCCGTTTTTGTATAGACATACTATATCATCGTTTGTCTATGCAAACAATATCTTAATTATATTTTCATCGTAATACAGAGTTTTATTTCGTATCTTTCATTGAAGAATCAAATAGATGTAACCAATTCAGGGAGTGATGTTCCAAGTACTACTATCGTCAAACCGATTATCCCCCTGGCACATGAAGCGTTTTATAACATACATTTATTCCATATTTCCTGTAAATATTTTATCTATTACGATATGTGTCATATCCTGCACCGACTCGGCATAACCATTCCTTGCCCACTTCATAAATATGCCGAAAAGTCCATAGGCAAGGTAGGAGCTTTCGTATGTATCAATGGACTGCCCTATGTCGCTATCTGTCATTATGATCTCATAGGCCGACAAGATTGCTCCATGATGCCCCTGTCCGATGATTAAGTCATTCTTATTTCGCAGAGAATAGCAAAAATCAAAATATCGTCTGACACGGTAGCTGTCATTTAACTGATGCTCTTTAAGCCTGTGTTCGCGCTCATAATCACGCCACTTCATAATGATGTAGGTGGTAATAATCTCATCCTTTGACTTAAAATTGCGAAAATAGGTCGCCCTGCCAATGCCGCCCTCCTCGCACAAATCGTCCACGGTGATCTTATCGATATTCTTCTTTTTCATCAGTTTGAACAACGCTTCACCGTAAGCTGAGATCACATATTCAGACATTTTCCATTCTTCCTTTCTGCTCGATGATACTATTTTGCTAAATAGTATCATTTACGTGATTTGATATACTTTTTAGTCAAATCTTGATACTATAGTATCATGGATGGATTGGTTTATCAAATTCTGGCTAGGAAAGGAGGCGTTATTATGGAAAACACAAACGCAAAAAGCAAACAGAAAAAGGTTTTTGTCATCATAGGAATTATCATTGTGGTGATTACATTAAGCATATTTATTTTTCTGAAGCTGACAATCCTCAAGTCCTTCCCGATGCTCAAGGGTGAACCAGAGATTGGCAAATGGTATGATGTCGAGGTTGACAGTGCAAAATCCTCTGACGGCAGCGAATGGCACGGCATCTTCCGCAAGGGCACTGAAAACAAGGTGGTCGTGTATTTCTTCGGTGGCGGCGTGAGCATCACCCCTAAGACGTCCGAGGGAGGTAATGAGTTCTATGCAACAAATATGACAGCTCAAGATTTTGTAGCGCAGGGCGGCATCGGCAACACTTCGGAAGATAACCCATTTAGGAACTGGAGTTTTATCGTGATACCCTATGCAACGGGTGATTTCCATTCAGGAATGGGAACTTACGAGGGCGAAAAAACAGTATACCACGTAGGATACAACAATTACTCCGCTTATATCGAGCAGATCAAACATTATATCGGAGAGCCTGACACGCTACTTGTAACAGGCTTTTCAGCAGGCGGATTTGCAACCTCTTTACTGGCTGATGATGTAATCGACCGTTTTCCGAGTGCAGAAAATGTAACCGTCTGTGTTGACAGCTCGCTCCTACTTTATGACGGATGGCACGAAACGGCTGTGAATTTATGGAAATCTCCGACTCAGATTTCAGACAGACTGACCACAAACAACCTTGTCCTTGACAGTCTTACTGCACTCCATGAGAAGCGTGGTGAAAGCGTAAAAATACTCTTTGACTGCTCCTATCGTGATGATACGCTAATGCAGTATCAGTCCTATATCGACAGTGGAAAAATGGATAAATCAAAAGAGCTTGGCGATAACTTCCAACGTAATCTGAAAGAAATGGTAAAAGGGTTGCAAGCAAATATCCCCGATATTGGCATTTATATCTGGAACTTCGGAGAAGATGAAGACACCCATAATACCCAGCATACAATTATCTCTTCAAATGTGTTTGACAAGCTCGGAAACAACCGAAGTGTCGGAGAATGGATATTTGATGCAGTAAACGATGATGTCAGAACTTATGGACTAGAACTGCTCGATTGAGCATTTTGATGTGAGATCAAAAATGAAAGTTGAAGTTCTTCTTCAGTCTGTTGAAACACCAATTAAGCCTAAAAGCATCCATAGAATATACCTTTTACTTCAAAAAGCGCCGCCCACTATAATGTAGGCGGTGCCAATATTTTGTATAATCTATGCTTTCTTATGCTGCTTGCTGTAGTCTTCCATCTGTTTCCTCCGCTATTTCTCAGCGCTATGAACCAGGATAGAGCCCTTATAAGTCTACTCCTATGCCTGCGTATGGAATGGCTTCCACCAGGCACTTTACGTAATCTTCCACGTCCTCCGGATCCGGCTCCTCACCTCCCCTGGCAGCGCACTCAAACTCGTCCACAATGCCTTCGATCAGCACCA
>JAIKZI010000056.1 GCA_024682375.1 Lachnospiraceae bacterium | reverse complement strand
CGCACACTGCTTGATTCTTACATCATCGCCATAAAGCATATGTGGCATAGTTTCATCAACTAAAACCTTTAATTCCAGATTCTTTGCCTTTGCTCTAGGATTTGACATATTAATAAGATCATTTATAACCGAGCTCAAATCATATTCAACAGGAAGTATCTCCATCTTTCCTGCTTCAATCTTTGAGAAATCCAAAATGTCATTTACAAGTGAAAGAAGACTATGTCCAGAAGTTTCAATATTTACTGCATATTCATTCAGCTTCGGATCATCGAATTCCCTAAGAATCATCTCATTCATTCCGAGAATTGCGTTTATAGGTGTTCGAATCTCGTGTGACATATTTGAAAGGAATGAAGACTTCGCTTCGCTCGATGCTTTTGCCACACGCAAATCCTCACTCAATTTCTGTTCTTCTTTAATAAGCTCTAAATGATCTATCAAACTATCAGACATATTATCAATAGACTTATACAAAGATCCAATCTCATCATTAGAATTCACTTCTAGCTTATGAATCTCAGATACCGTCTCTCTCATAGACTTTTCATCCATCTCGCCCAGCTTATCAACAAGACTAGATAACTCTACAATCGGTTTCGATATCAAAGTCTGTGCCAGATAATTCATAATCATTCCTATAGACATAGAAAGTGATGCCAAAAGGAAAAATAATTTCATATCAAAGGCCAGAGTCGTTTCATTCAAATTAATCGGCGATGACTTATTGGCAGACTCACGATTTCCAAACATCTTAAAGTTTTTTTCCTCTGTACCCGTGCTCGTATCTGTAAGCATTGTAGAATCTGTCTCAGAAGATTTCACAACCTCGTTTTCTTCGGTCGTAATATTCTTAGATATATATTCTTCAAATTTCTGTTTATCTCCTTCAATGAGAGTCGGTATCAAATAATTAACACATACAACCGCCATCAGATCCATAATAAGAAGTGAGAAGAGCAGCACAAAAGAAATTTTCTTACTAATCTTTGAATGCATGATGGTCTGACTCATCGGAGTTATATTTTCTATCTTATTTACATTCCAAAACTTAGTTCTAAACTTCTTAGGTGCTTTGATTGCAAGAAGATAATACAGGAAAAAAGAAACCAAAACTTCAATCAATCCTGTCAAAAAGCATCTCCATAAAACTCCAAATCCGAAGTTCGATGTAAGCGTACCTTCTGTAACCATAACCATAAGTCCCCAACCGACACCAGATGCGAATGAGAGACAGATTATAGCAATAATTGATCCTATTTTTTTCTTAAGCCATACTCTACTGTGAAAATAATATACTAAATAAGAAATTACTATGTAGACGAATGATGTATATGCCACCAGACCATTCGTCATGGATTTTACTACTATTGAAATAAGAATTGTGACCATCGCAGGAACATTTCCAATAAGCATGGTCACTAGTATCAGTGGTACATCTTTAAATGTAACCTCTATAGTTTTAAATGTACCTACTTCAAAATGAGAGCTATAACACATAGCTATTATTGACAATCCCATGAGCATAAAACACATAAGATCGCCAAGTACATCCCCTATGTTTTTATATCTTTCCCTAATCAGTGCAAATAAAAAGAACGGGAACCCTTACGGACTCCCGTTCTGATAAAAATATATTAAAGCTTGAATCTATTTACATAATCTTCGATTGTTGTAGCTGATTCAGATACTGTGTTAGCACTAGCATCTACATCCATAGATTCATCAGCAACACGGCCTGCGCTTGTAGCAAGCATATCGATTGAAGCTGTAACCTCTTCTGTTGAAGCACTCTGCTCCTCAGAAATAGCAGCTACATTTGTTGCGATTTCATCTACCTTACCTACACGGTTGATCATGTCTGATACTGTATCACCTGTTACATCGAGATCATCAAAGATTTCCTTGAATGTATCTCCTGCTGTATTTACAGCATTTGTACTATCCTCAATCTTCTCCATATTCTCAGCTGACTTCTTAGATAGATCCTTGATCTGTGATGTAATATCCTGAAGGATATTTGCAATCTGAGTTGTAGAATCTGCACTATCATTTGCAAGCTTACCAATTTCAGAAGCTACTACTGCAAATCCTCTACCTGCTTCACCGGCACGAGCTGCCTCGATAGAAGCGTTGAGTGAAAGAAGGTTTGTCTGCTCTGCAATAGAGTTAATCATTTCGATGATAGAATTAATCTTCTCTGTAGATTCGCCAACCTCAGTAACAACATCATTCATATCATTCATAGCAGATGAAACAGCATCGATACCACTCTCTACTGTCTTCATTGCTTCCTGTCCGCTCTGAGCCTTTGTCACTAGAGCTTCTACAGTCTTGTTTGTCTCCTGACCTCTTTCCATAAGGTCTGAAACTTCCTGAGCAAGGTTTGTTGCATTGTCTGCAAGTTCAGATACAGCTGAAGCCATTCCTTCCATTGTATCTTTAATCTGATCCATAGAATCAGACTGCTCTCTTGCCTGAGTATTGAGTGAGCTTGAAGCGCTCTTTGAATTCTCTGCTTCACCGGCAAGTTTATTTGTTACATCTGAAATATCACCCAATGTATCATGCATACGGTTAACAAAGTTACCCATAGCATCATTCATCATACCGATTTCATCGTTAGATCCCTTTGCAACTTCAACAGTGAAGTCTCCATCAGAAATCTTAAGAATCATATCTGTAAGTTTTCTTACAGGTTTTGTAATAATTACATTCATTACTCTCCAAAGTACAATTGCAATTACGATAATCATAATTACCATAAGTGCATAACAAAGGAATGTAAACTGACGTAATCTCGCAAGTACTGTTTCTTTATCTACTGAACAAACAAGTGTCCAATCTGTACCATCTACTGGAATGAATACATCATTATATGTTGTACCATCATATGATTTTACTTCAGTTACCTTATTTGTATAGCTTCCACTATTGGCCATTTCGGAAAGCTTCTGAAGATATGAATCATTTGAAGAATCAATTGCCTTTCCATTCAAATTCTTCTTGAAATAAGAAAGAACATTTGTCTTTGAAATAAGACAAGCACCACCAGTCTTCATTGGCTTAAGCTTAGATACCTTCTTTACAAGTGTATCCAAATTAACATCAGCTGCAGCCACACCTACTCTACCATCAGCAAGAGTAATCTTACGTGTGATTGAAACTACAAGGCTCTTTGTACTGTTATCGATATAAGGTGTACCTGTTTCAAATGAATCAGTATGATTAATGCCTTCCTTATACCAATCTTTTTCTGTTACAACATAATCAGCATCTGGTTCCCATCCTGATGGATCGATCCATGTGTTATCTTCTAGTCCGATGTAAAGACCGTTTGGAACTAAATCACTTTCTTTAAGTGTTCCTTCCAAGGCCTTTGCCATCTGAGTCTTATCTGTCATTCCTGCAGAAAGTACTGTGTTTACATAAGCATCCATAGTATTCTCAAGAACAACCATAGTCTTTCCAAACTGCTCTGATTCTTTCATTGACTCCTGAGTAAGTGCGTCATTAGACAGTTCTTTAATTATTGAACTTGACTGACTTACAAGAGTTGCAATAATGATAATTATAGCAACTGCAGTAATAGGAATTACTGTAAGAAGGAGCTTACTAGAAACGCTACCCTTCTTCTGTTTAGCCTTTTTTGATGACATAAAAACCTCCATATTTTAACCATTCAAAAAATTTAGTCATTTTTTTCAAGCATTTACTAGAATAATATCTTACAAAATATTTTTCAATAGCCAATCGCACAAAATTAACTGTATATTTTAAAGTTCTTCGTTAATAAATTCCTTAACTCCTTTCTTGAAGACATCTACACCTTCTACCATAAGTTTTGCGTAGTTTTCCAGTTTAGAAAATTCATGTTCACCACGAGCATCATCCGAAAAATTTCCGCCAAAGGTAGGAAGCGCTTCAGCCTCTCTCAAACAACTCTTAGAAATTCTTACATATACTTTGTGCGATGCTAACTCATCCATAAGAGGATTCATCTTTTCTACCTTCTTAGAAAGCTCACCTTTCTTATCAGTGTGATATTTCATCATCTTTCTAATCTGGCTGGCCAATTTTTCAACTCTTAGCATTACGTCTTTTACTTCATCTGCTTCTTTTAAATCATCTTCGACGAATTCTCTAGAGAGTTTCTGTTCCTCTTCTGTCTGAGATTTTGGCAATTTTTTAATTATACCTGAAAGATCATATTCCTTCGTACATACGGTATCCAATACCTCCTGAAGCGTCATAACTTCCGAACCTTTTATCAAAGCTCCACCTTCAGTGGCATCTATAAATCTAATATCAGATCCTTTTATAACCTGATCTTCATAACACATTCTAAAACGATTCCAGTCAGTTCTGGCTAAAACCTTTCCTCCATCAATTCCATCCACTTCCGTATAAGTCATGAAATCCACTTCATTCGCACCATCGGCATGGGTGGAATCTTTTCCTGCTGCCAAATCCTGGCCAACCACAATAATAGTTTTAAATCCAGCTGATTTCATAAGCTGAACAGACCATGTTGCAACAGATCCTCCCAAATCGCCCTGAATACAAAAGCCCTTTCCCTTATATCCAGGTGCATCACTTATAAAATCTGTTTCATTTGCATAAATGATTTTACCTTTATATTTCTTCTGGATATCATAATTGCCTGCTGTATCCATGAGAATTCTGGCATTTCCAATATTTTCCTCTTCAATATGTTTTAAAGGCTGTGCCGGATCGATAGTGGAAACCATATCCGGTTCAACACCTAATTTATGAAGAGGCGCTGTAGCTCTGGCTACCGCAATTATAATTGCTCTGTTTTTAAACTTCTTTAAAAGTGCCCCATTCTTTAAAAGGGAAGGGCCTGCAGCAACAACTATAACCGGAATATCATTAGGGAGATTTTTTCTAAACTCCGAAAAAGAGTAATTCTCTCCAATATTCCATAGCGCATAATAATTATCAAACAAAGCTCTCTGACCAAGCGAATAATTAAATCCTAGATTTGTATCTCGAAGTAGTTTTCCTTTACGACACATTTCCAAAAATTCTTCATTTGCATTATAGAAAGGCATCGTAATTCCTTCGATTCTCTGATCACCATAAAAAGGAATCAATGCCGTTATATTTTTCATCAAAAAATCATCCGAACTATCAGGATCAACTATTATAATCTGCTTCGAATTAATAATTCGAGTCATATCTATATTATTCATAAGAAAAGAGAAGAATTTCTGATCTGGCTCTTTTACTACAAACATGCTCTCTGCCCAAGCTGCATCGAGCAACGCTTCCAGATAATACACATTTCCAATTCCATAGATTGCAATTCTTGAAGCTCTCTCTTCCTCTTTATACTGCTTTGCCCAAACTGAAGCCTCATAAGATGGATCGTACTCACTAGACATTCTAAGACAGTTACCATTGCCCATATTTACATTGATGATTGGTTCACCGTTTCTAGCTTCTGTCAGGAAAAAAGTTCCATCATTTTCTACTCTAGCTAATTTTTTTCCATATTCTTTTAAATAAGCCTCATAGTTTTTTTCAAAGATATCCATAAAATTCTCCCCAATCAATCCACAAACTCTTTTATAAGTGGTCTAACCTCATGATGCAAAACATCAGCGGTCATAATAATATCCGACTGTTCAATAGCATCCATAAGATTTGAATTAGACTGTGCCCAACCATGTAATAATTCGGCTTTATTTTCTATATTTTCATCTGCTAATAACTGGGAAAAAAGCATAATCTGTTTTATTACAATTTGAAGCATTCCATCTGCTTCTGGTTTTCTCTGATACAAAGCATCCGTAGTTTTATCAATATTTTTGATAACAGAATAGCCTGTTTTAAAAAAGTCATCTCTCATTTTTGAAATGTCCCCTTTTCTATTCCAGCATAAACTTATCTATTTATTTATATCGGCTTTATCTACCCAAATTATAATATATAATCCTAATTATATTTATAAAAAAAGAACCGGCTTCGACTTAAATTATATCAAAACCGGTTCGCTTATCGACTATTAAAATCACTTATTATACAGATGTGCTTCTACCCTGTGTATAGGCCTCAACAGATAAATCTGCATTTAAATCCTCTGTTGTCATAGCTGCATTTATACCTTCTTTTGAAGTATCTTTCTTTACACAGTTATCTTTTCTCTTAAGTTCTTCACTCTTTAATTCACGATAGTCTGCTCTTTTAAAAGTATCATCATCGATACCCTTCTTATCAGCAAAAGCATCTCCCAAGATTCCTAAATCAGCCACAGCTGATGCAAGTTCTGTTGGCATGTAAATCTTTGTTGCCTGTCCATCAGCTACATCTTTCAGAGCTTCAAGTCCCTTCAAACGAAGAACACCTTCAGATACCTTGGCATCATTTAGCTTTCTGATACCTTCTGCCTGAGCTTCATATACAAGTCGTATAGACTCTGCACGACCTTTTGCAAGGAAGATCTGAGCATTTGACTCAGCTTCAGCAGCCAACTCTTTTGCTTCTTTATCACCCTTTGCACGAGCGACAACTGCTTCCTGATGAGCCTGAGCTTCAAGTACAGTCTGACGTCTCTCACGCTCTGCTCTCATCTGCTTTGTCATAACCTCTTCAATTTCTTTTGGAGGATTGATATTCTTGATTTCAACTCGAGTGACCTTAAGTCCCCAATCATCAGTTGCTGCATCTAAGACGATTCTCATCTTCTCATTGATCTCATCTCTAGATGTAAGAGTCTGATCGAGTTCCATCTCACCTACAACATTTCTAAGAGTTGTAGCTGTCAAATTCTGAAGACCGCGAATAGGATTCTCAACACCATAAGTATATTTCTCCGGGTTAAATACTCTCGCATAAACTACAGAATCAATCTGCATAGTTACATTATCCTTTGTGATTACAGGCTGTGGTGGAAAATCCAATACCTGTTCCTTCAAAGAAATACGTTTTACAACACGATCCAAAACAGGAATCAAAATATGAATTCCGGCTGACCATGTTGACTGGTACTTTCCAAGACGTTCGATTACATAACAATGTGCCTGAGGAACAATTCTAAGGCTGGCAATAAGAAGTACCAAAATGATTAGTAATAATACTGAAAAAAATAAACCCATAATGATATGCCCCTTTCTTATTATTGGTTTAATCCATCTTTAACATTTTAATACACTTTACTTACAGTATCCATATTTTTTGTAAAAAAAACGGTTTCGAAAATTCTTCGAAACCGCCTTCTTTTCTATATATTCTTTACTGATTCATTCTCTAATAAATCCGCCGAGAAAATTGTCTTTGAAACGACGGAGTTTCCTTCTATTTCATCATGAAGTAGACGAACCGCCTCCTTCGCCATCCTTTCTCCAGGCTGCTTTATAGTAGTCAGTGACGGATACATAAAGTTTGCCATATCGATACCATCGAACCCAACAACTGATATGTCTTCAGGAATCCTTTTTCCCGATTCCAAAATAGCCCTATATGCGCCAAATGCAGTCGTATCAGATGCGGCAAAAAGAGCGCTAAACTTATGTCCGCTCTCCAAAAGCTTCTTTGTAACTACATAACCGTTTTCATAAGAGTAATCAGGAATATCATCATCCATGTTGATTATCAGATTCTCATCGAATTCAATCCCATTCTCATCCAAAGCTTTTTCATATCCTTTAAGACGAAGGGCACCGATACCAGAATCGCTTCTAACTCCTGTGATCATCGCAATCTTCTTATGTCCCTGACGAATGAGATAATTTACAACTTTCTCACTTTCCTTTACATCATCGATTGCAACCAAAGAATGATTACACGATTCCATAGTAACTGCAACAGTACACAAAACTGATGGGATATCGATATGCTCAAGCTTCTCATCAACATCGCCAACCATACCACCTAGGAAGATTATGCCCTTTAATCTTTTTTCCCGAATCAACTCCTGAGCTATACGCATTTCATCTTCATATGCCCCAACCTCGCGCATAGTAAAAGTGTACTCGTGTTTCTGAAGTTCAGTTTCAAACACGCTATACATGCTCTGGAAAAAAGGGTTATTACGTCCCTTTACAAGAACAGCCACATTGTTTGACTCTGATTTCTTCAAATTAACAGCACTATTATTCGGGATATAATGATATTTTCTGACGGCCTCAAGAACTCTCTCTTTTGTCTTTTCATTTACGCCAGGATCATTATTTATAGCGCGTGAAACAGTACTAGTTCCAACACCACATATTTTTGCTATATCTTTTATCGTATAACGAGACATCTCTTCCTCTTCTATTTTTAACCCTTTACGGCTCCCGAAACTACACCTTTTATGATGTACTTCTGGCAAATGAGATAAACGATAACTATAGGAATTATGTCAATCATAATAGAAGCCATCATAGCTCCCATCGCAACATGTCCATAGCTTCCCCTAAATCTCTGAATTACCATCGGGATTGTATTGTATTTGTTCGTATCTAGAACCAACTGTGGTAAAAGGTAGTCATTCCATACCCACATAAGTTCCAGAATTGCTGTTGATATAATAGTCGGGCGAAGGATTGGAAGCAAAACCTTTGTATATGTCTGAAGTGGATTACATCCATCAATAAGCGCTGCTTCTTCAATCTCAATCGGAACTGATTTTACGAACCCTGTAAACATAAATACCGCAAGTCCAGCTCCGAATCCCAAGTAAATTATACATATATTAAACGGATTGTCCAAATGTAATGTATCAGCTGTTTTTGACAATGTGAACATAACCATCTGGAATGGCACTGCCATGGAAAAAAGGCAAAGATAATAAAACATCTTTGTCCATCTATTATTAACTCTGACTATGAACCAACCAGCCATAGAACAGCAGATAATAATTAGTAAAACTGATGTTACAGAAATGATAAATGAATACCCAAATGCACTTAACATTCCCTGATCATTTATAGCCTCTACATAATGCTCTAATCCAACAAAAGTTTCCTTTCCAGGTAACTTGAAAATTGTAGATGTTCCTGTTGCTGTTTCTTCTTTTAATGAATTGTAAAAAATAAGTAGTATAGGAAACATCCAGAAGAAACTGATAACTGTAAAGAATACAGTCGCTACTCTGTTTAATATTTTTTTCTTTGTACTCATCAGGCCTGTGTCTCCCTTCTAGTTGTAAATCTAAGCTGGATAAGTGCAATCGCAACTACCAGAATGAAGAAAATAACTGCCTTTGCCTGTCCAAGTCCCATCCAAACTCGACCGGCTCTTCCATAATATGTGTTATAAATATTTAGAGCCAATAGTTCTGTCATCTTCTTAGGTTCGCCAGCTGTAAGAGCTAAGTTCTGATCGAATAGTTTGAAACCATTAGTCAAAGTCAAGAAAGTACAAATTGTAATACTAGGCATAATCATTGGAAGTTTTACTTTAATAAGCGTCTGCCATGAATTAGCCCCATCTATTTTCGCTGCCTCAATCAAATCTGGTGATACATTATTTAGACCTGCGATATAGATGATCATCATATATCCAATCTGCTGCCACAGTAAAAGAGTCGTCAATCCCCAGAAACCTGCAACACCACTTGTTTTCAAAGTTAGATGTGTTCCGAATGATACCAAAAGTCCATTTACTAAAGTATTCCAAATATAACCTAAAACAATTCCACCGATTAGGTTTGGCATGAAAAACACTGTTCTAAAAGTATTCACGCCTTTAAATTTACCTGTCAAAGCCAATGCAACTAAAAATCCAAAGACATTAATAAGCACTGTAGACAGAAATGCGAACAAAACTGTTAACCAAAAAGCATGTCCAAAATTCTGATTAAAAACAGGATCTAACAATTTCTTATAGTTATCAAATCCTACGAATTCAACATCATTTACTGTAGAAAACCTACAGAAGGAAAGATATATTCCCCAGATAAAAGGCCACAAAAAGCCAATTACAAATGCTATAAATGTTGGCAACACAAAAACCGGCCACCATTTTTTTAATGATTTTCCTACCATTTTACATCTCCTGCCCTGCTCTTTACTCTCGTAAGTAGAAAAAAGGGAGAGGCAATTCTTCTTACACCTCTCCCTAAATTACCAAAATTAATTATTTAGCACTGGCGAGCTTTTTCTCTGTTGCCCAATTATCAACAAATGCTTCCTTTACTTCATCCCACTTGCCTGTCTTTGCAGCGTAAGCTGTAAGTGCTGAACCAAGTGTATTCTTCCATTCTTCTGAAGGCATTGTTGTAAAGTTCCATGATACAGGAGTTTTTCCACTTTCTGTATACTGTGCATCCTGCTTTACAAATACATTTGGTGATTCTTCTGCTGTATCAAATGGAATTGTGAATCCCATCTTCTCTGACATAGCCTTAGTACCCTTGTCAGATGTTACGCACCAATTCATGAAATCAAGTGTTGCCTTGATATCTTCCTTAGAAGAATTCTTATTTACACACCAGTAGTTCTCTGTACCAGTTGCAAGTCCTTCATTTTCATCATCTACTCCGAAGTAAATAGGAATCATCTGAAGTTCATCATCATTAAACTTCTTTGAAAGATTTGAATATTCCCAAGAACCATTCTGATAGAAGACAGCCTCATTCTTTAGGAATTCTCCCTCTGAATCATCACCTGTCTTTGTAGAAAGATCTGCAGGATCACATGTTGAATCAGTGATATAAAGGTCAAATACCTTCTTATAGTTGTCTAAATATTTTCCTTTGATCTTCTTTGCATCTGTCTTATTGTCATCCTTATATTCATAATAGATTGGAAGGTTAGCCAGATGTGTCTTGAATCTCCAATCAGATGAACCATCCATACCAGCTGATGTAAATGCGCCCTTAACTCCAAGTTCATCTTTTCTAGACTGAATATCGTCTGCAATCTTCTTCAATGAATCGAAACTGTTGATATCTTCAACCTTATAACCTGCCTTAGCAAGTAAAGTCTTGTTTACGATAATTCCGTATGACTCGATTACATATGCAATACCGCTAACCTTGTTTCCTTCTTTTAATTCAAATGAATCACTTGTTAAATGCTTATGGATTTCTGAATCCTTAAGATCATAGCAATAATCTTTCCAGCTGTTTAAACCTACAGGTCCATTTACCTGGAAAAGTGTAGGTGCTTCAGACTTAGCCATTTCAGACTTAAGTGTTGTTTCATACTCACCTGAAGCTGCTGTCTTTACAGTAACAGGAACTCCTGTTTCCTTTTCATATTCTTTTGCTAGTTTCTTCCATTCCTTATCAGCTTCTGGTTTGAAGTTTAGATAATAAACTGAAGGACCTTTTGATTTAGCACTTTCCTTCTTAGTACCACAACCAGCAAACATCGTTGCTGCCATAGCGCCTGTCAATAACAAACTCATGACCTGTTTCTTCTTCATTATTTTTCCTCCTTTAAGAAAAAAAGTATCACCCCTGGAAACATTCCATTTTATGTCGCGTCTTTTGGAAACGTTTCCTAAACTCTATGAAGAAATTATCACGTTCTGGTACTAATTTCAATCTTTTTTAACATTTTCAGCACTTTATGAAAATTTACAAAAGTTTTTTTGTGCATTTTTTTATTGTCTTATTCTGAAGTATTCAAATATAAACTGCTGCATTACTCCGTTATATGGCCTGTATTTTTCAAAAGGGAATCCATTTTTATAATTTGTCTCCAATGCCCTTTTAATCCAAACATCTATCGGAAACGTATCCAATCTTCCGAATCCAAACAGCATAGTACATGAAGCTACTTTTACGCCTACTCCATAAAAAGAAAGCAAGGTTTCCTTTAACTTTTCATCATCCATATTTTCCATTTTTAAAAGTAATTCCGGGTTATCCCCAAGTGTTCTTACTGCCTTTAAAATATAAGGAGTTCTATATCCCAAGGAACACTTATCAAGTTCTTCTATATTAGCATTGTATAAATCCATCACTGTAGGAAACGAATATACATCTTCCCCTTCAACTTCACCTAGCTTCTTTCCAAAAGCTCTACATATTTTTTCCACTGAAGTCCTAATAGCCGGAATACTCTTTCTCTGAGAAATAATAAAACTTATTAAAGTTTCAAAAGGATCCTGTCTAAGGATTCGCACCCCTTTTCCACTTATGCCGGCATTATAGAGAAACTCATCATCTTTATCGATAAGATTTCGAATCTTAGTATAAGATCTATCTAAATCGAAATAACGTCTCCAAAGTTTTACGTCCTCTTCTTCACAATTCTCAAGATTTAAGTCAGAACCATCCATAGAAGCAATTACATACTTTCCAAAAGCCGGAATCAAAAATCTTCCATCTCCTAAATCTTTCCACCGAAAGCACTGTCCGCTGTATGCAATCTTTTTTATATCTAAATCATCATTTACTTTTATTTTCATATATTCACCATTTTTTCCGTAAAAAAAGTCACCGGATATCGAAATATCCGATGACTATTCTATCACTTTTTAATTTGATCTCCTACAGTTTAAAGAAGCCAAGAGCCTGGGCTACTGAGCTAATAAATACCGCTAAAATAAACCAAGGTGCAACGTATTTAATTATAAATACAAACATCTTCTTACCTTTAAAGGTTTCACCATTCTTTTCAACTTCTTCTATGATAGCTTCTGGTTTAATTACATATCCTACGAAGAAGCAGGTAACAATTGCAACCACCGGCATTAGCACGCTATTACTTACAAAATCCATAAGATCTAAGGCCTGCATTCCAAGTACTTTGAAGTTAGCCAGAGGTCCATATCCCAAAGATGCGATTCCACCAAGCACTACTGAATAGGCTCCTGTGATTCCGGCCGCTCTAAGTCTTGAAATATGGAATTTATCCATAAAGATTGAAGTTACAGCTTCCATAAGTGAAATAGCAGATGTCATAGCTGCTAAAAATACCATTACAAAGAATGCGATTCCAATCCATCTTCCACCGTGCATACTAGCGAACGCTTTTGGAAGTGTTACAAACATAAGTGATGGTCCACTTGAAAGGACTGCTTCATCTCCACCTGAGAAAGCGAATACAGATGGGATAATCATAAGACCTGCAAGTACCGCGATTAGAGTATCGAAGAATTCAATCTGACGAACAGATCCTTCCAATGAATCCTCATCCTTCATGTATGAACCGTAAGTAATCATAATTCCCATAGCAAGCGACAATGAATAGAACAACTGTCCTACAGCCGCAAGCAAAGTTTTTGCAGAAAAATGTTCAAAATTAGGAACTAAATAATACTTAACACCACTCATAGCTCCAGGAGCAGTACATACAAACACTGCAACCAGAATCATAAGTAAAACCAAAACCGGCATCAGAATTTTACTGATTTTCTCAATTCCCTTTACAACGCCGGCTGTTATAACTAAGAGAACTAATACCATACAGAACATAAACCAAAAAAGTGGTTCCCAAGTCTCTGTGATAAAAGCTCCAAAATAGCCATCTTTTGAAGCAGCGATATTATCTCCCATGATAAAAGCCACTGTGTATTTCAAAACCCAACCAGTGATAACTGCATAGTATGGAAAGATAATAATTGGAACTGCAGCTGTAAGCACTCCCTCAAATCCATATTTTTTGTTGAGCTTCTTATAAGCTCCGATTGCACTCTGTTTCGTTTTACGACCAAGTCCAATCTCGGCAATCATAAGTGTAAATCCAAAGGTTACAGCCAAAATAATGTAGACAAGAAGAAAACTTCCACCGCCATACTGTGCTGCCAAATATGGAAATCGCCAAATGTTTCCTAGACCAACTGCTGAACCTGCTGCTGCAAGTACAAAGCCTAGCTTACTAGTAAATACGCTTCTCTCTTTCATATTTTCTCCTTTTCCCAAATTAGTATTTAAGGATTATAACACTTATATCGCCATAATGTATACTAATTTTCACTTTTTAATTGAATTTTATTCAACTAGTTGAAAATAGAGTTAATGAATTCAATTACAGAGTTTACAACTTTTGCAATTGTCTTACCTATAGTTTCAAAGATATTACTACTCTTATCCTTGTTTTCTATTTTACTTTTATCAGCGCTATTTGCCGCTTCATTCTCAGAAGTCTGATCTGTAATTTCCTGATTCTCATAAGGAGTAGAACCAGATGGCGGATTATTCATATCAACAGAAACCTGCGCCACATTTATATCAGCATATTTCGCATTTCTCTCATGCGTAGCACCTTCCGGGGAAAAATCAGCCTCATTCTTTAAAAAGTAATCATACGATATTTTATTCTGATCATCCCATGTCACATCGACGTTGTACCACTGTCCATCTATTTTAACTATATTCCAGGCATGATTATCTCCGGTACTCTGATTACCTTCCTGGATAGAGCCATTTACAACCCTATCACCACTGGCTTTTCCAGTCACAATACGACAATCCAGTTTTGCTGCCTTTGCCAGTCTATAAAAGCCGAGAGCATAACCTTCACATACAGCGCTATGATTAAAAAGAAGATTATATGCGTCAAACTTAGAATACGAAGTATCATAATTTGCATGCTCACAAATATAATCGTGAATGTATTTTGCTTTCTCGAAGTCACTTTTTCCCTCAATCTGAGAAGAGACGGAACTTGCAAGAGCGCTTAGTTCTGCCTCCTGCTCATACGTGGTCATATAAGTAAACTTATAATTCAATTTACCTTTTCCATCTGAACTATAAGAACCACTCACACTGGCTTCTCTCACGGAAAAAGCCAGATAATCTCCACATGTTCCATCATTATCCGGATAAGAAAAAGCCTCATCCATATACGGAATAACATCCGACGAAAGGCCTGTCACATATTCTATGTTTTCGCGATTCATCGAATACGAAATACTCTCTTTTCGATTCAGCATGTCTCCTCTTAAATTGAGCGCAGAAACATTTCTTTCACTCGCACTCACAAAAGAAGAATTCAAAAGTACAACAGAAAGTAATAGAAAAGCTGATTTTTTTAAATTATTTGCCCTATTCATATCCCTTACCACTTGTATTTTTATTTATATTTCCTATACTTAATAGAATAAACTAAATATAGAAAAATTTATAGAAAAAAAGGGAAAAATCATGACAACAAACGCAAACTTGATGACTGAAGGTTCCATTCCTAAGAAAATCATTATCTTTGCATTTCCTGTTTTTATCGGTAATTTATTTCAGCAGTTATACAATACTGCTGATTCTTTAATTGTTGGTAATTTCATCGGAAGTTCTGCGCTGGCCGCGGTTTCTAGTGCAGGAAATTTGATTTTTTTGATAACCGGTTTCTTTATCGGTTTATCCATGGGCGCCGGTGTCGTTATATCGACCTATATAGGCGCAAAGAAAGTCGAATATGTAAAGAAGGCAGTTCACACTGCTGTTGCTCTAGGAATTGTTTCTTCAATCCTAATGACATTTATCGGAACCGTGTTTGCTCCGCAAGCGCTTCTTCTTATGGGAACTCCGGCAAATGTACTACCAGAATCAACCACTTATTTTAGAATTTATTTTGCAGGTGCTTCAGGTATGGTTCTTTACAATACCTTTACCTCTATTCTTCAAGCTTCTGGAGATAGCAAGCATCCACTTTTTTATCTAATTTGTTCATCACTTATAAACATTACTTTGGATATAGTTTTAATCGGTATATTCCACTTCGGTGTAGGTGCAGCAGCTTTAGCTACTACAATTTCACAGTTCACCAGTGCAATACTCGCTTTCATAAAACTTGTCACTGTAAATGATGATATCAGATTGATACCGAAAGAAATACGTTTTCACAAATTCATATTAATAAGGATTCTAAAAGTCGGACTTCCATCCGCTTTTCAGAATTCTATCATCGGTTTTGCAAATGTTGTAGTTCAGTCCTATATCAACTACTTCCAGAAAGCTGCAATCGCCGGTATCGGTGCATATACAAAGATTGAGGGATTCGTATTTATCCCAATCACAAGTTTTGCTATGGCACTTACAACTTTTATAGGTCAAAACAATGGAGCGAAGAAAACAGATCGTGTGAAAAAAGGCTTCCTGTTCGGAATGATTTGCTCAATCACCCTAGCCGAACTAATCGGACTAATAATTTTCATCTTCGCACCAAAACTTATAGCCGGTTTTGATCCATCAGAGGATGTCGTATTCTTTGGAGTTCAAAGAGCAAGAATCTGTGCATTCTTCTTTTGTTTCCTTGCTTACTCTCATATTGTGGCATCATATTTTAGAGGGCTCGGAAAGACAATAGTTCCAATGCTAGTTATGCTGATTTGCTGGTGCGTAATTCGAGTTTCAATCCTCGCAATCACAAGCTCTATCCACAGAACGATTCTTATAACTCACTGGGTTTACCCAATCACCTGGGTTCTAAGTACAATCGTCTATACGTACATGCTGTATAGACAAATCCATATAAAAGAAAAAAGTCCTAAGCCAATGTAAGGCTTAGGACTTTTTAAATTTCATTTTATATTATTTCTGTTCAAATGTATTATCATCTACTGTAGGCTGGTCATTTACTGGCTGCTCAACTGTAGCATTCTCAACATTTACATCCTGATTCATGTTTGGATTCTGACCAACTGTTCTAAAAGGATCATTGTCTCCGAACATTTTCCACTTCAAATACATGTAAACTTCAACCATAGTCAAAGAAATATATGGTCCAACATATACAATTGCGAGAATTCCAAGTGTAAAGCATGAAAGGATTCCCCATCCGATAAATGAAAGCTCTACAACGAAGATTTCAAACTTATGACCATTTGTAAGGTCTCTTGAAAGCTGAAGCGCATCCTTATAGCTCATATTTGGGTTTTCTGCAAGGATGTATGGTACTAAATAATACTGATAATGCTTATAAATACCAGGAATTACAAATAATAGTGACCATAAGAATACAAATAATTCTCTCATAAACATTACAAGCATAACGTTTGTAAGGTTTTCTTTGTATGCAGAAAAAACAGTATCCAAACCACCATTTCCAGTCTCTCTCTTCAAGATTAAAGTTTTAATAAGTCCAACTGAAAGTGGGAATGTGATAAACAATGAAGCAAGAATTCCTCCAAAAGGAATTAATGATGCTATTCCTGTTCCCGCTGCAATAAGTAGACCTGTAAGGAATACAATTCCAACATATCCCCAATGGTCAGTTGCAAGTACATTTTTTGCTCTGATTTTCAAATCAACTCTAGGCATAATTATCCTCCTAAAAATTTATTCAACGAGTACTATTATAACAAATTACTCCTAATTTTCATTAAGAATTTCAATTTCTTTGGAAACCGCATCCTTTTCCATAATTCCAAACATGTAGATATTTCTAAGAGGTGTAACAGTAATCATAGCATTTAACATACCTTTATTATTCTTTTCATCATCCTCTTCATCAGATGCAAATCCATATACTTTTTCAACAGCTTCTACTAATTTCTTAGCCTTTTTAAATTTATCTTCATGCATACGAAGTTCACCAATCGTAGTATTAAAATCCACGACAAAAGGAAGTTCCTTTTTAAGTTCAAGTTCAATCTCACCTTCTAATCTTATATCTCTTGAAGAAGATCCTACATAAATTGTATATGAACCATCTTTTGCATACCAATCATGAATCTCTGTGTTATACCACTCGAAATCTCTTTCAAACAATTCAATTGTAACCTTCTTAGTTTCCTGTGGCTTTAGAGTGATTTTTTCAAAACCTTTTAATTCCTTCTCTGGTCTTACAGCTGCACCTGTATTATCGCCCACATAAACCTGTGCTACTTCACTTCCTTCTACATAGCCACTATTTGTAACATCAAAGCTTATTGTATATAAAACATCTCTATCATTTTTAGCAGACTTTTCAATATTTAAATTACTATACACAAATTTTGTATAGGAAAGGCCATGTCCAAACGGATAGAGTACATTCATTTTCTTCTTATCATAATATCTATATCCAATAAAGACACCTTCATTGTAATGTGTCTCTTTTCTCTCTCCGAAGTTTAGATATGATGGGTTATCTTCTAGATACATTGGGAAGGTCTCAGCAAGTTTCCCAGATGGATTTATCTCTCCATATAGAATCTTTATAACAGCCTCTCCACTAGCTTCTCCTCCTAAATATCCTTCAAGAACGCCCTTTACCTCGTCATTCCATGGCATCTCTACAGGAGAGCCATTAGAAAGGACAACAACTACATTTTCATTTGCGGATAAAAGTGCATCTATCATATCGTTCTGTGAGTCAGGAAGTCTCATATGATCTCTGTCATATCCTTCAGATTCGAAGCTCTCTGGCAATCCAGCAAAAACAACAACCTTGTCCATATTTTCAGCCACAGATAGAATCATTTCAAAACTTTCTTCATCTAGTTCATCCCTCTTTGAAGAAAATCCTTTTGAATAATAATAAGAAAGCTCTTTTCCTTCCATAGCATCCTCAGCACTTACAATCAGATGACTATTGATATGTGAACTTCCGCCACCCTGGAATCTTGGTTTCTCAAAGAATTCTCCAACGAAAAGAATTTTTTCCCGAGGAGAAAGAGGTAAAATATTATCCTCGTTTTTAAGTAGAACCATAGAAGACTCTGCAATTTTACGTGATAATTCATGGTCAGAATCCAAATCCAATTCGACATCTCTTTTATTATCCTGATATCTATAAATTGCCGTAAGAATTCTCTTTACAGTCTTGTCGAGGTCTTTTTCATCGAGTTTTCCGCTCTCCACAGCCTCTACGATTTCTCTATCATTCACTCCATTTGATGAAGGCATTTCAAGGTCTAATCCTGCATGTACTCCAAGTGGTCTATCATTTACTGCATTCCAATCGGACATAACAAGTCCATCAAATCCCCACTCTTCTCTGAGCACATCGTTTAAAAGCCATCTATTTTCACTTGCATACACGCCATTTATTCTGTTGTATGAACACATAAGTGTTGTCGGTTTTGCCTGCTTTACAGTTTTCTCAAAAGCAGATAAATAAATCTCACGAAGAGTTCTCTCATCGATAATAGAATCATTTGACATTCTATATGTCTCCTGATTATTTGCTGCAAAATGCTTTACGCTGGTTCCTACGCCTTCGCTCTGAACGCCTTCTACAAAAGCACTTGCAATCTCACCTGCCAGATATGGATCTTCTGAGTAATACTCAAAATTTCTACCACAAAGAGGGGATCTTTTCATATTTACTGCCGGTCCTAAAACTGTGGATACATGAAAAGCCATAGCTTCTTTTCCGATTGCCTTTCCCTCTTCTCTGATTAATTCTCTATCAAAAGAACATGCAGAAAGAGCAGCTGGCGGAAAACATACAGCCTCCAAGCTCTCATTAATTCCGAGGTTATCACTCTTATCATCCTGTGTTCTCATTCCGTGAGGGCCATCAGAAAGCTTGATATCAGGGATTTCTAATCTGTCTACCTTCTTTGTATGCCATAGATCAGCTCCTGAACACAAAGAAGCCTTCTCTTCCAAAGTCATATTTCTTATAAGTTCATCGATATTTCTACTCATTAATTCCTCCTAATCACATATTAATTCTACGGAAAAAAGAAGTGCAGCAAACCTAATTTTGCTGCACCTCTTTTCAGAAAGGTTTGTATGGAATTACTCCTTTACTCCACCAGCAGTAACACCACCAACTATGTACTTTGAAAGGAAAAGATAAACCACGATAACTGGGAAAATAGAAAAAGCTATCATCGCATATACCTGTCCCATATCAAACTTCAAGAAATCTGCTGCTCTAAGCTGAGCAATCAAAATTGGTAAAGTCTTCTTTTCATCTTTATAAAGAACCAAAGATGGAATGAAGTAATTATTCCAACTAGCTACAAATGCGAATATCATCTGAACCGCAATAGCAGGTTTCATAAGTGGTAAACAAACCATATTAAATGTCTTGAACTCTCCCGCGCCATCCATTCTAGCAGCTTCAATCAGAGACATAGGAAGGTTCGCTGACATATACTGTTTCATATAGAAGAAAGTAACCGGTGATGCGACAGCCGGTACAATAAGTGGAATGAAACTGTCTTCAAGTCCCATAGCACCAACCAAGTTTACAAATCCAAGCGCTGAAACCTGTGTAGGAATCATCATAATTGCAAGGATAAATGTAAGAATCGCCGTTCTTCCTTTGAATCTGTATACAGTTAAAGCATACGCTGTCATAGTAGAGAAGTAAACTGTCAAAATTGATGACAATGCTGCAATAATAAGTGAGTTTAGCATACCTCTCACTACTGGAAGAGAACCTTTAAACAGATTCGTCATATTGATTACAAAGAATCTACTAGGTATTAAAGTAAACCCGCCTGCCAACTCTCCATTAGAACGTGTAGAATTTACAAGCAAAAGCACAAACCAAAACAAACATAATATAGAGAAGAATACTAAAACTATATAAGCGATAGCTCTTCTAATTCCAATTGATCCAATATTTTTCTTCATGACAACACCCCCTATTTAGTCTCTTTCTTAAAGTCCATAGCTCTAAACACAATCAAACTTAGAACTGCAGTAATCAATAGGAGAATTACTGACAACGCACCTGCAAGGCCATAATTCTTACTATACAAATGTCTGTTCAAATACATGATAAGTGTCATAGAAGATCTCATCGGATCTCCGGTACCATCTGTCAAAATCTGTGGAACATCGTACATCTGTAGACCACCGATTAGAGATGTAATCATAACATATACAAAAATTGGTTTAAGTAGAGGTAATGTAATACGGAAAAAAATCTGTGTAGGTGTTGCACCGTCCACCTCTGCTGCCTCATACAAATCTTTAGAAATACCGAGCATACCTGCCATCAAAAGAATTGTTGTATTTCCAAACCACATTATGAAATTCATAAATGCAATAAGTGCTCTTGTACTCCAAACATTTGATAAAAACTGATATGGCTTTGCTATAAGTCCAAAGCTTATAAGCATTTTATTGATAGGTCCTACTCTTGAAAACAATGTAAAGAACAACATTGAAAAGGCTGCTGCCATAATCAGGTTTGGTAAATAGATTACAGTCTTAAAAAATCTCTGTCCTTTAATTTTAAGTGAAGGATTAGTAAACCATGCTGCAAACAACAATGAGAAAAAAATCTGAGGTATGAATCCCATAACCCACATAATCATTGTGTTTTTAAAATATACTCCTAAATCACCATTGGATAACAATTCTTTATAGTTACCCAGTCCAACAAAATTCGGTCCTATCTGCGTCAATCCAGACATGTAATTTTCAAAAAAACTATTATAAATAGTATTGAAAAGTGGAATTAACTGAAACACTACAAATACAGCAAAGAAAGGAATTAAGAATATATATCCCCACTTGTTGTAACGCCCGATTTTACTTTTTTCTTTCTTAACCATGACTCTCCCCCTCTAGTTTTGTCGCATATTTTTAGGCTTTACTAAATATCCGTCACCGGATATCTAGTAAAACTTAAAATTAGGAGGGACCCTATTAGTCCCTCCTAATACTGGGTTTTAAACTATTAATTATTTAAGTTCTGGATATGTCTCTTTTACGCTCTTATTGAACTGCTTTACAGCTCCGTCATAATCAGTCTTACCATCGAAGAAGTTCTTCATAGCCTTCTGGAAAGCTTCGTTACATCCCTGATCATATTTACTGATATTTGACATATCAACTTTTTCTGCACCAGCTGCAAGTTCCTTGTATGGGTTCTGTCCACCAAGAACAGCGTTATTACCTTCATCTGATGAAGCAAGTGCCTCAAGAACTGTCTTATTGTTTACGCAATCAGAATCTTTTGTAGCAATTTCCTTCATAACATCATCATCTGTTGTCATCTTAAGGATGATATCTTTTACAAGTGACTTGTTATCTGTTCCGTTTGCTGCGCAGATCCATGATCCACCCCAGTAATAACCCTGAGGTCCGTTTGTGAATCCCCAACCGCCTTTGTATGCGATTGAACCGTCATCACCCTTGTCTGATCCAGGTGCATTACCCATTGAGAAATTGATTAGCCAAGCTGGTCCAAAGTAGCAGAATACATCGTTATTTGCTGTCTTGAAACCTGCGCTCCAATCATCACTCCAAAGATCTGATGTAGTTGTCTCTTCAGCATCTACAAGTTCCTTAGAATCCTTAGCCCATTTCTCGATGTTCTTATCGATTGTAACCTTGTTATCTTTTACCCAAGGAGCTGATACATTGTTTGAATATACTCTGTAAGAATCATTAGTTGTTGCTGTCATCTTAACTCCAGCTTCTTTCATCTTCTTAGCAGTAGCATTAAATGTATCCCAATCAGCAACTGATTTCTGAACTTCTACTGGATCATCTGTTCCGAGAACCTTCTTAGCAATTTCTCTGTTGTAGATAAGACCAGCAGAGCATGCCTGCCATGATGAACCACGGATATTTCCGTCTGCATCTTTTACGATATCCTTTGTGTATTCATACTGCTTCTCAAGATCGCTCTCCTTAATTCCAAGGTCTGACAACTTAAGTGCTACATTTGAATCCTTGTCTACATACTTAAGTGCATAGTCAGCTTCGATAAGGAACATATCAATTCTGTCGTCTTTGCTAGCATTTAGGTTATTAGGAAGTTTCTTATCAAGCATATTCTGATAAGCATTTCCTTTGTTCTCTTTAAGAACCCAGTTAACCTTTACATCGCCGATCTTACCATGATTATCATCGATCTTCTTGTAATCCTTGTAATGATCTGCGATACGGCTCTTAAACTCATCATTCCATACTGCGATGTTAAGAACCTTTCCACCATCTGATACTTCTGTCTTATCAAGACCACCAGCCGCGGATGATTTAGATCCGCTGTTTCCTCCGTTGCTTCCACAAGCAACCATTGGAAGTACCATAGCTGCTGTCAAAGCTGTACATAAGAATTTCTTTGTACCTTTCTTCATTTCACATTTCCCCCTTTTTAATTGGTGTGATGTTATTTATAAAACACACTATGTGTTTTATTTCTTATTTAAATCTCGAACCGTATTTCCTCTATACAATTCTCCTTTAACAAGAATTGATTCAATTTCGCAAGTCTTCTTGTTTTCAATCTGATCAATCAACTTAGCCATAGAAAGACGTCCGATTTTCTTAGCATCCTGATTATAAGTTGTAAGTTCAGGTCTAAGCATAGATGCCAATTTAATTCCATCATATCCAACAACACTGATATCATCTGGAATTGATAATCCATGTCTTACGATTTCTGTTCTACCGCCAAGAAATGAAATGTCATCCGAATACATAATTGCCGTCGGCCTATGTGGAAGTCCTAAAAGCTTTCTGGTTCCCAGTCCGCCACTTTTAGGGTCATGATAAATTCCTTCTATAACATATTCATCCGGAACATCTATTCCTTCCTCATCCATCGCCTTGTAAAATCCTGTCAGACGCTTCTTTGTAACTGAAGTATCCTCACCATGGATAAAAGCAATCCTTCTATGTCCCTTTGAAACCAAATATTTAACTAAAGAATATGTACCGCTCACATTATCCGACATCACATTACTTCTGCTATCATAGCTAAAATCGATTGATACAAGAGGAAAATCAGATCCAGCCAAATCAAACATATCCTTCGCTGTGAAATCAGCACATACAACCAAAACTCCATCGAAGTTTCTATATCTACAATGTTCCAGGTACGAATCACCAAAATTACGATTAATAAAAGTGATATCGTATCCCCTGGATTCTGCTTCAATCTTTGCATTATTCAGGATAACTGAGAAATACTCATGTGTAAGTCCACCTTCTATATCTGTGTCATCCTGGAAAATAACTCCTATACTATGTGATGTGCTAGTCTTCAATGCTCTGGCCGCCGCGTTAGGCATGTAATGCAACCTCTTCGCTGTCTCCATAACCCTAGCTACTGTATCCTTAGCCACATCTCCATAACCATTTAACGCCTTACTAACCGTAGCAGGAGAGACTCCACACTCTTTTGAAATGTCCTTTATTGTTACCAATTCACTCATCTCCACTACTAGTATTTGCGCTATTAATACAACTTTTAAGAGTTTTTCGAAACTTTTTCGAAAATTCCCTAAAACGTTTTCGCAACGTTATAGTAAATCTGTTTCTATCTTCTGTCAATTTTATTTTCAACCAAAAAAATCTAACTATTTTTGTGCAAATTTAACAGTTTTGTTTTTATTTTCACGTTTTAAGTTTACATTTTCAAAATGTTTTCTATAATGAGGAATGAAATCTACGAAAACGTTATCGTAGATTATTATTTCCAGCATTAGGAGGGGGAACTATGAAATTCGGTTATTTTAACGATGCTGACAGAGAGTATGTGATTACAGACCCTAAAACTCCATTACCATGGATAAATTATCTAGGCAACCAGGATTTTTTCGGCCTGATATCAAACACAGCGGGAGGTTATGATTTCTATAAAGATGCAAAACTACGTCGTATCACACGTTATAGATACAACGGCTCTCCGCTAGATCAAGGCGGACGTTATTATTATATTAATGATAACGGAACCATTTGGAACCCTGGATGGCAGCCAACACAGACCAAGCTAGATTCATATACATGCCGCCATGGAATGGGTTATACAATTATACAAGGGGAAAAGAATAATCTAGCAGCCGAATTAACAGCATTCGTTCCCCTAAATGATGCCTGTGAAATTAACAGACTAAAACTAAAAAACAATTCTTCTGAAACAAAACATATCGATTTATACAGTTTCATAGAATTCTGTTTATGGGATGCAATGGATGATTCATCAAACTTCCAGAGAAACTTCTCAACAGGTGAAGTGGAAGTAAATGGATCTACCATCTACCATAAAACTGAGTACAGGGAACGAAGAAATCATTATTCTTTTTTCCATGTAAATCATAAGATTGATGGATTTGATACATCAAAAGATGCATTCATCGGAACTTACAACACACTTGGTAATCCAGATGGAGTTATAAACAACAGAAGCACTGATTCCATCGCACACGGCTGGCAGCCAATCGGAAGCCATCATTTGAAGCTTTCTATTGCACCAGAAACTGAGATTTCACTCGTCTTTATGATTGGTTACTGCGAGAATCCTCGTGAGCTCAAATTCATCTCACAAAATGTTATTAACAAGGCTCCTGCAGAACTCCTTATAAACAAATACTCTACAGATGCCAGTGTTGAAAAAGCATTTAATGAATTAAAAGCATATTGGACAGACTTGCTTTCTCACTATCATGTTGAGACAAAGGACGAAAAGCTCAATCGTGTCGTAAATATTTGGAACCAGTATCAGTGTATGGTCACATTTAACATGAGCCGAAGCGCTTCATATTTTGAAAGTGGCCTGGGTAGAGGAATGGGCTTTAGAGATTCTTGTCAGGATCTGCTAGGCTTCGTTCACCTCATCCCATCACGAGCTAGAGAAAGAATCATCGATATCGCAAACACTCAGTTTGAAGACGGCAGCACTTATCATCAGTACCAGCCGCTCACAAAACGTGGAAACGCAGATATCGGCGGTGGTTTCAATGACGATCCACTCTGGCTTATCGCCGGAACAATTGCCTATATAAAAGAAACTGGAGATTATGACATCCTTTCCGTTGAATGCGACTTTAACAATGATTCTTCAAAAGCTAAACCACTTCTTGAACATTTGAGAAGAAGTTTCAACTTCACAAAGACACACCTCGGTCCTCACAACCTTCCTCTAATCGGAAGAGCTGACTGGAACGATTGCTTGAACCTAAACTGCTTCTCTGCAGAGCCGGGTGAGAGCTTCCAGACTTTTGGACCATCAGAAGGTCCGGTCGCTGAATCAGTATTCATAGCCGGTATGTATGTTTTATACGGAAATCAATTTGCTGATTTGCTTGAACACATCAACAGAAAAACAGAGGCCGAAGAAGTTCGTCTTGAAACGGAAAAAATGACCTCTACAATCAAATCTGCCGGTTGGGACGGAGAATGGTTCGTCCGTGCTTATGATGCAAACAGCAATCCTGTCGGATCTAAAGTATGCGAAGAAGGTCAGATTTACATCGAACCTCAGGGTATGTGCGTCATGGCCGGTGTAGGTGTAGATGACAAAAAAGCCGAAACTGCTCTTTCAAGTGTAGAAAGAATCCTTGATAGTAAATACGGAATTACGCTTTTACAGCCGGCATATACAAAGTATCACCTAGAACTCGGTGAGATTTCTTCTTATCCACCAGGATACAAAGAAAACGCCGGTATCTTCTGCCACAACAATCCTTGGATTGCATGCGCAGAAACTATAGTTGGACATGGAAACAGAGCTTTCGAAGTCTTCAAAAAGACCTGTCCTATCTACTTGGAAGACATAAGTGAAATTCATCGTACAGAACCTTATGTATATTGCCAGATGGTAGCTGGAAAAGACGCACCAACCTTTGGTGAAGGAAAGAATAGCTGGCTAACCGGAACAGCTGCATGGACCTTTACATGTATGAGTCAGTACATCCTCGGAATCAAGCCTGAATTCGATGGACTTCTAATCGATCCTTGTATCCCAAGCGATTTAGACGGTTATACATTAACTCGTACCTTTAGAGGAAACACCTACAACATCAAGGTTGAAAACCCAAATCATGTCGAAACTGGTGTAAAAGAAGTATACGTAGACGGCGAATCATACGATGGAAACCTCATACGTACCACAAAAGAAAACACAACAATTGATGTAAAAATCATCCTTGGATAGAGATAGATACAACTCTTTATTATTTATACTCCTTATACTTTAAACTTCTAGAAGGAGACATACATAATAATTTATGTATGTCTCTTTTTAGTTGAACAAAATTTAATTTATGCATGACTTTTTTCCGCTTTTAAACCTCATAATTCTGTTCTAATATAAAATAGTTGTTGTGAATTAAGAATAGAGGTAAATATGAGTGGATTGGGTACACTAATTGATGTCGCGCTATCTGCAGCTGGAGGAATCTTCGGTCTACTCTTCGGATCTAAAATAAAGAAGAGCATGCAGGAAACGCTCATGATGGCATGTGGTTTTAGTATTTTGTTCTTGGCAATCGGTGGGACGATGTCAAAAATGCTTGAAATAAATCACGGTACACTCTTACAAGAAAACATAACTATGATGATGGTCAGCCTAGCACTTGGCTCCGTCATCGGGGAATTAATAAATATACAGGGATGGATTGAAAAATTCGGATTGTTACTAAAACGAATAACCAAAAGTGACAACGACAACGAATTTGTAAATGCCTTTATCTCCTCAACATGTACAGTCTGCATCGGAGCTATGGCGATCGTCGGTTCAATCGAAGACGCAATCAACGGAAACTACTCACTTCTCCTTGCAAAAGGAATTCTGGATTTCGTTCTCCTCTGCGTCCTCACCGCTTCCCTTGGAAAAGGAGCAATCTTCGCTTCGATTTCGATTCTCATTTTCCAGGGTGCAGTCGAAATCCTCGCAGTCTTCATAAATCCGATTCTAACCCCAGACGCCCTTTCGAACCTTGCCTACGTCGGCAATATCCTAATCTTCGCAATCGGCGTAAACATAATCTGGGGCAAAGACATCCGCGTAGCAAACATGCTACCATCCCTAATTGTCGCAGCAATATGGGCTGCGTTTTAATGCAAGATAAAAGGAGTTGATTCTTGATTGAATCAACTCCTTATTTTTAGTTATACGGCCTATTATAAAATCTACCGTTCAAATCCGTCGTCGGCAATGCATTTACAAACGCCGTCGGATCTATTTCTTTTATTACTTCAATAACTTTCTTAGTCTCTGCTCTAGAAATTACCGAATATACCATCTCACGCTCTACATGTAAATATGAACCTTCACTGTTCAGGATTGTAGCTCCATGATGACTGATTCTATATATCGCCTTGCAAATCTCACTAGACTTATCAGTAACAATAAGAAGCGTCTGCTTCATATAGTTTCTATACATAAGATGCAACATCTGTGTTGAACAATACTGGAAAATTATTGAATAAAGCGCCTTGTCAAATCCAAAGAAATAACCAGCTGTAATAAGTACAATAACATTAAATCCAAGAATCAGGTTAAAAGTATCAACCCCACGTCTTTCTGACAAAAAGATTGCTATAAAGTCTGTACCACCACTTGTCGCATCAGCTCTAAGAGCAAGAGAAATAGCGAATCCATTGATTAATCCACCAAAAATACTCAAAAGCAAAATATCATCTGAAATTGGATGAAGTGGCGAAATATCTGTAGCTACAGAACATACCAGAATCATTATAAGAGATCTTGTTGTAAACTTCTTTCCAATAAATCTAAATCCAATAAATACCGGAATCGCGTTCAAAATTATGTTGACCGGAGTATACGGAATTGTTATCCCACCAAACTTTTCAAATAACTGCTGAATGAGCACTGACAAACCTGTTGCTCCACCAGGATAAAGCCCTGCAGCCTTTGCAAAAATTTTTGTATTTGTACCCATAATTATCGCAGAGATAATTACTTCGACTAGAAGCGCAGATTCATGCTTCACTTCTCCGAATCTAGTTTTTTCTTCCATAAGAGTAAATCTACTCCCCTTTCATTAGCCTGCTTTACTATTTTCTTATAAATCCCCTATTTTTACAAGCATAAAAAAAGTTTTCTTTTATGTTTTCATTTGGCAATCTTTGTATTAGAATCTTCTCAAAGCGGTTTCTATTAACTGTTTATCAAAGGAGGAACATATGAAACAGACGGATCTAAAAATGCTAGAGGCTTTAATTTCTGACATTCCACGTGCTACTACAATTTACGCAAATGCTTCAGCATTTCTAAACAGTGTACTAGCCGATGTAAGTTGGGTTGGCTTCTATATACAGGATGAAAACGACAATCTATACCTCGGACCTTTCCAGGGCAATACAGCCTGTGTCTCAATTCAAAAAGACCACGGTGTTTGCGGTGTCTCCTACGGAAAAAATGAGACTGTTCGCGTCGACGATGTCAGCAAGTTCCCAGGTTATATTTCTTGCGACGCTGCAGCTCGCTCAGAAATAGTCATACCTCTTAGAGACAAGTCAGGCACACCAATCGCCGTTCTCGACATCGACTCAAACTCACTAAACAGATTTTCTGATGCTCACCTCGAAGAAATCAAACTCCTCGAAGAAGCAGCAAAAATCATCGAGAACACAATTTCAGCAATTTAAGTTTTTTAAACAAAAAAGGACAACCCCCGTTTGGGGGTTGCCCTATAAAGCACAATATAAATTAATAATTCTCCTCATGTACCTCGAAGTAGCTCTGTGGATGAGCACATACTGGGCAAACCTTTGGAGCTTCTGTGCCGACTACGATATGACCGCAGTTTCTGCACTCCCAAACCTTTACCTCGCTCTTCTTGAATACTTCCTGAGCTTCTACATTATGAAGAAGAGCACGATATCTCTCCTCATGATGCTTCTCAATTTCAGCTACAGCTCTGAACTTAGCTGCAAGTGCTGTGAAGCCTTCCTTCTCAGCTGTCTCAGCAAATCCAGCATACATATCTGTCCACTCATAGTTCTCGCCTTCAGCAGCATCCTTTAGATTCTCAGCTGTATCACCGATTCCGCCAAGCTCTTTAAACCAAAGCTTAGCATGCTCTTTCTCATTGTCCGCTGTCTTCTGGAAAAGAGCTGCGATCTGCTCGTATCCCTCTTTTTTAGCCTTTGAAGCAAAATATGTGTACTTATTTCTAGCCTGTGACTCGCCGGCAAAAGCTGCCTGCAAATTCTTCTCTGTCTGTGTTCCCTCATACTTGTTTGCCATGAGAATTCTCCTCCTCTTTTAGTTTTAATTTTAATGATTACCTAATCCCTATTCTACTTTTTATAGAACTATTTTACAATAGATTTTGCACAATCTTTAATAAACAAAAGAAGAAAAAAACAAACTAAAATCAGTCCAAATTATCCTTTTCTATAACGCCCAATTTCTGACCCAAAGCCTTAGGAATATATGCCTTTATATGAATGCCATCGCCTTCATAATCCATCGAAATAAGCTGACCGCCCTTTCTTATGACTTCAGCATCACCAGTCCTTGTATAAGGCAATACACAGTCCACAAGAACTCTCATGCTATTAAGTTCATCCTGAATAACTTCAAGAAGCTTATCTACGCCTTCACCTGTCTTTGCAGACATTCGCACAACTGTCTCAGCCTTATTATCTGTAAGCGAAACCGCATCCTCTACTTTATCAATCTTATTAAAAGCAGTAATTACTGGCTTACCTGTGATTTTCAAATCATGAAGCGTCTGATACACAACATCCAAATGCATATCTATATTCTTATCAGAAGAATCAGCTATATGAAGAATCAAATCTGCATGCGCTGCTTCTTCAAGAGTACTCTTAAAGGCATCGATAAGATTATGAGGAAGCTTATTGATAAATCCAACCGTATCAGTAAGAAGAATCTCCTCTCCGCTTGGAAGCTTACACTTTCTTGTAGTCGGATCTAGTGTGGCAAAAAGTTTATCCTCAGAAAGAATATTTGCATCAGTAAGATAATTTAAAAGAGTTGACTTACCTGCGTTTGTATAACCTACGATAGCAACAACAGGAATTGTATTTGCCTCGCGCTTCTTTCTAGTAGTCTCACGAATCTTCTGCATCTCATCAATAGAAGTTTTCAGCGTACCGATTCTCTTTTGAATCAAACGTCTATCCGTCTCAAGCTTTGACTCACCGGGTCCTCTTGTACCGATTCCACCACCAAGTCTGGACATCGCTCTACCCATGCCAAGAAGTCTCGATGAACGATATTTAAGCTGAGCCATCTCAACCTGAAGCTTACCTTCACTCGTAGTTGCATGCGCGGCAAAAATATCCAAAATCAAAATCGTCCTATCGATAACCTTACAGTCTAACAAATCCGAAAGATTTCTGATTTGTGCAGGAGATAATTCGTCATCACATACAACACCTGTTGCATCGAGCTCATCGACAAGCTCACGAAGTTCCTCTGCTTTTCCCTTTCCGATGTAAGTTCCCGGCTCTGGATTTTTTAGATTCTGAACTACATAATCTAGCACCTCTCCACCGGCTGTATCTATAAGTTCACCAAGCTCCGTTAAACTATCTCTGGTTTCCTCAGTATCCCTTGTAGCAACGCCTACGAGGATATAGCGCTCACTTTTCGTTACATCAAATCTGTCTAAAATATTATTATTATCCATATCGTTTACTTTCTATTTTTTCCGAAAAAAAATACCCGCAACTATTCTAACATAGTAGAAATAGTTACAGGCATTAAACCAAGAAATATTTATTGTTTTTCAGGATAATGTGCTAGGAATCCTTCAACAATATTAATTTTCAATACTATATAGGATTCCAAACACAAATAAAATGTCATGTGGCATAAAAATAATAATTTTTACATATTTTTAACAAGTTCCATGACAAGAGCTTCAAATTTGCTCTTAACCATATCTGCTGTTTCCTGAACTTCCTTGTGGTTAAGTGGCTGTTTTAGGATTCCAGCTGCCATATTTGTGATACATGAAATACCGCAAACCTTGAGTCCCATGTGGCAAGCTGCCATAGCTTCTACAACTGTACTCATACCTACAGCATCTGCGCCGAAGCTTCTAGCCATCTTGATTTCAGCAGGTGTCTCATAGTTAGGTCCTGTGAACTGAACATAAACACCTTCTTTTAAATCTACATTTGTCTTCTTAGCTGCTTCTCTGATGACATCGCAAAGTTCATCATTGTATACGTTTGACATATCAGGAAAACGTACACCGAGCTCTTCTGGGTTTGCACCGATAAGTGGACTAGGAACAAATGTTGAAAGATGATCTGTGATAAGCATCAAATCACCTGGTACAAAACTTGTGTTTACTCCACCTGCAGCGTTTGTAAGAAGAACCTTCTTAGCACCTAGGAGTCCCATAATACGGACAGGTGTTACAACCTCTGCCATTGTATATCCTTCATAGTAATGAACACGACCGCTCATAACTACTACCTTTTTTCCTGAAAGTGTACCGAAAATGAATTTTCCATCATGTCCGGCTACAGTTGAAACTGGAAATCCTTCGATATCTGAATACTTGATTTCGCATTCTACATCGATCTTCTCAGCTAATCCGCCGAGACCTGAACCCAAAGTAATAGCAATTTCAGGTACGAAATCTGTAACTTTTCTAATACTAGCTAAACTCTTCTCGAGATTCTCATATACCTTTGACATATCTTCCTCCTTAGAAGTCTATCTTTTTAAATATCTTTGCAAACATCTGGATAAAAGGTCCGGCAACAAGCGCACATACAACCGTTATCACTCCAAGCTTTCCGCCTAGAAGAAATCCGATTACTGTACATGTTATATCGAAACAAACCTTTACCACACGATATTCTTTATTTACCTTATCGCTTATTACCATGACGAGTCCTGTAAAAGGATCCAATCCGATATCTACAGCAATAAACATTCCTACACCGATATACAAGCTGATGCAGCCTATTACTGCAGTCAAAATCTGTAGGCCTAAATTAAGTGTGCTTGGAAATACCAATCCATGTAAATAAGTTCCTAAATCCACGGCCAAACCGCAAGGCAATATATAAATCAAAGAACCGATATTTACATATCGTCTGCCAATGAAGAAAACAAATATAAGCAAACCGAAGTTTACAATATTTGTAGCAAGTCCCAGCTGTCCAGCTGAAAGATTTGCAATAGCTCTCACTCCATCATATAAAATTCCAATAGGATCATTCCCCAATTTTGAAGCCGCATTAAATGCTAAGCCAATCCCCACAAAAACAATTCCTATTACGGAAAAAATCAACTTTTTGACCGTAATTCCTGCAAACGCCGAAGTTTTTCCCCCTTCTTTATTCGTCTGCGACAAACCCATTCATGTACTCCTTTATCTTAATATACTGCTCACTATCAATCTTGAAGTGGCCTCTGTTATGATGAAGGAATCCCTCTTCTTCGAGCGACTGCACAGCTCTATTTACAGTTCTGAGCGATAAACCTGAGAACTCAGAAAGCTGCTGTCTCGTCAGTTCGAATCTACAAATACCATCTTCATGTCTCTCTTCATACTCGAGCATCATAAGCATGAGGAGAGAGTCTTTGCCTGACAAAAATCTCAGCAGTCGATCTCTTCTAGCTTCTTCAAGCAAATATTCACATGTCTCTTTTGAAATAATCTTTAGTGCATGTGAATCATTTTCAGTCCATTTCTCATAATCTTCCCTGGATAATATGAGAAACTGACAATCTACCTCTGTTACAAGTGTAGTTCTAAATAAATCGTAGTCTAGCAAACTTTCCATCGTTCCAAAACTTTCAAAAGCGTTGTAATGTGTGAAGTTGTAGCTAGTGCCGAGCACTCTGTGCTCAACAGCCTGTACACGTCCGCTGATAAGGAAGTACACACGATCTGCGGGCATTTTTTCCCTTATAAAATACGTGTCTTTCTTAATATCCTTAAGCTGCATTGCCTGAAAGATAAATAGTGGTGCGTGTCTGAACAATTCCTGAAGATGAATTCTTGTCTCTTCAGGCAGGACTTCGATTGCGGTCATAATGTTGTTCAGATTTTCATTTCCTTCAGCATCGTTAAGAAGTTTATTGTTCGTAAACATCTTTACCTGCTTTCTATTTTCCTAAAGTGTTTCGAGAATAGATTCTCCAATTGTATTCTCAGGCATCTTTACGCCGAAGTTATCACAGATAGAAGCTCCGATACAAGCAAATGTATCTGTGTCAGCTATCTTTTTACCTTCTTTGTAAGATGGTGACCAAGCGATAAATGGAACGTATTCTCTTGTGTGATCTGTTCCTGTATATGTAGGATCATTACCATGGTCAGCTGTGAGGATGACTAGGTCATCATCATTCATAGCATTCATAAGATTCTCAAGACCTACATCGAATTTCTCAAGTTCTCTAGCATAACCTTCTGGATTTCTTCTATGTCCCCAAAGGGCATCGAAATCTACAAGGTTTGTGAAGCATAGACCCTTCCAGTCATTTCTCTTAGCATAGTCAACTGTCTGATCCATACCATTTACTGAACTCTTAGAACGAACGAATTCTGTGATTCCTTCGCCTACAAATATATCATTAATCTTACCAACTGAAAGAACATCTATTCCGGCATCCTTAAGTGCGTTCATAGCTGTAAGTCCTGTTGGCTTAAGTGCATAATCATGTCTGTTAGATGTACGAACGAATTCGCCCTTCTTCTTACCAACATATGGTCTGGCGATTACTCGTCCTACTCTCCACTCTTCTTTAAGAGTAAGCTCTCTTGCGATTTCACAACAACGATAGAGGTTATCGAGGTCAAAAGTTTCCTCATTACCAGCAATCTGAAGAACTGAATCTGCTGATGTATAAACAATCATAGATCCATCTCTAATCTCTTCCTCTGCCAGTTCATCTAGAATAGCTGTACCTGAAGCAGCCTTGTTTCCGATGACCTTTTTTCCACAGCGCTTCTCTAATTCATCGATCAGTTCCTTTGGAAATCCAGTATCTGTAAAAGTCTTAAAAGGCTTGTCAGTTCTGATACCCATCATCTCCCAGTGTCCTGTCATAGTGTCTTTTCCGTTTGATGCCTCAGACATTTTCATAAAACGTCCCATTGGCTTCTCAACAGGAGAAATTGTTGGAACCTCGTGCAAGTTAGCAAGTCCTAGCTTTACAAGGTTTGGAATGTGCATATTCGGAACCTTTTCAGCGATATGCTTAAATGTATCTACATTCTTATCGCCAAACTTCTCAGAATCAGGCATAGCACCGATTCCAAAGGAATCCAAAACTACAACAAAAATTCTCTTATACTTACCCATGATTAACCCTTTCTAGTGCTTCATTTTGCACTAAACAAATCTAGCTCTTTTAAAATATCACGTTTTGTATCACTATCTGCGAACGAAGCATTTATCGCATTCTTCTGAAGCTCGATAATCTCTTCATCGCTAATATCTGAAATACGCTGAATGAGCTCTAATTCATCGGTGAGTGTAGTTCCACTAACAGTTCTATTATCCGTGTTTATTGTAACATGTAAACCGTTATCTAAAAACTCCCTCAAAGGGTATTCGTCGCCTTCCACAGCCTTCGTCTGATAATTGCTCGTCGGACACATCTCGACTGTGATATTTGCATTCCTAACTCTATCCTGTAAATCTCTAATCCCATGCATTGCAATTCCATGACCGATTCGGACTGCTCCGAACTCCATAGCACTTTCAATACTATTTGGATCTCCTGTTTCACCAGCATGAATTATAAATGGAATGTTTTTCTCTCTGGCTTCGGAAAAAAGTTCCTTAAAATCCGAAGTAGGAAATACTGCTTCAGCTCCAGCCAGATCAACGCAACAAACGCCTTTATTTAGATACTTTTCAGCCAGTTTTAGAATATCACGATTGACATCGATTTTAAAATGTCGCATGGCACATAGAATCACGTTTCCCTTTATATTGAATTCCTTCTCTGCGCCCCTAATTCCTTCTATAACAGCCTGCACCGCATCCTCCGGTGAAAAGCTGTCTGTCGAGATAGTAATTGGATCGAATCTAACCTCTATATATCTCACATTTTCCTTTGCCGCTTCTTTCATATAATCAAAAGCAGCATCCTTCAAAATTTCTCTATCCTTAAGGATTTCCAGAGGAATATCAAATTTTGAAAGATAATCATTCAAACTTTCACATGACTTAGAAACAACAAGCTCGGAAGGATCTACTTTCCTTCCGAGCGTTGTTTCAACGAAGCCCTTGGAAAGTGAACCGTCCAGATGACAATGCAGTTCAATTTTTGGAAGTTCCAAAAGCTTGGTTCGATTCATTTATTTCTCCTTAATCAGCGATGATCTGAAGAGTTGCACTAGTTCCTAGTCTAGTAGCACCAGCATTTACCATCTCTGTAGCTTCTGCTCCAGAATGGATTCCGCCACTAGCCTTTACTTCAAGTCTATCTCCAACAGTCTTCTTCATAAGTGCTACATCACAAGCCTTAGCTCCGCCTGTTGAAAATCCTGTAGATGTCTTTACAAAATCAGCTTTTGCTTCTTCAGAAAGTTCACATGCCTTTACAATTTCATCATCTGTAAGAAGGCAACACTCAATGATAACCTTGAGAGTCTTTCCTTCACAAGCACTTCTTACAGCCTTGATATCTTCAAGAACTACGTCGTACTTTCCTTCTTTTAAAGCACCTACATTGATAACCATATCAATTTCATCAGAGCCATCTTCAACAGCACACTTTGTTTCAAAAGCCTTTGCCTTTGAGCACATCTGGCCAAGAGGGAAACCTACTACTGTAGTTGTACGTACATCTGTACCCTTCAAAGCATCTGAAACCATCTTTGTGTAATATGAGTTAACACATACTGACATAAAATTGTGCTCTTTTGCTTCTTCAACCATTCTCATAATATCAGCACTTTTAGCATCTGCCTTCAAAAGTGTATGATCAAATAATTTGCTATCTAACATTTTAATCCTCCAAAAATTCAGGTCCGAAACCTTCTGGTAACAACTCAACTAGTTTATATGTTTTAATGTTATCTTCATCTTTAGCAAGGTAGATTTCAAAATCAGATCTACAAAATTCACGCATAACCTGACGACAAACTCCGCAAGGAGGACAATAGTCAAGTTCCTTTGCATCATCCATTCCACCTACAATTGCTATTGCTTCAAACTCATACTGGCCTTCTGAAACAGCCTTAAAAAAGGCAGTTCTTTCTGCACAATTTGATGGTGTATAAGCTGCATTTTCAATATTGCAACCATCATATACAACACCGTTCTTACCAAGCAGTGCCGCACCCACCTTGTGATGAGAATAAGGTGTATATGCTTTTAATCTATTCTCAAGCGCTTTTTTAACTAATTCTTTTTTCTGTGTTTCACTTACCATACGCTGCCTCACAATTCTAGAATTATTTTGATTTAATATATGGCTTTCCGTTTGCAGCAGGAACTCTAGCACTACCTACAAAGAAGATAAGTACAAGAATTGTTACTACATAAGGAATCATTGAAAGTAAGTTCGGTGATACACTGCTTCCGCTTGCTGAAAGTACAGTCTTAAGACCGTTGCAAAGTCCGAAAAGAATACATCCAAGGAATGCACCCTGTGGTGTGAACTTTCCGAAGATTACAGCTGCGATAGCGATGAATCCCTGTCCTACGATAACTGTTGGTCTAAACTGAGAAACAGTTGCAAGTGTTACGAATGCTCCGCCAAGTCCTGCAAGGAATCCTGAGAGAAGTACACATGCATATCTAACTCTATAAACATTGATACCCAATGTCTCACAAGCTTCTGGATGCTCACCAGCTGCACGAAGTCTCATACCGAATCTAGTCTTATAGAATACGAACCAGATTACAGCTACAAGCAAGAAGCTTAAATATACTACTGAATAAGTTCCGAATACGTTGTATCCGAATGAACCTGGCTTGAACACACCAGAAAACATCTTAGGAAGTTTAGATGCTGTGTTAAGAGCAGGTGTATCTGATGAAGTAAATAGAGCCTTGCAAAGGAAAAGTGCAAGTCCAGGTGCGATGAAGTTTACCGCTGTACCTGCGATTGTCTGATCAGCTCCACAAGTTACACAAGCAAATGCATGTAGAAGTCCGAATACCATTCCGGCTATACCACCGAGCAAGAATCCAATCCAACCATTTCCTGTGTAATAAGCTCCAATAGCTCCGATGAAGGCACCGATTGTCATCATACCTTCGATACCGATATTAACAACACCACATTTTTCGGAAAAAACAGATCCCAAAGCTGCCAGAAGCAAAGGTGGTGTTGAAATCAACATGGCATTTAAAATAAGTCCAAAATCTTTTACAAAAACGTCCATCTTAATCCTCCTTAGCGCTCTTTACATCACTGTTCTTTTTTTCCGAAACGCTTACCATGATTCTCTTAAAGAGAAGTGCAATCGCGATAAAGAAGATGATTGTACCCATGATGATATTTACAACTTCCTTAGGAGCGTTTACAAGAGTAAGTTTGTTTCCGCCATATTTCATAGCGCCATAGAAGAGGCCAGAGAAGATACATCCGATTGGGTTAGAACCAGCGATAAGCGCTACTGTGATTCCATCGAAACCGAAGCTTTCCTGTCCAGCGAACTGAGAAATACGTCCTGTCATACCAAGTGTATGTACTGCTCCACCGAGTCCGGCAAGCATACCTGAAATAGCCATTGATGACATGAAAATCTTTGAAGAAGAAATTCCGCCGTATTCTGAAGCTGTCTTTGAAAGACCTACAGCTCTAAGCTGATATCCTAGAGTTGTTTTAGTAATGATAAACCATAATGCGATGGCACAAACTGTTGCAATTACAAATCCCCAGTTAACTGTAGGACAACCTGTTGCAATTACCATCTTGTCTGACATAAGTGTTCTGGCTGAATCCTTTACAAGTCTAGTAGCTTCTACTGACTCATCCTTTACTGACTTTGAAATTACAATGTAATTTGAAAGGTAGTAAGCAATCCAGTTAAACATGATATAAGAAAGTACTTCGTTGATTCCTCTCTTAATCTTCATAAGTCCGACTACTCCACCCCAGATAGCTCCGGCTACAGCTGCTGCGAGCATACATACGATTGGGTGAATAACTGGTGGAAGATCTACGAAAAGTCCTACTAGAACTGCTGCTAGAGAACCAACTACGAACTGACCTTCTGCACCGATATTGAAGACACCTGTCTTAAATGAAAATGCAACTGAAAGTCCTGTTAGGATATATGGAGCTGCATAAACCATACTATAAACGATATATTTCTTGTCGCCGAAGATTCCTTCGTATAAGCTTCCATAAGCTACACTAGGATCAATTCCAGCAACTGAAAGAAGGATAGCACCTACTACGAAACCGATTACAATGGCAAGTAATGTATAGATGAAATTACCTTCCCAAATATTGAACTTACGCTTCATCTTTCTTACCTCCTGCCATCAAGAATCCAAGTTCATTCTCATCAGCCTCACTACCCTTTACAGATCCTGTAATCTGTCCTTCGAAGATTACCTGAATCTGATCAGAAAGACTCATGATTTCATCTAGCTCAAATGAAACAAGAAGTACTGCTCTACCTTTATTTCTCTGCTCAACCAGGTACTTATGAACGAATTCGATAGCACCTACATCAAGACCACGAGTTGGGTTCATAGCGATAAGAAGTTCCTTATCGTTTGTAACCTCACGAGCGATGATAACCTTCTGCTGGTTACCACCAGAAAGCTGTTTAGCAAGTCTAGTTTCACATCCTCTTGGACGGATATCGAATTTCTCAATCATCTCATCTGCAAATTTCTTCATTGCAGATTTCTTAAGAATTCCGTGCTTAGAGAACTTCTCAGTTCCGAAATTCTGAAGAATGAGGTTTTCAGAAACTGTATAGTCCATAACAAGACCATGCTTCTGTCTATCTTCTGGAATTGATGAAACACCAGTATCGAAGATTTCCTTTGGACTCTTATTAAAGATATCCACACCTTCGATAGTGATTTCACCTGACTCAGCCTTCATAAGACCAGTTAGGATTTCAACCAATTCTGACTGTCCATTTCCATCGACACCGGCAAGACCTACGATTTCACCTTCTCTAACCTGAAGATTTAAACCATTTAAGATCTCAACTCCACGGTAATCCTTAGCATGAAGATTCTTAACATCAAGCGCTACCTTACCAGGCTTTATGTCTTTTTTCTCAACCTTAAACTCTACGTTTCTACCAACCATCATAGAAGCAAGAGCATTTTCATCTACTTCATCAACCTTTACTGTGTCGATATATTTACCCTGACGGATAATAGTACAAAAGTCAGCTGCTTCTGTAATTTCTTTTAGCTTATGTGTAATAAGGATTACACTCTTTCCATCGTTAGTCAGGTTCTTGATGATTTCCATAAGCTCAGAAATTTCCTGAGGTGTAAGTGAAGATGTAGGCTCATCGAGAATCAAATGCTTAGCTCCACGATATAGAACCTTAAGAATCTCAACTCTCTGCTGCATACCAACAGAAATATCTTCAATCTTCGCATCAGGATCAACCATAAGACCATACTTCTCAGAAAGTTCCATGATCTTCTTCTTAGCTGATTCCTTATCAACAACCAAACCTTTTCTTGGCTCATCTCCTAGAATGATATTCTCAGTTACGGTAAATGGCTGAACCAACATGAAATGCTGATGTACCATACCGATTCCTAGCTCGATAGCCTTCTCAGGTCCCTCGATTACCACTTCTTTTCCATCAATTTCAATTGAACCAGAAGTAGGCTGATAAATACCATAAAGTACATTCATAAGTGTACTCTTACCAGCACCATTCTCACCAAGGATCGCATGAACCTCTCCCTTGTGGATAGTCAAATTGATGTGATCGTTTGCAACGAAATTGCCGAACTTTTTCACGATATTCTTCATCTGAATCGCTACTTCGTTCATATCCACATTACTAGCGTTTCCCACCGTAGTTTCCTTTCTACACAACAAACTTTAAATCCTCTATACAGTAACAACCGTCTTTACACCTTCATTTAGTGCAATCTGTTTTAATTCCTCGATCAGCTCTTTAGAAGGTGGGGCCATATCCAAATACTCTTTCCGAACACCCATCGGTCGATATGTAATAATTTTATATCTGATGTCAGACACTGATAGATATTTTACTATTTCCTTTGAAACCTTTTCTACCGTCTCCTTTACATCGAATAATCCCGGCACAACAACCGTTCTTACCTCATAAAGCTTTCCGACAGAAGCAAGATATCTCAAATTCTTTAAAACCATCTCATTATCGACATCACAGACAGCTCTGTGGTCATCCTCACTCCAAGCTTTCACATCCAGCATCACGCCGTCGCAAACCTCCAAAAGATGTTCGCTGTCTTTCTCGAAGTCATATGAACCATTGCTATCTATAAGTGCACCTAATCCGTTCTCTTTTGCTAAGGAAAAAAGTTCCCTCAAAAACGGAGCATTCATAGTACACTCCCCGCCGGAAGTAGTGATTCCACGGATAAAAGGAACCTGTTTCTTCACCTCTTCCATCACTTCTTCCGGTGTCATATTCCTAATTCTAGGACTGGCTCCGTGCGTACAAGTTTTTATACAAGTATCACACAAAACACATCTATTATAATCGAAAGTGACCTTTCCATCTACTATTGAAAGTGCATTTGTGGGACATTTTTCAACACAATCGCCACAGTTGACACACATATTTCTAGTTTCAGGATTATGACAATACCTACAATTGAAATTACACTCTTGGAAGAAAATAGAAGTTCTATTTCCCGGTCCATCTACTGAACTAAAAGGTATTATCTTATTTACTGGAGCTCTCATTATCTTACTTTTCTTTCAAGGATATGTCCGTTGTGCTTTGCACCCATTCCAAGAGCAGTGGTATCAAGCATAACATTTTCTCCTCGCTCCAATTTCTCAATTTCTGACTTCTTCACAAGATATCCTGTGATTCTGATTACATCTGAATCAGATGAATAGAACGAAAGATATCTAAGATCATTCTTGAAAGAACCTTTGATGATATCAAGTAGATACTCATGATTCTTATGAACAGTCAAATCAATTGGGAAGATATCACCAGTTCCTGATGGGAAATACTTATGGAAGTGTGAAAGCACCTTCAAATGATCTACCATCTCTTCTGGCTCTTCTCCGATTGGAATTCTAGTTCCAGGTGTTACATTCTCATCTGAAGCAAGACCAACCTGTGCGTGAAGAAGGAAATGATTTCCTGTAGCTTCACAATATTTATTCTCATGATGATCGTTGAAATCCTTGATGATATCCATGATTTCAACACCAAGCTTAGTAGCATCTTCATCATGTCCGAATCTCTTGCCCTCATATCCTTCCTTCTCAAGAAGAATATTTACAGCATCAGCAAGTCCAACTAAACCGAACATAGCAGAGAACTTATCCCTATGGATAAGACCTTCCTTTGCAAGGAAGTTATTCTCGAAGAAACCGCTCTCTTCAACTTCGAATCTAACCCTCTCATCCATATATCTAGCCTGAATATCCATAACATATGGAAGCTGATTCTTCTTAAAATCTTCAATATTCTTAGAACGCTTTGCAATATTTCCAAGGATCAATCTGCAAAGTGTATATGAACCACCGCCGTACTTAAGTCCGTTGTAGCAGCTGGCGATTACATAATCTTCATTGAGCTCTGAAACGAACATCTTATGATTTGCAAATGATGGCTTTGCACATGTAAGTGCAGTCTCAATGCCAAGAAGCGCAAACTCATCTGAAGTGATATCCTCATCATACTTCATAGTAATATTTGGAACTGCATCAGAGCACTCAGCCGTAGCCTTCATGATAATTCTGCCCGCTCTAGTATCTTCAGGTCCAATATTAGCATGGGAAAAAGAATCCAAAATTGTTCTATCCATATGGATAAGGAACATTTTCACAAGCTTAAGTGCTGTCTCATCATCTACGTCCTTCATATATGGATCCAAAAGTTTATCAAGAGCACCGACATATACAGGGAAGTTTGTAACACTAGGTACATTCTTATATAAAATCAAAAGCGCATTGATAGCTTCATATAAATCCTTAGGAGGATCGATACGAAGGAATTTACTACCTTCTCTCAAATATTTTTCATAATCAGGAACGATATATCTAGGACGAAGTGGCGCATGTCCCTCTCCCAAATCGCAGATGCACTGCTTATCAATTCCTACATTCAAAAGTTCATCCAAACCTTCTGGAACATCCAAAACCTCTAGAAGTGAATCAGCGAGGTTTGCCATATTCGCAACCTTCTGCTCATGTGTCAGAGTCGCACTCTTAACCACACCCAGCATATCTTCTCTAGTTTTGTTAACTCTCTCCATACTGATATCTCTCATTTTAATAACCTCCGAAATATCTAAATAACCTCTGTCCAAACTAAATATGCTTTGGAAAAAATATCCCAAATCTTCAATTTTCTTTCCAAAACATATTTTTTCCTAATCCTAAAAAATAGCCGCCCCTATAGAAGTATTACTAGGGGCAGCTAATATTAAGTACTAATTTTTATTTAAAAAGATTTATTTGCTCTTTTCCTGGTTAAGTGTGTACTTACCTTCGCCGTAAGCCTTTACGAATTCCTTCTCTGTCTTAGGAACTGTAACCTTACCATCGATAAGTTCCTGCTTCTTAGCCTGAACCTTCTTAAGAACTTCTGGATCGATATTATCTGTTGTAGGAGCGATATCTACACCACCATCTGTGATGTCGAATGTCTCAACACCAGACTTAACCTTGTTATCAACAACCTGCTGGCAAAGTGAGTATACAGCGTTGTCTACTCTCTTCATAGCAGATGTAAGGATTGTCTTAGGAGCAACCTTTGACTGATCAGAGTCAACACCGATAGCCCAGATTCCTGCTTCCTTACAAGCATCGATAGCACCAAGTCCTGTAGCACCAGCAGCATGGAAGATGATGTCAGCGCCCTTTGTAATCATAGCGTTTGCAGCTGACTTACCAGCAGCTGTATCACCAAAGCTGTTTGCGTTTACAGCCTGAACTGTGATGTCTTTTCCTGTTTCCTTACCAGCATCAAGAGCACCAGCTACATATCCGTAACCGAACTCATGCATCATTGCTGTAGACATACCAAGTACGAAACCGATGTTGTTTGTCTTTGTTGTAAGACCAGCTGTGTAACCTACAAGGTATGATGACTGACCAGCCTCGAACATAAGTGATGTTACGTTCTTCTCATCCTTAAGTGATGAATCATCTACAATAGCGAATTTCTGGTCTGGGTTTGCAGCAGCTTCTTTCTTAAGAGCATCTGCAAGAGCATAACCGATACAAATAATCATGTCATAGTCACCATCGATGAATGTCTCGATGTTTGGCTGATAATCAGCATCATTCTTTGACTCAAGGTAATCAACTTTGATTCCCAAATCCTTCTTTGCTTTCTGAAGTCCTTCCCAAGCAGACTGGTTGAAAGATCCGTCGTTTACACCACCGACATCAGTAACCATACCAATCTTGATCTTTCCTTCACTCTTTGTTGTTTTGTTTGAGCTCTTAGCTCCGCAAGCAGCTAGTGAAATTGTCATAGCGCAAGCGAGTAACAATGAAACAACTCTCTTCTTCATTTCTTTCTATCCTCCTTAGAAATATAACTAAGCCACTATGGCTTATTACTGAAGAAATAAAAATGACAAATTATTTATTCATCTTGTCATTCTTAATCATGAGCCTAATAGCCTCAACGGCTGCACGGATGGCTCCGTCCGTATCGTGTACCTGAGCATTATCTAAACCAGCCTTCGCACGTTCCTGATTAGCAACGACCAAAAAGCAAGAACCTACTCTAACTCTCAAATGACTTCCCACAACAAACAACGCTGCAGATTCCATCTCAGAAGCTAATGTGTTAAGTCTAAGCCATGCCTCCCATTTATTTAGTAATTCATAAGAAACTGGCTTCTTTTCAGGTTCATGCTGCCCATAGAATGAATCCTTACACTCAACAACTCCAACATGATTTCTCATATTCAAGTTGTTTGCTGCCATCTTCAATGAACTAACTACGTCAAAATCGGCAACAGCAGGAAACTCTATTGGTGCATATTCCTTGCTCGTGCCTTCCATACGAATGGCTCCAGTTGCAATAACCAGATCTCCGCCCTTTACATCGAGCTGCATTCCCCCGCAAGTACCGACACGAATAAATGTATCAGCACCACAGTGTACAAGCTCTTCCATTGCTATAGAAGCAGAAGGTCCTCCAATTCCTGTGGAAGTAACACTGACCTTTTCTCCATCTAGTGTTCCTGTGTAAGTCACAAACTCACGGCTGTCAGCAACTAATTCTGCGTTATCGAAATACTTAGCAATCTTCGCACAACGCTTTGGATCACCTGGAAGTATTACATACTTACCAACCTCTCCTTTGCCTACTCCGATGTGGTATTCCTTACCTGATCCTTCTGTATAATCAACCATAGTTATTTTACTTCCTTTCTACGATCGTAAATATATCGTGTGATGCAGGTCTTTTAAAAGGTCAAATGGCACGTTCTTGTTATTTTATATATAATATACAGTTTTGTCAATCCAGTTTTATGCATAATTACTCACAAAAATGACAAAATTTTATAAGTTAAAACCTCTTTATTTGCCAAATGGCAACTTCGACATGATATTAACTAGTCAAAATCGGCCGTTTTGGTGCCAGTTGGCACCTCCTTTTCTGATAATTCCGTAGCTTTTATGCAATATTGCCAATTCTTGTCTTTTTAGAGGCCACTACTATCCTTTAGACATTTTCACCAATGCCCCTCAGGAAAAAATCAAATTTCAACTTTCCTAAGATTCTTTTTTCCATATAAAGATGTAACTTCTATTTTCCATACATTGGTAAACGGGATGTTCTTACAAAGTGATACATCATAATTCTGATATCCGCAATGTGCGCATAGAAGTTTAAGTCCATGAGCCTTCTCTTTTGAATTCTCAGCCGGCGTCGCTGTACCTGTCCCGGTCACACTTTCATATCTCGTAGTGATCCCTGTTCTCGTTTCATCATATCCATAGAACTGATTCATCGAAAAAGAAACCTTATTATTCTTCTTTAAAAGATCTACCTTCTTACCGCGAACTGCACCATGAATATAAAGATAAAGATGTTCATCTATAACCTCATACCCAAATGAAACCGGAATCACATAAGGATAATCTTCATCAAACATAGCCAGATTTAAAACATTACATTTATCTACTATTGCAATCATATCTTTAAAATCTTTTACTTCCCTGTCTTTTCTGACCATAGCTTCACTCCCATAGAAAAAAATACTTATATTTCAAATTCAATTCTTAACTTTTTATAAACAAAGCTCTTTACAATTGTACTTTTACAAACACAATTATAAAACCCCAATCGATCGTTTTCTATATATTGATGATATATTTTATTTTACGTTTATATATTGTTGATTTTAAAAATTTCACTCGTCAATAAAATATCTGGCCTGACAATTCATTATCAAATTTTGCGACAATTTAGATTGTATACAGTATTTTTCAGAAAATAATATTGACACAATTCATTGTATAAATTACAATACAATCAAGTTAAGAAATCCAAGTGGCGAGAGCTTCACTTAGATTTTTCGTGATTGACATAGAAGATAGTAAAAGCGGCGAGAGCCTCGCGAAATAGATCTTCATAAGTGTCGTGTTAGAACTGGGAAAGATGGCGAGAGCTTCATCAAGTACCAGTTCTTTATTTTTGTCCAATTGACACCAAATTTTTCCACTGATATCATTAATATCGTTTTATTACACATTCGCTTCCGTAACTCACGGAGGCTTTTTTCATGAGATAGGATATATATGTCAAGACGAAGAAGATATAAAAAGAATCAACCATTCGCTTACCTTTTAACTGCCCTTATAATTTCAGGAGTTACACTTTTTTCCGGAGGTAAGCTGACCCATACATCAGAGCAGCCACAAACCCAAGTAAGTCAAAACACTGATGTCGCTGAAGTAAATAACAATAATCCATATTTTAAAGAATCAGATTTAAATCCGTCCTGCTTTGAAAGTTATTCTCCCTTAGATTCTTTAGGAAGATGTCAGGTTGCCTATGCCTGTGTCGGAAAGGAAACCATGCCAACAGAGGAAAGAGGAGCAATCGGAATGATAAAGCCTTCCGGTTGGCACACAGTGAAATATCCGCATCTTATAAACGGAAACTATCTTTATAATAGATGTCATCTGATTGCATACTGTTTGACCGGTGAAAATGCAAACGAAAAAAATCTTATAACGGGAACCAGATATTTAAACGAGAGCCTTATGCTCCCTTTCGAAACCAAGGTTGCAAAATATATAGATGAAAATCCATCCAATCACGTCCTATACCGTGTAACACCTGAATATGATGGCAACAATCTAGTTGCATCGACAGTTCTTATGGAAGCTTACTCTATAGAAGATAATGGTGCTGGAATTAAATTCTGTGTCAGACTAAAAAATATTCAGCCTGGAATTGAAATCGACTATTCAAACGGCGAAAGCCATGAGAAATAAAAAAAGACTTCTGACAAATGTCAGAAGTCTTTCACTTTAAATATCTTTTCTCATAATGTAATCAGTCTGTGGTTTATCACCCATTACAAAAGTATGATCAGAGAAATGTGTATATCCTTTGCTCTCGTAGAATTTAAGTGCTGGATCATTATGCTCCCAAACTCCAAGCCACATATACTTTACATTCCACTCCTTGGCTATTTTCTCAGCAAGCTCCATGAATTTAGAACCTACTCCCTGTCCTTTTGCCTCTTTAAGTACATAGATTCTCTGAACTTCCATAGAATCTGGATAGTCTTTCTCAGTCTGTGCGCCTTCCTTGTTCACTTTTAAATATCCGATAACTTTGCCATCCTCGTTATACGCAAGAAAAATCTTGCTGTTCTCATCTACAATTTCTTTCTCCAGTACATCTATAGCATAATTCTCATCGATATACTTAGTAACATTTTCTTCTGTGTTCCATTTCAAGAAAGTCTCTGAGAATGCCTGTCTAGCGACACTCTGAAGTTCTTTTACATTATCTAGTGTACATCTTTTAATTTCCAAACCACTCTGCCTCTTTCATTAATATTTTTAACTTATTAAGCTTATAAATTACTCTTCCTTGAAGAAATCCATTTCTTCTTCAAGACCTTTGGCTATTTCATTCAGTCCATTTGCCTTTTCTGAAAGCTTAGCAACTGTATCAGACAAATCAGCCATAGATGCTCTAGTCTGTTCTGAACTAGCTGCATTCTCCTGTGAAATAGATGAAAGAGATGAGATATTGTCAGAGATTACCCGACTTGCTTCATCTGTCTGTTCAACATTTTTAGAGATTTCCTCTGTAATTTCTATAGAAGAATTGATACTTTCAATCAAAGAATCAACCTGTTCAATAGCCTGATGAATAATACTTCTCTGCTTAATGATTGTCTCATGAACATTGCCGGCTTTCTCCATTGTATTGGATGAATCCGCTGATAAGCCTTTCATAGCATCTGAAATATTAGCTGCTGCCTCAGCTGACTGATCAGCGAGCTCCCTAATCTCACCTGCTACTACTGCAAAGCCTCTACCTGCTTCTCCAGCTCGAGCTGCTTCAATCGACGCATTCAAAGAGAGAAGATTTGTCTGTGCAGCAATGGAATCGATAATTGCTACGGCTTCACTAATAGTTGTAACCGCATTATTTGTATTTTTAATCAATTCAACGATTTCATCAGTCGATGCTATAACTTCACGAGTAAACATACGAAGTTTTGTAAGTGACTCCGAAGATGTCTTCGACTTATCCTGCATAGACGCTGAGATCTCATTCATTTTTTCCGTATTCTCGGTAATAGTATGAATAGACTCATTTATCAATCCTACATTAGATAAAGTATCTTGTAAAGCATGCGCCTGATTTGTAGCACCGTCCGCTACCTGTTCAATCGCATTTGAAACACCATCCGCTGTAGTCGAAATAGATGTGGCTGTCTTAGAAAGATAACCAGCTGAGTCGTCAACCTCATCCGAAGAATGTCTAGCGTTTCCGATTACGCTCTTTAACTTATCCGACATTTCAAGAAGAGCCTGCGACATCTCACCCAGTTCATCACTTCTCTTTAAAGTTTTCTCATCTAATTCGATTGTAAGATTACCTGATGCAATTGTCTTAACTGCATTCACGTCATCTTTTATAGCATTTACGATTTTAAGTGTATTCCAAACAGAATACACAAGCATCAAAATCATAATTGCTACAACTATACCTACCATGGTGTATACCTTTTTATTGATATAACCCATGATTTCACTTTTCTTTTTCCCTACAAAAGCCATACCAGTAACTTTTCCATCTTCTTCGATTGGTTCATAAGCTACATAGTATTTCTCTCCTCCGATATCGACATTATCAGCCTGATATCTCTTATGGCCATTCAATACAGTCTCGATAACAGTATCATTGGCCTTCGTACCAACCACATTTGGAATACTAGAACGAGCTCTAGTATCTCCTTCAAAATACGTATACTCGTATCCTGTACTTTTATGCATATCAATCTCTATGCCTTCACGAGCTTTATCATCCATACCTGATGAAAGTTCTATCATCTCTGCATAAGATTTACATGCTGCGCTTACACCGGTACGTACTTCATATTCCATACCGGAACGCATATTTACAGTTCCTGCCACAAGCGCTACTGAGCCCACTAAGATTAGCTGGATTAAAACTAGTCCGATCAAAATTGCTTTTAAAGAAGCTTTGCGTTTCGTCATATCCCACCTCTTACACGAGTTCATAACTCGATTGGTATTTATTTATTGTTCTGAATTACTTTTTCAATCAAAGGCTGAATCTGGCTAAGCACATTATCCATATCCTCAAACATAAATCCCTTTTCAGTAATCTTTAACTTGATATCAGAAATATCATCTTCAACAGCTAAGAAGTACTGCTTTGAATCAACAATGTTTCCTGTGATTGAATCGATTGCTGTATCACACTTTTCAAATACTTTTGTCATCTGATCACTTTCACCGGCTACTTCATCAGCTACGCCCTTGATAGAAGAGATAACTTCCTGAGTACTCTCGATATTCTCATGAGATTCATCGATAGCTCCCTTTGTATTTCCAAGAGAATCACGCAAGTTCTGATTCTTATTCTCAAGGTCTTCCATACTTTCATCAATAGCTACAACCATCTCTTTGATTTCCTGAGAAAGCTCATTTACCTGAGTAGCTACGACTGCGAATCCACGTCCTGCTTCACCGGCACGGGCAGCTTCAATAGAGGCATTCAAAGCCAAAAGGTTTGTCTGTGTGGCAACAGAATTAATCTGAGCAACTTTTTCCCTAATGTCATCCAAACTCTTCTGGAATTCATCGAATACGCCCTGCATCTCATCGATTGTATCTGCAACAGATTTAGAACTCTGATCTACATGTTCCATACCTGCATGAGATTCATCAGCTGTATCCTTTAACTTCTGAATAATCTCATCCAAATGTTCAGTTACTGTACGTACATTGTCAAATTCACTCTTGAATTCTTCTACTGAACCTGTGATACCTTCATATTTATCTTCTACAACGCCAAATGAAGTCTGCACCTTCTCAATACCATTGATTGTAACGCTCTCTTCATTCTGCAATTTACATTTCTGCTCGATGGCAAATCTACCAACTTCGCGAAGAGGATGTAAGTCTCTGCTTAAATCCTTCTTACTTGAAGGAGCAACTGTTGTTTCTACTTCTGTTGTTTTTTTACTAAAGAGTCCCATTTTCATTCACCATCCTTATTCAAATACTGCACACACCATTGTCTGATTTACATGCTGCTTATTATGCTGCTCCCCGCCGCCTACATAACCGATATGTGGACCGACTTTGTTCATGCCAGCGATAAACTCATTCAAATATCCCTCATTTGTAAATAACATATGTCTGTAAATACAGTTTACGGAAAAAATAAATGAAATCTTTGAATTCTCCGATTTAATGTTATCAAAAGTATTACCATTGACTTCTCTATAATCCCTAAGATCTAGTACTCTGACCGTATCATTCTCATTAAGTCTCTTATAATTGATTAGAGATCCGCCATTTCCAATTCCATACATAGATGAAATATAACAAGCCTGACCTACAACTCGACCTAAAGGCTGCTTCAATACATTGCCAATAACATCATCTCTATTAACTCCCGTATCCTCGCAGTAAACATCTACCGCAGGGCGACCATCGAGTTCAATGAGTTCCTTGTTCTCTAGATTTACCTTTGTTGCGATATGCATAGGTAATTCTTTTGCCTGCTCATAAATAAGTTCTGAATATGTTCTGATCTTTCCAGACTTGTTTTTAAGAATTACATAGCCGCAAGCATCTTCATATAACTTGCTATCTACCATTACATAAGAAGTTTTTCCGTCGGGTGTTCCAAAAACTGTTCCTCCAACAAGTTCTACGCCCTTCTGTTCCAAAGCAACATTCAAACTTGTAACAGTAACCTCTTCATGATTAGTACAATACTCGATACAGATAGTATCATTCTTTCCTGGAGAAACTGTCTTTATAGCATCCTCCAAATTATAAATATCTCCCATAGGAGCGTTTGATAAACCGGTCAATACACCAGTAGCAACTTTGGCATCACTTCCAAAAGCGATTACAACCAATTCCTTATCAGAAGCCTTTGAATCAAAATATGAAATTCCAGCAGTTCCTAAATTAGGTACTTCAGGGAACTTCTCTTTCAATGTCGATGCTACTTCCTCAAGAAAATCATACGGTGCCTGTACCAACAAAAATGATGGATCATTCACACCTGAAAGTGCTTCGCTTAGAGCTTCACTCACATTTGCCTTATTACTTTTACCAATTTTAACCTGCATATTCTTTACGCCCCTTTCATAGATGCACAAAGTCTATCAAATAATCTTTCGTTTCAGCCCATTGCTCAAGCCTATAATATATAAAGTAATTTTATAACAAAAATAACCTATGCTAATAGTTTACTCACAATTTAACTATTAGTACAGAAATTTCATTAAATTTTATTTTTATTTTAAAGTTCCTTTAAAGTTCGCTCCTTATACTCGCCTTATAAAAGGAGGGACAAAACCATGATTAGAAACAAAATTGCAGGCTTATTAAGCGGCCTTCTCATTTTTTCCACAACATCATATTTACTATTAGACACCTTTGTAATTCCTAGCACTTATCAGACAAACGCTTCAAGCGAATCCTCTACAGACGCTTTCGCTACCGCGCTTTCAAACACATCAAGTTCTAGCACCACTACAAGTACAGCGACTACAAGTACCGCGGATTTAGAGTCAATCGGAGCCACAGTCACAAAGACTTACGACACCTACGACGAAAACGGCGTAAAAATCACCGTGACAGAATATACATATTTAAATACGGAAGTATATGTCGCAAGCGTAACTCTCGATTCTGCAGAATCCCTAAAGAGTGCTTTTGCCAACAATTCTTTTGGAAAAAATATCACCGCAAAGACATCTACTATTGCCTCAGAAAATGATGCAATCCTTGCAATAAACGGTGATTACTACGGAGCACAGGAAACTGGTGTTGTAATAAGAAATGGTGTTGTATATAGAGATGATGTAAAAAGCGGTTCTGAAATCCTCTGCATCTACGCAGACGGAACTATGGAAATAATTTCATCCGACGATTTCGATTCCGATGAACTCGTGAAAAAAGGTGTTTGGCAGGCTTACACTTTCGGCCCTGGTCTTGTCGAAAATGGCGAGGTGAGCGTTTCCTCATCAGATGAAGTCGGAAAAGCCATGGCTTCCAATCCGCGAACCGCCATCGGCCAGACAAGCGCCAACAATTTCACTTTTGTAGTTTCAGACGGACGTACAAGCGAAAGCGAAGGCCTTTCCCTAAAGGAGCTCGCAACCTTCATGCAGGCTCTCGGTTGCACAACAGCCTACAACTTAGACGGCGGCGGATCATCAACAATGTACTATAACGGAACAGTTATCAACAATCCGACCACAACAGGCCGAATCTCAGAACGAAGTGTCAGTGACATCATTTATGTAAAATAATCAGGAGGTATTCGTATGTATAAGAATTCTAATACAAAAAAAATAAAGACTTACGTCAAACTCTTCCTCGGCGGTTCTGTTTTCTTTGGAATTTTCGCATTTATATATGAAATGTTTAGTCACGAAGTATATTCGAATGCAATGATTTTTTCCTTCGCAATACCACTGATACTCGGACTCTTCCCGATGCTACTGCTCTTCTTCATTCTATTAAGAAGAGGTCACTTTAGTATTTCAAGCACGGGGCTTCAGTTCTACGCAGGTGGCGTGTTTATGCTAACTGTCGGAAGTGTTATGAAAGGTGTTTTAGAAATCTATGGAACTACCAATCAAAAGATTGTTATGTTCCCAATACTTGGAATAGTTCTTTTAATTGCAGGAGTTTTGATTCTATTCCTCAAAGGCAATGAGTAACTTTCATTGAAGATGACTGTGTTTTGTGGTAGATTAAAACAGATTTGTTATCACAGGACACAGTCGTTTTTTGACCTTTTGTCCTTGCACAATAAATGGAGGAAGAAATGAAAAGAAATCTCGCAGAATTTTTGAACGATAGCCCTACAAGCTATCAGGCAATTGACAATGTCAAGGAAGAGCTTCTATCAAAGGGATTCATCGAACTAGATGAAGCATCTAAATATGATATCGAAGCAGGAAAAGATTACTTTGTAACTAGAAATGAATCAGCTGTCATCGCTTTCTCAATTCCAAAGAATTTTGAAGGCATCCGTATCGTAGCCAGCCACAGTGATTCTCCTTACTTCAAAATCAAGGAAAATCCAGAACTAAAAAAAGCAAATAGCTACTGCGTATTAAACGTAGAAAAGTACGGCGGTATGCTTCAGAGCCCATGGTTCGATCGTCCACTTTCAGTAGCTGGTCGTGTTTTTGTAGAAGAAGACGGAAAGCTTGTTTCAAAGCACATTGACCTTGAAAAACCTATGTGCATGATTCCATCACTTGCTATTCACATGGACAGAGAAGCAAATAATGGTAAGGCATTCAACCCTCAGAAGGATCTCCTCCCACTTATGGGAATGGTTTCAGGAGATGAAACTCCTAAGCTCATGGATCAGGTTGCTGCAAAGGCTAACATCAAATCAGAAGATGTATTAGGCTATGATCTTTATGTTTACAACAACGAAAAAGCCATCGTTTGGGGCGAAAATGATGAATTTATCTCAGGCCCACGTCTCGATGATCTTCAGTGTGTTTACACAACTCTTTCAGGTTTCTTATCAGCAAAGAGAAGCGAAGCACTTTCACTTTATACAGTATTTGATAATGAAGAGGTAGGAAGCTCAACTCGTCAGGGTGCTGCTTCTACATTCCTTCGCGATACTTTAAAGAGAATTTACGATGCACTCGGACGTTCATTTGAAGATTATGAAATCGACCTCGCAAAGGGCTTCATGATTTCTGCTGATAATGCTCACGCTATTCATCCAAACAATGAAGAAAAGGCTGACCCAGTCAACCGTCCAGTAATCGGTCAGGGTGTAGCCATGAAGTTCGCCGGAAACCAGAAGTATTGTACAGATGGTTTCTCAGCCGCTTACTTCCGTCAGGTAGCAAAGCGCGCCGGCAAGGAACTCCAGGTATTCACAAACCGTTCAGATGTAGCCGGTGGTTCAACTCTTGGCAACCTTTCAAACAACCAGGTTGCTCTTCCAACAGTTGACATCGGACTTCCACAGCTCGCTATGCACTCACCTTACGAGACAGCAGGCGTAAAAGACGGCGAAGATTTGGAAGCAATTATCAAAGTTTTCTTTAACTAGTTATAAAAAAATCAGGGCCTTATGATTCTTTTTTCGAATCATAAGGCCCTTTTTATTGGGCTACAAGGTCTTTACGGATACCTCGAGGCTTCTAACTTGCTTTCGTCTGTAGTTCCCCCCTGCTGCGCGAGTTATTTACGGATACTTTGCTTCCTTAACTTGCTTTCATCTGTTATTCACCTCATCCATGCGAGTTATTTACAGATACCTCACAATAGGAATTCTTCAATAATCCGTTGTACTGTTTTTAGATTGAGTTGCACTTGTGATGTTTCAAATGTAGCAACAAAATTTTCTCCTAAGCAATAACCATCTTTAGCATACAAGTTTATTTTTTCAACATTTCTATTTGCATATCCTATATTATCCATCATTCCGAAATGTTCCCAGATAATCTCTTTCCTGGTTCGAACATTGAGGCAGAGAAAATCCGGCCAAATCTTTTTTCCTGAAGATAATATAAGTGGATATTCATATCTATACGGTATATTATACGCTTCAAGCATGTTTGCTATTGCAAGCTCAGACTTCGAAGCCACACGAACTCCGTTAGATGTAAAAAATTCGGTGTTGATATCGCCAAAATCACGACCTTTATACTTTATCGACTTCCACGCCTCTACAAAATCCGTTTCCATTCTGTAGATAGGTGTGATCAACCTCTGGCGCCCCTCGCCAAAGGAATCCAACACCGAAATCAAGTTGTTAACTTTCATGTATGCTAAATATGTTGTTACATTGACAAGCTCCGCCTTCGCATACGCCAAAGCTTTCTTTTCGTAATCCCTCTGAGCTAGAGCTTTTGCTATCTCGATTTTCGCCTTTGGGATATATGTTCCGTTCTTGTTTTTTGGATTCTCTCGAAGATAGTATTGGAATGATTTGCCACTCTTGCTTACTCGCAAGTTCCCCGACGGCGCCGACTCCAAAGACTTCTCCAACTTTGCAATCAGCTCATTCAAACAATATTTTCGATGCTCCAACTGAATTATTATTTCTTCACTCCATTGATACATTCCCCCTCTAATACACTCCCCTTTCTCCTAAGTTATTATCCGTAAAATCACACGCAAAAAGCAAGTTGTCTAAAACATTCTTGATTTTACCATATTTCAAATTAAAAGATACTATAATTTTTAGACATTTTTAAAAAATTTGATTTTTTATTTGGTGTGGTGTGATTTTTATCTAACACTGCGAGTTTTTTACGGATACCTCACGGCTTTTAACTTGCTTTCGTCCGTTGGTTTTTAGCTAGTTGCCGCTGGCCGACGGATACCTGAGGCAATTTACTATTCCTTCGTCCGTACGTATCCCCATAACCGCGAGTTATTTACGGATACCTCATAGCTTTTAACTTGCTTTCGTCCGTTGGTTTTTAGCAAGTTGCCGCTGGCCTACGGATACCTAGGGCAATTTACTATTCCTTCGTCCGTACATATCCCCATAACCGCGAGATATTTACGGATACCTCACGACTTTTAACTTGCTTTCGTCCGTTGGTTTTTAGCTAGTTGCCGCTGGACTACGGATACCTAGGGTAATTTACTATTCCTTCGTCCGTACATATCCCAAAATCCGCAAGAAATTTACGGATACCTCACGACTTTTAACTTGCTTTCGTCCGTTGGTTTAAGCAAGTTGCCGCTGGCCTACGGATACCTAGGGCAATTTACTATTCCTTCGTCCGTACCTATCCCCATAACCGCGAGATATTTACGGATACCTCACGACTTTTAACTTACTTTCGTCCGTTGGGTTTAAGCAAGTTGCCGCTGGCCTACGGATAACTAGGGCAATTTACTATTCCTTCGTCCGTACCTATCCCCATAACCGCAAGTAATTTACGGATACCTCAAAGCTTTTAACTTGCTTTCGTCCGTTGGTTTTTAGCTAGTTGCCGCTGGCCTACGGATACCTCAGCCAATTTACTCCCCCTTCGTCCGTACCTATCCCCATAATCGCAAGAAATTTACGGATACCTCAGCCAATTTACTCCCCCTTCGTCCGTACCGCTCTCCCAAACCGCGAGAAATTTACGGATACCTCGCACCCAAAACTCACCTTTCATCCGTAAGGACACCCCCCTGCAGCTTCAGATTCCGAAAAAAAACCCGCAGTTTCAAATTCAAAAAACGCCCCGCGGCTTCGGATTCCAAAAAAACACCCCCGCAGCCTCGGATTCCGAAGAAATCCGAAGCCACGGGGGCTTACCCTTACATATAATATTCTACTTTCTAATCTCCAAATCCAGATCCACATCACCGCTTATACCATCAACTCTACCAGTTGCTGAATACTGCCAGGTTGTGAAATCGTATGGAGTCTGAGGAAGGGGTTCATAGTCGGCGTACCACATCTCAATATCACGAAGCTTTGTCATGTCTAGCTTTGATGCCTGCCAAATCATGTTGGCATAGACTGCTGACTTGAAGCCGCCCTTTTCGACAGCATCGCAGAACTCAATTGTATTCTTCGTAAACTGCTCGCCGGAGACACTGTCTGTACGAGCGCCGACACCACCAACATTCTCTGGATCGAAGACAACCGGAAGATCTAGTTCCTTTCCCTTTAGAAGCTTAAGAGTAAACTCAGCCTCTTCCTTTGCTTCAGACTCATTAATCGCCTGAGAGAAGAAATAAACTCCGACATCGAGACCAGCCTTCTTCGCACCCTTATAATACTCCTCAAATTTAGTATCTTCTTTCAACACGCCATCGCCGGCATAGCCACGATAACCGCAACGAATATAGACAAACTTAACGCCGGATGAAGCGACTTTGTTCCAATCGATATCACCCTGATGATAAGAAACATCGATACCCATGCGAGACTTATAAGTACCATCCTCATAAGAAATCTCATGACCATCCAAATAGCCAATATGAGTATTCAAAAGGCCCTTTGTCTCTGGCAAAGACGATGCTGACACGCTCTGTCCGCCTAAATCCATCTCGAGGACCGAACCATACTTATCATACAAAGACTCACCGTCAATCTTATATCTAGTCTTATCATAGACATTCTTGTTACCTGCCTTCGTCTCATATACATGAGTCTTTCCAGAGGCATCCAAGAAAACTGCCTTCTCAACATAATTCAAAACTTCCTTAGACGATTCTGACGCCTTAGGAAAAAAGCCTTTTTTCCATAAAACAAAAAGAGTTACAAAAACAGCACACGCTGCTCCAAGCAAAAAAATCACTAAATAACCTAGTTCTTTTTTCACTGATTTCTTTCCCTTCAATTCTGCACCTCTACTATCTTTCATGACCTTCTATATCTACTTCACCGCAAAGACTCACCTTGAAATACTCACGAATCTCATCCATATCATCTGTCTGACCGAGAGCCCACATAAGCTTTGTTACTGCTGCCTCAGTAGTCATATCAAAAGCCTGCATAACTCCAATTTCCTTTGCGCGCTTTCCTGTTTCATAAATATTTAAATCACTACCTTCATATCGACACTGAGTTCCAACTAGAACTGCAACACCGTCGTCCATAAGACCCTTTAAAGCACCGATGAAATCATCATCTCTAAACGGCATTCCACCTAGTCCGAAAGCTTCGATATATACTCCCTTATAACCAGCTTTTGAAATACTAGATAATACTGAACTCTTAATTCCAGGGTACATCTTAATAACGCCGACTTCCTCTGAAATGGAACTTTTTACCTTAAAAATTCCATGACGATCAGGGACCACATTTTCATTTACCTTCAGTCCCAAAGAACTTACTTCTGCCACGTTTGGATAGTTGATACTTTCAAAAGCATCAAAAGAAAGTGTACGAACCTTTGATGCACGACTTCCTAAAATCACCTTTCTATTAAAAGCGACGAAAACACCAGGATATCCTTCACATGCCATATAAATTGCCAAACGACAATTCTCCATAGCATCTGCGACTGGATGCTTCATAGAAAGCTGACTTCCTGTAATCACAACCGGAATAGCAATATTAGAAAGCATAAAAGAAAGCATAGAAGAAGTATAAGCAAGTGTATCCGTTCCATGAATAACAACTATACCATCATAGTTCGACTGCTCCTCACCTATCTTTTTTGCAAGAGAAACCCAATCACGTGGCAAAATATTTGCACTATCCAATGCCAAAAAATCCATAAAAGACAAATCAGCATCGCCAGACACCATACGAAGTTCCGAAAGCATATCATCAGTCGAAAGCCCTGGTGCCATTCCATTTTCCTTCATCACTGACGACAGAGTTCCACCCGTATTTATAATCAAAATCTTCTTACTCATACAAAAACCTTATCTAATACAAATGTATACTGCATAAATTGCATAGAGAACGAGCATTCCAACGCCTTCTCCTTTTGTGATTTTTCTCTTTGTAAATCCCAGCACACCAACGATGAGGGAAAAAACAACCAAAATCACTAAATCAATCAAATTATCCGAAATAACTGAAATTGAGCTAATTGCACCAGACATACCGAGTACTCCAAATATATTGAAAATATTAGATCCAACTACATTTCCGATACTCATATCAAGTTCACCCTTACGAGCGGCAACTACTGATGTGACGAGTTCTGGTAAGCTAGTTCCCATAGCTACAATTGTGAGTCCAATAATATTTTGCGAAATTCCAAATGCTTTTGCAATAGTAACAGCACCATCTACAACCCATTCTCCGCCGAATTTAATTGCAATAGCACCACCAATAATATAAATAATAGAAAGAAGTGTACTAGTCTCCTTTGCAACTTCATTGGTTTCATCATCTGCTTCAGCCTCAAGCTGCATGGTTTCTACATCTGCTGTATGTGATGAAACTGCTTTTCTAACCTTCATCGCTTCTCTAACAACAACCACTAAATAGATAATAAGGCAAGCAAACATCACTGCGCCTTCTAATCTATCAAGTTTCATAGATGTAAAGCCGAACACAAACAACATTCCTGTTGCAATAATTGAAAGCGGATAATCCCTCTTAAACACATCTCTGCTAACTAAAAGTGGCTGAAATAATGCACTGAAACCTAACACAACCATAAGGTTAAACATATTAGATCCAATTACATTACTTATCGCGAGTGCATTCTGCCCTTTTATCGCTGCAGATAAGCTAACCGAAAACTCTGGCAAACTAGTTCCCATTGCCACAATAGTAAGTCCAATGATTAACGAAGGAACGCGAAGCTTCTTTGCTACTGATGAACTTCCATCTACAAAAAAATCTGCTCCCTTTACCAGGAAAATGAATCCCAAGACCAATAATCCTACTGCCATTGCAATATCCATCTAAAAACTCCTCTCAATACCCTGCCGCATAGGTCTAATATAATAAAAAAAGACCCACGCGTACCAAAACAAAAGATACGCATGAGTCTCATTATTTAAGATTTGCCAGATTCAACTGGAAAACGAAAATTCCTTGAATCGAGGTTGTTGACAAATCACGTCATATCAATGACGCCATTACTCCCTCATGTGTTTAATACTTTATCACAGAATTCCTTATTCAAGCAAGTTAGAATCCTAATATATTCCTATAATTAATAACCAAACGGAAACTATTTTTTCCTATACTTTTTAAGCAGAAATGACTATAATTATTTTTTTATGAAAGTACTGTCAAAGATTATGAAATTTTATTTCATTTTATGAAAGATGTTTCAGAAAAAAACGATTTCGTTGACAGTCTTTTTTTCCAACAAATATAATAATAACAGAGGTAAAATATATGTTTAATTTATTCAAAAATCACAAAAATACAACAATCTATTCTCCAGTAGATGGAGAACTAATTCCAATTTCACAGGTAAGCGACCCTACTTTTGCGGAAAAAATGCTTGGTGATGGAGTAGCTATTATCCCATCATCAAATGAAATAAAAGCTCCTGCTGACGGCGATATTGCAATGGTATTCGATACCAATCACGCTGCATCAATCGTCACAAATGGAATTGAACTTTTAGTTCATTGTGGAATTGACACAGTAAATCTAAAAGGCGAAGGCTTTAGCGCTCACACAGAAACAGGTGCAAAAGTAAAACTCGGGGACGCACTTCTTTCTATGGATTTAGATTTAATTAAAGAAAAGGGATATGACACAGTTATTCCAATCATTGTATTAAACACTACTGACATGAAGTCAATTACTCCTATGGCTCCTGGCAAAGTAAAAGCCGGTGATCCAATTATGGAGATTGAAAAATAACATATTAATGGAGGGTTTTTTCAAAAGGAGGATTATATGAAGTTTTTGCAAAAACTTGGTAAAGCTCTCATGCTTCCCGTTGCAGTCCTACCACTATGTGGACTTCTAATGGGAATCGGCTACATGCTATGTCCTGCTACAATGCAGGGTGGTGACATCGAAGGAGCTAGAATGCTCATCGGTTTGTTCCTGGTAAAAGCCGGCGGTGCACTTATCGATAACATGGCAATTCTATTTGTTATCGGTGTCGGCGTAGGAATGTCAGAAGATCATGATGGTACTGGCGGACTAGCCGCGCTAGTTTCATGGCTAATCATGACAACACTTTTAAGCACAGGTGTCGTAACAACAATCATGCCTGAAATTGCAAAGGATGCAGCTAAGACAATCGCATTCGATCAGACAAAAACACCATTTATTGGTATCATTGCAGGTATCATCGGTTCAATGTGCTACAACAAATTCAAAGGAACTAAACTTCCTGATTGGTTATCTTTCTTCTCAGGAAAGAGATGTGTTGCTCTCATCGCAGGCTTGGTTTCTATCTTAGTTTCAGCAGTTCTTTTATTTACTTGGCCACTTCTTTTCACAGGTTTAGTTGCATTTGGAAAAGGAATCTCTAAAATAGGAATCTTCGGAGCAGGATTATATGCTTTCTTCAACCGACTCCTCATTCCAACCGGCCTACACCACGCATTAAACAATGTATTCTGGTTTGACACAATCGGTATGGGTGATCTCACAAACTTCTGGGCTGGAAAGACATCAGCAGATGTATCCTGGGACCTCGGAATGTATATGTCAGGATTCTTCCCATGTATGATGTTCGGTATTCCAGGTGCAGCACTTGCTATGATTAGACGTGCTGATGACAAGAAGAAAAAAGTCGCTATAGGTATTCTTTCATCCGCTGCTATTTGT
>JAIKZI010000004.1 GCA_024682375.1 Lachnospiraceae bacterium | reverse complement strand
GATAAGGGCTGTGACGGTTTTAGATGCGATGCGGTAGCTTATTACTACAAAGGTAATCCTGACAAGAATAAAGAGTTCATGTCATGGTTTGCATCAACTGTAAAAGAGATAAAACCCGATGCATATCTTGTGGGAGAAGCTTGGACACCTATTGAAGAGTATTCAAGTTATTACGGCAGCGGCTTTGATTCATATTTTGATTTTGCCTTTGCTGGCCAGGATGGTTATATAACTCATGCTGTTCGTGGTTCACTATCTGCGAAAACGTTAGGTGAGTCGTTAAAAAACGCTGACGAAAAAAACAAATCCAATGATCCAAATTACACAAACGGATCATTTATCTCTAATCATGATATAGCTCGTCCTGCTGGATATTTTGCAGGCGAAGACGGAGAAAAGATGTTAAAGCTTGCTTCTGGAATTAATCTTCTTCGAACTGGAAATTCTTTCGTTTACTATGGTGATGAGATAGGGATGAAAGGCTCTGGAGATGATCAGAATAAGCGCTTCCCGATGAGATGGGGAGATTCAAAGATTACACCGGAGAATCCTGATGGATATCCTGATTTTTCGATGAAGTATCCGAATCTTAAGAAACAGGAGAAGGACTCGAAATCAATCTACAATTACCATAAGAATGCGCTTAAACTTCGTAATTCATCTAAGGCGATTATGGCAGGTGATTATGAGGTAGATGACAAGCTTTCGGGAAAAAACATCCTCGCTCTTAAGAAAACTTACGAAGATGATAGCGTTTACATAGTTATTAATACCTCTTCAAAAGTTAAGAAAGTAGATTTAACGAAGAGCTCTATTGTAAAAGGTAAGAAATTAAAAACTTATGGTTTCCTTCAAGCCTCAAAAGGTGAGATGAAACTTGAGAGTGGAAAACTTGAAATTCCAGAATTTGGAATAGTTGTACTTAAATAAGTGGGAAGGAAAGAAAAAATGCCAAGTTGGTTAAATGATGCAGTATTTTATGAGATTTATCCTCAGAGTTTTTATGATACAAATGGTGATGGAATAGGTGACTTACAGGGTATTATTGAAAAATTAGATTATATTAAATCCATAGGCTGTAATGCTCTTTGGATTAATCCTATGTATGATTCACCTTTCAAAGATGCTGGATATGATGTTAGAGATTATAAAAAGGTAGCGCCTAGATATGGAACTAATGAAGATGCAAGGGAACTTTTTTCCAAAGCACATGAGAAAGGAATTAAGGTACTCCTCGATTTAGTCCCAGGTCATACTTCTGAAGAGCACGAGTGGTTCAAAAAGAGTATGGAACCAGAAAGAAATGAATACTCGGATAGATATGTTTGGACTGATGGTGCTTTTTGCGGAATCAAGGATCATCTCTATGTGAGCGGTGAGAGCGATAGAGATGGTGTTTATATGCTTAATTTCTTCAAGTGCCAGCCAGCTTTAAATTATGGCTGGGGAAAAGTCACAGAAAAGTGGCAGACTCCAGCAGGAGAGGGAGAGGCTGTAAAGACAAAAGAAGCGATGAAGGATGTCATGAGATTCTGGCTCGACATGGGCTGCGATGGTTTCAGAGTTGATATGGCGGATTCTCTTGTAAAAGACGATGATGAAATCAAGTCAAATACACAGGCTATCTGGAAAGACGTAAGAAAGATGCTTGATAATGAGTATCCGGAGGCTGCTATGGTGTCCGAATGGTCTAATCCACAGTGCGCATTAAATGGCGGATTTCATATGGACTTCTATCTAGATCACTGGGGCAATGGCTATAACACTTTGACTAGAGACTATGAGCCAAATGGATTTGAAAATGACAATAGCTATTTCAAGGCAGATTCAAAACATGATATCAATAGATTTTTGAAGGATTATCTCCCTAAGTATGAAGATACAAAGAATCTAGGTTATATCAGCTTTATGACTTGTAACCATGATACTCCTAGACCGCGTCGTACATTGTCTGAGGATGAACTTAAGGTTATGTATAGCTTTATTTTTTCCATGCCGGGAGTTCCGTTTCTCTACTATGGCGATGAAATCGGAATGAATTATAGAATTCTTCGTTCTAAAGAAGGCGGTTACCAGAGAACAGGTTCACGTACACCTATGCAGTGGAATGGTGGAAAGAATTTGGGATTCTCTGAATGTGAGAAGGATAAATTATATCTTCCAATAGATGAGAGGAATCCTGTAAATGTGGAGACGGCATCGAAGACTCCTGACTCACTTCTTTCTGTTGTAAAGAGAGTTATCGCACTTCGCCATAGCGAAGAATCCTTAAAGGCTAGTTCCGATTTTGAAGTGATTTTTGCAGAGAAGGAGAAGCCTTTTGTTTTTAGAAGAGGAAATTTAATCTGTATCGTAAATCCTTCTAATGAGGCAGCAGAATTGGATAAGTCTGTGGAATTAATGTTAGGTGAAAGAATTTATTCTATCCGCGAAGAGAAATTAGATGAATCAATTATCGAAGGATTAGAATTTTATGTGTACAGAGCGAAGTAAATGATGTTAAAATCATACAGTAAATTCGAAATTGTATGAAAGGAAGAAATATGGATTTTACATCAGATTTACTGATGACACAGAACAATAACTTAAAGTCAGGATTTGTGACAATGGTCGGAAGGCCAAATGTCGGAAAGTCCACACTACTTAACTATATAATGGGACAGAAGCTTGCAATCACTTCAAACAAGCCTCAGACAACACGAAAGAAGATTCGTGCGGTTCTCACAGAGGAAGAGAAGGGACAGATTGTATTCTTGGATACTCCGGGAATTCATAAGTCAAAGAGCAAGCTTGGAAACTATATGTCACAGATCGTAAAGAATGCTGTAGCAGATGTGGATGTGGTTATCTGGCTTGTAGAACCTAAACTTCCTATACACAAAGAGGATAAGGAAATTGTAAAGGCGTTAGAGAATATCGATAAGCCTGTTATCCTCGGTGTGAATAAAATAGATATGGTAAAGAAAGATGTCCTAAAAGATGTCTTAGATGCATATCAGAATCTGGCTCCATTTGCTGATGTATATCCTTTCTCAGCTAGAAGCGGAAAAGGGATTCAGCAGCTTATGGATGCTATTTTCGATAGACTTCCATATGGACCTTTTTACTATGATCCTGAAGAATACACTGATCAGACAGAGAGACAGCTTGTATGTGAAATCATAAGAGAGAAGTCACTTCATGCACTTCGTGATGAGATTCCACATGGAATCGCAGTAACTGTTGAATCTATGAAGGAGAGAAAGAACAAACCTATCGTAGATATTGAGGCGACTATTATCTGTGAGAAGGATTCACATAAGGGAATCATCATTGGAAAAGGTGGAGCCATGCTTAAAAAGATTGGCTCAAATGCACGTTTTGAGATTGAAAGAATGCTTGATATGAAGGCAAACCTCCAGATTCATGTAAAGGTGAAGAAGGATTGGCGAGACAATATCGGTGTGCTAAAAAGCTTAGGCTATACAGAGGATGAGGAATAGATGTCAGATGTTTTGTCTCTAAATGGTATCGTGATTTCTTCGATGCCGATGGGAGAGAATGACAGAAGAATAGTTTTACTTACGAAGGAGAGAGGCAAGATTTCTGCCTTCGCAAGAGGTGCGAGAAAATCGAAGAGCCCTATTTCTGCGGCTACTAATCCGTTTGCTTTTGGAACCTTCCAGGCTTTTGAGGGAAGGAATAGTTATACGGTGGTAAATGCAGAGGTAAAACGCTATTTCGATGGACTTTCAAAGGATTACGATGCTATTTGTTTAGCATCGTATTTTCTTGAAATCGCAGAATATTTTTCTGGTGAAAATATAGATGAGTCAGAGAGACTTAATCTCATATATTTATCATTGGCTGCATTAGAAAGTAAAACTTTTGATTCTAAACTTATAAGAAGAATCTATGAACTTAGAACGCTTAAGATAAATGGTGAATATCCAAATGTTTTTTCTTGTATAAAATGTGGTAAGACTGAAAATATGCACAGATATGATACAAGGGCGATGGGAATGGTTTGTGATTCTTGCCAAGATGATAAGAACAGTAGCATTTCTATTTCACAAGATTTGCTTTACGTGTTACAATTTGTTCTATCGTGTGATATGAAGAAACTGTTTTCTTTTAAGTTGAAGGAAGATTTGTTTAATGAGTTTGATAATTTCATGCGCATGTATTGGAACAGAAATATAGATCATGCGTTCAAATCTGAGAGGTTTTTATAATCTTTGTTTCACTTTTTTCCTAAGAAAGAGTATAATATCACAGATTCTGAAAAAATATCACAAAAAGGCATTGAAATGACAACACATACTAGAAAAAAGAGAATGTCTCGAAGAAGACGAAAAGCTATTTTGAGACGAAGGAGAGCATTGGTTCTCGGCGGAATGGCTCTTGTAGTCATACTTTTACTATATTTGATTGTTCATGCTTTGTATATTAAATTTAAACCGAAGGCTGATAAGACGACTTTGACTTTGAGAGAAAACGGGCAGGTTCGTCTGGAAGAGGTTGTCGATACGGATAATCTATCAGTTTCTAAGGGAGAACTTAAGAAGAGTATTAAAGAAGATATAAATAGGTTTAATAAGAAGCATGATGAGAAGCTGGTTCGTTTTATACGAATTGGTTCTAAAGATGATAAGACATATGTAGAAACTACATATAAAGACATCGATACTTATGCAAAGTTCAGTGGTTATGATGTAAAGCTTACTACTGTTAAAAAATCCAAATGCGATTTTAATGCTGTTTTCTACAGGGTGAAAGACAGTAAGAAAACGAAGCAGGTCAGTGATCTAGATGTGAAGAAGATGAAATACAATCTTCTTACATTAGATGAAAACATCGCTGTGAAGGTTCCTGGTGAGATAAAAGTTGTCTCAGATGAGGGAACGAAGATTACAGCTGATGATGAAGTTTTGATCAAGCCTACGAATGGAGATACAGATTACGCGGTAAAGACATATATCGTGTTCGAATAAGTAGTAAACTTTAAGGAAGGATTTATCGATATGGAAAAGACAATGGAGAAGATCGTAGCTCTTGCAAAGTCAAGAGGATTCGTTTATCCAGGATCAGAGATTTATGGTGGACTTGCTAATACTTGGGACTACGGAAATCTCGGTGTAGAACTTAAGAACAATGTAAAGAGAGCTTGGTGGCAGAAATTCATCCAGGAGAGCCCATACAATGTCGGAGTTGACTGCGCTATCCTTATGAACCCACAGACTTGGGTTGCGTCAGGACATCTCGGTGGTTTCTCAGATCCGCTTATGGATTGTAAGGAATGCCACGAGAGATTCAGAGCTGACAAGATTATCGAAGACTTCGCTGACAAGAACGGTCTTGAGCTTACATCTTCTGTAGATGGATGGACAAATGAACAGATGCAGGATTATATCAAAGAGCATCAGATTCCATGTCCTACTTGTGGAGCTCATGACTTTACAGATATCCGTCAGTTCAACCTTATGTTCAAGACATTCCAGGGTGTAACTGAGGATGCAAAGAATGCTGTATATCTTCGTCCAGAGACAGCACAGGGTATCTTCGTAAACTTCAAGAATGTAGCTAGAACATCTAGAAAGAAGATTCCATTTGGTATCGGCCAGATTGGTAAGTCTTTTAGAAATGAGATCACACCTGGTAACTTCACATTCAGAACTCGTGAGTTCGAGCAGATGGAGCTTGAGTTCTTCTGCGAACCAGGAACAGATATGGATTGGTTCCATTACTGGAGAGGATTCTGCCGTGATTGGCTTCTTTCTCTTGGAATCAAAGAAGAAAATATCAGACTTCGTGACCATGACAAGGAAGAACTTTCTTTCTACTCAAAGGGTACAACAGATATCGAATACACATTCCCATTTGGTTGGGGAGAACTATGGGGTATCGCTGATAGAACTGATTATGACCTCGGTCGTCATCAGGAAGTATCAGGACAGGACCTCACATACTTCGATGATCAGAAGAATGAAAAATACCTTCCATATGTTATTGAGCCATCACTTGGTGCAGACCGTGTAGTTTTGGCATTCCTTTGCGAGGCTTATGACGAGGAAAATATCGGAACTGAGGAGAAGCCTGACATCAGAACTGTTATGCATTTCCATCCAGCTCTTGCTCCTGTAAAGATTGGTGTGCTTCCACTTTCAAAGAAACTAGCTGAACCTGCTACAGAAGTATTCCAGAAGCTTTCTAAGAAGTACAACTGTGAGTACGATGACAGAGGAAACATCGGAAAGAGATATAGAAGACAGGATGAGATCGGTACTCCATTCTGTATTACATACGATTTCGATTCAGAAGAAGATCATGCTGTTACAATTCGTGACAGAGATACAATGGATCAGGTAAGAATTCCTATCGATGAATTGGAAGCTTACTTTGAAGACAAATTCACATTTTAATGTAAATAAGCTAGACCACAAAAATTTTGTGGTTTAGCTTATATTTTTTATAGGACTTTTTTCCTGATATAGAATATAATGAATCTAGTAGAAAGAATTACTAGGAGGAACTATTTTTAATGCAGTGGTTTTATTACACTATAGCGACTACTACCGAGGCTGAAGATATCGTGAGTAGCGTACTCTTCGATTTCGGAATTACTAATATCGAGATTATCGATAACGTGATGGAAGATGACCTTTCACAGGGCAAGGTTTATAAGGAACTACTTCCAGATAATATAAAAGAAGATGATGGAACTGCCTACATCCGTTTCTATGTCGATTCAGACATGACAGAGACTGATAGAGCAGAACTCCTTTCAAATATCAAAGAAGAACTAGAAAGTTATGCGCTAGATTTTAACATCGGTGATGCAAACATCGAAGAAGGAATCACAAAAGATGTTGAATGGCGTGATAAGTGGAAAGAATTTTTCCATGCCTTCGACATCGGATCATTTCACATTGCTCCTGCATGGGAGAAAGATGAGAAAACAGAAGAATCAGATGAGAAGCAGATTCTGATCGATCCAGGTGTCGCTTTTGGTACTGGAAAGCATGAATCTACTATGCTTTGCATTGAAGGACTTGAAAAGTATCTGAAGAAGAATGACAGAGTATTAGATATCGGCTGTGGTAGCGGTATCTTATCTATCGTTGCGGAAAAAATGGGCGCAAGTGAAGTTCTTGGTACAGATATCAATGACGATGCAATCAATTCTGTAAAGATGAATTTCGATTTGAATGGAATTGATTTTTCTGATGATAAATTTTTCGTAGGGGACATAGGAAGTGATGATAGTATACTTGACAGATTGGGCAGAGAGTCGTATGACATTATTTGTGCGAACCTTTTGGCTGACATCATAGAAACTATGATTCCAGAAATGTATGCATTATTGAAAAAAGGCGGCTATGTAATTACATCGGGTATTATCGATTTCAGAGCCGATGAATTGGCAGAAAGGCTTAGGGAAGTTGGCTTTTCTGTTGTAGAGAAGGTAAGTCAGGGAGAATGGGTATCTCTCGTACTTTCCAAATAAAGGGTTGTTACAGGAAAATGTACAAATTGTTGTGGATTTTTTCCTGTACAATACATATTTCTGTGCAAAACAACTAAAAAAACGTTGTTTAGAAGTAGAAATGTGTTAAAATATAGACAGTGTATAGCAAAAGCTAGTTAATACACTGCGAAGGGTAAATGGTTATATGTAGAGGAGGAAATTAGAATGGGAAAGAAATGGGTCTACCTATTTACTGAAGGAAACGCAAACATGCGTGAAATCCTAGGTGGAAAGGGTGCTAACCTCGCAGAAATGACAAACATCGGTCTACCAGTACCACAGGGCTTCACAATTACAACAGAAGCTTGTACACAGTACTATGAAGACGGACGTACAATCAATAACGAAATCATGAGCCAGATTTATGATGGAGTTAAGTGGATGGAAGAGAAGAATGGAAAGAAATTTGGGGATTTAGAGAATCCACTTCTCGTTTCAGTTCGTTCAGGCGCTCGTGCTTCTATGCCTGGTATGATGGATACTATTTTGAACCTTGGTTTGAATGATGACGTTGTAGCTGCAATGATCAAAAAGAACCCAGATCCAAAATTTGAGAGATTCGTATATGATTCTTATAGAAGATTCATCCAGATGTTCTCAGATGTAGTTATGGAAGTTGGCAAGAAGCATTTCGAAGAACTCATCGATGAGAAGAAAGCTTCAAAGGGCGTTAAATTCGACGTAGAGCTCGATGCTAGCGACCTAAAAGAGCTTGCAGAAGAGTTCAAGGCTGAATATAAGAGTCAGCTTGGAGAAGACTTCCCATCAGATCCGAAGGTACAGCTCGACTTGGCTATCCGTGCCGTATTTAGATCATGGGATAACCCAAGAGCTAATGTATACCGTCGTGACAATGATATCCCATATTCATGGGGTACAGCAGTTAACGTAATGCCTATGGTATTCGGTAACTTAAATAATGAATCTGGTACAGGTGTTGCTTTCACAAGAGATCCTGCTACTGGAGAAAAGAAGCTTATGGGAGAATTCCTTATCAATGCACAGGGTGAAGATGTAGTTGCCGGTGTTCGTACACCTATGCCAATCTCACAGATGTCAGATGAATTCCCAGAAGCTTACAAGGAATTTGTAAAAGTATGTGATATCCTTGAGAGCCATTATCATGAAATGCAGGATCTGGATTTCACTGTAGAAAACAGAAAACTCTATATGCTTCAGTGCCGTAATGGTAAGAGAACAGCTCAGGCTGCTCTTAAGATTGCATGTGATCTCGTAGATGAAGGCATGAAGACAGAGGAAGAGGCAGTCGCTATGATCGATCCTCGTAACCTCGATACACTTCTTCATCCACAGTTCGATTCATCTGCACTTAAATCTGCTACACCTCTCGGAAAGGGCCTTGGCGCTTCTCCTGGAGCTGCTTGTGGTAAAGTTGTATTCACAGCTGACGATGCAGAAGAATGGGCTTCTCGTGGGGAAAAAGTTATCCTTGTCCGTCTTGAGACATCTCCAGAAGATATCACTGGTATGAAGGCTGCAGAAGGAATTCTTACAGTTCGTGGTGGTATGACAAGCCACGCTGCTGTAGTTGCTCGTGGTATGGGCGAGTGCTGTGTAGCTGGTTGTGGTGAAATCGTAATCGATGAGAAAGCAAAGAGATTCGTTCTCGGCGGAAAAGAAATCACAGAAGGTGATTCAATCTCAATCGATGGTACAACAGGTTATATTTATTACGGAACAATTCCTACAGTAGATGCAAAGATTGCTGGAGAGTTCGGACGTATTATGAGCTGGGCTGATAAATATAGAACTATGGAAGTTCGTACAAATGCTGATACTCCTCGTGATGCTGCAAAGGCAAAAGAACTTGGAGCAGAAGGTATCGGACTTTGCAGAACAGAGCATATGTTCTTTGAAGAATCCAGAATCGCTGCATTCAGAGAGATGATCTGCTCAGATACAAAGGAAGAGAGAGAAGTAGCTCTCGATAAGATTCTTCCATATCAGCAGAAAGACTTCGAAGAAATCTTTGAAACAATGGAAGGAAAATCTGTAACAATCAGATTCCTAGATCCACCTCTTCATGAATTCGTACCTCATACAAGTGAAGAAATGGAAAACCTTGCAAAGGCTCAGGGCAAATCACTTGAACAGATTAAATCTATCGTATATGGACTTGAAGAGTTCAACCCTATGATGGGACATAGAGGATGCCGTCTATCTGTAACATATCCTGAAATCGCAGTAATGCAGACAAAGGCTGTTATCAGAGCTGCAATCAAAGTAAAGAAGGCTCATCCATCATGGAACCTCGTTCCAGAAATCATGATTCCTCTTACATGCGATATCAAAGAATTCAAATTCGTAAAGAGCATCGTAGTAGAGACAGCAGATTCTGAGATCTCATCATCAGGAATCGAATTAAAGTATGAAGTAGGAACTATGATCGAAATTCCTAGAGCTGCTCTTACTGCTGATGAAATCGCAAAAGAAGCAGACTTCTTCTGCTTCGGTACTAACGATTTGACTCAGATGACATACGGCTTCTCACGTGATGATGCTGGTAAGTTCCTCGATGCTTACTATGACAAGAAGATTTTTGAGAGTGATCCATTTGCTAAACTTGACCAGGTCGGCGTAGGCAAGCTCATGGAAACAGCTATCAAACTTGGCAAGCCAGTAAACTCATCACTTCACGTAGGTATCTGCGGTGAGCACGGTGGTGACCCATCATCAGTAGAGTTCTGCAACTCAATCGGTTTGAACTATGTATCATGTTCACCATTTAGAGTTCCAGTAGCTCGTCTTGCAGCGGCACAGGCTGCTATTAAGGAGTCTGCCAGTAGCAAGAAAATGTCAATAAATGTAGATCAGAGCGTCACACTCAAAATCAAGAATGACAGCCCTGTATCTTCATCATCATCATCTTCTTCTAAGTAATTTAGAAGGATATTGAGGAAATATAATGGAACCCGCACTGAGGTGCGGGTTCTTTTTTGTAAAGAAAATATTTTGTTATGGCAAGAAAATTTTGCTATCATATATTGAAGCAAAAATAGATTAAAGAAAGAGGACTATATGAGCGAGAAGATAAAGGAAATTGATTGGATTCAGTTGCCTCATAGAATATACGGAAGAGATGATGATGGAAGGGTGATTTGTGAGATTACTTTTCCTGAGACAGCGCCGGGAGTATGTACTATTGAGAGTACGTTTGTAAATGAAGACTACAGAGGAAAAGGACTTGCTGGAAAGCTTGTGGCTGAAGCTATCGAGCTTATAAAAAGTAGAGGTGAGAAGGTTGAGGCTGAGTGCCCTTATGCAAAGACTTGGATCAAAGACAAGGGATTTGGACACAATGAGTAGTCAAACTGTAGACACAACGATTGATAGTGAATAGTTGTAAACTTTCTTGTAAGATAGTTGAAGAAGATTGAAAATCATTTAAAATGTCAAAATTCATAATTTGAAAGAAAAACATTAAAATTATAAAGAATGTGCAGGATGTTGCAAGGCATCCTGCAATTTTATGCAAAAATCTGCCAAAACTACGCAATTTAAAGCTTGAAAAAGTGAGATTTTGAATTTTTTGTTCGAAAAAAATTTACAAAAAGTTCAAAATCTCTTTTTTTATAAAAAGAAAAAGTATATAATATTTTGAAAATGGGAAACCATATAGGAAAAAGAAAAAAGATTACTTAATTATTCGAAAGGAGACTACAAGTGGCAGATAAATTGCAAGAACGTAAGGACATGAATGCTGACTACATGTGGGATTTGACAAAGATTTATGCGTCAGATGACGAATTTTACAAAAATCTCGATAGTCTTAAAGCAAAAATTCCTGAAATAGCGAAGTTTTCAGGAAAGCTAAAAGATGTTTCTTCTATTAAAGAATGTCTAGATCTAATGATGGAAATAGATTGCGAGATTGATGAGCTATATGGATATGCTTTTTTAAGAAACAGTGAAGACACTAGAGCTGAAGATGCAAAGAGCATGTATGCAAAGGCCATGAGTGCTTATGTAGAATACTCATCACTTCGTTCATATTTCGAACCTGAAATTCTATCTTTACCAGATGAAGAATTAAAGAAAATAATTTCTGATGATGATTTAAAAGAATATCAGATTTATCTTTCAAGAATCTATGATGAAAAGAAACATACACTTTCAAAAGAAGAAGAGAGAATACTTTCTTCACTTGGAGAGGTTCTAGGTTCACCTGGAGACATTTCAGCAGCGCTAGAAGATTCTGATATGAAGTTTGGAAAAGTGCTTGATAAAGATGGCAAGGAAGTTGAAGTAAATGGTGCCAACTTTACAACACTTCAGGCTTCAAATGATCGTGTTCTTAGAAAAAATGCCTATGAGAAATACTATAAGAACTACGAAGAACACATTAATACTTTTTCCCAGACAATGTCTGCGAATGTAAAGAATGCAGTTGTAAATGCGAAGCTTCGTCACTATCCATCATCTAGAGAGATGGCTTCAGATGCTGAGAGAGTACCGGGAGTCGTTTATCTGAATTTGATTGATTCTGTAAGACGTCATCTTCCTGATATGCATCGTTATGTAAAACTTAGAAAGAAATTGCTCGGTGTGGATGAACTACATTTTTATGATGTATATGCACCTCTTCTTTCAAAGGTTGAGCCAAAACACTACACATTTGAAGAAGCAAAGGAAATGCTTTATGAAACTGTAAGTGTTTACGGTGATGAATATTTAAATACAGTAAAAAGAGGATGCAAAGAGAAGTGGATTGATGTATATCCAAATGTTGGAAAGCATGGCGGAGCATACTCATCAGGAACATATAGAACAGAACCTTATATTCTTATGAACTTTACTGGAACTCTTGATTCTGTTTCTACACTTGTTCATGAGATGGGACATTCTATGCAGACATATTTCTCAAACAAAAAGCAGCCATATTTGTATTCTGGCTATACACTTTTTGTTGCAGAGGTTGCATCTACTGTAAATGAGAATCTTTTGGTTGAGAATCTGCTTTCAAAGACAGAAGATCCAAAGGAAAGACTTGTGCTTTTGAACCAGTATCTTGAAAACTTCAAAGGAACTGTATTTAGACAGACAATGTTTGCTGAGTTTGAAAAGATGATTCATGAAGCATCAGCTGATGGAACTGCACTTACACCTCAGTTCTTATGCGACACATATTCGAAATTGAATGAAGATTATTTTGGCGATGAAATGATCGTGGATGATTTTATCAAATATGAATGGGCGAGAATTCCTCATTTTTATCGTCCTTTCTATGTATATAAATACGCAACAAGTTATTCTGCAGCAGTTGCTCTTTCTGAAGGGATCAGAAAAGAAGCAGAGGGCAAGGCGGAAGGAAATATAAAGAAGTATCTTGAATTTTTATCAATGGGAAGTTCATTGGATCCGCTTGATGAACTTAAGCATGCTGGTGTGGATTTATCTACAACAGAGGCTATTGATAGAGCTCTTTCTAAGTTCCACGAAGTGCTGGATGAGGCTGAACGTTTGGCTGATATGATTTAGGAAACTTTTTTCCTAAAAATGCAATTGTGAAAATAGAAAAAAGTTTGTGTATTTTCGGTGAATTATTTGTGAAAAGTTTAAGTGAATAAAACTCAAGTTATACTTGCAACGTATTAATTCATCGTATACAATATTTTATAAGTTTTAGAAAAGTTAGAAAATTCTAAAACTTGAGCACTGTAAAAAAACGTGTACAGAAAAATGGGAGGGAAACATGAGAAAAGCAACGACATGGAAACAGGTCCTCTCAGTTGTTTGTGCAGCATCTATGTTGACTGGATGTGGTGCAGGCGCTGGCGGATCAAGCAAGAAGGGTTCAGATACTCTAGTTGTTGGATATGCTCCATTCAACCAGAAGTTCTCACCTTTCTTCTCAGAGACATCTTATGACAAAGATGTATATGCTCTTACTTCAGTAAAACTTATTGATAATGATCGTTCAGGCGAGATTATCTACAAGGGAATCAAGGGAGAAAAGAAGAAATATAACGGTAAGACATATACATATAAAGGACTGTCAGATGTAAAGACTACAGAGAATGATGATGGAACAGTAGAGTATGACTTCAAATTACGTGATGGCGTAAAGTTCTCAGATGGTAAGCCACTTACAGCTGACGATTTGATTTTCTCATTCTACGTACTTGCAGATCCTACATATGACGGAAGCTCATCATTTTCATCACTTCCTATCACAGGAATGGATAAATATCGTTCAGGTGTAGAATCACTTGGAAAGGCTCTTGCGGCTGCTGGAAAAGATAATACTAAATTTGATGCTTGGGATGAAGCTACTCAGAAAGCTTTCTGGGAGAAAGATCTTCCTGAAGCTGGAAAGAAATTTGCTCAGTCTATTCTAGATTACGTAGTTGCTAATGGTTACAACAAAAAAGGGGATTCTGTAAAAGATTGTGCTGCAAATTGGGGCTATGAACTTTCTGATGATGCTACAGCAGAAGATTTCTGGAATGCTATCTTAGAAAAGTATGAAGGAGATCCATATGCAGCAGCTGATAAAGAGAAAGCTGATAAGACACTTCCAGATATTCTTGATGAGAAATATGCAAAGGGTGTTACAGTTGGTGACACTGTAGATCATATCGAAGGTATCAAGAAAGTATCTAAGAACGAAGTAAAGGTTACACTTGATAAGGTTGATGCAACAGCTATTTACCAGTTTGGTGTTGATGTTACTCCTCTTCATTATTATGGTGAAACTTCAAAATATGATTACAAGAATAACAAGTTCGGATTTACAAAGGGTGATCTTTCACATGTTAAGTCTGTAACTACAAAGCCACTTGGTGCTGGACCATACGTATTCAAGGGATACAAGAATGGTAAAGTTAACTTCACAGCTAATGAAAACTATTACAAGGGTGCTCCTAAGATCAAGAATGTAACATTCCAGGAATCACAGGAAGCTGACCTTCTAAATGGTGTAACAACAGGAACTATTGATATTGCAACTCCATCACTTAACGCTGATGCAGCTAAGAATATCAAGAAGCAGAATAGCAACGGCAAGCTTAGCGGTGACAAGATTAAAACAGCTCTTCATGACTTCCTAGGTTATGGTTACATCGGAATGAACGCTAACCTCGTAAAGGTTGGTAATGATTCAGGTTCTGAAGAATCTAAAGCTTATCGTAAAGGTTTTGCAACAATCGTTTCTGCTTATAGAGATGTAGCTATTGATTCTTACTATGGTGATGCTGCTACAGTTATTAATTACCCAATTTCAAATACTTCATGGGCAGCTCCACAGAAGACAGATTCTGATTACAAGCCAGCATTCTCAGTAGATGTAAATGGCGAAGAGATTTATAAAGATGGAATGTCAGCAGATGAGAAGTATGAAGCAGCTAAGAAGGCAGCTCTCGGATTCTTCGAAAAGGCTGGATGCAAAGTTTCTGATGGAAAGGTAACAGCTGGACCAGATGGCAAGCCTATCGTATTTACAGCAGTTATCCCTGGTGATGGTAAGGGTGATCATCCTTCATTCATGATTCTTACAGAAGCACAGAAGGCATTTAAGTCAATCGGAATTAACTTTGAAATCAATGACCTTTCAGATTCTTCACAGCTTTGGGATGGACTTAAGGCTGGACAGATCCAGATGTGGTGTGCTGCTTGGGGCGCTACACTCGATCCTGATATGACTCAGATTTATTATGCAGACGTAGCTAATGGTGGAAAGAATGCCGGTGGTTCAAATTACCAGTACGAAATCGCTGATGCTGAACTTGATAAGATTATCTTCGATGCTAAGACACATCTTGATCAGCAGTATCGTAAAGCTAAGTATAAGGCAGCCTTGGATATCATCGTAGATTGGGCAGTAGAAATCCCTGTTTACCAGAGAAGCGAATGTACTATCTTCTCAGTAGATCGTGTAAAGACTGATACAATCACTCCTGATATCACAACATTCTATCCATGGGCAAAAGAGATTGAAAAACTAGAACTTAAGTAATTTAAGGAAGCCACTTCGGTCGCTGACTTATATAAATTTTCAAAGGGGCAGTTTTTATCTGCAAAAAAAGGGGGGATGCAGGATGGAGTAATCCGTCCTGCATCCTATACTTGCGTTTGATTCATTATGGATACTATTTTTTTACATGTTACAGTAAGTCAGTTACTTGTAGTGGGAGGGAAAAAGTTTAATGCGGAAATATATTATAAAAAGAATTTTAATTTCTATAGCTATTTTATTTGTAGTTTCTTTTCTCATCTATCTATTGATGAGATGTCTACCTACATCTTATGTAGAAAATCTAGCTAGACAGAAGTCTATGCAGCCTAATTCAAAATCTTATGAAGAGTGGATGCAGCAGTTATCAGCAGCATACGGTATGGATAAGGGAATCTTTTCTGGTTTCTTTACATGGCTTGGAAATGCACTTCACTTTAATTTCGGTGATTCTTGGCACTATACAGTTCCGGTTACACAGAAGTTTGCTGATACAATTTGGGTATCTGTATATATGGGTGCTGTATCAATGTTTTTTGAAATTATCATTGCAATTCCTCTTGGAATCTATGCAGCTACACATCAGTACCAGAAATCAGATTACATCATATCTGTAGTAGCTATTGCAGGAATGTCACTTCCAACATTCTTTTTTGCATCACTTCTAAAACTTGTATTCTGTGTAAAATTGGGTTGGTTTGATCTATTCGGTCTTACAGGACGTAATTATGAGCAGCTTAGCTCCATGGGACAGATCATGGATAAGGCACAGCATCTATTTCTACCTATCGTAGTACTTGTAGTTATTAGTATTGGTTCTCTCATGAGATACACAAGAACAAATATGCTAGAAGTATTGGGACAGGATTATATCAGAACAGCACGTGCTAAAGGACTTTCAGAGAAGAAGGTTATTTATCATCATGCTTTTAGAAACACACTTATTCCACTAGTAACAATTATTGGTGGATCTCTACCTGGACTTTTTTCTGGAGCGCTTATCACAGAAACATTGTTCGGTATTAACGGTATCGGATATACATCATACAATGCTATGGTAAACGGAGATATTCCATTCTCTATGTTCTATCTCGTATTCATTGCGATACTAACACTTGCAGGTAACTTGATTTCAGATATCTTGTACGCGGTTGTTGACCCTCGTGTAAGAGTTTCTTAAATGGAAAGGAGAGGAAAATATGTCGCGTATAGAGAAAGATGAAAACGTAGAAGAACTTGAAAATCTCATGGAAAACCAGGACATCAGAGAACGTAACGAAGAATATTCCATTGGTGATGATAGACGAGTTAAGTCTTTGTCTCCTGGAGCACTAGTTCGTAGACGTTTTTTCAGAAATAAAGTTGCCGTTATCGGATTAGTGATTTTGATTGCTATGTTCGTATTCTCATTCATTGGAGGAATTGTTTCTCCTTATTCACAGGATCAGCTTTTCTATAGAGATGAGAAAGTTTCAAAAGATTATGCTTCTGCAAAGAAAAATGATGAATATCAGTTCCTTGCAAAAGATAGTGAAGTATTTACTTCTGGTGTAAAAGCTGACATGATCGTGGCTATTCTCGATGAGCAGCCACAGTTCACATCAGGAAAAGATACTTTTACGCTTACAAAAGAAGGAAATAATTTCTACAGTGCTAAGGTTGGGGATAAAGTTTGCGGATGCGCATACAAGTCAATCCTTACAGATACTGAAGGAAAGACAACATTTGATTTTGATACAACTTTTGCTGCATTAAAAGCTCTTACAAATGGTGAGAAAGCATTTAGTGCAGGTGGTAAAGATTACACAATTGATGAAAGTGGTGCCGTAAGCCTTGGCGATAAGGTGGTAGGTAACATTTCTTCATTCATTATTAAGCCAGCAAACAATGGTGTGGAACTTTCAAAAGAATTCAGAGCAGCACTTGTTAAGGCTGTAAAGGATGATTCTGAAAAGTTTGAAGCCTTGAATCATAAGGGTAAGAATACTAAATTTACTCTATCATTTAATGCTGACAAAGAAGTTTACACAGCAAAGACTGAAACAGTTACTAGAAAATACGATACATATTCATATCCATCAGCTAAGCATTGGCTTGGTACTGATGTAAATGGTATGGACCTTCTTACAAGACTTATGTATGGTGGTCGTGTATCACTTCTTATCGGTTTTATTGTTGAGTTTATCGCCGCAGCTATCGGCGTTACTATGGGTGGTATTTCTGGATACTTCGGAGGAAAAGTTGATAACTTCATCATGAGAATTGTCGATGTATTCTACTGTATCCCAACTATGCCTCTTATCATCATCTTAGGTTCTATCATGGATAAGATGCATGTATCACCAATGATGAGAATGGTTTATTTGATGCTCATCCTCGGATTCTTAGGATGGCCTTCTATGGCACGATTAGTTCGTGGACAGGTTCTTCTATTTAGAGAGCAGGAGTTCATGGTAGCTACTGAAGCTACAGGTCTTTCTGTAAGACGTAGAATCTTCAAGCACTTAGTACCTAATGTAATTCCACAGCTTATTGTTTCTATGACAATGGGTCTCGGCGGAACAATCATCACAGAGGCTACACTTTCATTCTTGGGACTTGGTGTTAAATTCCCATTTGCTTCTTGGGGAAATATCATTAACGATGTAGGAAATACATTCGTACTTACAAACTACTGGTTCGTATGGATTCCAGCTGGTGTTCTCTTGCTTCTAACTGTAGTTGCATTCAACCTTGTTGGTGACGGACTTAGAGATGCATTCGATCCTAGAATGAAGCGATAATTAGAGGGAGAGAGATTCATGGCAAAGAAGAGAAATGATGGATATCTTTCTGCTAAAGAGATTCGTGCGATTTCAAAGAGAAACAGAAAGATTACTAGTGAAATAGAGAAGAAGAATAAGAGAAAGAATGTTCCGGAAGAGGAATATCTTACAGAGATGAAGGATCCAAACAACGAAGTTGAATTTGATAACCTTCAGACTTATTTCTTCACAGATGCAGGTACTGTTAAATCAGTAGATGGTGTATCTTTTAGCGTACCAAAGGGAAAGACAGTCGGTGTTGTAGGTGAGTCTGGTTGCGGAAAGTCAGTTACATCACTTTCACTTATGAGATTGGTACAGAGACCTCAGGGTCAGACAGTCGGTGGTTCTATTAGACTTAATTTAGGTGACAAGGCTATCGATGTTACAAAGGCTCCTGATGAGGTTATGGAGAAGCTTAGAGGAAATGAAATCTCTATGATTTTTCAGGAACCTATGACAGCTCTAAATCCTATTTTTAGAATTGGTGAGCAGTTAAACGAAGTAATCGAGCTTCACGATGGTGATGGAAAGAGCGAAGAGGATATAAAGAATAGATCCATAGAACTTCTTGAGATGGTTGGTATTGCTAATGCAAAGGGTGTCTATAAGATGTATCCTCATGAGCTTTCAGGTGGTATGAGACAGCGTGTTATGATTGCTATGGCTCTTGCTTGTAACCCAAAGATGATCATCGCTGATGAGCCTACAACAGCTCTCGATGTTACAATCCAGGCACAGATTCTAGACTTGCTTAGAGGACTTAAGAACAAAATCAACGCATCTATTATGTTTATCACACATGACCTTGGTGTAATTGCAGAAATGGCTGATTATGTTGTAGTTATGTATGCTGGACGTGTAATTGAGAAGGGTACGGCAGAAGATATCTTCTACCACCCATCTCATCCATATACACTTGGTCTTATGGCATCTAAGCCAGTAGTTGGTAAGAAGGTTGAAAAACTTTACTCTATTCCCGGTAAGGTTCCAAACCCTATCAACATGCCAAACTATTGCTACTTCAAGGATAGATGTGATAAATGCGTAGACAAGTGTGATGGAGCATATCCTTGCATGGTCAAGCTTTCAGATACTCACTATGTATCATGCTACAGATATTACGATGAAGGCGAAGTCCTTAAGAATACTATGGAAGGAGACAATGAGTGATGGCAGATAATCAGGAAAAGGATTACATCCTACAGGTAAAGAACCTGAAGAAATATTATCCTATCACAGGTGGTTTCTTTTCACGTGTTATAGGACATGTAAAAGCTGTAGATGGAATCTCTTTTGACATCGAAAGAGGTACAACAATGGGACTCGTAGGTGAGTCTGGTTGTGGTAAGTCTACAACAGGACGTACACTTCTTCGTCTCGATGGAGAGAAGACTGATGGTAGTGTTCTTTTCAATGGAAAAGAAGTATATGATTTCTCAAAGAAGGAAATGAATGATAAGAGAACAGAGATGCAGATCATCTTCCAGGATCCATTTGCTTCACTTCAGCCTAGAATGCCTGTTGGAGAAATCATCGGAGAGGCAGTCAGAGAACATAAGATTGTACCTCCAGAAAAGTATGATGAATATGTTGAGAAAATCATGGATGAGTGTGGACTTCAGTCATTCCAGAAGGAAAGATATCCACATGAGTTCTCTGGTGGACAGAGACAGAGAATCTGTATCGCTCGTGCAATCGCACTTCAGCCAGAGTTCATTGTTTGTGATGAGCCTGTATCAGCGCTTGATGTTTCTATTCAGGCCCAGATTATTAACCTTTTGAAGGAGTTGCAGGAGAAGAGAAATCTCACATATTTATTTATTTCACATGACCTTTCAGTTGTAGAACATATTTCTGATACTGTAGGTGTTATGTACTTAGGAAATATGGTAGAGTTTGGTAAGACAGAAGATATCTTCAAGAATCCGCTTCATCCATATACACAGGCACTTTTATCCGCTGTACCTACACCGGATCCAAAGGCAAAGATGGATAGAATCGTTTTGGAGGGATCTATTCCTTCACCAGCCAACCCTCCTAAGGGATGCAAATTCCACACTAGATGTTCTAAGTGCATGGAATGCTGCAAGTGTGAAGTACCAGAAGTTAGAGAAATTGAACCTGGCCATAAGGTTGCTTGTCACCTGTATAAGGATCAGGGAAAAAAGGTAGAAAGCTAGTATGAGTAGTCAGTATTACGGTAACAATTCAAATGAAGATAGAGAAAGAGATTTTGTAGTCTCAGATATGAGCAAAGTCGAAAGACCATCTTTGTTTGGAGCAAATCCGATAGGTGAATGGAAGCGTAAGAGGCCGAAGAAAAGTGAACCTATTGATATGACTTATGCATCTTCAGGGGACGAGCCGATACAGCTTACCAAGGAAGAGAGAAGATGGTACATGTTAGGTGTCTTAAAAGCATCTCTTCTAATTGGACTTGCATATGCTGGAGGACTGACTCTTGTAATAATTCTTTTACTTTTTTTAATGAAATAAATCGTATATAGTATAAGTGCATCTTCTTAGAGGATGCACTTATATTTTTTTAGATATGGAGATATGTATATGGAAATGCAGATGGATTTCATTCGAAAACTTCCGACTCCTTTGGAAGTGAAGGAAATGTATCCTACTGATGATAAAATAAAGAAGATAAAAGAATTAAGAGATGAAGAAATCAGAAATATTCTATCAGGAGAAGATGATAGATTTATTCTGGTGATTGGCCCGTGTTCTGCTGATAATGAAGAGGCAGTACTTGAATATGTGTCCAGACTTTCTAAATTACAGGAAGAAGTAAAGGATAAGCTTCTTTTTATCCCACGTGTTTATACAAATAAACCTAGAACCAATGGAACAGGCTATAAAGGAATGGTTCATCAGCCAGATCCGAATAAACCTGAAGATATGTTTGAAGGAATTATAGCTTCCCGTAGAATGCATACTTTGGTCGTAAAAGAGACGGGACTTACCTGTGCAGAAGAGATGCTATATCCGGAGTATCATAGATATCTTTCAGATCTTCTTAGTTTCGTATCTGTTGGTGCGAGATCTGTAGAGGATCAGCAGCATAGACTTACTGCAAGCGGAGTTGGAATTCCGTGTGGTATGAAGAATCCTACTGGTGGTGATTTAAGAGTTATGATGAACTCTATTGAAGCTGCTCAGAATCCTCAGAGATTTATCTATAGAGGTTGGGAAGTAGACACCCCGGGAAATGAATTTGCTCTTGCTATTTTAAGAGGCTATATAGATAAGTATGGAATTAATCATCCTAATTATCATTATGAAGGTCTTTATAATGTTTATAAGTTGTATAAACAGAGAAATAACCTAAAGAATCCGGCTGTGATTGTGGATTGCAACCATTCTAATTCTAATAAGGATTATATGGAGCAGATTAGAATTGCAAAAGATGTTATGCATTCTAGATGTTCATCCTCTGAGATTCACTCACTTGTAAAAGGCCTTATGATCGAGAGCTATCTTTTGGATGGAAAGCAGGAAGTCGGTGGAGATAAGTTTGGTTGTTCTATCACAGATCCTTGTCTAGGATGGGAGAAGACAGAAGAACTTATAAAAGATTTATACGATTTGGTTTAGAGATTTTTGTATGGAGATTGTGCTATGCAGGAAGATTATATTAAAGCCAAGAGGCTAGGTCAGAAAGAATATCAAAAAGCTATGTCACATGGAGATTATCCATACCTTCCCGTATTGGATGATATCCTGGCTGGTGATGTTTATAATAATGAGATTCCTGTTGGTCTTATGGAAATACCTATCGATTTTGTGGTGGGTACGAAAACCGCAGGAAGAACGAATGCCTTTGCCAGAAACTTCATGCCTCTATTTGAACCGGAGACAGAATTTGCGATGAAGTGGAATGATTTATACGTTTCACAGGTAAAGGAAGGTATTCGTGATGCCATAAAGGTATATGAGTACATGCACAGATTCTATGTGCAGGAAGGAAATAAGAGAGTTTCCGTATCAAAATATGTAAACACACCGACAGTTCTTGCAAATGTGACTCGTATCATTCCAAGACAGAATGATTCACAGGAATACCAAAGCTACCAGCAGTTTTTGGAATTCTTTGAATCCTGTCCAATTTATGATATAGAAATAACTGCAAGAGGTGGCTATAAAAAGTTAGCCGAAGCTTTTGGATATGATCTAGGGAAAAAATGGCCTGAAGAAGCGATCAAAGCCCTAAGAACTTCATATCAGTTATTTGATAAGACTTATAGGAAGGTTTCAAAGGGCAGAATCAATATAACCTCAGGCGATGCGCTTTTGATTTATGCACAGTTATATCCTATAGAAAGTATAAAAGAGCTTGGCACGCAGGCTCTGATTCGTAGAATTGGAAAGATCTGGAATGAGATTCTTATAAATGAAAACGATGATAATATCGCTGTTATCGATGAGAATGTCGAGCTTTCAAGTAAGAATAATATAAAGAAGCTTTTTAATGCTGTTGTAACGAATTATACAAAAGAGAAACCTTTTAAGGCTGCTTTTTTCTATGAGAGAGATCCGTCTACATCTAATTGGTTATATGGCCATGAGCTTGGACGAAACTATATAGAGGATAATTTTGATGGTATTGTAGAGACTTCTGTGTACACGGATTGTAATACGGATGAGGAATTGTCAAAGGCTGTGGATAATGCGATAGAGTGGGGAGCTGATATTTGCTTTACAGTGTCACCGAAGCATATGCCTGAGACGATGAGATGTGCGTTGCACTATCCAAAGGTTAAATTTATGAATTGCTCAATAAATCTTTCCTCTAGTAATGTAAGAACTTACTATGGAAGAATGTATGAGGCAAAGTTTTTATTGGGAGCTTTGGCTGCATCACTTTCTAAGGGAAAGAATATCGGTTATCTAGCGTCGTATCCAATCTATGGTCAGGCAGCAGAGATAAATGCTTTTGCGATTGGAGCTGCGCTTATAAATCCTGATGTGAAGGTTGTTTTGAAATGGTCTTCACAGAAAGATATGGATTTTATGAAGGAATTTAAAGAAGAAGGGATTGATCTTATATCAGGACCTGATCTTATTATGCCAAATTCTGCATCTAGAGAATTTGGACTCTTTAGAATCATGCCGGATGATAGTATAATAAATCTTGCTTTGCCTGTTTCGAATTGGGGTGTTTTTTACCAGAGGATTATAAGTTCTATTATGGAGGCTGACTGGGATGATGCCACATACGAAAAAGACAAGGCGACAAATTATTATCTTGGAATGGCATCGGGGGTTATCGATGTGATTCTATCGGGAAAGATATCATACTATTCTAGAAAACAGGTGGAGTCTTTAAGACTTGTACTGTTAAAAGGACTATTAAATCCTTTCGATGGTGAGATTCATAGTCAAAATGGTGTGATAAAGGTCGAGGGAGATCCTTCACTCACCTATGAAGAAATCGTTTCGATGGATTGGCTGAATGACAATGTAATCGGTAGATTTCCAAAGAAAGAAGAACTGAAGACTGAGGCATTAGAAACTATTAATATCAGTGGACTTTTGAAACTGTATCAATAATAAAGGGGCTTATTTTGAACATACTTTGCATTGCTGACGAAGAAGATAAGGGGTTATGGGATTATTTTTCCCCGGAAAAAATAAAGGACGTAGATTTGATCATTTCCTGTGGGGATTTGAATTCTGATTATCTGCAGTATCTGGTAACTATGGCGAATGTGCCACTGCTTTATGTACCGGGAAATCATGATTCAAATTATGACAGAAAACCTCCACTTGGATGTGAGAATATTGACGGAAAGATTTATGATTTTAAAGGTCTTAGAATCCTTGGCTTAGGTGGCTCTATGAGATATAGAGAGGGTAACAATATGTATACCGAGGCTGAGATGACAAAGAAGATAAAGAAACTAAATTCTTCTATTGCTATAAGAAATGGTTTCGATATTTTGGTTACTCATGCACCGGCAAAAGGATATGGAGATTTAGAGGATTTGCCTCACAATGGATTCGAGTGTTTCAATACACTTATGGAAAAATGGAATCCAAAATATATGCTTCATGGACATATTCATAAGTATTATAACTCTACGAAATTTAAGAGAGAGTATATACATGAGAGCGGAACGAAGATTATAAATTGTTATGACAAATACATGCTTACGGTAGAGGATAGTGAGCATCCACCACTCGGTCATACGGGTTCTGCTCTTTATGATTTATATATGAACATGAAGGTTCAGAAAAAGAAGAAGTATTACATGGATAAATGATTATCTGATTTTTAAGGAGTTAATGAATTGAAAAGAGATTTACTAGCTGATTTGCGTAGTGGAAAGAATCTTTCTACGAGAGAGATGCTTATCCTTACGCTGACACTTGCGATGCCCTCGATTATAGCTGAGGTTTCATACCTCTTTATGTCATTTATCGATGCATCGATGGTAGGCTCTCTTGGAGCAAACGCCTCCGCATCGGTAGGAATAGTCGCGACGACTACCTGGCTACTCGGAGGAATTATCAGATCAGCGACACTTGGATTTACTGTTCAGGTGGCGCATTTATATGGAGCAGAGAATTATAAAGAGGCTAGAGCAGTATCATTACACGGAGTTTTATCTGTACTGTTTATTGGACTCGGACTTATGACGATAGCACTTTCTATTTCTTCTTATTTACCTGGATGGCTCGGTGGACAGCAGGAGATAAGAGCGGATGCTACTAGATATTTTGTTATTTATGCTTTTTCCCTGCCTTTTATGGCACTTAATAATACATCTGGAGGAATGCTTCAGTGTAGTGGAAATATGAAGATTCCTAGTATCTTAAATGTTGTATCTTGTGTATTGGATGTTATTTTTAATTTCTTTTTTATTTATCCATCGAAGACAATACATATTTTGGGACAGGATATTATGCTACATAGAGCTGGAATGGGAATTCGCGGTGCAGCGCTTGGAACTACACTTGCAACTATGTGCTGTGCGCTTACGATGTCCTATTTCTTGTTTATCAGATCTAAGAATTTGAAACTAAGAAGGGAAGCAAGAAAACGTTTTGATGCTAAGGAGCTTAAGACGGCTCTTCAGATTTCTCTTCCTGTTGCATTTCAGAATATCTTATCTGGTGGTGCACAGATTGTAGCTACTGGAATTGTAGCTCCACTCGGACCTGTAGCTATTTCTGCAAATTCATTTGCCGTTACAACTGAGGGCTTTTGTTATATGCCGGGTTATGGAATTTCGGCAGCAGCTACTACCATGGTTGGACAGAGTATCGGAGCCGGTAGAAAGAAGACGGCAAAGAAGCTCGGATGGATTTGTATGCTAAGCGGTATGGTCGTTATGACTATAACCGGTGCTCTTATGTATATCTTTGCATATCATCTGTTGGGATTATTATCCCCAGTTAATGATATAAAAAACCTCGGTGCAGCGGTGCTTCGAATTGAAGCTTTTGCGGAGCCTTTTTTCGCAGCTGTAATCGTAGGTGAAGGTGTTTTCAGAGGATTTAAGGATACTCTGGGACCTTCGATAATCGACTTTGCAACAATGTGGGTGATAAGACTTCCGCTCGCATATGTATTGTCGAGAAGTATTGGACTTCGAGGAGTCTGGGTTGCGATGTGCTTGCAGCTTATAATTGCGGGAATTATATTCCTGATAAGAATGGCACTTAAGAACAGGAATTTGACGGACTTGAAGTAAAAGTGTTTGTAGAGAGGTGTTAGATTATGAAGTATGATGTTGTTATTATTGGCGCAGGACCTGGTGGTATTTACGCTGCTTATGAGCTTATGCAGAAGAATAGTGATTTGAAAGTCGCTGTCTTTGAAGCAGGTAATACTTTGGAACGAAGAAAATGCCCAATCGATGGTGACAAGGTACCTACTTGTATCCATTGCAAGACTTGCGCAATAATGAACGGCTTCGGTGGTGCGGGAGCTTTTTCCGACGGTAAATATAATATTACAAATGATTTCGGTGGAACTCTATATGAGTATATTGGCCGTGACAAGGCTAATAAGCTCATGGAATATGTTGATGATATCAATATGGAAAATGGTGGAGAGGGTACGAAGATGTACTCAACTGCCGGTTCTAAGTTTAAAACAATCTGTATGCAGAATGGACTTACACTTTTAAATGCACGTGTTCGTCATCTCGGTACAGATGTGAACTATATCGTTCTTCAGAATCTTTTGGAGAAACTATCTAAGAAGGTAGATTTCTTCTTTAATACACCTATAGAAACAATTGAGGCTCTAGATGATGGATATAGAGTTCATCACAAAAATGGTGTCGACGAGGCAAAGTATTGCATCGTATCAGTAGGTCGTTCTGGCTCTAAGTGGATGGAAAAGGTCTGCAAGGATCTAGATATCGAGACTACATCTAACCGTGTAGATATCGGAGTAAGAGTTGAGATTCCATCAGAGATTTTCGAACATATCACAGATGAATTGTATGAAGGAAAGATTACTTATCGTACTAAGAAATTTGAAGATAAGGTTCGTACTTTCTGTATGAATCCACACGGTATTGTTGTAAATGAAAATACAAATGGTATTGTAACTGTAAACGGACATTCTTTTGAAGATGAGAAGATGAAGACTAATAATACCAACTTCGCTCTTCTTGTAGCTAAACATTTTTCAGAACCATTTAAGGATAGCAATGGATATGGTGAGTCTATTGTTCGTCTTTCAAATATGCTTGGTGGTGGAGTTATCCTCCAGAGATTCGGTGATTTAGAGAGAGGACGTCGTTCTACTCAGAAACGTATCGACGAGGGAACTGTTCGCCCTACATTAAAGGCTACACCTGGTGATCTATCTCTTGTACTTCCTAAGAGAATTCTCGACGGAATAGTAGAGATGATTTATGCTCTTGATAAGATTGCTCCAGGTATGGCAAATGACGATACACTTCTCTACGGAGTAGAGGTTAAATTCTACAATATGGAAGTAAAACTAGATGAGACACTTCAGCCGGCTAATCATAGAAACCTATACATTATCGGAGATGGTAGCGGTGTGACACATTCTCTTTCACATGCTTCAGCCAGTGGTGTATATGTAGCTGATGAAATCTTAGAAAAGTAACTTTTTTGCAAAAAAACACTCGGAAACTGCAATAGAAAATGCGGTTTCCGAGTGTTATTATATATAAGGATAATTAGAAGTCGAATGGGTTCTTACTTTTGTATTCAATATAACCCTCTTTTATCCAATGACGAACTTTCTCAAGAGGAATATTGAAGTGGTCTGCTACTTCAAATTCCGTGACATTGTTCTCGAGGATATAATATTTGACTTCTCTATATAATTCCTTGTCATAACACGATTCGCAGAGTGGTTCAGTCCATGAACGAGGTAGAGCTCGGCCACAGTTCTGACAGGTTCTACGTCGTGCAGGTTCGTGTTGGAATTTCAACATGTTATACCTCCTAATTCTGGGGTAATTATAACATGAAATTAAATTTAGAATTATTATATTTATGTAAACGGGAGAGGCTTATGTTACAGAAAAACATCAAAAAACTGGTTCAGTATGGAATTGAAAAGGGGTTCACACCTGAGTGCGAGAGAATTTATACAACCAATTTGCTTCTAGATCTTTTTAAAGAAGATGAGTATTTAGATCCAGAAGTTGATATGTCTGATTTAGATTTAGATGAGATTCTAGATAATCTTTTAGAGGTCGCAATCGAGAGAGGACTTTGTGAGGATAGCATAGTTTATAAGGATCTATTTGATACTAAAATTATGAATTGCCTTATGCCACGTCCTTCTACAGTTCAGGAGAAATTCTTTGAATTATATAAGAAATCTCCAGAAGATGCGACTAAATATTTCTATGATTTATCCTGTAATTCAAATTATATAAGAACAACCAGAGTTGCAAAAAATGTTTGCTGGAAGACTGAGACAAAATATGGAACACTCGATATTACAATCAATCTTTCAAAGCCTGAAAAGGATCCAAAGGCTATAGCTGCAGCGCTTAAAGCAAAGAATAGTGCTTATCCTAAGTGCCAGCTTTGCATGGAGAATGAAGGCTATGCAGGAAGAGTAGATCATCCTGCCAGAGAGAATCATAGAATCATTCCTATCACAATCAATGATTCAAAGTGGGGATTTCAGTATTCTCCTTATGTATATTTTAATGAGCATTGCATTGTCTTCAACGGACAGCATGTGCCTATGAGAATTGAGAAGGCAACATTTAAAAAGTTATTTGATTTCGTAAAGCTTTTCCCACATTACTTCCTTGGATCTAATGCAGACCTTCCAATTGTAGGCGGATCTATTTTGACACATGATCATTTCCAGGGTGGACATTATACCTTTGCCATGGAAAAGGCTCCTATCGTGGAGGAGTTTAGTGTAGAAGGCTTTAGTGATGTGAAGTGTGGAATTGTAAATTGGCCACTTTCAGTTATCAGATTGGATGGCAGAGATCCGGATAGAATTATCGAGCTTGCAGATCACATCCTTAAGAAGTGGAGAGGTTATACTGATGAGGATGCTTTTATCTATGCAGAGACAGAAAATACTCCTCATAATACGATCACTCCGATTGCAAGACGAAGAGGAGATATGTATGAGCTTGATTTAACTCTTAGAAATAACATCACTACAGAGGATAGACCTCTAGGTGTATATCATCCAAGAAATGAGCTTCATCATATCAAAAAAGAGAATATTGGTCTTATCGAGGTTATGGGACTTGCAGTTCTTCCTGCCAGACTTAAGAAGGAAATGGAAGATTTGAAACCATATGTTATAAATCGCGATATTGACGGAATCAGAAAAGACGAAAATCTAGAAAAACATGCAGATTGGGTAGAGGAATTCTTGCCTAATTATGGTACTATTAATGATGGTAATGTTTCAGAGATTTTGAAGGACGAAATCGGAAAAGTTTTCTGTAATGTTCTTGAAGATGCAGGAGTATTTAAGAATACTTCTGAAGGCAGAGAAGCATTCCATAGATTCATTAATGTTTTGTGATTTTAGATTGAAAGGGTGACTGGTATGTTACAGACACCATATGATAAGCGAAACATTTCCATGATGATGGATTTGTATGAACTTACAATGGCTAATAGTTATTATTTGACAGAAGATAAGGATCAGAAGGTAGCGTTCGATATTTTTTACCGAAAGAATCCTGATAATGGTGGTTTCGCTATTTTCGCCGGTTTGGAACAGGTTATCGAGTATGTTACAAACATGCATTTTGAAGAGGAGGATATAGATTATCTTCGTTCTTTGAATCAGTTTGATGACAAGTTCTTGGATTATTTGCGAGATTTTCGTTTCAAGGGTGATGTGTATGCATTCCCAGAGGGTACTATTATGTATCCGAATGAACCGGTTATCACTATTGTTGCACCTCTTATAGATGCGCAGCTTATAGAGACTGAGCTTCTTGCTCAGATCAATCATCAGTCTCTGATTGCTACGAAGGCTAGAAGAATAGTAAGAGCTGCAAATGGCAGACCTGTTTCTGACTTTGGAGCTAGAAGAGCACATAATAATGATGCTGCTATATACGGAGCGAGAGCTTGCTATATCGGTGGTGTAAATGGAACAGCAACTGTTTCTGCAGGTCAGTATTTTGACATGCCTGTAAGCGGTACTATGGCTCATAGCTATGTAATGTATTACAAGGATGAGCTTACTGCTTTTAGACAGTTTGCAAAAATATATCCTGACAATTGTATCCTTTTGGTAGATACATATGATGTTGTGGATTCTGGAGTACCTAATGCGATAAAAGTTTTCCAGGAGATGAAGGATGCCGGAATTGATTCTAAGAATTTCGGCGTCAGAATTGATTCAGGAGATTTGGCTTATCTTACAAAGAAGACAAGAAAGATGTTAGATCAGGCTGGATTTACTGATGCAAAGATTGTCGTATCTAATTCACTTGATGAATACACAATTGTATCTCTTTTAGATCAGGGAGCTTCAATCGATGCTTTCGGTGTTGGTGAGAGAATGATTACATCAAAATCAGAACCTGTATTTGGTGCTGTATATAAGATGTGTGCTGTAGCAGAAGATGGCGAGATGAAGCCACGTATCAAGGTTTCAGATACAGTTGAAAAGATTACAAACCCTGGACTTAAAGAGGTTTATAGAATTTACAATGAAGAGGGCAAGGCAGTCTGCGATATGCTCGCTATAAAAGGTGAGGAAGTGGACGTAAAGAATCGTTTTAGATTTATAGATCCATCTAGACCTTGGAAGGAAAATTACTTCGAGAACTTCATAGCAAAACCTCTTCAGAGATGTTTTGTAAAGGACGGAAATAGGATTGTTGGTGCGAAACCTCTTGCAGAGATTCGTGCTTATGTAGCTTATCAGTTGGAAAATGAGATATGGCATGAGGAACAGAGATTTGAAAATCCTCATCCACATTATTTAGATATGACTCCTAAATATTATGAAATGAAAATGGAAATGCTACACGAGAAAAACTAGTTTAAAACTTTAGGGGCGAGCAGGGATAAGGAGTTTTAGAATGGGTGCAAGAGATCAGAAATTCGATAGAATTTCTCTATTCCATGTGATACTTGTAATCAGTGGAATCATTCTAAATGTAGTATTAGCAAATATAACAGGAAGTATGGGACTTCCTATCTTTTTAGATTCAATAGGAACAATTCTAGTAGCTTGGCAGTGCGGTATGATATCAGGTGTATTGACCGCACTGGTTTCAAGTTTTATTTGTGGACTTTTCAGCCCACTTTCTATTTATTATTCACTTGTAAATATTATGATGGCCTTATTGACTTCAGGTTTTTCATTTAAGGGCATTTTGGAAAAAAGAATAGGAAAGCTTTATTTAATCCTTGGCCTTACGGCTGTAGGAGGTTTGTTCGGTTCGATAATAGAATGGCTCTTAAATGGTGAACCGGATCGATTCTATATGATAAAGATGACAGAGAATTTTTCTAATAATATGAGAATAAGCGTTTTCTCTGCATTCTTACTATTAAGTATATTCTTTAGCTTTATAGATAAAGTGATTACGGTACTTATAGCCTGGGGTGTGAGTACTTTTATCCCAAAATATGTAAGTGAAACTATTTGGTATAGAACTCTCCAAAAGGATTATAAGATTTCTAAAGATGATTCATTTAGGGATGATGAGAGTTACAAAAAGAGAAGAAAAATCAGAGTTAAGCTTCTGGTAATCTTAGCTGCTGAGGCGATTCTTCTTACTATAATAATTGCCTGGGTCAGTGTATCAATCTATATGGATTTTACTAGAAGAGATAGGATTGAAGTTGCAAATGGACAGGCAAAATCGGTTGCTGGTATTGTAGATGGCGATTATATAGATGACTATATCGAGGAGAGAGGTCAGTCGGAAGAATATGAACTTACC
>JAIKZI010000019.1 GCA_024682375.1 Lachnospiraceae bacterium | reverse complement strand
TCTTCTGTTGGCATAATTTCCGGACAAATATTTGCGTAGGCAACTCCACATCTGCCTAGGCTATCCAGTGATGCATAGGTTTCAAAGGCATCGGTTCTTGTCTGATCTTCGGCAGAGAAAAATGGAACATTTCCATTGATTTCGATAGCTGCTGTTCCAGAATACGCCGGAATGGATGCCAAATCTACAATTTGCGTATTTTCTGTCGATTCGGAACTGCTTTCCTCCGTTGTCTCTACTTGTTCATTGATATTTTCGGATTCTATGGAATCAGAAGAATCTACAGAGGAAGACACGGACTCTGCTTTGGTACTAGTATCTGCGTCCGGTATTTCGCTGGTATACTGGCATCCGGAACTTGCGATGAAAATAAATAGTGTCAGAAATAAGGCCAGGGTTTTTACGGTTTTATGTTTCATAATATGTATGTTCTAGTCAAATTTGATTAGTAACCTAACTCCTCTCCTACTAAAATTACTTGAATTCGTTCCGGTACGCGGGACGCGCGTGTTACGACAATCTGATCACAGATGGTATTGTCCAGACAGTTTGCACAACGTCCGGTTTTCGCGCAAGGGGAATCGACGTGCAGTCTCGCTGTGTTAGCAGGAGATGCTACATTTCTAACACGGCGAATGCCGTCTTCCACCGTCGGAACCACTTTATTCATGCCAACCACCATAATGACTTTTTCTGGTCCGTAAATCATGTAGGACACGCGGTTTCCACGTCCATCGATATTAATCAGTTCTCCGTCGAGCGTGATGGCATTCGAAGACATAAGAAATGCATCGGCATTGACGGTCTTTGCTTTTACCTCTTTTAGTTCCGCTTCTGTCTTTGCATTTTCTCGAATGATCAGTTCATGACCTGCAGTAGCGATGCGTTCCTTGAGGTCGGAATCATCGATTGTCATGGAACCTCCATAGGCGACCGTTTTCTTGTCGCTTCCGAGTAATTCGAGGACTTTCTTTATAGCTTCTTCCATATTGTCGACGTAGTAACCTGCCATATGACGAAGCTGCAATTTCTTGATAATCGTATTCGCCTGGTTTTCATAGGCGATTTTCTTGAATTCGTTCATAAGTGCTCCTCCGTTACTGAAAACTTATAAAAAGTTATAAACTTTTATGTTTCATTCCTACTTCAACGAGTATGCTTTTGACGATGCAGGCATCAGTCTACTCACAAGTTCTTGTACTCTCCATAGGCGTAAATTCCGAACTAACGTATCCGTACATATTTGCATTAACGTTTAAGTGTTAGCTTGCAAATTGCTCTCCATAAGCTTTTAGATTAAGTGATGCTTGAAAATCTCTATCTATAGCATTTCCACAATCACATCTATAAGTTCTATCAGAAAGTTTTAAATCCTTCTTAATTCTTCCACAGCAATTACAAAGTTTTGATGATGGATAAAATCTATCAGCTACAATGAGTTGGATGCCATTATCGTTACATTTGTATTCAAGCTGCCTTCTAAATTCAAAGAATCCCTGTTCCTGAACTGCTTTAGTTAAATGTCTATTCTTCATCATTCCACTAACATTTAAATCTTCGATACAAATAAATCTTGGTTTTCGATTTACTATCTCAGATGTAGTCTGATTCAAATAGTTCTTACGGATATTTGTTAATCTGTGATTTACTTTTAATAAAAGCTTTTCTTTTTTAACTATATTACAAGTCTTGCAATATTTTCCTTTCTTTTTATTCTTGTTGCTAAGTTTTACAAATCCATTTTTTATGTTTCTCTCATTGTTTTTATTTATAGTATCTTTGTTATTCATAAGATACTTACGAGACACGCTCCTCTGTAATCTGCGTTTGCGTTTCTCTAATTTTCGAACCTTAGCAGATTTGTTAATATTCTTATACTTGTTAGCATCAGAACATATAGCCAGATCTTTAATGCCTAAATCAATACCTATCCCTTCATCAGATAAGGTTTCTTTGCAGTCTGGGAATTCTACACATACGCTGATCCACCAATTCAATCCATCAAAGGATATTCTCGGATTCATATATTTAACATCTGTTGGAATACGTCCATGTTCTGCAAGTCTTACCCAGTTTAATTTTTGTTTGTTGGCTTTCTTACTTGAAGAAAATCCTTCAAATTTAACATGAGTATCAGTAAACTTAATCTTGATATTGTCTTGATAGAATTTTGGCATTGAACTCTTTTTAGACTTAAACCTTGGATATTTCTGTAAACCTTTAAAAAAGTTCTTATAAGCTGCACAGGCATCTTTGATTGCCTGTTTGGTTACATTATTTGAAACATTTTGTAACCATGCATATTCGTCAGAATTTCTGAGCCTCGTAAACTCTTTCCTAAGTTCAGAATCAGAGATAAACTTATTGCTTTTTTCATAGTTCTCTTTTTCCCTAGCTAAAGCCCAATTATAAGCAAATCTCGCCACGCCTGCATACTGAAACATCTTACTGTTTTGCACGTTGTTTGGCACGAGCATTACTTTTATGGCTTTTACCATCACTCGTTTCCTCCTGTATCAATTCTTGAACAAGTTTCTTGGCTTTATTAGCTCGCTTACCTTGTAATTTGCAACTGAATACTGTGATTATTTGAACTAAATCTTCAACAAGTTCTTGCTGTTCGAATTTTTCAGTATTGTCAATAACCTCAATTTCGCAGTTATATAACGAAGTTATATATTCCACCAATTCAAAACCAAATCGTAAAAGCCTGTCTTTATGCAAAACAACAACCTTTTCAACTTGATTTTGAGATATTCGTTTAATTAGTTCTTGAAGCCCTTTTTTCTTGTAGTTAATGCCAGAACCAATATCACTTATTATCTCAAATGGTTGTCCTTTTGCCGTAAGATACGTTTTTACATTAGCAATCTGTCGCTCTAAATCATCTTTTTGTTTATGGCTAGACACACGACAATAACCGATCGTAATGCGATTTTTAGGTTTTACATTCATTACTTGGTTAAGTTGCTCATCAGAATAATATCTATAACCACTTGCAGTAGTATGATGAGGATGAAGTTTCCCATTGGAATCCCAATTTCGTAATGTCTGTGCTGATACACCTAAGATTTTTGAAAATTCATGTATAGAATAATATTTATTCAAAATACCGCTCCTTTCAATATTATCCTATACTAATAACTTATAAAACTCAACAGTATTTTATATACTTTTATAAGTTTTATTCAATAGCTCAACCTCTTCTCTTTTTTTGATATTTGCTAGATACTAGTTTTGCTAATAATTTTAGTTTAGATCTCTTGAATCGAGAATGATAGTGAAGGGACCTTCATTTGTAAGTGTGACATGCATGTCGCCGCCGAATACACCCGTTTCGACATGCGAAACTTGTTCACGGCATTTGGAAACGACGTATTCATAGAGGCGGTTTGCCTCCTCTGGAGCGGCTGCATCTGTAAAACTAGGACGATTTCCTTTTCTACAATTCGC
>JAIKZI010000017.1 GCA_024682375.1 Lachnospiraceae bacterium | reverse complement strand
CCGCAGCCGGAAGGGCCAAGTAGTGTCAAGAATTCATTTTCTCTTATATAGAGATTAAGATCATCCAGTATAGTAGTACTACCGAAAACTTTTGTAATGTGTTGAAGGTCGATAAGTTTATCCTGCATGTTTGTATCTCTTTTTTTCGTTTAGAATTATTCGGTTACATAAAAAATTATAACGATTTTCCGAATATATAACAAGCTTCCCTGATTAAGGGAAGCCTGCTTTTAATCTTATGTAGTTAAAATCTCATTACAGTTTGCTACTGTTTTATTGCCCACTTTCTGATCATCTAAAGCGACAGCCCCTTCTTAATTAAACTTCCCTAATTGATTTTTCAGTACCTAACTTTTTGACTATCTCAGAAGAATTTTTACCGTTACGTCTGACGGAACGGATTATGTAATAAGAAACAGCGTTTTTGGATTTTACCTTGTTTAATCGCATCAGAATACCTCCACAAGTTATAGTATTATTGTACTACAATACGGCATTACGGTCTACAAGATATTGAAAATTTACAAAAAAAATAGACCAATACTGGTCTTCGAGGGTTTGGGGTGTCAAACTTCCGAGAACCTTGGTCTTGTATCAGGCGATGATGCATCACTCAACTACGTTCAGCTTCCTACAGATACATGGACAATGACAAACTTCACAGTTGATGATTACAACGCACTTGTTGCTTCAATGTATGCAGGTGATGTAACTGTTGATAGTTCTATCGAAGCTATGCCTTCTACAACAATCACTGTTACAGAATTTGATAACATCCACTAATTTGTTCATCAAACATTAAATTAAGGGCGTGAAAAATGATTTTCATTTTTCACGTCTTTTTTATACACATTCTTATCTATAAATTAATTCTTATTCTTTTCTGAAGAAAACAATAATCTATAGTTAAAAAAGCATCAAAATGGTACAATTAATATCAAATAAACTTATACTTTTAGAAAGGTGTGCCATAAATGGAAGATTATGTAATTGAAATGTTGCATATCACAAAAGAATTCCCTGGCATTATCGCTAACGATGATATCACGCTGCAGTTAAAGCGCGGTGAGATACATGCTCTGCTTGGGGAAAACGGTGCAGGTAAGTCCACTCTTATGAGCGTTCTGTTCGGACTTTATACACCGGAAAAAGGGGTCATAAAAAAAGACGGTAAGGAAGTAAAGATCAGCAATCCAAATGATGCCACAGCTTTAGGAATCGGAATGGTTCATCAGCATTTCATGTTGGTGGATATCTTTTCTGTACTCGATAATATCATTCTTGGTTCAGAGCCCAGTAAGTTTGGCTTCCTTACAAAGGCTGATGCAAGAAAAAAAGTTCTGGATTTATCCAACAAATACAATTTAAAAGTGGATCCTGATGCTCTTATCGAGGACATCACAGTAGGAATGCAACAACGTGTAGAAATCCTTAAGATGCTCTACCGCGACAATGACATTCTTATTTTTGACGAGCCTACAGCCGTACTTACGCCTCAGGAAATTGAAGAGCTCATGAAAATTATGAAAGATTTGTCCGCAGAGGGCAAGTCAATCCTTTTCATCACACATAAGCTTAATGAAATCATGGCTGTTGCAGACAGATGTTCAATTCTGCGCAAAGGCAAGTACATGGGGACCGTTGATGTAAAGAACACAACCAAGGAAGAACTCTCCTCCATGATGGTAGGAAGAAACGTCAAGTTTGCGGTTGATAAAGCCCAGGCTAAACCAGCTGACGAAATACTCAAAGTTGAGAACGTATCTGTAAAGAGTAAGCTCCATGCAAATGACGCTGTGCATAATGTGTCATTCAATGTCAGAGCAGGTGAAATTGTCTGTATCGCAGGTATTGACGGAAACGGACAGACAGAATTTGTAGGAGCATTAACCGGTCTTGATGATATATCTTCAGGGAAAATAACTCTTTGCGGTGATGATATTACCCATAAATCAATCCGTTACAGAAGTACTCACGGAATGAGCCATATACCAGAGGATCGTCATAAACACGGTCTGGTTTTGGATTACACTCTTGAGGAGAATCTGGTTCTCCAAAGGTACTTCCAAAAAGATTTCCAGAAAGGTGAGATTCTCAATAAAACTGCAATAAGAGCTTATTCTGATAAACTCACCAAAGCCTTTGATGTACGTTCAGGGCAGGGCGCAACCACAATCGTTCGCTCCATGTCAGGTGGTAATCAGCAAAAAGCAATTGTTGCCAGAGAGATGGACAGAGACCACAAACTTCTTGTAGCTGTACAGCCCACTCGCGGTCTTGATGTAGGAGCAATTGAATATATTCATGAAGC
>JAIKZI010000025.1 GCA_024682375.1 Lachnospiraceae bacterium | reverse complement strand
CATCAATAGTGCTCCTCAGCTAAATGGTTCAAAATAATTAATTTCCTTACCATGCTCCCGCGCATACTCAATCTCGGATTTCGTACTCTCCCCAATATAACCACCTACATTAATAACATAGATGGAATCTGCCATATCGATAGCCATCACTATACTCAAGATCCTCATCTGACATAGAAATAATCCTGTTTATCAGGCAGAATTTTCCTTTGCTCAAAACGCTTAACCCATGCCTTCTTATCCGATGTAGCGTTAACAATTTCACGCCTTGGCTTTGGGATTCCTGTCAGTATTTCACATTTATCCCCATACTTACTGTACACAGCATCAAACATTGCCGTTGCGCCCGGCATAAGTTCCAGATAATCATAGAAATGCGGGCACGCCTTAATAGCTTCCCACATTTCATCATCCTCACCAGGCTTATGGTGCTTTGCGTTCTGTGATGGTGGAATAAGACCGCATATTTCCTTTACCCCACGCTCAAAATCGGCAAGCACGCCATCCATATCAAAATATATCTTTTCTACTTTCATACAACTCCTATAAATCTATAAGTTTTCTTACCTATCCCCTTTATACTTTGACACTATAAGGAATTCCTATACATATAGCCCATCTTTGTTAATTTCTCCAAAACAAGAGTTGCACTTATATTCCTTACCAATACCTAGTCTTTTTTCACTAGGATTGATTTCAATCACTTTATTTATTATTGGAATAGATCTACAATGGGTAACCATTATGACCCCTAATTCCGGTTTATTCATATAGATTCTGGTTAGAATATTCGAAAAGGCTCTAACATTCCTATAATCCAAATTATTCAAAGGCTCATCAAGAATCATCAAAGAGCAAAACTCATACCTAACTATATTTGTAAGAATATTAGCAAGTTTTCTTTGGCCTCCACTCATCTTTTTTACATTCATGCTCATAAGCATAAGTGTCTTTTTCTCATTTATATCCAACTTCGTATTTTTCAGCCCAAGTCGTTTGGCAATTCTCTTAGCGCCAGCATTTAATCTCACATCTGCATTACCATAATAGAATGATTCATATGCAGCATTTCCCTTTATAAAGTCGAATACATATTTCTCTTTATTTGAAATATCAAACCTATCTATAGATGATATGAAGCAGTCTAGCAATGAATCTGATTCAAAGTCATCATCTTGTGAAACATAACAAACATTGTTTCTAAAGAGTTCCATATCAGATTGACTTTCCAAGATGTGATATTCCTTATCACTTTTATAGAATACCGCCGATGAGCCCTTATACTTGAGCCCTGTATAATCAAATACATCCCCAATAAGAACCTTGATAATCGTAGATTTTCCACACCCATTGGGTCCTGTTAGTAAGATAACATCGCCAGACGAAACCTGAAGTGTACCATCTACTATTCGTTCTTCTTTACCTATTATTACATTGATTGGATTAAAGTCCAAAATCTTCATCAGAAAACCACCTTTCAATGCGTCTTAATACTATCATGAATCCATAGGAACACAATGAATATCAAACTTACAGAAACTGGGATCATATAGAAATATTTCGTGAGTTCACTATTACACGGAACAAACAGATTACTTACAATTATACTTAAACAACATGGAGCACACCAAAAAATAAAACGTTCAACAAATGGCATCCTAGTAAGGACAGCTCGTGAATACCCCTTAAGATAAATTCGTCGAAGAATACCAAATGATTTTGAGAAAAAGAAATAATTACACAACACAATCGAACCAATCAGGAAAATCAGCTCGAATATCAAGGCATATACTCCTTGATTAAATACATTAGATATACTCTCACTCTTGTTTAGAAGTCCTGAGATTACTTGTGGATATTCTGCCAACATTTGACTCTGAGATTCTTTTGAAAACAGAATATATTTGCAGTTTGTGCTTTCTACATAATCTCTATCATATCCAACATAAACAATTCCGATATCGTTGGATATAATCGGATTTTCTATATCATATTCTGTATCTGTCAAACCCGAAACTACTAATTCAAAAAGTCTGGGAGAGTAAGGGTACTCAACATAAACTGTATCCCCAATCCCCAAGTTATACTTTTCAGCGACATTATGCGAAAGAAGAACCTCTCCACTTTTAACTACACTCACATTTTTCATTTCAGTCAATGTATAGTCTTCATTCTCCAGTGGCATCAAGCATGAAACAGCTAATCTCTCATTTCCATTCTCATCTAAGAAAAGCTGAATATCTGTATCCGCATAAATCAATTCATTTTCTGCCGGCACACTATAGTTTAGAATATAAGCGATATTATATTCACTATCCTGATAATGCTTAAGCTGGTTGCTAAGAGCATTTATTCGATTCCCGAATATACCAGCACTTAGCAGCACAGCCAAAAATGCAAGGGCAATAGACATTATTATCCCGGATAATCTATAGCGATAATTCTTGATGTAAGTCTTCATTACAGATTACCCCTCTTCTTTTTATTTTTCACTATCACTTAACGGGATTCCTAACTCTTTCTTGATAGCAACTACTTCTGATTTTTTAAGCTTATATTTATTTCCAGTATAAATACCTGTAACAAGCAGCATAAGCAGTGAAATCACCAAGGCAGCTGCAATAGGTATGCCAAGATTAATAAGTTGATTTCCGAACAATCCTATAATGCTCTTGGAAGCCACGAGGAAGTATAATGCTCCACTTGCTAATACAAATTCTATGAACCCGAACCAAATTCCTCTTGAATAGAACTTTTTGGCATCAGCAACGGTTCCGCTTTTTTTTACTATATAGATCTTCATAGCTTTTTGAACGTCAGCACTCTTCAGAAAAGCTACATTCATTATAAGAATACCAAGAAGAATTATTATGGAGTAGACAATAAGGTTCCCATAAATCGCACTCTCAATACTCAAATACTTAACTTTCAGCGAATCATAATTATCTGCACAATTTGTTATTTCTTTTGTCCAGTCAGCATCTTCAAAATTCGCCACATGCTGATTATATGTTTCTTCCGAACTGAATTCATCCTGATATTTCAGCCTTCCGTAAGGCTTATATTCAAAGTATAAATAATCTTTACACCTATCATAATCTGCAGCCTTAACAAAAGCAGCACTAAAAGTAATACCAGCCTGGCGAATAGATTCATTATCTTCATCTGTCAGAACAAATACGATTGATCCATTCTTTGAATAAATGTTTTCCTCAGCTATTCCGACTATCTCATATGAAATCGTTCTTCCTGCTATTGAGATTTCAGCAGTATCTCCAATACGACAAGCATTCTTTTCGATATAGGCCAAATCAACCACGACCTGCCCGGCAACGGGTGTTTTCCCTTCAAGCACTCTTGCAGACGAATATGGTGTATAATCCACCTTATTCTCATTTGGAATCAAAACTGCTAGGCCTTCACAAGATGATCCGTTAATCTGAACTTTTGTATTTGTCTCATAATAGGGAGTCACCACCTCTATCCCGGTATCAGCGGAATTTTCAAGTGATGCAACTTGCTCATAAGAAGGACTCGGGATAATAAAATCAATACTCGTATTTGTGTATATACTCTCAAAGCTATATTTGCTATCAGCTTTTTCAATATTACTCTTTACGAAAGTAAATGATCCCGCAGCGACTATTACGAGGATAATGATGGTCCCTATCAAAAGATAACATTTTGACCATTTCCCCTTCATTTAGTTTTCACCGCCTTCCGTAGCATCAGCTTCAGCATCCGTCTCTGCGTCGCTATCTTCTACTACAGGTGCATCTACATCAGCAGAAACATATTTAATAGTGCCGGTAGCATCCCACTGTGCACCAACAGTATCATCATATACAACCTCTACAGTCGTTCTTCCCTCTTCAAGGGGCTTGCACTCAAAGACAACCCTGAATTTTGCAGGACTTACTCCTGCAACAATATCAAAATCATATGACACGCTATTATTCACAGAATCTTCTCTACCGGTAATGCTTACACCGGGATGATCATCCAAATAGCAATCCAAGACGTTTGTTGAAGGAATGGTAATTGTAGCAACTACAACTTTCTCATCTTTTGTTTCTTCAGACTGAGCCACCTGCATTTCTACAGCGAGATAATAAGTTTCGTTTACAGGGACTTCCTGGATAATTTCAGACCAGCTTGATCCGCCATCCGGGCTATACATAAAGCGTGTGCTTGCCTCGTATTTCACTTCACTGTTTCCAAACACATTACCAACAGTTCTTTTAATCTGGTTGTCGCATCCTGTAAGCATAGCTAACGAAAGTGCTGCCGCCATGATTCCTGCTAAGACTCTTTTTTTCATTTTTTCTCCTCCTTTGTTTCAAAGCGCTTAATGAAATCCTCTAAAGATTCATTTATTAAAAGCCTTTCTCTCCCGTCCTCCTTGGGATAAACAATACAAACATCTCCCTTTTTTGTGTTATAGCAGATTGCATCATCTCCTGTAATCAATGCTATTGCCACATCATCTCCTTCGGATAATCCAAAGTTTTCATTAGCCGCTACAATGTCATAACCGGGAATATCTGATTTCCCCAAAATATGACTTATTTCAAATTCCTTGTCATCAACTATGAAACGCATTCGTTTCAACAATCCAAATTCAAGACTTCGGAGAAATGCATTATATGCTTCATTCTCTATCCCACGCAATTTCAAGTAATCTACCACATATTCCGGATCCTGATTGAAAAATTCCTTTGTGTTCTCTCTAAATATCATAACCCCTCCTACATCACTACTTTACACGCTTCCCAAAATGCTTCCAACAATGACTCTCCACCAGCATGAGCTGCCCCACCAAAACCAGGGGAATGCAAATCTTGTGGAACTAACTGCATGGTCTGCATATCTTGATGATGATGCCAAGTCATTCCAGGCGGAGTCTCTGGCAATCCCGCCGCTTTATTAGCAAGATCAAAATCACTGGTACAATTTCCTACCAAGCATGTACCATCTGCACGTCCCTCCAATGAAGGATAATCAAACTTGACTGTGTATTTTGCGTAATCATCAAAGATAGGATATCCATCTGCATCAAAAGGAATACCATTTGGATAATTCTTAGCTTGTGGAGTTCCCTTCTTAAAATAATAAGTATCATTTGCATACTTTTCATTCGGTTTACATCTGTTATGAACAACTATACCTGCTTCCCCAACGCAATATGTATGGCTATTATTAATGCAAAGATTATATACTGAAATTTCTCTTTCATAGCTTTCATAATCTACATAAGAAATCTGTTCATATTTCTCAGATTCTGTATATATATAATCTCCTATTGCCAAACACCGGGCTTCTACCCATCCATCACGTGTCAGATACGGATGATTTGGTGTCGATACTATTTTGTCTTCACCAACTATTACCGAAACCGTTTCATTTGTTGTAGAATCCATTATTTGTGTGACTTCTTCATACAGGAAAGAATCAGTTTCTTCATCATAAGAATAAATCATGTCACCAACACTAATCTCGCTGATTGGTACTAAACCATTTTCCGTTGAAACCAATGTGTCCTCGGTAAAGCAATACTTACTGCTCAGGCCTCCTGTAATTGCACCAAAAATCGCACCATAAGCATAGCCGTCGGCAGAACCTTCAATCGCACCATACATCATGTCTTCCAAACTTCCGCCCTTAACAGCTTCATCCACTGCATTTATCGCCGCACTAAATGCCGCCATTTTTACAGCCATAGTTGCCGATCCTTCAGCTGCTCCTGCTACGAAACAGCAAATCGGCGTTGTCCCTCCAGCTGTAGCTACCGTAAGCACCACACATATAACAATTACGCCGGTTCCAACCGCATATTTAGCAATAAAGGAATTTACATCAAAATCATCATTTACTAGCTGATATATCTTTTCACCATCAAAGTATGTTCCATTTGTTTGAAAATCAAGAACCTTACATTCCACTATAGGATAGTCACTTGTAATATTATCAAACAGAATCTGTGTATATACTGCATCCGAGTAATCATCCACATCGCTCCAGTAGACAATACTAGCATCATCCCAAGTTATAACATTTGCATCTGTTACTTCATCCCAATAGGCTAAATTCTCATTATTGTTTTCATCGTAAGCCACTTCAACATGTTGACTACTTAGAGAACATCCCGATAATAACGCGACCATTAAACTAACTACAAAAATCCCGGATATCACCCTTTTAAGTTTATTAAACATCGTTTATGTTTCCTTTCTAATTAGATGTCACTATCGTTCTGGACCCATTATTTGTATGATATAGCATTTTGAATCCTATATTCTGTACTTATAAATCCATTAAATTCTCAAATCACCTAAAATTTTCGTTTACATCTCACAGTAACAACCATCTAAAATGTATAATCTATTTTTATATCATATCGGATGTTATTTTTCCTCTCATTAATGTATTTTTCACTTCTTGCAATCACTTTATTTTAAATACTTTTCTTTCCTCCACCCCATCTCACAAATCTTAATACGACTTCGAATACTTCTTATTAATGTTATAAGTCTTAGTTGTTCCATCAAAATATTCTATCTTCATTGTCTTTACTTTCATATACTTAATTACATCACTTTGGAAAGTGTATTCTCCCTCATAATCCCATATTC
>JAIKZI010000047.1 GCA_024682375.1 Lachnospiraceae bacterium | reverse complement strand
ATTATTAAATGCGATGGCGGTGACCACAATCTGGTCCACATCCTTAGCTACTTCACCGACAATAATATCCCATTCGGTCACGTAGTTACGGAACAGCCTACACTAAATGATGTATTCTTGGAAATCACAGGAAAGGAGCTTAGAGACTGATGTTCTTACAAATGTTTATCTACAAAACAAAAGAACTTGGGAGAAAGTATTGGCTAATCGGCTGGAACTTTCTGTTTCCTATCGTACTCTCCACCGCTTTTTTCCTTGGATTCGGAAATCTAATCAAAGACGATCCAGATACCTTTAAGACACTGAACGTCGGCTATGTTTGCGAGATTCAAAATTCAAACGGATTTGAACAAGTCCTAAATGAACTCTCCTCGGACAAAGAAGCCGAAACAACAGTTTTAAAATACAAAGTTTTTTCCAGTGAAGACAAAGCCAAAAAAGCTATGAAGAATAATAAAATAGATGGTTACTATATCGAGAAAGAAAATAAAATCGAAACAGTCATTCCATCAAACGGTCTCAGCTCAACCATCATGACAGAGGTAGTACGTTCCTACGATAACTACACCGCCGTCATACATCAGGTTGCAAAAGACCATCCCGAGAAACTCGAAGATGCCATTCATACAATCACGAGTAAACATAATTTCGTGAAAGAACACAGTTTCGGAGCTGATACGAGTCATTATATCCAGTATTTTTACGCACTGCTTGCTATGACATCTCTCTTCAGTTCCTGGATAGGAACTTCGATGCTGGATGGTATCTGCGCCAACCTGTCTGAGTGCGGAAAAAGAGTAGAATGCGCACCTGGTTCGAAACTTTTAAAAATCAGCGCAGGATTCCTGTCCGGAATACTGCTCCAATCCGTATCAAACCTGATTATTGTTGCTTACATCCAGAATGTTCTGCATATTAATCTGGGTATGCCACTCCAGTCTGTCTTACTCATCTGCACAATTGGTAGTGGAGTCGGAATGGCTACTGGTACCCTAATGGGTTCGATTATCAAAAACGAGCATCTTCTGGTAGCTGTACCTCTGTTTTTCTCAATGGTTTGCTCCTTCTTCAGTGGACTTATGTGGGGAGAAATCAAACAGATTATCCAGTACAATATGCCTATTATTAACAAGATTAACCCTGCTGCCCTGTTGACAGATGCAATGTATATCAGAGCAACATATGGAGCTACTGCAGATTACAAAGAAGATATTCTTATCATGAGCATTATGATCATAATATGCTTATTAGTAAGCGCATTCTTCTTAAGGAGGAGAAAATATGTCAGTCTATAAAGCCATACTTAAATCATTAAAAGCATGTACAATCACAATCATAGTATACTTTACAGTTTTTGCCATATTCGGAAATCTATCTGCAAGAGCAACTACATCTTCCCGCGACAAAATGTTTAAAGATTCAAAAGTCACTGTTGCTATCACAGATCATGACAAATCTACTCTGAGTCAGGGACTTGTTAAATACCTAAAAGACACACAGAAAGTAGTCAGTCCTAAGACCAAAAGCATAAAAGAAATGAACGATAATGTACGATTCTTAATCTACGATTACGCTCTTATCATTCCTGATGATTTTTCAGAGAAAGCTCTTTCTGGTAAGACAGAAAATCTACTCGAATATGTGGCTCCGGGACAAACCGCTCCACAATTTCTGTTAAGCGAAAAAATAAATACATACATTCAGAATGTTATGGTATATTTAAAAAGTGGTTATAGCGAAAACGAAGCCATCGAATTAGCAAATAAAAACATGACTAAACTTTCGAAGACTACAGCAACAGTCATAGATAACGCTGACAAAAACCACCGTTCATACTACACAGGTATGTTTACTTTTAATGGCTATACACTTCTGATGATGATATGTATTTCTGTATGTGGTGTCCTATCATATACAAAAGAAGAAGATGTAAGAAACCGTATCAATGTGAGCGGAATGCCATTTAAAACCCGAAATACTGCATCCATTCTCGCAGTAATTACAATCGGATTTATAATCACAACAGCGGTAAACATAGCAGTTGCTATCACGGGAGCCTCAGACTATAATGACAAGCTTCTGTTCTACTGCCTTAATTCATACGTACTTATGCTGGTAGGACTCGGACTCGCCTTTCTCATAAGTACAATCACTACAAACACAAATATTGTAAGTATGATTACAAACATGCTGGTACTCTCTATGAGTTTCTTCTGTGGAGTTTTCATAGATTTGGCATTCCTATCAAAAAACATTGTAAAAGCAGCTCATTTCATGCCGCTTTACTGGTACACAGCTGCTGTCAGATATATTAATGACACGGCCATAAAAGAGATTTTTAGTACAACATTTTTTGAGTACCTCCTGCTTCAGCTATTATTTGCAACTATATTCTTTGGAGCTGGTCTGGTAATCTCGAAGAAAAAGGAACAATATGCTATTTGACATTCTGATCCGAACACTTTCGGCAACTGGATTATCGATTCTTATAAACGCAGACGACATTACGGTCATAAGTACCGTAATGTCTGTTTGCGTTTTTTTCCTTATGGAGAGCAGCCAGTTACTCGAAACAAAGTATCTATCATATGGGACTTGTATTTCTAGTTTCGTTATAACAGAAATATTCTTCTTCCTAACTTCAGCGGATGCAATCCTGATTAAGTCGATAGCACTTCTGATACTATTAATGTATACCTGTATTTCACTTCATATGTATGAAAATATTGTTACATTAAAAGAATCGCTTCATAGGACTCGCGATGACAGCACAGAACTTGAATCGATGCTTCGCGAAAAAAACAAACGTCTATTAGCAGACCAGGACCGTGAAGTACATTTAGCTACTCTTGCTGAGAGAAACAGAATCGCACGAGATATTCACGATAATGTAGGTCACCTTCTCTCAAGAGCAATCCTTCTTCTAGGAGCGATTAAAACAGTAAACACGAATGAATCAATTTCACCTCAGCTTAACCTGCTCTCGGATACTCTTGACGAATCCATGGCAAAGATGCGTAGCTCAGTACACGATCTTCATGATGATTCTATTGACCTGAAGAAAAACATAAATGAGATTTTAGGCGAACTAAGAGGATTCGAGGTAAAAACAGAACTTGATTTAGACAGAGAGCTATCCGTAGAACAGAAACTATCGATAATAGGAATATTAAAAGAATCTATAACCAATATAATAAAGCACTCAAACGGTTCTACTGTATCAATTATATTGCACCAAAATTACAATTTTTGTACACTGTCCATAACAGATAACGGAACACTAGACGAATCTGAAAAATCCAGAATAGCAACTGAAGGATATGACGGTATCGGTCTTAATAATATTAAAAACAGAGCGAAATCTCTCGGAGGAGATGCATACTTCTATACAAACGATGGTTTTACAGTATTTGCAAGATTGCCATTTAATTAGAAATAAAGGAAGATTATGGATACAAAGAAAATATTACTCATAGATGATGATGAACTTATTACAATGTCATTAAAAATGATTATTGAAGCAGAAGATGGATTTCAAGTTATAGGTGCTGGTCAAAACGGAGCAGATGCCGTATCTCTTTACGAAGAACTTAAACCAGACCTCCTTCTCATGGATATTCGTATGCCGGATATGAACGGATTAGAAGCGGCTGAAACAATCCTTTCCAAACATAAGGACGCAGTCATCTTGTTTCTGACCACCTTCTCGGATGATGAATACATCGTCAAAGCTCTTAAACTCGGAGTAAAAGGTTATCTTCTGAAACAGGACTATAAATCACTTCCTGCGTCCCTTCATGCAGCTATAAATAATCAAAGCGTATTTGGAGGAGCAATTGTAGACAAACTTCCTGAACTGATGTCCACTTCGAGAAAAACCGATAAATTTGATTACTCGAATTTCGACATCACTGAAAAAGAATACGAAGTGATACAGCTAGTTTCTGAAGGTTTTTCCAATAAAGAGATTTCTCAAAAACTCTTCCTTTCAGAAGGAACCATTCGAAACTACCTGTCCACTATTCTAGAGAAACTAAATCTACGAGATCGTACACAGCTTGCTATCTTCTATCTAAAAAACAGATAGCATATTTTATACTGGAATTTATGCGATTAACTACTGATATTTAAATCCGGGAGCAATCATCACAAACAAAACGTCATATATGCAGGAATGCATAAAATGTTATCTTTTACAACCAGATTCCTTGGATGAATAATATAACTCTCACCAATTCTAGATTTATATTTTTCTATAAACCTTTTTAATGAAGTTGTGGTATATCTTTTTCCTGATTTCACTTCTATTGGATACATCTGATATTTCAGCTTACTATTATTGGAAACTATAAAATCAACTTCCATGTCATTTCTATGCTTTTCAATCGAATAATGAGTATAAAAATATAATTTGTGCCCATTTGCCACAAGCATCTGTGCAATTACATTTTCATAGAGCATACCTTCGTTAATTGAAAGTTTATCATTAAGTATCTGAGAATATACTTCGCTCTCAAGCAATTCATTCTCATCAAAAGCATGGCTGACTAACAAACCTGTATCTCCTAAGTAACATTTTACGTAAGTGCGTTCTTCATTTATCGACAGTCCGACATTGGGATCGTTACATAAGAAACATTCGTTAGAAATCATAGAATCAGATAGCCAAAAAAAAGTATCGCTGTATTGATCTGCATAACTGCCTTCCTGAATATCTTTAAAAACTACTCGTTTTTCATGTCCTGACAACAATCCTGGTATTTGATCAAATATCGCTAATACTTTTCCTCTATACTGAGCTTTAATTTTCATAATATCATTGCGATATAGCTTTAAAATATCTCTCTTTTCAGCATCTACCAGATTAAAATTCTTGCCATTCTCGATGTAAAGAATAACCGGCTTAGGCATACCTCCAACAAGCATATATTGCTTGAAGAGCATCATTGCCTTATTATGCATACCTCTTTCCAAAGGTTCTCTTTTTTCAAAACAACTTTTTATATAATTCAAGAGTTGCTCTTCCCCTAGCGCCCACGCAAACTCTTCAAAATCAAGCGGATACATCGTAACACTTCTCTCTTCTGAAGGAATCACAATATCTTTTACATTCTCCTTAATCGATATTAACGATCCTGTTTCTATATAGTCAAATCTGCCATCTGCAACAAGATACTTTATCGCAGCTCTAGCCTGAGGAAACATCTGAACTTCATCAAAAATCAATACCGATTTTCTTGGTATAAGATTCACTCCATAATATGTTCCAAGCAGCATAAAGAAGTCATCCAATTTATTTAGGTATTGAGTAAAATACTCTTCTACAGTTTTATCCTTTTTCGCAAAATCAATAAGAATATATGATTCGTATTCTTGCTTTGCAAATTCCTCTACAATCGTAGATTTTCCAATACGTCTGGCGCCTTCAACCATTATCGCCTTTGTACCCTGACATTCATTTTTCCAATCAAGCAGTTTGTTATACATTTTTCTTCTTAAAACCATATTCT
>JAIKZI010000036.1 GCA_024682375.1 Lachnospiraceae bacterium | reverse complement strand
AAGCTCCTTTCCTGTGATTTCCAAGAATACATCATTTAGTGTAGGCTGTTCCGTAACTACGTGACCGAATGGGATATTATTGTCGGTGAAGTAGCTAAGGATGTGGACCAGATTGTGGTCACCGCCATCGCATTTAATAATTAGATCATCTCCGTCCATTTTCACTTTATAGACGTGATTGATTTCTTTGATATCCTGAAGTATTTTCTCAGTACGATTTGGTAGCCCGATTCGGATGGTTTCACGACTGATCAGAGAAGACTTCAGTTCCTGTGAGGTGCCATTGGCGATGTTTTTTCCGTGATCCATGATGACGACTCTGGAGCAGAGTTCCTCGACTTCCTCCATGTAATGTGATGTATAGATGATAGTTGCTCCATTTTTATTCATCTTTTTGATTCCTTCTAGGATTGAGTTTCTGCTCTGAGGATCTACAGCGACAGTAGGTTCATCAAAGATGATTAGCTTAGGCTTGTGAGCAATTCCACATGCAATATTAAGTCGGCGAAGCAGACCGCCTGAGAGTTTCTTCGGTTTGTATTTCTTATACTCAGAAAGTCCTGTGAATTCGAGTGCTTCCTCGACATATTCTTTTCTAAGTTTCTTATTCTTGATATAAAGTCCGCAGAAGAAATCGACATTCTCATAGACGGAGAGGGTATCGATAACTGCGACATTCTGCATAACTACACCTATATCTGATTTGATATCGTAGCTTTCCGGACGCATTGGTTTGCCAAAGATTCTTATCTCGCCTTTATCATAGGTTAAGAGTGAGAGCAAACAGTTGATTGTCGTGGTTTTTCCGGAACCGTTAGGACCGAGTAGGCCTAAGATTTCACCTTCTTTGATTTCGAGTGAGAAATGATCTACAGCGACTTTTTCCCCATAACGTTTCACTAGGTTGTCAATTAATACTACGTTTGTACTCATTTGAGTTCTCCTTATATATTTAGGCTTTATGTTTCCGTATTGAATCCTGATATAATAATATTGAAGCAGAACTATGGTTTCTAGTGAAATGTGTCACTATATTCGATGACAAATGTCATGAGGATAAGTTTGTAAAGGCAGCGTAAAGTTTAAAAATTTAACGGAATCTGAAAAAGAATAAGGAGGTTAATTATGCTTTTTATTACGGGAGATACGCATTCTGATTTTAAATGTCGATTTAATACGACTAATTTTCCAGAACAAAAGAATATGTGTAAAGATGATTTCGTCCTTATTTGTGGTGATTTCGGTGGAATTTGGAATTACAAGTGTGAATCAAAAGAAGAAAAATATTGGTTGGACTGGTTTGAAGAACGTTCATACACGTTATTGTTTATTGATGGGAATCACGAAAACTTTGATCGATTATATAGTTATCCAGAGAAAGAATGGCATGGTGGAAAAGTACATGTGATTCGACCGCATGTATTTCATTTAATGAGAGGACAGATATTTGAAATAGAGGGAAAAACTATTTTTACATTTGGTGGAGCCAAGAGTCATGATATTCAAGGTGGAATATTAGAAAAAGATGCCCCGAACTATGACCTTAAAAAGAAACGATTAAGTAGGGATTGTATTTCTTATCGTGTAAATCATTTATCGTGGTGGAAAGAAGAAATTGCATCTACCGAAGAAATGGAAGAAGGCTGTTATAATCTTTCTAAGCACGATAATGAAGTGGATTATATTGTTACACATTGTTGTTCAACTGGTACACAGAATATGTTGGCTAAGAGTTATTATGGTGCTGACCAGCAAACAGATTATCTAGATAAAGTTAAACATAATACGAAGTTTAGAAAATGGTTTTTTGGACATTACCATGATGATGGTAATGTAAGTGAAAACGAGACTCTAGTTTACGAGAAAATGATTAAAGTCTTTTAAATGTAATGCATAAATCTTCGGTGTGGCGGGACATGTGATTTCCCAGAGCGGAAATATTATCAAAAAATCTACGGCAGTGAATGCATACAAACTTACGCAGATGCGTTCCACACTAGAGGCCGTGTCCATCGGAGAGCTATATCCATAACCACATCGTGTTTAATTCAATCTTTATGGATGGGAAAAAAGAAGTTCTGGGATTTCTGCTATTGCTATTCTTGTGGCGGAGTACGAGGATGAAGAGTAGAAATCTGGGATAGTAAAGCGTATAGCATCGAAATAAGGATGTGTGTAGGTAATAATGGGTCGGTCTCAATCAGAGACCGGCTCTTTTATTGTTTAGATAAAATATATTGTTTTAATGCTTTAAATTCTTCTTGATAAGTTAAGTGTCTGTGGGATGCATGAAATTGATAATATTTTTCTATTGATATAGGAGGGAAATTTTCGTGGTATATCATATCGGTATAATCCATATACTATTTTACATATTGCCAATACATTTGGTACATACGTTTTCTTGTTAATCCAAGTTCTTCAGCGATTACTTTAGACTCCTTTTCATGAATAATTCCATCTATAAGGACATGATAGTTTTTGGGGACAGATATCTCGTTAATAAGTTCTGTTAAGTTGTTGTAAATAATAACATCACGGTTTTTAGCGCTCATATGCTTTCTCCAATAATTGATGAACATTATAAAAATAAATGTGTCAAAAAATCGATAGTTGTTGAAAGTTTTGTTGTAAAAAAAGCAATTTAAAAACTAACATTACAATTGGGGAATGATAGTAGTGATAGAAGATGATGATAACTATATCAGTTCTAAAAGTATTTGATGGATATTTCGAAATAGACTTTCGAAAACTCAAAAGTTTAATTTGGATTTATATGGATAGAAGCATATAATGTAATCTAGAACTATTTATAGGAACCGTAAGGTTCTTCACAAATATGGGTAATCCCCATAAGAGAGGAATTATATGGCTGTATCTTATAACGGATTATGGAAATTATTAATAGACAAGAACATGAAAAAGATGGATCTTGTTGAGAACGAAAACATCGGAATCAGTAGCAGCACACTTGCCAAGATGAGCAGGGGTGATACTGTGTCCATGAGTGTCTTGGAGAAAATATGCATGGAGTTGGATTGCGATTTCGGGGACATAATTAGTATTGATAAGAACAAGTAAGAAAATTGTTGTGTTCTGTCCGTTTTAAGGGACAAACAATTTTGTAAAATTGAAAAAATGTAAGTAACTGTTAACAAGGAGATTTACCATGGATTCAATGATAGGTGGAATGAAGTTAATAGATAATGTGAACCAGACTTTGCGTGAGGATTTAAGTGAAGAAATGAAATCTGGTAGTAAGGTTTCTATTGCTGCTGCGTGTTTTTCAATTTACGCGTTTTCTGAATTAAAGAAAGAATTGAGTAGCGTAAAAGAACTTAGGTTTATTTTTACTTCACCAACATTTATTAAAGAGCGAGCTGCAAAGGAAAAGCGAGAATTCTATATTTCTCGTCAGGAAAGAGAACGCAATCTCTATGGTTCTGAGTTTGAAGTTAAGCTTCGAAATGAAATGAATCAGAAAGCTATAGCTAAAGAATGCGCGGAGTGGATTCGAAATAAAGCAGTTTTTAAGACCAATGTAACTCATGAGAACATGATGGGATTCATGAATGTTGATGACAAGAGTTATATGCCTATTAATGGATTCACTACAGTGGATCTTGGCTGTGAGCGTGGTAATAATGCCTACTACATGATACAGAAATCTGAATCTCCAATGAGCCAGGCATACTTACAGTTATTCGAACAGCTATGGAATGATAAAGATAAACTTCAAGACGTTACAGATGAGGTTATAAAAAGTATTACAACAGTTTACAACGAAAATTCACCTGACTACTTATATTTTGTAACGTTGTATAACATCTTCAATGAATTTCTTGAAGATGTATCAGAAGATGTTTTGCCAAATGAAGCTACTGGTTTTAAAGAGAGTAAGATATGGAACCTTCTCTATAATTTCCAGAAGGATGCAGCAATGGCAATTATTAATAAACTTGAAAAGTATAATGGTTGTATTCTTGCCGATTCAGTTGGTTTAGGTAAAACTTTCACAGCTTTGTCTGTAATCAAGTACTACGAGAACAGAAACAAATCTGTACTGGTTTTATGTCCAAAGAAGCTTGCTAACAACTGGAATACATATAAGGATAACTATGTAAATAATCCTATTGCAAAAGATAGGATGCGTTATGATGTCCTTTTTCACACAGATTTAAGTAGAGACAGAGGAACGTCTAATGGCTTAGTTCTGGATAGACTTAACTGGGGAAATTATGACCTCGTTGTCATAGATGAGTCCCATAACTTTAGAAATGGCGGTAAAATTTCGGGGGATGATGATAAAGAAAATCGTTATCTTAAATTGATGAATAAGGTCATTAAAAAGGGTGTAAAGACTAAGGTCCTTATGCTGTCAGCAACACCTGTAAATAATAGATTTGTTGATTTACGTAATCAGATTGCATTGGCTTACGAA
>JAIKZI010000007.1 GCA_024682375.1 Lachnospiraceae bacterium | reverse complement strand
TCAATCTATATGGATTTTACTAGAAGAGATAGGATTGAAGTTGCAAATGGACAGGCAAAATCGGTTGCTGGTATTGTAGATGGCGATTATATAGATGACTATATCGAGGAGAGAGGTCAGTCGGAAGAATATGAACTTACCAATCAGATTCTTTCAGATATGAGAGATAATTCTTCTATTTCAGAGGAGATATTTGTATATCAATATGATGAGAATGGATACAAGGTTGTCTTTGATATTCCGCCAGAAGGAGTTGAGAAGAGACCGGTAGGTACGAGAGGTGAATATGATAAATACACTATTGATTATAAGGACGAGTTTTGCCTCGGTGAAGATATAAAGCCTATCGACTATAAGAGCCCTAAGAATTGGGATATTACAGTTTATAAACCTGTATATGATTCAAATGGAATTTGTAAAGCTTATATCGGTGTTGTGATTTCACTTGATAATATGAGAGTTTATTTGTTTTCTTTTGTATTTAAGATTCTTCTTATTTCTTCGGGATTTTTGATTATGAGTTTGGCTTTGGGCTTATGGCTATCGGCTAATTATCATAATATAATGGATTATCAGTTCCAGAAAACTAGAATGGCACAGATTGAAGCAGATAGAGCAAACCTTGCAAAGTCTCGTTTCATAGCTAATATGTCTCATGAAATCAGAACACCTATTAATACCATAATGGGTATGGATGAAATGATTCTTCGTGAGAGAACTGATGGTGTGCCAAAAGAATATGCATTAACTGTTAATCGGTATGCATCAGATATTAAAAAAGCATCCACACTTTTGCTCGGAATTATCAATGATATTTTGGATGTATCAAAGATTGAATCCGGAAAGATGAAAATCGTCGAGCAGAGTTATCAGATTGAAGATTTGCTTCATTCTCTTGTATCTATGACAAAGATGAGAAGCAAGGGTGCCAATCTAAACTTTGAGGTAGAAATCGATGAGAAGCTACCAAAGGTTATGTATGGAGATGAGTCGAAGATCAAACAGGTCCTTTTAAATCTTCTTTCAAATGCAGTTAAGTATACTGAAAAGGGCGGCTTCTCTTTAAAGGTACTTAGACTCGATTCTTCTGACGAGATTTGTAGAATCTACTTTGCTGTAGAGGATACAGGTGTCGGGGTAAAGAAGGAAAACATCGAAAAACTTTTTTCCGCATTCGAAAGATTGGATGAGAAGCGTAATTCCGCTATTCAGGGAACAGGACTTGGACTTAATATTTCAAAACAGTTTGTTTCTCTTATGGGCGGAGATTTAAAATGCGAGAGCGAATATGGAAAAGGTTCTATATTCTTCTTCGAATTGAATCAGAGAATTATAGATAATACTCCGATTGGATACTTCGACCAGGACAAGATTGTAATCGATGAAACTGAGTATAAACCAAGATTCTATGCGCCAAAGGCAAAAGTTCTCGTAGTCGATGATAATGAGATGAACCTCATGGTTATTAAAGGACTGCTTAGAGATACGGGCTGTGAATTGACGCTTGTAGCATCGGGCCGTGAGTGTATAGATAAGATAAAAGATTATGATTTCGATTTGGTTCTTCTAGATCATATGATGCCTGAGATGGATGGTCTTCAGACTTTGAATGAGATCAGAAAGATTGCTCCTGGTATGGTTGTAATTGCTCTTACTGCAAATGCGGCTGAGAATGGTCGTGAGTTCTATAGAGGCGTGGGATTCCAGGATTATCTTGCAAAACCTGTACAAGGTATCAATTTGGAAGAGATGATTCAGAAGTATCTGCCGAGCGAACTTTTGGAGATGCATCCTGACGATGTCAAGATGAATAGGTTTGCTGAGGAGACGAGAGAAGAGAGTGACGAGGTTGATTCGAGGTTACCGAAGAAGATGGAATGGCTTAAAGAGATTGAAGGTATTAATTTGGTGGATTGCTTGAATTTCTGTGGCGATGCGGATCTTCTTTTGAATTTCCTAAAGACTTTTTACGAGACAATCGATGAGAACTCTGATGTTTTGAGTGAGGCCTTAAAGAATGAGGATTATAAGCTTTATACGATAAAAGTTCATGCGCTTAAGAGTACATCTAGAATAATCGGTGCTTATGAGCTATCAGAACTTGCGAAGTCTCTAGAAGCTGCAGGCAATGAATTGGATGTTAATTATATCAAAGAAAACACTCCAAAACTCCTTTCTTTATATGCAACCTACAAGGATAAGCTAAAGAAGGTAGACGACTCAGAAAAGCTAAATGAAGCTCATACAGAGAGCGTTGGCGATGAGGAGATACATCAGGCATATCTGGCATTAAAAGAGTATGTCCCACAGATGGATTATGATACCATTCAGGTGATACTGGAGCAGATTCAAACTTATAAGCTTAGCGAAAAAGAAGAGAAATTCTTTAAAGATTTCGATAAGAATTTACAAATTTTTGCCTGGGATACTCTTGAAGATATGATTGATGAAGTTTTAAAAGAATATGATTAAAATAAAATTCCCTTTAGGTGATATCGCCTAAAGGGAATTTTTTTATACATCTATAACTTCGACTTCTTTTCCGAGTGATTTTAAATGCTCGATAAGTTCTGAAGTTTTTAGCCATACGGTTGCTGTGTTATCCATAGGATGGGCAGCACACATATCTAAATCGACAAGTTCTCTATCGATAAAGAATTTTACCTTGTTTTCTTTATCATTTATAAGTCCAAGAGGTGTGACCGCACCTGGATATAAATCGAGGATTTCTTTTAGCTCTTCATCATTACAGAAGGAGAGCGGAGTGGTTTTATGTTCTGCACGAAACTGTTTTAAATCAACCTTCTTTTCTCCTGCAACAGTGATCAAAAAGAAATTATGTCTCTTCTTATCATGGATGAAAAGATTCTTGGCATTGGCTTCTGGATGAGGTAAATCGATATCCTCCAGGTCTTCCATACATAAAACCGCTTTATGTTCGGTTATCTCATGCCATAGATTGTTTTCGTCTAGATAGTCGTATACTTCCTGCTTTGTCATCTATTCTTTCCTCCAATTTTTGCATTTTTAGGATTCCACAAGTCGTCGTATTTCATTCCTGTGACTTTTTCGCAGATAGCTATTTCTTCTGGTGTTATATCTGAAAAATCTAAATCACTTCTTCTGGCAATCTCTTTTTTGATTACTGAGAATTCGTACTGCTTCATAGGAAATTTGTAACCGAAGTAGATTAGGAGTGCTACCAGGATTACAGGAAGTAATACGAAGATAAGTGAAATTCCATTTCTAGTAAAGGCGCTCTGCATTTTTCCAAGTTTTGCAAGGTTTGAGTCGTAGCCTACCAGACTTAGTAAAAGTCCGATCATACCTGCAGACACACCGGCTGATACTTTACGGGCAAAAGTTGCCATACCGGATACAGTTCCTGGTCTTCTTATAGAGGTGATAAGTTCATCTACATCAGCCATATCAGCCATGATTGCAAAGATTGATGTAAGAGTAGCGGCATTTCCGATTCCGATACCTGCTGTGAGAATCAAAACACAAACGATAGGTGAGCCTTCGTATGAGAAGAAGAGAAGACCTAGAGTAGATATGATTCTTATTGGAGCTCCGATTAGAAGTGTTGTCTTCTTTGAAGTCTTTGTCATAACAGGTCCCCAGATCAGCATACCGATTAGCTGTGATACGACTAGAACTCCCATAAGGTATGTGATGTAGTGATTCTCATAACCTCTTAGAACATCGTCTACATAGTAAACGGCCATTCCGGATACAAAGTCCATTCCGCATTGTCCGGCAAGATAGATGCCGATAAAGAGTTTAAAAGATCTGCATCTAAATACTGAAAGCGCCTGGGAAAAAGAATCGGAGAGATTGGAGTGTACGACTTCTTTTTCCCTTTCCCATGTGCCGAAGAAAGTCATAAGAGAGGTAAAGAGGAAGAGTGCTCCAAAGATTACAGCGCATTTTATGTAGAGGCTCTTGTCTCTAGGATCTGTGATGATAAGTGTCGGTACCAGTCCGCAGACCATTGAGCCGAGTGTCGACCAGATCATTCGCATATTTGAGAATTTCGAGCGAAGTGAGTAGTCATCAATCATATCAGGAAGTAGTCCGTTGTAAGGAACCATGAGGACTGTGAATCCTGTGGAAAAAATGCAGTACATAAGTAAATAGAAGATGTAAAGTAATATTGTATTGTCAGTATTAATTGGAATCCATAGAAGGATAAAAGATAGTGAAGAGAGAAATGCTCCGATCAGCATATAGAATCTCTTTGCGCCTAGTTTGGATTTGGTTCTGTCGGTGATGTTTCCCATGATTGGGTCTGTGATTGCATCCCAAATCTTTCCGACCAGTGGAATTGTTCCAGCTAGAAATGCCGGCATTCCAAGAGCTTTGGTCATAAATGCGGCGAAGAAGGTGTTTATGATTACGAATGCACCACCATTAAAGAATTCGCCCATTCCATACATTGTTTGCTGTAGTAAACCGTAAGAGTGTTTGTTTTTGTCCATTTTAAATCCCCCATTTATTTTCAAACAAAAATAAGCTGCAGTAATTTTTTACTACAGCTTATATAATAACTAAATTTTAATTCTTTTAAAAGTCTTAAAGACGTGATTTTAATTCCTGCCAGAGCTTGTTGTAGTAAGCCTGATCTTCGTCGCTAAGCGCATGGAATAACTCACATTTATCAAGTGTTTTTTTATTAAATGTCAGAGCCGGATTCTTTTTAAAATCATCCGTTAGATTTTTCTGAACTGACTTGCATGGAGAAGAATACCATACATAATCGAAGTTCTTTTTTGCTACCTTATCAGTGCAGAGGTAATCTATGAATTTTTCAGCCTCTTTTTTATGCTGACAGGTTTTTGGAACGAACCATGAATCTACCCAGGCATTGGAGCCCTCTTTTGGAAGAGAGTAGGATAGGTTTTCATTGGAATCCATAGCTGTTGCAGCTTCACCTGAATATACGACAGCCATTGCAGCGTTTTCTGAAATCATTTCATCAGAAGTCTCATCGACCATATATGCATAGGTCAGTGGATACTGTTTCTTTAAAAGCTTTAATGCTTTCTTTAGTTCACTCTTTTTGGTTGTGTTTAGTGAAGAGTGATTTAAAACAAGTGCCGGGATAAAAGCATCTCTTACAGAGTTTTGCTGGATGATTTCATTTTTATACTTAGGATCCCAGAGTACTTTCCAGGATGAAACTTCTTCTTTTGAAACCATTTTCTTGTTATAAAGAATGCCGACTGTTCCGTAGAAGTAAGGAACAGTGTACTCATTCTTAGGGTCGAAAGAATGAGATAGTTTTAAAATCTCTTCATCTATATTATTTATATGAGGAATATTTGAAAAGTCCAGTTTCTGTACTTCACCCTCTTTGATTAGCTTTTCAATCATATAATCTGATGTATTTATAAGATCATATTTTATGGATCCTGATTTATATTTGGTGTACATTTCTTCAGGACTTGAGTATTCTTCATATTTTATTTTAATTTTGGTTTTCTTTTCGAAATCAGTGATGACTGACTCGTCGATATATTTTCCAGCATTTAAAACTGTAAGTGTTTTAGAAGAAGTAGAATTCTTTTTCGGTGCACAGCCACCGAGCAAAGTTACACTGCAAAATACCACTAGTAGGCAGGCAATGAAATTTTTTACGGGCTTTTTTCCGTGGGATGAGCGCTTCTCGTTACGGATATTCATAGCGAGGAGTAGGATGAATACTGTCAAAAATAGAATCGTGGATAGAGCGTAGAGCTCAGGTTTGATTCCTTTTCGAAGCTCAGTGTAGAGCATTGTTGAAATTGTATTCATGCCGGCACCTTTTGTGAAGTAGGTGATGGAGAAGTCATCCAGTGACATAGTGACTGCCATGATGAATCCGGAAAAAACACCTGATTTGATCTCTGGCCAGGTCACCTTGTAAAAGGCGAATGGTTTTGAGGCGCCGAGATCTAGGGCTGCTTCGTAAGTGTATTTGTTTGCAGTTTTTAGTTTTGGCAGCACATTTAGAATTACATATGGAATATTAAATGTAATATGTGCAATCAAAACTGTTACAAATCCCAGGTTTATGAACTTTACGAATAGAAGCATCATTGAAAGTCCGGTTACGATATCCGCATTGAGTAGTGGGATATTAGTTGCACCCAGGAAGATTGCCTTGTTTCTTCTTTTCATGGAACTGATGCCGATGGCGGCGAGAGTTCCTATTATTGTAGCGATAAGAGCGGATGCTATGGTCAGCTGGAGTGTGGTCCAGAAAGCATTCATGATGGTTTCGTTGTGGAAACAACGAAGGTACCATTTTAGTGTGAAACCGCCCCAGGATACTTTTGTCTTTGAATCATTGAAAGATAACACAATCAAAACCGTAATCGGTAGATATAAAAAGACAAAGATAAGTGCTAAGTATAAACGTTCAAATCCTCTTTTTACCATGTTGCTACGCTCCCTTCGTCTTTATCAAAAATCTGTGAGAGAATCATGCTTATAAGGACAAAGATCATAAGGACTACAGAAAGTGCAGATCCGATTGACCACTGATTTCCCTGCATGAAATCCTGCTCGATAACATTTCCGATTAGAAGGATTTTTCCACCACCGAGGATGTCTGATACGGCGAAGGAGGTGAGTGCTGGTACGAATACCATTACGATTCCGCTTACGATTCCAGACATAGTCAATGGAAGGATGATTTTAAAGAATACTGTGATACTCTTTGCACCCAAATCCTGAGCGGCCTCTATGTAATCTTTTTTAATACGAACCATTGAGTTGTAGATAGGTAGAAGCATGAATGGCAAATAGTCATAGACCATACCGATTACAACTGCAGCTGGTGTATTTATAATATGCAAAGGTTCTAGTCCGATTGAGGCTAGAAAGGTATTGAAGATTCCGTTCTTTGCAAGTAGCATTTTCCAGGCCATGATTCGTAGTAGGAAGTTCATCCACATAGGAAGCATGAAGATGAAAACTACGAAGGTCTGATGCTTGAAGTTAAAGCTTTTTAAAATCATTGCCAGAGGATAGGCGATGATTAGACAAATTATAGTTGTAAGAATTCCAAGCTGAAGGGAGAGGCCGATAGCAGCCATGTGGGCATGCAAGGTTACTTCCTTCATGTACTCTAGAGTGAAGTGTCCGTCATCTCCTGTGAAAGCGTAGAGCACTACGGTAATCATAGGAAGGATGATAAAACCGATTATCCATATCAGATATGGACCAGCAAGAAGCTGCTTTTTAAGATTATTCATCAATCTCCACAGCTTTCTCATCCGATGATTCAGGTTTATGCATAATCTGAATATTGAACGGGATAACATTGATTCCTACTTTGGTTCCGACTTCGAAATACTGTGTAGAGTGAACTAACCATTCATAGCCATTTGCCATGACATCGTATTCATAGTGAACACCCTTAAAGATAATGGAGGTGATAACACCTTCCATAAATCCCTTCATATCTGTATTTAGTTCTACATCTTCTGGACGAATTACAACATCGACAGGTTTATTAGTTCCAAATCCTTCATCTACACATGGAACTTTTACGCCGAGGATTTCTACGAGTCTATCCTCAATCATGATTCCGTCCATGATATTTGAATGTCCGATAAAATCTGCTACGAAAGCATTTTCCGGTTCGTTGTAGATGTCTTCAGGTGTACCAATCTGCTGGATATAACCCTGGTTCATAACTACGACAGTATCAGACATAGTAAGTGCTTCTTCCTGATCATGAGTTACATAGAGGAAAGTGATTCCAAGTTCCTCTTTTAAACGCATAAGTTCGTACTGCATGTTCTGGCGAAGCTTTAAATCCAAAGCTCCTAGAGGTTCATCGAGAAGTAGTACCTCAGGTTCATTTACAATAGCTCTTGCGATAGCGATTCGCTGCTGTTGACCACCACTTAAGGAATCAACAGATCTATTCTCATAACCGTCTAAGTTAACGAGTTTTAGAGCATATTTAATCTTGTCATTTATATAGCTTTGGCTTTTCTTCTTTATCTTAAGTCCGAAAGCGATGTTTTCGGCAATAGTCATATTTGGAAAGAGAGAGTACTTCTGAAATACAGTGTTTAGTTTTCTCTCATTTGCTGGTTTATTTGTAATATCTTCGCCATCGAAAAGGATTCGTCCTGTGTCAGGAGTTTCAAATCCTCCGAGCATACGAAGAGTAGTAGTCTTTCCGCATCCAGATGGTCCGAGTAGAGTGATAAACTCATTTTCACGGACATATAGGTTGAAATCATCGAGGATGAGGTTATCTCCATAAGACTTTGAGATATGTTTAAAGTTAATTAGTTTCTTTTTCAATCCAATCCCCTATCTAGCAACAAAATGGGCATAATATCCCGGTGTTACATATATTCTGACAACAAATTCATTTCAACTTCATTTAGCTCTCTGCAGTTTCCCTGTGAGAGCTCCTCGGGTAATTCGAGCGGTCCGAATGTGACTCGCTTTAAATACATTACCTCCATTCCACGAGCTAAAAACATCTTCTTGATCTGGTGGAATTTTCCTTCGTGAATAGTTACATAAACTTCACTATTTCCATCCTTCACATCGAGAATTTCAAGTTCAGCCGGAAGTGAAATCAAATCCTCATCGTATTTAAATCCATTCTTAAATGCGATGATATCGTCCTCAGACACTTCGCCCTTTATCTTGGCATAATATTTCTTATCAACGTGACTCTTAGGCGCGAGCATTTTGTGCGCAAGAGTGCCGTTGTTGGTAAGTAGAATCAAACCTTCGGTGTCGATATCCAATCTTCCGACTGGAAAGATATCAGATCTGGCCCCCTCTGGTAATAAATCGCAAACAGTGGTGTGATGTTTATCTTCAGTTGCTGTTACGACTCCGCTAGGTTTATTAATTATATAATACTGTGTTTCGGAAAAAATAACCGGCGTTTTGTTATAGGTAACGGTAGAATTTAAAGTAACAGAAGTAGAGGGATCACGAACTACTTCGCCGTCTACAGTGACAGCTCCCTTTCGGATCTCTTTCTTTAAAACACTTCTGGTGCCAATTTTCATTTCAGATAAAAAACGGTCTAGTCTCATAATTTAAAATTACCAAACCAAACAATCTTTTAGAGAATGTTTAGTATTCCTTATTATCAATATTGCGTACCTGTGCTATTATAATATTCTGCGTCCAATTTTGGTATAGCAAAATTCAAAAAAATAGAGGTTTTTTAATGAAATTCAAATTTAAAAATAGAAAGACTTCAATGCCAAGAGTGGCAGTAAGTTTGATTGGAAAGAATCCAAAAGAAATTAAGGAAAAAAGTTTGCGCTTAAGCGAGCATCATGTGGATATGATCGAGTGGAGAGCGGATACACTTTCTTTTGATAATAAAGAACGATTCGATGTTTCTTATATGATAGAAATTTTAAATAATCTTTGTGATTTGGATGTACCTATCATTTTTACCCTAAGAACATCAAATGAAGGTGGATACTTTGATATGACTTCATCTTATGATGAGATTCTTATGGAAATCATGGAGAAGGGCAAACCGGATTTTATCGATATTGAGTATAAAACGGCAAAGGATTTCGAAGGTCTGGTTAAGTTCGCCCATGATAGAAATATCGATGTAATCGGTTCATATCATAATTTCAAGGAAACACCTGATGATAAGATGCTTTTAAATATTATGACATCTATGGAAGAGAAGTTTTGTGATGTAGTAAAGGTATGCTGTATTCCGAATGAATTTTCAGATGTAAGACGTATGCTTTCACTTCCTGGACTTTTCCATAAGAAGTGTCCTGATAGAAATGTAGTATGTATTTCACTAGGAATTATGGGTAGAGCTACAAGATTATACGGTGAGAGAAATCATCAGTGCATGACTTTTGCAGCAGGTGATACAGAAGCTGCTCCAGGACAGATTTCATATTTATATATGAGAGAATTCTTGGATCAGATTCATGAGATGTTAGCTGTAGATCCACTTACACATAATATTTATATATGTGGATTTATGGGAACTGGTAAGACTACAACCTCAAAGGTTCTATCAGATAGAATTCATCTACCTGTTATCGAGATGGATGAAATTTTGGAAGCAAAGTTCCATCTACCTATCACACATATTTTTGACAGCTATGGTGAGGAGAAATTTAGAAAAGAAGAGAGTGAGCTTCTTAAGCTTATTTCTGAAAGCGGACCTTGCATCGTATCCTGCGGAGGAGGTGTATGTCTAAATCCGGATAACATCGAAGTTATGAAAGAGACAGGTTCTGTTGTAGTTCTAGAAGCATCTCCTGAGACTATAAGAGAGAGAACGAAAGATGAACTTACAAGACCTCTTTTAAAAGCGTCTGAGAATAATGAAGCTGATATGGAACTTTTCCTTCCGGCTAATTCTCTTATGTTTGAGAAAGAAATGGTTTCTAGAATAGAGCGTATGATGAAGGCAAGAGAGGCCTCATATAAGGCAGCAGGTAATCTCTTTATTAATACTGAGAATAGAAGCCCGGAAAATGTGGCCTTTGAAATTATTGGTATAAAGAAATTTTAGATTTTGTTTTCTTTACTATCTGAATAGTTATATTTAAAATTAAGATGAAGCGTAATTATTGGGAGTTCATTTCATTTTAGTTTATTTTGATAGAAGGAGATAGTTATGGCTGAAAAAAGTAGGGAAGGTCATAGCACAACAGAAAAGAAATCTTTTTCTGTTCGTACTAAATTGTTGTTACCAGTTATTTTGCTGGCAGTAGTTGCTGTAGTGGCTGTAGGTGTAGGAATCTATAGTTTGACAGAAGTCCACGAAGAACAGGTGGATATTTCTGGTGACTATATGCAGGGCGTTAAATTAGCTGGACAGTTACAGTATGACATTGAGCATGAATGGCGAGTATTAGATCAGTTTGTAATCGCTTATTCACAGAAGAACATGGAAGAAGTAAAGTCTCTCATGGATCAGATGTATAAGATCAAAGATCAGACACTTAAAGATCTAAAGGCTTATAAGAAACTTTCTTCTACATCAGAAAAGGATGCACTTCTGGCTCAGTTTGAAGCGGACATCAGTGATACAACAGAATATGCAACAACAGCAATCGAGGCAATGCAAAAAGGTGATGCAGTTACAGCTATCGGTGTAATGCAGAACAAGATGCTTGCAAAAGCTGAATCTATGGAAGCGGGAGCTGAGAAGCTTTCAGCATTGGAAATGCAGAGAGCAGAGGATGCTTCAAAGCAGGCAAAGAGCACTTACTATCAGGCTGTAAATTATGCAGTCTTCCTTATGATTGAGATTGTGGTTTTGATTGCAGTAGCAATTATAATTATTGAAAGAAGTGTAGTAAGACCTCTTAAGAGCGCTTCAAATACTATTGATGAAATAAACAAAACCCTTAAAAATAATGATGGTGATTTAACTCTTAGACTTCCAGTTAAGTCAAATGACGAAGTTGGAGTTCTAGCGAGTGGTATGAATAATTTCCTTGAGATCATGCAGAAGATTGTCACAAAACTAGGTGGCGGATCTGCAAAACTCATGGATTTGATTGGAAATGTAAATCAGAATATCGGTGATTCTAATTCTAATGCAAGTGAAGTTAGTGCAACTCTTGAAGAACTTGCAGCTTCTATGGAAGAGGTTTCTTCTACAGTTCATCAGGTATCTGAAGGTACAGCAAATATCGGAGAAGAGGTAGATGCTATTTCTTCACAGTCAAATGATATCGCTGATTATTCAAGAGATATGGATGAGAGAGCTACAGAGCTTGCAAATACTGCACGTGAGAACAAAGATGCGGCAAATGAAATGCTCGGATCTTTGATTGAGACTATGAAGAAGGCTATCAATGATTCAAAGAGTGTAGATGAGGTAAATAACCTGACAGGTGAAATCCTTTCTATTTCTTCACAGACAAACCTTCTTGCCCTCAATGCTTCAATCGAAGCTGCCCGTGCTGGTGAAGCCGGAAGAGGCTTTGCAGTTGTAGCTGATGAAATTAGAGATTTGGCAGAATCTTCAAGAGAGACTGCAAATAATATCCAGGAAATCAATGACATGGTAGTAAAAGCTGTTAATTCTCTTATCGATAATTCACAGCAGATGCTAGATTTCATGCAGGAAAAGGTTCTTGTAGATTATGATAGTTTCGTAGATTCCGGTGAACAGTATAAAGGAGATGCTGAGCATATCAATGAAGCTATGTCAGCCTTCTCAGAAAAGACTGATAATCTAAAGAGAATTATGGATGAAATAGTAAGCTCAATCGAAGGAATTGCAAAAGCTTCCGAAGAGAGTGCACAGGCAGTTATTTCTTCTTCGGGAAATACAACTACACTTGTAGGAAGGATTTCTGATATTGATAAGGAAATGCAGGAATCAGTTGGAGCAATCAATGGCTTCAAAGATGAGATTGATGTATTTACTAAGTATTAAATCTTGTAAATATTTACATGAATATTAAGAATTATAATAGCGGTTCTACGGAGAAATAACGTAGAATCGCTATTTTTTTCCGGAAAAAAGTTCCCACAAAAACAAATATTACATAAATGTTACAAAACGTCGCCTCGCGAAAGGTTAGTATTTAGCACTATTATTTCATTGACTTAGAGGGCTTTTTTTGATAATATTATTAAGATTTTGTTACGTAGACGTAGCGTAGCTGGATAACGCATCGGACTCCGACTCCGAAGATCGCCGGTTCGAATCCGGTCGTCTACATTAGGCGTCGAGTGATGCCGGATTAGTTTTGTAAATAAATTTATTAGAGATAGAGGGAATAGTTACAATGACTAACAAGGAAAAGCTAAAGAAGATTTGGAAGAGATTTGTTGAAATTGTATTTGATTCAAAGAAGTATAGATATTATGGTGCGGTTGTAGTTTTGATTGCTATCACACTTATTTTGGCTAGATGTACAAGCGGGACAGCAGCTGATAGTGATCCGATGGCAGGAGCATATGCGAAGTTTACAACTGAGAGTAAGAAGACTAATGAAGAATTAGTAAATCTTATGAATAGCTATTACAAGGCTTATGCAGACGGTGATGTAAAAGCACTTGAGAAGGTTGCAAATCCTATTTCTGATAAAGAGAAGAGTTATATTAAGTTCTTCGGTGAGTATGTTGAGAAGTATAATGACATCACAATTTACTCAAAGAGAGGTCTTGATAAGGAATCATATTTGGTTTCAGTTTCTATGAAGATGAAGTTTAAGAACATAAAGACTGAAGCTGCCGGACTGGATTTCTTCTATGTAAAGACTGATAAGAAGGGTAACCTTTATATCGATAATATTTATAGCAACTTCAATACAAACAATACTGAGTACGAGATGGATTCAAAGATTGTTAAGTTGATTGCTACATTTGAGCAGCAGGATGACGTAAAGAATCTCCAGACAAAGGTTCAGGAGAAGTTCAATGAGGCTATGGTTAAGGATGAGGATTTAAACACATTCCTAAGTGAGACACTCCCATCTGCAACAAGCACATGGTCATCAAACTATGATGCGGAAGCTGCAAAGGCTGATGAAGCTAAGAAGGCAGAAGAAGCAAAGAAAGCCGAAGAGAAGAAGCAGAAGGAAGAAGCTGACAAGGCTAAGAAGAAGCAGTCAGCTGCTGATAAGAAGGCTGCAAAAGAAAAGGCTAAACAGGATAAGAAGGACGAGAAGAATAAGAAGACTATGTACACTTCAAAGGCTGTAACAGTTTATGATAAGGCTGGTACAGACGGAACGGTCCTTGGAAACTTAGATATCGGTGCTGAAGTTACAATGTATGCAACTGAAGGCGACTATGCTAGAATCCTTTACAACGATAACCACAATGCTTACGTTGCAAAGGCTGACCTTTCAGAGACAAAGCCTCAGGGTACAGATGCAGTTGAGGTTCCGGGACTTTCGGCAAACTCATCAATCACACTTAACACAACAGTTCGTGTAAGAGCAGATATGGATGAGACTTCACAGGTTGTCGCTGTAGCATATACATCTGAACCACTTACAATTCATGAGAACTATGCTTCAGGCTGGACAAAGGTTACAACATACGGAAATGTAACTGGATATGTTAAGACTGAACTCCTTCAGTAAATTAAAAAATTAGATATTTTAAAATCGGTTTCTGGTTGATAGTTTGCTATCGATTAGAAGCCGATTTTTTGTTAAAATATTTAAAGCGTTTTAAAGATGAGGATGTATATATGAGATTAAATAAATACTTAAGTTCAGTCGGATATTGTTCTAGAAGAGAAGCCGACAGGCTTATAGAAAATAGAGAAATAGAAATAAATGGAGTGACAAGTGAACTCGGTCAGATGGTTGAAGAGGGCGATGTAGTTACACATAAGGGGAAGCCTGTAAAGGGAGCCGATGCACCTGTTATTCTTCTCTTTAATAAACCGAAGGGAATTGTCTGTACAGCAGAGAAACGGGAAAAAAAGAATATCATCGATTTTATCAATTACCCTGTTCGTGTTTATAACGTAGGTCGTCTTGATAAAAACTCAAGAGGACTCATTCTTCTTACAAATCAGGGAGACTTGGTAAATGCCCTAAACAAGGCATCTAACTACCATGAGAAGGAATATGTTGTAAAGGTAGATCATGTTGTCACAGATGAATTCATCACACATATGAGTGAAGGAATTTATCTAAAAGAACTCGATGTGACAACTCGCCCTTGTAAGGTTTGGAAATCCAAATACAATGAGTTTCATATCATTTTGACACAGGGATTGAATCGTCAGATCAGAAGAATGTGTCAGGAAGAGGGTTACTATGTACATGACCTTCGAAGAATCAGGATTATGAATCTTTCTATAGATGGAATTGAAGAGGGAAAATATAGAAAGATCACACCTGAAGAAGAAAAGAAGCTAAAAAGCGATATCGGATTGATTTAATAAATCGTATTGAAATAGATTTTTGTGTAATGGAGTAGAACATGACTTTTGAGGAATACAAAGCATTAGCAAAAGAAATTGATTATCATATGAATCGTTATTATAACGAGGATTCGCCTGAGATTTCTGATTATGATTATGACATGATGATGCAGGATTTAAAGGCAGCCGAAAAGGAGCACCCAGAGTGGATCACACCTGATTCTCCTTCTCAGAAAATCGGTGGAGTTGCAAAGAGAGAAGCAGGTGTGAAGGTAACTCACAATGTTCCTATGCTTTCTATCGAAGATGTTTTTACTGAAGAAGATGTAGTTTCCTGGGTAAACAAGGTAAAGAATATACATTCGGATGCTCTTTTTTCCGTAGAGCAGAAAATCGACGGACTCTCTATGACGCTTCGTTACACAAGGATGGATGATGGCAAGATGCATCTCACTCTCGCAGAGACTAGAGGTGACGGAATAGTTGGTGAGGATGTCACAGCCAATGCGCATGTGATTCCGGATGTCCAGAAGGAACTTGATTTAGATTATGATTATCTCGAGGTCAGAGGTGAGGTTTACATGTCTCACGAGGATTTCGAGAAGTTTAATTTAGAGCAGGAGCGCCTTGGGAAAAAAGCTTCCGCAAATCCGCGTAACCTTGCAGCCGGAACTCTTCGTCAGCTCGATACTTCAATTACAAAGAATCGTGGACTTAATATGTTTGTCTTCAATATTCAGGATGGGCCAGAGGAACTTATGGAGTCACATAATGCAGGCTTAAATATCTTAGAGAAGGCAGGAATCAGAACTGTTTATCATGAGCTTTGCGAGACATCTGATGAGGTTGTCTCAGCAATTCGAAAGATTGGTGAGATGAGAAGTGAGCTCCCTTTTGACATCGATGGAGCTGTCGTAAAGGTCGATCACATCGCATATAGAAATGATTTCCCTGCAGGAAGCAAGTATTCTTCAGGCCATATCGCCTTCAAGTACCCACCGGAAGAGAGACCGGTTGTGATGGAGGAGATTGAAGAGACTGTTGGTCGTACAGGTAAGCTTGCATTTATCGGACATGTTATTGATGCTGAAACACATAAGCCTGCAAGACTCTGCGGTACCAATGTTTCAAGGGTTACACTTCATAACGCTGATTATATGCGAGAGAATAAAATTGGACTCGGAGGTGTGTATAAGCTTAAGAAATCAGGTGATATCATTCCAAAGATTTGTGGCGTGGTAAAAGAACCAAAGATGCTTTATGAAGTTTCAAAGGTTTGCCCTGTCTGTGGGGCAGAGCTTGTAGTGGAAGAGGATACAGCAGATATTCGTTGTGTAAATCCAACATGTAAAGCTCAGCTTTCACGTACGATTTCTTATTTCACCTCTATTAACTGTATGAATATCATGGGCCTCGGTGAAACGCTTATAGATTCACTTCTAGAAGAAGGTTATTTATCAAGTTATGCTGATATCTATCACTTGAAGGAACATAGAGATGAACTTGTTGAAAAGGGAATCATTGGTAGAGAGAAGAATACAGATAAACTTCTTTCGGCTATTGAAGCATCAAAAGAGAATGATGCAGATAGATTCTTAGCTGGTCTTGGAATTAGAAATGTTGGAAGAAGAACAGCAACAACAATTATGAGTGAGGTTAAATCAATAGATAACTTGATGTCTATTTCTGTTGAAAAGCTTCAGGAGATTCCTGATGTAGGAGAAACAACAGCAATCAGTATTCATGATTTCTTCTCTGATGAAAGAAATATTGAAATCATTTCTGATTTCAAGGAATGTGGTCTTAATATGGTTATCAAAGAGAAGGAAAATGATTCAGATAAGCTGGCAGGTCTTACTTTTGTAATCACTGGAACTCTTCCAAATTATGGAAGAAAGGAAATGCAGGAACTTGTCGAGAAGAACGGTGGTAAGTGTACAGGTTCAGTTTCAAAGAAGACAAGTTATTTGATTGCCGGAGAAGCAGCAGGCTCTAAACTGGAGAAGGCTAATGCGCTTGGAATACCTGTTCTCGATGAGGAAGGCATTCTTTCGATGATTGGATGATTTTTTCCCTAAAAGGATGAAGTTTTATTAAGAAGGATTTATAGATGCCGATTAAAACACCACAGGATTTACCTGTTAATCAAACTCTTGAAAAAGAGAATATATTTGTGATGGATGAGGATATGGCTTTTCACCAGGATATCCGTCCGCTTCGAATCGCGATTTTGAATTTGATGCCGCTGAAAGAGGACACTGAGCTTGCCCTTCTTCGCTCGCTTTCAAATACGCCTCTTCAGGTGGATGTAACTTTTCTTACTGTGAAGAATCATGTTTCGAAGAATACTTCTCTGTCACATCTTAAGTCGTTCTATCAGACTATTGATGATGTTTGTGATATGAATTTTGATGGTTTGATTGTGACTGGTGCGCCGGTTGAGAAACTTCCTTTTGAGGAGGTGGATTACTGGGATGAGATGAAGAGGATTTTTGCCTGGACAGAGAATCATGTTACTTCAACTTTTTATATCTGTTGGGGAGCTCAGGCGGCGCTTCACTATTTTTATGATATTCCAAAGCATGAACTTTCTCATAAGCTTTTCGGCGTGTATTCTCACAAGGTTAGACATAGAAAGGTGCCTCTAGTCAGAGGTTTCGATGACTATTTCTACGCGCCTCATTCAAGGCATACGACGGTTCTTATGGATGATGTTTTGGATATAGATGATCTAATCATTCTTTCCGAGTCAAAGGAAGCCGGCATGTTTCTTTGCATGACAAAAGATGGTTCGAAGATTTTTTGCATGGGTCACCCGGAGTATGACAGGATGACTTTGGATAAGGAGTATAAGAGGGATAAGGCGGCAGGCCTTTCTATTGATCTTCCTAAGAATTATTATCCCGATGATGATCCGTCTAATCGCCCAATGATGAACTGGCGAGGTCATGGCAACACTCTTTATACCAATTGGTTGAATTACTATGTGTACCAGAATACACCGTATGAGTGGAATAGGATAGCAGAGTAGGGGAATTATAGTTTTTTATAATATAGCGCCGAGCAGCGGTTACAACTAACTTTGGGTTCCTAAAAACGGAACCAAAAGTTAGTTGTACCGGCTCGGCGCAGAAATATTGCAAAAAACTAGATTTTTCCATGGTAAGGCCTTCTTTTGGAGTCTGCCGTGGAGAAGCAAGTTAGCAAAGGCGGGTAGCCGACTAGATTTTTCCATGGTAAAGCCCTATTTTGCTTTTCGCCGTGGAGAAGCAAGTTGTCGAAGGCGGATGGGCGACTAGATTTTCCACGGTGAAGCCTTCTTTTGGAGTCTGCCGTGGAGAAGCAAGTTGTCGAAGGCGGATATAGAACTAGATTTTTCCACGGTGAGGTCTTCTTTTGGAGTCTACCGTGGAGAAGCAAGTTAGCGAAGGCGGGTAGTCGACTAGAATTTTCCACGGTGAAGCCTTCTTTTGGAGTCTACCGTGGAGAAGCAAGTTAGCGAAGGCGGATATAGAACTAGATTTTTCCATGGTGAAGCCCTATTTTGGAGTCTGCCGTGGAGAAGCAAGTTGTCGAAGGCGGATAGCCGACTAGAATTTTCCACGGTGAAGCCCTTTTTTGGAGTCTACCGTGGAGAAGCAAGTTGTCGAGGGCGGATAGCTGACTAGAATTTTCCACGGTGAAGCCTTCTTTTGGAGTCTGCCGTGGAGAAGCAAGTTGTCGAAGGCGGATATAGAACAAGAATTTTCCACGGTGAGGCCCTATTTTGTAGTCTGCCGTGGAGAAGCAAGTTGTCGAAGGCGGATAGCTGACTAGAATTTTCCACGGTGAAGCCCTATTTTGGAGTCTGCCGTGGAGAAGCAAGTTAGCAAAGACGGATATAGAACTAGAGAAATTAGGATTGTAATATGAAATATAAAAATATATTATTTGATTTAGATGGAACACTTACAGATTCTTCAGATGGAATTATTAAAAGTGTTCTTTATGCATATAAGAAGCTGGGGATTACTCCTCCAGACGAAGAAGTTTTGAAGACATTTATTGGACCTCCTTTGGGAGATAGTTTTATAAAGCATAGTGTTCCAAAAGAAGATGAGATAAAAGCAGTAGATATCTTTAGAGAAAGATACAACGTAAAGGGTAAATTTGAAAATAGACCTTATCCTGGAATTATAGATTTACTTAAAGAGTTAAAAGAAGAAGGCTACAGATTATATGTTGCTACATCGAAGCCTGAGATTACTGCGAAGGAAGTTTTAGAACACTTCGATATGGCAAAGTACTTCGATGAAATCGCAGGTGCAACCCTGGATGGAAGCCGTGAGAAAAAGAATGATGTTATTGAATATCTTCTTAAGAAGCAGGGGATAGAAGATGATATTGTCATGGTTGGAGATACTATCTATGATGTAGTTGGTGCGAAGAAACTTGATCTTCCGTGTATTGCTGTTACATGGGGATTCGGTGATATAGAGGACATGAAAGAAGCAGGGGCAATTTGTATTGTTAAGAATATGGAGGAGTTAAAAAATGCCATTCATTGATTCAAAAATTTCCACAAAAGTAAATGATACACTAAAAGAAGAAATCAAAACAGAACTCGGTCAGCTTATTTCTACACTTGGAAAACCAGAATCTTATCTAATGGTTGGAATAGATGATGATTATGATTTATGGTTTGCAGGTGAAAAACTTGAAAAGGGAGCATATGTATCTGTAAGTCTATTTGGAAATGCATCAAGGGATGCTTATGATAAACTTACAGGACAGATTTGTGATTTATTCAATGAAAAATTAGGGATTCCTGGAAATCAGGTTTATGTGACATATCATCCAGTAAATGATTGGGGATGGAACGGTTCTAACTTTTAAGGGGAAAGTTTAGAATGACATGCTTAAAATAAAGGGAGGGTTAATCTATGATGTGGCTTATAATGGCAATTTTTTCAGCTCTATTTGCTGGTCTAACTTCAATCCTTGCAAAATGCGGAATCAAAAAAACAGATTCTGATTTGGCGACGGCTGTAAGGACTATAGTGGTTTTGCTTTTTTCCTGGGTGATGGTCTTTATCGTGGGATCGGCAGGAACTCTTAGTGAAATCACTCCCAAGTCCTATGTATTTTTGGTACTTTCTGGAATTGCTACAGGCGCATCGTGGATTTGCTATTTCAAAGCACTTTCAATTGGTGATGTAAACAAAGTCGTACCAATAGACAAATCCAGTACAATTCTTACGATTCTTCTTGCCATAATTCTTTTTGGCGAAACAAAAAATCTCACAGTAAAACTTATATGTACAGCGCTTTTGGCTCTGGGTGTTTTTCTTATGATAGAAAAGAAGTCATCTGATGCAAAAGAAACGAAGGCTACCTGGTTTCCATACGCAGTAGGTTCAGCTGTCTTTGCAGCACTTACATCAATACTTGCAAAGATTGGTATTACGGGAGTTGAATCAAACCTTGGTACTGCAATCAGAACAGGCGTAGTCCTCATCATGGCTTGGTTAATTGTATTTCTGAAAGGAAAACAGTCTTTAGTAAAGACGATTGATAAGAAAGAACTTGTATTTATCGTCTTATCTGGATTTGCAACCGGAGGAAGCTGGCTTTGCTATTACTATGCAATCCAGCATGGAGTTGTAAGCGTAGTAGTTCCTATCGATAAATTGAGTATCATCGTATCTATTGCTTTTTCCCGTATAGTCTTTAATGAAAGACTAACAAAGAGATCAGCTTTCGGATTGCTTCTTATGGTTTTAGGAACAGTTGCTATGGCAATCTGGACATAGGAGATAATACCTTATATCTATATGGTTTCCCGGATTTACAGACTATATAGATGAGGGTAAAATAGAAACAGACAGGGTTTACTTGGATTATTTAAAATTAAAAGGAGGAGAAAATGCAGAGTTTTATTTACAGAACACCGACTAGATTGTATTTCGGTAAGGGACAGCTTGGTCATCTTAGCGAGGAATTGGCTAAATATGGTAAGAAAGTACTTCTTACTTACGGTGGTGGATCTATTAAGAAGATTGGCCTATATGACCGTGTATATGAGCTTTTAGATGGATTTGAAATCTACGAGCTTCCAGGAATTCAGCCAAATCCTAAATATGATCCTAGTGTTTTAGATGGTGTAAAAATCTGTAAGGAAAAGAATATTGATGTAATTCTTGCAGTGGGTGGTGGATCTGTTTTGGATTGCTCTAAAGCTATCGCCGGTGGTGCTAAATACGATGGAGATCCATGGGATCTGATCACTTATAAGGCAGAGACGAAGGCTGCACTTCCAATAGTTGACATCATCACACTCGCTGCTACAGGAAGTGAGTATGATGCAGGCGGTGTTATCTCTAGAACAGAGACAAATGATAAGACATCTTATAGCAGTCCATATTTATACCCGGCTGCTTCATTTCTAGATCCAACACTTACATTTACAGTTTCAAAGAAACAGACAGCAGCAGGTTGTGCAGATGCCATGAACCACATCATGGAGCAGTATTTCTGCGACGATTCTACACTTCTAAATGATGGATTTATGGAAGCCGGACTTAGAAGTCTTATGGTAAACGGGAAAAAATGTCTCGAGAACCCAGAAGATTACACAGCCCGAGCAGAGATGATGCTTACATGTACATATGGTTGTAACGGAATCTATTCTCTTGGAAACAGTGAATCATACTGGCCACTTCATGGTATGGAGCATGCTCTTTCAGCATATTATGACATAACACATGGTGAAGGACTTGCTATCATCACACCACGTTGGATGGAATATGTTCTTAGCGATAAGACAGTAGATCGTTTTGTAAAATACGGAGTAAATGTATTTGGAATCGATTCTAAACTTGATAAATTTGAAATAGCAAAGAAGGCTATCAAAGAGACATACGATTTCTTCGTATCTATGGGAATTCCTATGACACTTAGAGAGGTTGGAATCGATGAAAAGAGACTAGATGAGATGGCACATCATGTAGCTATAAATGAAGGACTTGAGAATGCTTGGGTTCCACTTAACGAAGCAGATATCAAGAAGATTTTTGAGAACTCATTGTAAACAACAAATAGGAGAATTCTTATGAAGCTAGCGATTATTGGTTCTGGAAATATTGTTGAGGAAGCACTTTTTTCCATGGTACCTATTCCAAACATCGAGCTAAAGGCTATCTATGCGAGACCACACAGCAAAGCTAGAGGGGAGGAGTTGGCTGAGAAATACGATATCGACGAAGTTTATGTGGATTATGAAGAACTTCTTATGAACGCTGACATCGATACAGTTTACATCGGACTTGTAAATAGCGCGCATTACGATTATGCGAAGATGGCTATTCTTTCTGGGAAAAATGTTATCCTCGAAAAGCCTTTCACAGGTACTTATCAGCAGGCGGAAGAGCTTGCGTGTCTGGCTTGTGATAATGGACATTTCCTTTTTGAAGCGATAACAGTACTTCATAATGATGTCTTTGATACTATGAAAGAGATGTTGCCACAGCTTGGAAATATCAAGATGGTGCAGTGCAATTTCTCTCAGTATTCAAGTAAATATGACAACTATTTGAATCATGAAGTAAGCCCTGCTTTTGATCCTGATAGTCAGGGCGGCTGTCTACGAGATTTAAATGTTTACAATCTGTTTTATGTAATCGGTCTTTTCGGTGGACCAAAGGATTTTATGTATTTTCCAAATTATGGATGGAATGGAATCGATACTTCGGGAACTCTCGTTATGCGTTACGAAGGTTTTACTGCAACATGTACAGCTGCAAAGGATTCTGATAGTGATTGCTTTGTTATCATCCAGGGCGAGAAAGGTACGATGAAAATAAATGGGAAACCGAATCTCGCGCCGAACCTCACTATTGAATATGTGAGTGGTTCCTCTGGAAAAAAGGATGCAGCGGGCGCAGTTGTCCGTGAGAAGGTCGTAAATGAGTTCGTTCCAGATAAGCCTCATCACAGAATGACAAGAGAGTTTATGGATTTTGCAAGAATGATTGACGCTAAGAAACATGATGAGATGGAATCACTTTTGGATTATTCACTAGAAGTGATGAAGATTATTGAAATCTAAAATGAAAAGCCTAGAGCAAATGCTCTAGGCTTTTCTATAGTTTGAATAGTTTTCTTTTGTTAGCTTATTTAAAGAATGAAATCTCTTTATTAAGTCTTTCAGCGATTTCACTCAAGTCGTTTGCTGATTCTGAAAGGCTTGTAACAGTAGCAGAAAGTTCTTCTACTGAAGCACTTGTTGTTTCAGATGATGCAGCGTTCTCTTCAGAAATAGCTGAGAGAGAAGACATAGCATTAGAAACGACTTTGTTTGATGAGACGCATGTCACTGACTCATCATTGATATTTGAAACACCTGATACAGTATGTTCGATGTCTTTTAACATTCCCTGTACTGAATTAAATGTTTCTGTAAGTGCAGCCTGCTGTTCGATGTTTCCATTTTTTACCTCACCGGCAGCAACTACAGCTTCACTAGCATCTTTAAGAAGTTCATCCATAACAACTCTGATTTCCTGTGCAAGTGTTTCAGAATCATTAGCGAGCTTCTGAATTTCTGATGCGACTACAGCGAATCCTCTTCCGGCTTCACCAGCACGTGCGGCTTCGATTGAAGCGTTTAGTGAAAGAAGGTTTGTCTGAGCTGCGATTCCAGAAATTCCAGTTACATGTTCGTTGATGTTTGTAACTGCATTCTGTGTGGCTTCAATTTTTTCCGTAATACTTTCAATAATTGAAGTCATCTTTATATTTGATTCCTGAAGGTTTGAAAGTGATGCACTAGATTCTTCAGATGCAATCTTCATCTTAGTAGCGATTTCATTTACATCGTTTGAAGAATTCTGAACAGATTCAACAGCTTCAGTGATCTGACCTGTGCTTGTAGCAGCTGTCTGGATTTCTTCAGCCTGGTGGATAGCACCATTTGCGATTTCCTGAACTGCACCAGCTACGCTTTCAGTAGTGGCAGCAATCTGGTTTGCCATCTCTGAAAGTTCTTCAGAAGAAACTCCAACAGTGCTTGATGAGTTCTTGATATGATCAACAATTCCTCTTAGCTTTTCGATAAGAGCATTTGTGTTTCTAATGATGTGTCCGAATTCATCTTTTCTGTTTAAGTGATTTTTGATAACGATGAATCGACCATCAGATAGAGCACGAATTGACTCTTCAACTTCAGTGATAGGTCTTATGAAGTTGAGTGAAATCATGAAGGAGATGATTGCAACTAGTATAAGTGTTACTACACCAAGGATAATACCTGAAAGGGCGCCACGTCTTGCCTGAGCTGTTACACCACTTACACTTGTAGCGATACAAACTGTATATCCGGAAACCGGTTCCTTGATGTATGAAACATATGTAGCATGTCCAGTTGCGTTGCTTTCATATGTGTCTTCAGCTACATCTGATGTCATATAAGGTGACTGTGAAAAGTCGACTGGTTTGTCATTAACTTTGATTTCATACTGTGAATGAGCTGCAAGGATACCAGTGTTATCAACCAGAAAGGCCTCTTTACTGTTCTTTGCAAGAAGTTTGTGGAAATCGTTTAGATCGAAACTTCTGTGAAGTACACCGATTACATCGCCATTCATATTTTTTACAGGTACAGCGATACACATATTTCTAGCGTTTGTTGAGTTACTAACAAATACGCTTGAAGTACAGTCTTTTCCGCTAAAGGCCTTCTTGTAGTAATCTCTTGAAGAGATATCTACACAAGTTCCCTTGTCGCTTCGAAGTACCATCATACCTTTGTTGTTAGAAAGAACGATTGTGTTTTTGTCTTCGTACATGTCGTTAATTGCATCCATCTGATGATAAATATTATCAGGTGAACTCTGTCCGTCACTCTCTAGGAAGTTTATAACTTCTGGAGATGAAGCTAGGGTTTTTAGAGCTGATTTGTTGTCTGTAATAATTGTGTTAATGGATGACTCTAGGAATTTTGCCTGCCATACAAGATTAGCTTTCGCATCGTCTTTTGCTTTTGATGTAGATTGAATGTATGTAATTGATACGATTAAGATTAGTGGAAGTGCTGCTATTAGTAGCATAGTCAAAACAAGTCTTGTTTTTAGACTATGGAAAAAAGGAATAGCATTTGTTTCTTTTTTAGGATTTTGGTTCATGTTTCCTCCTTGATTAATGTTGTTCCCATTTTTGTTACCCTAAAAGACAAAATAGGTTTTCGATTATAACATAAATTTTTATATTGGAAGTATTTTTTTGAGTTGTGGAAACAAACTGTTTCCAATAGGCATCAGAAAGGCATTTCTGAGTCTTTTTTCCACTCGATAAACATTTTGAAGTAAGTTATAATTAATAAGGTTTATAAATTTTTAGGGTGGGTGCCATGGAAGAATTTAAGACAATTTATGATTTGATTTCGATAATCGAAAATCAGGATAAAGAGGCTCTCGACAATTATATCGAGGAGAGGGAGCCTATCGATTTTGCGCAGGAGGTTTCTGATTTAGAGCCTGATATGATGAAGTCTTTGCTTCAGGTTTTAGATGAGAATCAGCTGGCGAGTCTGATGGAGCAATCGGATGATAGAGACAGAATCAGGATTGCCCACAATCTTGATAATGACAGGCTTCTTGTTGCTTTTTCTTATATGCAGAAGGATGATATCGTAGATATGCTCGGGGATTTTCCAATTGGTCGTAGGAAGACTGTTGTGAATCTGATGAAGGCATCTGATCGTAAGATTATCAGTGAACTTCTTCAGTATCCTGAGGATTCAGCCGGCGGTATTATGACAACTGCCTATATAGCGATAAAAGAAGATTTGTCGGTCTATGAAGGCTTCCAGAAGATAATTGAAATCGGTCCGAAGACAGAAGTTATCGAGACGATTTTTGTAATAAATGATAAGAGACAGCTTGTCGGCGTCTGCGATTTACGAGATCTTTTAAATGCTTCCCGTACAGTAAAAATAAAAGATGTTATGAATGACCATGTGATCTCAGTTGAACCTGAAGTGGATCAGGAAGAGGTTGCGAGGATGGTTTCAAGATACGATTTGGATGCAATCCCTGTCGTGACAAAAACCAATCAGATAGTCGGTATTGTAACTGTAGATGATATCATCGATGTAATCGTAGAAGAGTACGATGAAGATATTCTCCAGTTGGCCGGCGTTAGCAAGGAAGAAAGCATGGACAGCACTTTGCTCGAATCCGTAAAGATGCGTCTTCCTTGGCTTTTCTTGAATTTGCTCACAGCTTTTTTAGCATCTTTTACAGTAAAACTTTTTGAGTCTACGATCGAGCAGGTCGTAGCTCTTTCCGCTATTATGACTATCGTCAGTGGCATGGGCGGAAACGCCGGAACACAGACTATGTCCATTCTTGTTCGTGAGCTTTCTCAGGAGGATATCGACTTAAAGGATTCTCTTCGAGCTTTTGGCAAGGAACTGATGCTAGGCGTTGTAAACGGTGCAGCAACCGGAGCCGCCACAGGTATTATCGTAGCTCTTGTTTATAACAATCCATTCCTTGGACTTATCGTTCTTTTAGCGATGATCGGTAACCTGGTCGTAGCAGGCCTTTTTGGTTTCTTGGTTCCTGTGATTTTAAAGAAGATACACGCAGATCCTGCGATAGCCTCATCTATTTTTGTAACAACAGCAACGGACGTGCTGGGGTTCTTTATTTTCTTGGGATTATCAAATTTGTTTTTGGGGTTTTTGGTTTAAGGAAAAAATATTGTTTTTAGATAATTAAATATGCAGTGAGTAGTGGGAATCTTTATAAGGATTCCGATGTAAAGGGAGAGTAAACTAAAAAGCAACTGTCTTTATTATAAAACACCCTGCGGAACTCGCTTCCTTTCGGAAGCTCAGACAGTCCTCGGGTGTTTTACGGACAGTTGCTTTTGTTTAGTTAACTCTCCCTAAACATCTTCATAAATAAAGATTCCCACTACTCACTGCATATTTAATTGCCTAATATCGAATCTTTCCTTAAACCTAAAACCCCGCAAACTATATGCTGCGACGTAAAAGGAAGAGATTGTTGGAATCCTATATTTATCCATCCTGCTTGTTTGATTGTTTTTTCTACAAATGCAGGTTTGTCAAGAATGCGAAGCACCACTACGTGGCTAGTTCTTGACAAACCTGCATTTGTAGATATTTTGTAATCAAGCAGGATGGATAAATGGAAATGGTCTGTTTTAACTTGCTTTAAAATTTACGGATGAAAGCAAGTTAGGGTAGGTGTGGTATCCGTAAATTTCTTGCAGTACAAAATTAAAACCACATGTCGATGATTCTTTTTTCGAATACGAGACGAGTGGTTTTAATTCATACGGATGAAAGCGAGTTAGAGATAGTGAGGTATCCGTATATTTTTAGGAAAGCGAAGGTTTGGTACGGATGAAGTGAGTGATTAAGTCGTGAGGTATCCGTAGGAGAAGCCAACTTGCTTTAAAATTTACGGATGAAAGCAAGTTAGGGGAGGTGAGGTATCCGTAAATTTCTCGCAGCACAAAATTAAAACCACACGTCGAGGATTCTTTTTTCGAATACGAGACGAGTGGTTTTAATTCTTACGGATGAAAGCGAGTTAGGGTAGGTGTGGTATCCGTAAATTTCTTGCAGCACAAAATTAAAACCACACGTCGAGGATTCTTTTTTCGAATACGAGACGAGTGGTTTTAATTCATACGGATGAAAGCAAGTTAGGGGAGGCGTGGTATCCGTAAATTCCTCGCAGCACAAAATTAAAACCACACGTCGAGGATTCTTTTTTCGAATACGAGACGAGTGGTTTTAATTCTTACGTATGAAAGCGAGTTAAAGATAGTGAGGTATCCGTATATTTTTAGGAAAGCGAAGGTTTGGTACGGATGAAGTGAGTGATTAAGTCGTGAGGTATCCGTAGGAGAAGCCAACTTGCTTTAAAATTTACGGATGAAAGCAAGTTAGGTGAGGTGTGGTATCCGTGAATTTCTCGTAGCACAAAATTAAAACCACACGTCGAGGATTCTTTTCTCGAATACGAGACGAGTGGTTTTAATTCTTACGGATGAAAGCGAGTTAGGGATAGGGAGGTATCTGTATATTTTTCGGAAAGCGAAGGTTTGGTACGGATGAAGTGTGTGATTAAGTCGTGAGGTATCCGTAGGAGAAGCCAACTTGCTTTAAAATATACGGATGAAAGCAAGTTAGGGGAGGTGTGGTATCCGTAAATTTCTCGCAGCACAAAATAAAACCCAATTCCTTCTGATTCTTTTTCGAATCAGAAGGAATTGGGCTTTTTTATACTTCTATTGGTGTTAGGCCGAAGAATTTGATTGCGCTTTCGGCGAGGACTTCCATGGCGTCGATGTAGTACGCTGGAAGGTTGTGGTACTCTCTGTAGACGGAGAGTTCGGTGCAGCCGAGGATGGCGCAGTCGCAACCGGCTTCGTGGATGGCTTTATCTATAACGGAGAAAGTCTGGCGGTTACCTTTTTCCCCTTTCTTGATTTCATCGTAGATTAAGCTCATGACTGTTTTTTGGATTTCGTCGGTCGGTTCATAAGGGATTAGGCCGGCTTTTTCTAATTCTTTTTTGTAGATGCCGGTTGCTAGGGTACCATCCGTTGCAAGGATGGCTACTTTCTTATGAGACTTGTTTTCCTTGATTCGCTTTACTGTTTCGCGAGGCATGTGGATGATTGGAATGTTTATTTCCTTTTGAATGTCATCTGCGAAGTAGTGTGATGTATTGCAAGGAATTGCGATGCAGGAACAGCCGACTGATTCGAGGGTTTTACAATCGTCGAGCATCTTTTCGAAAACTTCTTTTGTGTTACCGGATAGGATAGCAGAAGTTCGGTCTGGCATGATTGTATCGCTTAAAATTACGGTTGGGATGTGCTCCTGATCTTTTTTCGCGTCTGTGCGATCTAAAATCCACTGGTATAAGACCTGAGTGGCCTGTGGTCCCATTCCGCCAAGTATTCCTAGTTTCTGACCTTTAAAATCTCTCATAAAAATCTCTTCTTTTTTTAGAACTAATCTTAGTTTTTCTTTTCGTAGTAAGTAGCATAGTTCTTCTTGTGACGAGCCAGGTTGTGTTTTACCCAGATCTTCTGGAGAAGGCTATGGTCTTTTGAATAGCAAAGTGAGTTAGAGAATTTGTGCTCTTTCACAAGCTGATTCATCTTGTCGTGATACTTTGAAACTATATAGTCTTTTGCAACTTTTAGAGGAACGACACTCCAAAGAGATTCGTTCTTGCAAATTGTAAAGTCCATATCTTTATTAAAAATATAGTCTTCTACAAAGTATCTTGCAACATTGAATCCTGCACCAGTTACATAATAGTTTGAACGGCCCTGGCGGCAGTTGATTTCAAAGAACTTGAATTTGTTATCACGTTCATCGTATTTGATATCGAAGTTTGAATATCCTACATAACCGATGTCTTCGAGGAAGGCTTTTACCTTGAGGCAAAGCTCTTTATTGTACTCTGTGAGGATAGTAGCGTGGTTACCACTTCCATGAGGAGTGTGTTCTTCAAGAAGTGTATGACCCAGGCACATCATTTTGACTTTTCCGTTTTTGTCTGAGTATGAAGTCAAAACTCTCATATAAGTATCATCACCAGGAATCATATCCTGAATAATCATAGAATCCGGATAGCCTGCAGCGTAGCATCTGTCTAGGATGTCGAGAAGTTCTTCACGTGAGTTTACGATGAAGACTTTGTCGTTGCCTTCGAAAGGATGCTCCCAATATGTGATAGAGCAAGAAGGCTTACAGATGAAAGGCGCTTTGAATGGGATTTCAAAATCATGTCCCATTTCTTTCTTATATATGAATGTGTCAGGATGATCGATATCATACTTGTCACAAAGATTGTAGAAGTATTCCTTCTGAACTAGATTATTTAGCATCTTAGAATCGATGTAAGGAGCAATACAGTTCTCTGGAAGATTATCTTTGTTTTCAGAAATGAGCTGAACGTAAGAATCGCTACAACCGATTACTAGAACCTTTGCATCTTTATGTTCTTCTGCAAAATTTCTTACTATAGATAGGAATGTATCTAGTTTTTCATTGTCGACACATGCATGGTAGTCGATGATGGAGCTTCTAGCGGCTGGGCCAGATTTATACTTTCCATAAACTGTAGATTTGATTTTGTATTCTTCGTGAAATGCGCGAGCAAGTGAATATACATTGATATCACCACCGAAAAGTAATGGATAGAATTTCTGTTCCATTTGAATCTCCTTTTAGTATATAAATTCTCATGTCAAATTAAATTGAATGATTTTTGTTTTAGTGTTAATATATCATTCTATGGCAAAATGCCTAAACACTGTGAAATTATACTCCTTTTATATTTTCGAGGCAAGATTTCACAGTGTGGGGAATCTTTTTTCCTTATATGGAAAAAAGCCCTAGAAAAATAGAATAAGAGGTATAAAAACATGAACAGTTCGGAAATTATGATTCTACTGACCATGATCGTATATCTCTTTGGAATGGTTTACATAGGTTTTGTAATTTCAAAGAAGAATAATACGGTCAACGATTTTTACATCGGCGGTAGAAAACTTGGCCCCTTTGTTACAGCGATGAGTGCTGAAGCATCAGATATGAGTAGTTATCTTCTGATGGGACTCCCCGGACTAGCTTATTTATCAGGTGTTGCAAATGTTGGATGGACAATTCTTGGACTTGTCCTCGGAACATATTTGAACTGGCTTATTACAGCAAAGAGATTACGTAGATATTCGGAAGCTACAGGTTCAATTACTGTACCAAGCTTTTTTTCCAGAAGATATAACGATGGAAAAAATATCCTTATGATGATATCTGCTATATGGATTGTAATTTATTTCATTCCTTACACAGCTTCAGGTTTTGCTGCTTGTGGAAAGCTTTTTAAAAGCTTGTTTGGAATTGATTATCATGTAGCTATGATTGTGAGTGCGATTGTAATTCTTCTATATACAACTTTGGGAGGATTCCTCGCTGCATCAACTACTGATTTGGTTCAGAGCATTGTAATGTCGATAGCACTGATTATTATTTTGGTGTTTGGTATTCAGCTAGCTGGTGGATTTATGGATGTGGATTCGTATGCTAAAGAATTGCCTGGATATTTTTCTATAACACAGAGTTATGATCCAGAGACACATAAGTCTGTAGCGTTTTCTGCAGTGTCTATAATTTCTACACTTGCGTGGGGACTTGGATACTTCGGTATGCCGCACATTCTTCTTCGTTTTATGGCGATTGAAGATGATTCTAAACTCAAGCTTTCTAGAAGGATTGCTTCTGTTTGGGCTTTGATTTCAATGTTTGTTTCAGTATTGATTGGTATTATAGGACTTGGAATTACTCATAAAGGAAAGCTTCCTTTCTTAGAGGGTTCTGCTTCTGAAACAATTATTATTGAACTTTCAAAGATTTTATCTAAATATGGAATTTTTGCAGCGATTATTGCAGGTGTTGTTTTGTCAGGTATTCTTGCATCGACAATGTCTACGTCTGACTCACAGCTACTAGCTGCTTCATCATCTATTTCAAGTGATATCTTGGTAGAATTCTTTCATAGTAAGCTGTCTGAAAAGAAGCTTATGGTTATTTCAAGACTTACAATTTTGTTGATTGCAATTATTGGAGTAATCATTGCATGGAATCCTGATAGCTCTGTTTTTGCAATTGTTTCATTTGCATGGGCTGGTTTGGGCGCTGTCTTTGGACCGGTTATGATTCTTGCTCTTTTCTGGAGAAGATCTAATAAATATGGTGCTATGGCAGGACTTATTTCAGGTGGCGTTTTCGTATTTGTGTGGAAATTCTTCGTACGTCCACTAGGTGGATATTTTGATATCTATGAGCTTCTTCCTGCATTTATTTTTGCGCTTTTAGTGGAAGTAGTGGTTTCACTTCTAACACCTAAGCCAGAAGATAGTGTGGTGGAGATGTATGATAGTGTGAAGTGATTTTTTTAAAGATTACGTTGGTTTATTACCGACGTAATCTTTTTTTTTAATAAAACATTGACAAAGCACCAGTATATAGTGTATATATAACACATAAACAGTTATATATAACAGTCGAAGCTCTAAAAATAGGGTTTCTATAGAATGTAGGATAGGTGAGAGAATGATAATATTAAAAAATAGTGGCGTTCCCATTTATCAGCAGATTGCAAATGATTTTAGAGATAGAATTTTGAAGGGTGAGATAGAGCAGGGTACTTATCTTCCTTCGATTAGATCTCTGGCGAAAGACTTGAAAATTAGTGTTATTACAACGATGAAAGCCTATGAAGTTCTTGAAGAAGAAGGAATCATACAAGCTGTTCAAGGTAAAGGATTTTATGTAAACGCACAGGATGCTGAGATGATGAGAGAACAGCATCTTAGAAAAGTTGAGGAAGCACTTTCAGAAGCTATACAGGCTGCGAAAGTTGCTAAGATGACTAGAGAAGAATTAGTTCAGACACTAGAAAGTCTACTTGATATCGATGAACTATAAATAAGCTATAGGTTCACGGGGAAAGGAAAATAATTATGGATATGAAAAATTGTGAATTTAAGAATGCAATTCATGTATCAAATGTTGTTAAGAAATACAACAGCTTTGAATTGAATATCAATGAGCTTTGCATTCCAGAGGGTCTCGCAACAGCGCTTATCGGAGAAAATGGAGCCGGAAAATCAACATTTTTAAATATTATTTCTGGTACAAGACTTGATTACAAAGGAACAGTAAACTTCTTTGAAGACGAAGAAGCCTTTAAGGGAATTGGACAGGATAAGAAAAATCGTGGAAATATCGATCCATTCTTGAAGACTACAGAAAAACTTAGAGAAAGAATCGGATTCACATCTCCTAATGACTTCTTCTTACCAGAGTGGACAGTAAAGCAGGTGAAAGACGCATCGAAACTTCTTTTTTCCAACTTCGATGAAGAAAAGTACGACAGAATCGTTTCTGATCTAGACATCCCTGTTGATAAGATTGGAAAGAAATGGAAAAAAGTCTCCGAACTTTCCGATGGTAATAAGATGAAGCTTGAGCTTGCGACAGTTCTTGCACGTGATACAGATATTCTTATTTTGGATGAGCCTGCATCACCTCTCGATCCTCTTATGAGAGATACACTATGCGATATGATTCAGTCATACATCGAGAGTAAGCCTGGAAAGAGAAGCGTATTCTTCTCAACTCATAATATCGCAGACATGGAAAAAATCACTGACTACGCAATCATCATGCATAAGGGTGGCGTTATAGAACAGGGATTTACAGAAGATTTGAAAGAAAAGTACATAATGGTAAAGGGTGATGAGAAGGTGATCTCTGAGCTAAAACCACTTATGATTGGTTCTCATGAAAGCAGCATGGGTATTGAAGGATTGGTTCTTTCTGAGAATAGAGATAAATGTGAAGCTATGGGTGCTGTATGCGAAGTTCCTACTCTTACAGAGATTTCTGTATCACTTATGAAGCAGCGTTCAAAGGTAAGAATCTAAGGAGGATATTATGAAAAAAAATATCTTTCGTGAGTATTCGATTTTTACATCACCTCTATATAGATTAGTGATGTGGCTTTTGATTCCGGGCTGTCAGATTGGCGGAGCTTTTGTCATGAAAGATAATCTTGACATTCTTAGGAATGTTGGATTACCACAGGATGATTTTGCTACAGGAATGATTGTATTTGCTATCTTACTTCCAGCAGTTTTGAGTGTATTTATAGAACCACTTTCAGACATCTTCTTTATGAAGTCTGTTGAAAGAAAGAAGATTGGTGGAATGGTGTATCTGAATTCATCATCAAAAGGAAGAGGCTTCTTTGAATCAGCTGTAATAATTGATGCATTAAGAAAGCTTTTGGTAAACGGATCTATCTTTTTAGTAATGTATTTTGGTTTGTTTGATGGATTGAACCTGGATATTTGTAGATACGTAACTATTTTTATTACATTACTTGGATTTTTATGTTTAGGACTTTATCTATCTAGAATGGGTGGAACTTTTATGATTTCAGTCATGAGTTCCCTACTTCTATTATATGTATATGCAGGTTATATAATCGTAAGCTTTATGTTGCCAGGTTGGGTAGATGTTTTAGCAATTGTTTTATCTTGTGTAATAATAGTTTTTTACTTTTTTGATATACATAAGAAACTAGAGAGGAGTTACTTCGATGAGTGATTTTAAAAGAATAGTTTCGCTTTTGAAGTTTTCGCAGAGATTTAAGATGATGATAATCACTGCTGGTTTGTTTACTTTATTTGGATTTGGATTCGAAATTTTCCAGAATATTATAGCTCCACAAGCCTTTTATGGAGATTCAATTATGACATCTAATATGTCTTTTCCATTGGGCGGACTGTTTATAGCTATTATGCCTATGTATTTTGCACAAATGTATTTAGGATTATCACTTTCAGGTATGGTTAGCTCATCTGGAATGGCAAAGAAATTATTTTACGATGTTCCGGTAGCTTTATATACTTGTTTTATGATGGTTTCATATACAGTTGTAGTTTTACTTAGAGTATGGATGATTCATGTGAATCCTGAATATACTTCAATAGCAAAGCTTGGAGTAGTAGAACTTGGAATTATTTGTATTATTCTAAATCTATATACAGCTCTTGTATTTAAATATTATATAATTTCAGTCATTCTTTTTATCGCGGGATATTTATTCTTTTACTTTGCTATGATTGGATTATATAAGATTCAGTTTTTAACTGACATTATGATAAAAGTCGGTGATATGAGTTTTCTACAGGCTGTTGGAGTAGGTTATTTGTTAGTTGTTGTTTCTTTGGTAGTATATATTATTGTTACTAGATTAATATATAATAAGCCTGTATCAAAGAAAATCTTTAAAGCATATACGAAGAAGAACTAAGGAGATATTATGTACGAAAAAAGAAATCCCAGAATGAAGACTCTTCTTATGGTTTCATCACTTATTTCAATGGTAATAGTAACTGCAATAGCTTTTTTAGTATTGTGGTTTGCTGTAGATGATTTACCTTCATATGTTGACTGGGTGGTATATGTAGTACTTATTCTTATGTGGGCATATGCACTTATATCTCCATTTGCAAAGTATTATTGGTATAGAGCAAAATTCACAGACGATGAGATTGCAGTACGTGAAGGCTTCATTTTTATCAAGGAAAAAATTGTCCCAATTGAGCGTCTACAGAAGATAGTTATAAAGACAGGACCGCTTGATAGAATGTTTGATATGACTAAACTTGAAGTATATACATCAGGTGGTGCCATAACTATTCGTTTTATGGAAGAAGATAGAGCTAGAGAAATCGGCGATAGCTTAAGAGCAAGAATTAATCAGTATGCTATAGATGAGAGGAAATAGAATATGGAAAGAGAATTTTCTAAAAGAAGAGCTCACTTTCTATCTATATTAGAAAATGCCTGGGGTATTATTCTTGCAATTTTTATTGCTATTTTTAATCAGACTAATGAACTTATTGAATTCATTCAGGATGTAAGACGAAATGGACTATCTGAACTTACCAGTGAAGACTCGATGATTGGTTTTATAGTTGTATTTGGAATTATAATTGTGTGTGCGTTCGTGGTGTTCTTTAGATGGCTTAGGACTACGATTTCTTTTAAAGATGGAATACTTGTATATGAGAAGAATACACTTTTTTCCCAAAGAAATGAGCTTTCTTCTTCAAGTATTTCAAATGTTAACCTCGAGCAGAATGTGTTTGAGCGTATCGTCGGTATCTATAAGATAAAGTTTGATACTTCAACTCTTTCTACAGCAAATAGAACTGATGTATGTTTTGTTTTAGGAAAAAAGGATGCCTTTGCCCTTAAGTCAATTGTGATGGAGTGTATCACAAGTGAGAAGGTTAAGCCTGAACATGCGGCAGCAGTAGAAAAGCCTATAGATCAAATTAATAGTTCTGAAGAGGTAATAATTAATCCTGAGGCAGCAGACAATGGTGTTGATGTTGATCTAGACAGAGATTATGATTTTAAAGTATCAGAAGGCGAGAGCTTTATGTGCGCGCTAGGCGGCATGAAATTTATGTCTGTTGTATCTTTGGTTATTGCAATTATTGGAACTGTTGTAATCTTTGTTGAACTGATTAAAACAGGTGCAAATCAGGAAGCTTTTGTCACTGTTGGAATTTTTGCTCTTGGTATCATCTATGCAATGGTAAAGAGTCTTTTAAAGAACTGGTTTAAGAATTACGATTTTAGAGTGAAGAGAAAAGGGAATATTATTTATCTTCGAAGTGGAGCGCTGAAGGTTAGATCGTATTCAGTTCCATTAAAGCATACTCAGGCAGTGAGACTTAATAGTACTTTTTTCGGAAAACTTATGAATCGAGTTTCAGTAAATTTAATCAATGTAGGTGGAGAGGATGATGATGTCGATGGTCAGTGGCTTCTCCCAGCGCTAAAGTTTGATGAGTTAAAAGAAGTTCTAGAAAAGATTCTTCCAGAATATGAAATCAAAGATGACAAAGAAATGCATTCCCGTGCAAGTCGTATGGTTAAATTTGATTTTGTAGATGGTCTTTTAAGTGACCTTATTATGAATATCTTTTATCTTGGAGTAATGGTATTCATATTTAAAACATTTACAAACGTAAAGGATGAGTTTTTAGGAATGCCGCTCTGGCTGGCAGTTTTGTATTTTATCTTTTATGTTGGTAATATTTTGTGGGATCTCTTTGCGATGTATTGGAGAAATCGCACATGTAAGATTTATATGAATGATAAGAGAATGTGGATCAAAGATGGCGTATTTTCTTATAAATATTATATTTGTGATTTTGATAAGGTTCAGTTTATCGAGGCAAAGAGTAGTCCAATCAAGCGTATCTTTAAGGTAAAGGATGCAATCATTCATATTTTAGGTTCATCAATTGCTTCAGATATTGATATCAATCCTTACGAAGCAGAGACAGTAGATACAATGATAGAGTCCTTCTCAAGGAGTTTTAAATGAAGTTTGTAATTCAGATTGCAGAAGATGCAAAGGTAGAAGTAAACAATAAAGTAACAGGTTCAATCGATAAAGGTTATATGGTTTTAGTTGGTATCGGACCTGATGATACAAAAGAGATAGCAGACAAGATGGTAAAGAAGATGCTCGGCCTTCGAATCTTTCCGGATGAGAATGACAAGATAAACTTAAATCTAAATCAGGTCGGCGGAGAACTTCTTTTAGTATCACAGTTTACTCTCTATGCTGATTGCTCTCACGGCAATCGTCCAAGCTTCGTAAACGCAGCCAAGCCCGACCTCGCTGAAAACCTCTACAACTACGTAGTAGACTCTTGTAGAAACGCAGGCTACAAAGTCGGAACTGGCATCTTTGGTGAAGAAATGAAAGTAACCTTTTCAAACATCGGACCTTTCACAATTGTTTTGGACTCTGAGGAAATATTTAAGTAATAAAACCACCCTTCGAGAATTCTTTTTAGAATTCGAGGAGGGTGGTTTTGTATTAGGTTAAATCCTATTAAATAAGTGCAGGTACCCGTGGCTTGGGGTTGAAAACGGACGAAACCTTATTTAACTAGCAAAGGTATCTGTATTTTTAGGCCTCTGGCGAGGACATCTACGGACGAAGGACAAGAAAATACACTTAGGTATCTGTATCCTGCGGCAACTTGCTAAAAAATTTACGGACGAAAGCAAGTTAGAAGAAGGGAGTCATCCGTATCGTTCTCGAGGAATATAACCCGCCTACAGACGAAACAAGTGTACCGACATCGAGGTATCCGTAATTTCTTGCAGCACCAAGTAAAAAACACCCTTCGAGAATTCTTTTTTTAGAATTCGAGGAGGGAGTTTTTGTATTAGGTTAAATCTTATTAAAGAAGTGCAGGTACCCGTGGCTTGGGGGTTGAAAGCGGATGAAACCCCATTTAACTAGCAAAGGTATCCGTATTTTTAGGCCTCTGGCGAGGACATCTACGGACGAAGGACAAGAAAATACACTTAGGTATCTGTATCCTGCGGCAACTTGCTAAAAAAATTACGGACGAAAGCAAGTTAGTAGTAGGTAGTTATCCGTATCGTTCTCGAGGAATATAATCCGCCTACGGACGAAACAAGTGTATCTAACCCTAGGTATCCGTAATTTCTCGCAGTACCAAGTAAAAAACGCCCTTCGAGAATTCTTTTTTTTAGAATTCGAGGAGGGAGTTTTTTACATTTACGGACGAAAGCAAATTTAACTAGCAAAGGTATCTGTATTTTTAGGCCTCTGGCGAGGACAGCTACGGACGAAGGACAAGAAAATACACTTAGGTATCTGTATTCTGCGGCAACTTGCTAAAAAAATTACGGACGAAAGCAAGTTAGGAGTAGGGAGTCATCCGTATCGTTCTCGAGGAATATAATCTGCCTACGGACGAAACAAGTGTATCGAAACTGAGGTATCCGTAATTTCTCGCAGTACCAAGTAAAAAACACCCTTCGAGAATTCTTTTTTTAGAATTCGAGGAGGGCGTTTTTTACATTTACGGACGAAAGCAAGTTAGGAGTAGGGAGTTATCCGTATCGTTCTCGAGGAACTAATACTAGATCCGCCCCTACTCAGGGCACGTTATCATTCCAACTTCTTCAATTATATGATGCAAGCTCTCCACTAATGGAGTGTCGGCTGCTTTATAGTACATCTCCTTGCCATCGCGGCGGGAAGTGATCAGGCCAGCGCTTTTTAAAAGACGAAGATGGTGGGAGACTGCAGGAGAGGACATGTCTACGACCGATGCGATATTGATGACACATTCCTCGGCGTGGCATAAAAGCCAAAAGATACGAAGACGGCTTGGATCGCCGAGTTGTTTCATAGCTGCAGATACAGAATTTATAACTCCATCGTTTGGAATATTCTCTAATAACTTCTCAATATTAACCTCACCATGATTGTGAGGAAGTATGTGTTCTGATTCCATAAAATATACCCCATAAAAATTTATAAAAAATTGTTTGACTTATTTTTTCTATATGGTATCATTAAATCAACGATTAAACAAACGTTTAATCGAATTGCTAGTGACTTGCAAATTTGGCTTGAAATAAAGGAATTTCGCAAGTTGATTGCAATTGATTTATGGTAAAAAATAGGGTGAATTTAAGAAATTGTTGGAGGTTATTATTATGAAGAAAACTTACAAGATTGATGTTGACTGTGCGAACTGTGCTTCAAAAATGGAAGAAGCAGCAAAAAACACTGAGGGTGTAAAAGATGCAGTTGTAAATTTCATGACATTAAAAATGAAAGTAGAATTTGAAGATGGAGCAGATATTGAATCTGTTATGGCTAAAGTTACTGAAAACTGCAAGAAGGTAGAAAGTGACTGTGAAGTATTTTATAAATAGAAAGAAAGTGATTAGATGAACAAAAAGCAGAAGATAAATCTGATAAGAATAATCGTTTCTGCTGCGCTTCTTTTGATCCTTCACTTTTTGCCGATACATGGAGTGCTGAGATTTATTTCATATCTAGTACCGTATTTTATCATTGGATATGATGTACTTCTAAAGGCATATAAAGGTATCAAAAACAAGCAGCCATTTGATGAAAGCCTGCTTATGGCGATTGCGACAATCGGTGCGATTGCACTTGCGCTATATGAAGATGGAGATTATGTTGAAGCGATTGCAGTTATGCTTTTTTACCAGGTTGGTGAATGGTTCCAGAGCTACGCTGTTGGAAAGAGCAGAAAGAACATCGCAGAGCTTATGGACATCTGTCCTGATGTGGCCTTTATCGAAGGTGAGAATGGAGAAAAGGAAGAGGTAGATCCAGATGATGTAGAAATCGGAAGCATAATAATTGTCTCTCCCGGGGAAAAAATCCCTCTCGATGGTGTAGTCGTAGAAGGAAATTCTAGTCTGGATACGGCGGCTTTGACCGGTGAATCCTTACCAAGAGATGTAAAAGAAAATGATGAAGTAGTAAGTGGTTGTATCAATATAAATGGTGTATTGAAGATAAAAACCACAAAAGAATTTGGTGAATCTACAGCATCAAAAGTTCTGGAAATGATAGAAGATGCAAGTTCTAGAAAATCCAAGTCCGAAGACTTCATTACAAAATTTGCCAGAGTATATACTCCTATAGTTGTTTATTCGGCTATAGCACTTGCGATTATTCCTCCGACCATACTTCTTATTTTAGGTCAGGGAATGACATATCCTACCTGGATTTATAGAGCGCTAACCTTCCTTATAATTAGTTGCCCTTGTGCCCTTGTCGTTTCTATACCTCTTAGCTTCTTTGCTGGAATCGGCGCAGCAAGTAGAGCGGGAGTTTTGGTCAAAGGTTCTAGTTTCTTGGAAATCCTTTCGAAGACTGAAACAATTGTGTTTGATAAAACAGGTACACTTACAAAAGGTGTATTTGATGTAACAGATATTCATCCTGATTTGATTTCAAAAGAAGAATTACTTCATCTGGCAGCTCATGTTGAGAGATTTTCGTCTCATCCAATTGCAGTATCTCTAAAGAATGCATTTGGAAATGAAGCCGATGGTTGTACAGTATCAGACGTTGAAGAAATTTCAGGACGTGGTGTAACAGCTATCGTAAATGGAAAGAAAGTTTATGTAGGAAATACTAAACTTATGGATGACATCGGAGCGAAGTGGAGTGAATGCAAAGGTGACTTTGGAACTATAGTCCATGTCGCAATTGATGGCATATATGCAGGACATATTCTGGTTTCTGATGTTATAAAAGATTCCAGTATAGGACTTGTAAAAGAATTAAAGAAGTATGGCATTAAAAAGACTGTCATGCTTACAGGCGACAAAGAAAATGTTGCTTCTAAGGTTGCAAAAACAATTGGAATTGATGAGTATCACAGTGAACTGCTTCCACAGGATAAGGTTTCGAGAGTGGAACAGATTTTGAGTGAGAGAACTGACAGTACAAGAGTTGTTGCCTTTGTCGGTGATGGAATTAATGATGCTCCGGTTCTATCCAGAGCAGATATTGGAATTGCTATGGGAGCGATGGGCTCTGATGCAGCAATTGAAGCAGCTGATGTAGTTCTTATGGATGATGATCCAAAGAAGATTGTTACCGCAATAAGAGGTTCTAGAAAATGCTTAAGAATCGTATATGAGAATATCTACTTTGCAATCGGTATTAAGATTCTATTCCTGATTCTTGGAGCTTTCGGTATTGCAAATATGTGGGGAGCTGTTTTTGCCGATGTAGGTGTTGCAGTCCTATGTATTTTAAATGCAATCAGATGCTTGTTATGGAAATAAAATAATTTCGTTTTATGGAAGAGTACCCGTTTTGGGTACTTTTTTCCGTGTGTTAGTGGTATTATATATGAGGTTTGGTTTCTTATAGGAGGAAATAAATGAGTAGAATTGAATACACACCTAAGGGCGTATGTTCTAGAAAGATTTCGTTTGATTTGGAAGATGGAATCATCAGAAATCTTAAATTTGTCGGAGGGTGCAACGGCAATTTAAAAGCGATAGGAAAATTGCTTGAAGGAAGAGATGCAAAAACTGCAGCTGATATTCTGGAAGGAAATGATTGTATGGGAAAGGGAACTTCCTGTGCGGATCAGTTATCTAAAGCTATTAGAGAAGCTTTGGCATAAATACAAATTATACGAGGCAGATTATGAAATTCTTTTACAATGACAAAGCAAATATCGAGTTTAGTCTCGATAGTATACAAAATGAACAGATTGATTCAGAGCTGATATACACTCCAAAACCATTTGCTTTTTCAGAAGTTAATATGGAAAAAAGAGATGACAAATATCTAGCTACACTTTCAAACGGTGGTTTTTGGAAGGCTAAATACACATTCAATTTTTTGAATGACACTTTATTAGTTACAAGAAAACTGGGAATTATTTCCATTCTGGTTTTACTATTACTTATATTCTTCGGTGGATTGGATTTGCTACTTTTACTCGGTGGTTTAATCGATTCAACAATATTCACTTTATCTGATATACCAGCACTTATATTACTATATGGCGGATTTATTATTTCTCTGTTTTTGTTTGTGAAATGGATAAAAAATCCAAATTATACAATGGCAAAATTTGTACAGCTTATGATTATAGATAATGAGCGGGCTACAATTACTACCGATACAGTTGTTTCTGAATTAGAGGATTCATTGGAGGATTCTGATTCTTTAAATTCAAATAAGACTAGTAATGAAGTTATTCTTTACGGTAGATTTGCAGGAAATGAACTTCCGAGTGTTGATATTTCAAATGTGAATGCGGAGAAATCATATAAGTACTATGGAGTACAGGCCGTATTAGGAATGTCTTTGATAGTAGTAGCATATTTTATAGCCCTAGAAATGCATGTAGATCAACTTCATAAGGCACTTATGTTGATGTTTGCAGGTCTAGGTGGATCTACGCTTTTCTTATCAGGAATTTTTTGCTTACAATATGCAAGACGAAAGAGAATTCTAAAAGGGAATCATAGATATGATGCATCACTTGTAGGACTAACAAATATTAATAATAATCTCTATGACACTTATGTATTTAGAGATGATGATGGTGCCCTTAAAAAGACTCACAGTATTTTAAATGTTTCTAGTGCATTTGGAAAATTGACAGAAAGAGATTATTCAAAAGATAGAGTAATTCTTATTGATAAAGAGGTTACACATACCTGTGTTGAAGTAGTAGAAGACGAAGATATAAAGAATCCTTTCGCGTTTAAAATTGCTATCACACTACTTATTTCATTTTTATTTATAGGTACTTTTGGAACTATTGTGCATAGATATGCATATAAAGATAATCCTGATTTTGACAGGCTTAGAATAGAATCCAACAGGAATGGAAGCAAACTTTCAGAGAAAGAACTTAATTCAGTTGATTATAGATATGCAGCTTATATCACTTCACAGTATTATCCGGCGAACTCGTATATTCTTTTTTCCGGAGAATCTATAATTGGTGGATTCGATATTAGTACTGAGGAACAAAAACATGAAGCATTGGATTTCTTAGATGAGGCCTGGGGTATTACAGATCATAAGTCCTGTCTTAATAGTATAAATACAGTGCTTAGATATGGACATCGTACTAGATACCAGAACTTTATAAAGCTTCACCCTGAAATCAAGGATATGGCAAAGAAGCTTAAGGCTAAACATAAAAACCTTAACTTAGAGGAATGTACAGAGATTACCAAGGATGAAATCATTTCTCTCGGTGCGCCAAAAGAAGAGGCGAATAAATACAAGGGAGCAATCATTGCCTATGCGATAAAAGGCAATAAGGGAATGAACGCTTACGATTATCAGAGATTGATTCGTATGGCAAAAGTTTCATATGAAGTTGGATTTTTGTCTGGCGATGAACTTAAAGACCTGTATCACAAGTTAAATCATGAGGTTCAGAAGGACTATGATAACTTTGAACAGATTCACATGGCTTATTATGCCGGTGAGTATTTTAGAACTAATCCAAGTTCATCTAGTAGATATGAGATCGATGAGCCTGCGAAGGAAGTATATTCATACTTCAGTCGCCACAATAGATATGAGGTAATGGATTTATTATTTAATGTGAAGTTACATTGATATTTTAGGAAAAAAGATGGTACAGATATAAAGGTTTGCCTTTTATCTGTACCATTATTTTATTTGTGATATGGTTCGTTTGAAATGATTCTATATGATCTATAAATCTGCTCTAGTAGAATGACTCTCATAAGCTGATGAGGGAAGGTCATAGGAGAGAAGGATAATTTATAATCTGCTCTCTTTAAAACGGCAGGGGAGAGTCCTAGTGAACCGCCTATTACAAAGGTGATGCGGCTCTTTCCGGAAATTCCGAGAGAATCAATCTTGGATGCTAGTTCTTCTGAAGTCAGCTGCTTTCCTTCGATTGCGAGTGCGATTACAAAGGAATCGTCCTTTATGTTTTTTAGAAGTCTTTCGCCTTCTTTTTCTTTTATCTGAGTTTCTAGAGCCTCGGATGCATTGTCAGGAGTCTTTTCATCTGAAACTTCTATAATTTTTAGTTTGCAATATCTTGATAATCTTTTTGAATATTCATCGATTGCATCTCTAAAAAACTTTTCTTTTACTTTGCCGACACAGGCTATTTCAATATTCATATATCTCCTTTAAATCAGAATTCGATATGTATTTCTATCGTAGTCTATGATTCCTTCTTCTTTCATATTTGTAAGCTCTCTTGTCATGGAACTTCTATTGGCATCGAGGTATTCTGCAAGTGCTGTACGATTAAGAGGACTTACCACAGTTCTTACGTTTTGCTTCTGAGATAGAAGTGATAGGTAAGCCAGGATTTTCTCTCGAAGAGTTGGCTTCGAGGCAATATTTATTTTTTCCATAAGACGTAGTGACTTCTCACCGAGAAGGTTAAACATGTTTTCGGCAAGTTTTTGATGGAAGTGACATTGCATAGGGCAAGTGTGGATTATGTTTGTCGCAGGGATAAACATAATCTCAGATTTTTCTGCACACTGGAAGGTCACACTGGCGAGATTTACCTTCTGTACGGCCATAGATTCTCCGAAGAGTTCGCCTTCTTCCATATAGGAGAGAAGTGTTCTGTGCCCCCAGATATCTTCCTTTATCATATGTACAGAACCGCTTAAGACGATTCCGATGTATTTAATATTGTCTTGTTCTAGAAAAGCTATTTCACCTTTATCGAATTCTCTTTTAAATGTAAGCATACATTTTAGAAGATGATCGATTTCTTGTTTTGTCAGTCCATCGAAGAGTGAAATATTTTCTAATGCTATAGATTCTTTCATCATATCCCTCTTTTAAAACAAATTTATATAAGGATACACTAATTTTGTTGCCTGTGCAACGTGTATAAAAAGATTATTAAGAAATCTTAATGTTTAATTAATGCTGTCTTTATTTTCATAGGATATATTATCTATGGTCAAAAAAATGTAATATATGAGGAATTAAAAAATGGCTTATAACACTAACACGTATTTTGTATTATTTTTGCCGGCGGCAATGATTTTATACCAGTTGACTCCAAAGAAATATAGATTTATGTCTCTTTTGGCAGCTTCAATTGCTTTTTTCATGATTATAAGTAGACAGCTAATTTATTGGGCACTTATAACAACTGCAATCACATATTTCGGCGGAATTTGTATTGAGGATATATTCGGAAAAGCAAAATTACAAATCAGTGATGCAAAAGCAAAAGGTATAGAGATCGACAAGAAGGGTATAAAAAAAGCTGCAGAGAAGAAAGCTTCTCATGTAGTAAAGCTTGCAATTGTTGGAGTTGTAGCAATCCTTGCTGGTCTTAAATATACAAACTTTACGATTGAAATTATAAATAGCGTTTTTAAATCTAGTGATTTACATGCACTTAAGATTTTGGTTCCAATCGGAATCTCTTTCTATTCAATGCAGGCTATTGGATATCTTTTAGATGTTTACTGGAAGAGAATAGAGGCAGAGAGAAATATCTTAAAGCTTCTATTATTTATGATTTTCTTCCCAACACTTATGGAAGGTCCTATTTGCAGATGGACAGATGTGAATGAGCAGCTATTTGAAGGTAAGCCAATCACTGGAGATTCTTTCGTACAGGGATTTATAAGAATCGTCTGGGGACTTTTCAAGAGAATGCTTATCGCTGATAGATTGAATACAGCTGTAAATATTTTCTATAAGCCAACAAATTCATACAATGGCTTGATGATGTTTATTGCGATGCTTGCTACAACGATTCAGCTTTACATGGAGTTCTCAGGAACAATCGATATCGTAATCGGTTCAGCAAGAATTTTTAATATAAAGCTTCCGGAAAACTTCAGACAGCCTTTCTTTGCAAAGAGCGCAGCTGAGTTCTGGAGAAGATGGCATATATCACTTGGTACATGGTTTAAGAATTATATTTTCTATCCTGTATCAACTTCACACATCATGAAGAAGTGGAACAAATTCGGACGTAAACATGCAGGTAAATATGTAACAACAGTTGTTACATCAGCAATTGCACTTTTCCCCGTATGGATGTTGAACGGACTTTGGCATGGACCGAAGGTTCCATACATTATGTACGGTGTTTATTATTTTGTAATCCTGCTTCTAGAGGTTATGCTTGAACCAGCAGGTGAGAAGTTCTGGAATTCACTTAGATTTGATATAAATGGAAAGTTTGTAAGTGCTTTTAGAATGGTAAGAACATGGGTGATCATCCTTGTAGGTGAGGTTCTATTTAGAGCTGAGACACTTGGACAGTTTGCAACTATGATGAAGAACATGTTCAGAGGTCCATGGGACGGTGGATTCTTCGCAGGAAGAATTCTTGAAGTTGGACTTGATATAGGAGATTTTGCAGTTGTACTTCTTGGCATGTTTGTAGTATTTGCTGTAGATGTAAGACTTGAAAAGAATCCAGAGATGTTTGAAAACATTCCTAAGCTTCCAACAGCTAGAAGATGGGTTATTTATTACGCACTTATTATGTCAATCGTAATCTTTGGTGCATACGGAGTTGGTTACCAACCAGCAGATTTGATTTATGCAGGTTTCTAAGAGGTGAGAAATATGAAGAAGACAGCAAAGAATATTTTGTTCTTCGTGATTTTGGCTTTATTACTTGTTTTACCAGGAACAATGATGACATCTAAATTCATGGAGAGAAATCATCTTGCAAATGGAAAAAATGGTGTTCATGCGAAGTTAGCATGTGAACATAAAAATAGTTTGGATGTAATCGTAATCGGTGATAGTGAGAGCTATACTTCAGTATCCCCTATGCAGATTTGGAAAGACTATGGATTTACAACATATGCAGCAGGTCAGCCTGGAGCTAAATTAACTGAGTCAAAATCAGTTCTTAGAACGGCACTTAAAAACCAGAAGCCAAAGGTTGTAATGCTTGAGACTAATAATCTTTTCAGATTTGAAGCAAAGAAGAATGAAACACAGGATTTCATCTCAAGAAAGATTTATAAGAGTCTTCCGCTTTTAAAGGAACACAATGTATGGAAGTCACCTTTTATGGAGCTTCGTGGAAAGACGTTTAAAGGTTTCTCAATCTCTACAAAGGTAAAGCCTTATAAGGGTGGAGATTATATGGTTAGAACTTCTAAGAGAATGAAAATCGAGCAGACTAATATAGATACTCTTCATGATATCGAAGAAATGTGTAGAGAAAATGGAGCACAGCTTGTTTTGTACTCAGCTCCATCACCTAAGAATTATAACTATAAGAAACATAATGCACTTGTTGCCCTTTCTAAAAAAGAAGGCCTTAAGTATGTAGATCTAAATATGAAACTTGATGAATTGAACATTGACTGGTCTAAGGATACTAGAGACAAGGGTGATCATCTGAATTGTTCAGGCGCAGAAAAGACAACAGCTTATATCGGAAAGTATTTAGTAAAGAATTTTAATCTTGGATTTACACAGGATAGAACTACAGCTTTAAGATGGGACAAATTGTTAAATAACTACGATAAGAGATTTGACAAAGCTAAGTTCAAAGTTGAAGAGAATAAAAACAACAAAGAGGTTGCTTTCCTTTCTAAGCTAAAGGATTTTTACAAGTAATATAAATTGGAATACGATTTGGAGTTTTAAAATGGTATTAAAGAATTTTAATTCAATACTAGATGTTTTTGAAAATACAGTATCAAGATTTCCTAAGAGAGAGGCTGCTATAGATCCAAATAGCAGAATTACTTGGGAAGAATTAGAAGATAGAGCAAAGAAGTATGCGAGTGTAATTCTAGACAGAGTAAATCCATCAGAAGATGGCTATCCGGTTGCTGTTTTTTCCGAAAAGACAGTATCACTTCTTGCAAGTATTCTCGGTATCAACTACGCAGGTGCTTTTTACACCTATATCAATCCAGAACAGCCTGCAGATAGAATTAATAAGATTTTAGATGTTCTTGAACCAAAGGCTGTAGTATTAAGTGATGAATTAAAGGATAGATTCCTTGAGACAGGCTATCAGGGTGAGATTATTCTTATGTCCGAGATGGATGTAAATGAGTATTCAACTCTTCTTCCTGAGATGAGAGAGAAAATAGACAGAGAGACTCCTCTATATGGAATTTTTACATCGGGTTCTACAGGAACTCCTAAGTGTGTTCTTATTTCTCATGGAAATGCAATGGACTTTATCAATCATTTTGTTGATACTTTTGGATTCACAGAAAATGATGTAATCGGAAATCAGGCTCCATTTGATTTCGATGTATCAATAAAGGATATTGTTACAGCATACTTTTCTGGAGCAAGTCTAGTACTAATCCCTAGAGAGTATTTCTCAACTCCAGCTAGACTTCTTGACTATATTTGTGACAACCATGTTACTAATCTGACTTGGGCAGTTTCAGCGCTTTGTATTATTTCTGGTCTAAAGGGATTCAGCTATAGAGTTCCTACAGAGATAAAGAGAGTTATGTTCTCAGGTGAAGTTATGCCGATGAAGCAGCTTCTTATTTGGCAGGAGAACCTTCCAGAAGCACGTTTCGTAAATCTGTATGGCCCTTCAGAAATCACATGTAACTGTACATATTTCGAACTTGAAAGAAAGTATGAAAAAGATGAGAGACTTCCTCTTGGAAAAGTTTTCGAGGGAAGAAAGGTTCGTCTTCTAGATGAAAATGACAAGGTTATTACAGAGCCTGGCATTACAGGAGAAATCTGTGTAACAGGTGAATCTCTTGCAATTGGTTATTACCACAATGAAGAGCAGACAAAGGCTCATTTCGTAAACTATACAGAAGCAGATGGAAGTGTAGTTCGTATGTATAGAACTGGAGATATGGCAGTAATCGAAGACGATGGACAGATGTATTTCGCAGGTCGTAAGGATTTCCAGATTAAGCATATGGGACATAGAATCGAGCTTGAGGAAATTGAGCGTGGCGTAAATGCAATCGATGGAATCGAAAGATGTATTTGCACTTATGATGCTGCAAAGAAAAGAATCACAGCCTTCTATACAGGCTCTATGGAAAAAAAGGAACTACATCTCAAACTTAAAGAGAAGCTTCCGGTTTACATGGTTCCAAACAGATTTAACCATGTAAAGGAATTCATTCTAAATAAGAATGGAAAAGTAGATAGAAAAGTTTTAAATGACTTGGAGGTTATTGGATGAGAACCCTCACAGATAGCACATTAAAAAACGCAGTCAAAGAATATGGATCACCCCTATATGTATTTGATTTAGATGCTTTCCACGAGCGCTTCGATTATTTGAAGCGTCAGGTTGGAAACGAGATAAAAGTAAACTTCTGTATGAAGACAAATCCTTTTCTTACACAGGTTTCAGTAAATGATACAGATAGAATCGAAGTATGTTCTTATGGGGAATTCTTAATCTGTAAGGAATTAAAGATTTCTCCATCTAAACTTCTTATTTCAGGAGTTTTGAAAAAAGAAGAAGATATGAGAGAGACTATTGAGTACTGTAAGGAGGAGGGCGTATATACAGCGGAATCTCCTAACCAGGTAAAGGTTATGCAGAAGATTGCCAAAGATCTTAATCTTCATATAAATGTATATTTCAGATTGAACTGTGGACAGTTTGGTATGGATGAGGATACTATCATTTCTCTTCTTAAGAGTGATGAGTTTTCTAATATTAACTTCTACGGTATTCATTATTTTACTGGTACTCAGAAGCATAAATTAAGAAAGCATGAGAAGGAAATTAACAAGCTGGACGAATTTTTTTCCAGAATCGAAGAAGAAACTGGAAAGAAAGTTTTGAATTTGGAATACGGAACAGGATTTGGAGTTCCATATTTCGTGGATCAGGAGGAGACAGTTACAACTCCTGAGAATTTGTATGAGTTTAAGAATCTGCTTCTCAATATGAAGTGGAAGGGAAATATTTCACTTGAGATGGGAAGAGCTCTCGCATTTAACTGTGGTTACTATGCAGTAACTATTCGTGATGTAAAGGAGAGCGCAGGTAAGAATTATATTATTTGCGATGGTGGTATTCATCAGATAAACTATGATGGACAGCTTCGAGGAATGTATTTACCACACCTTCGTGTGTTAAAGAATAGAGAAGGTTCTGATGTAAAGAAGCATTATTCTCTATATGGTTCACTTTGTACTACTAATGATGTTTTGGTTTCTGATTTTGAAACTGAAGAAGTGGATTGTGGCGATATTATTGTATTTGAGCGTGTAGGAGCGTATTCTGTTTATGAGGGTATGTCTCTATTCCTCAGTCATGAACTTCCAGGAATTGCATTCTATAGTGAAGAAGATGGCTTACAGCTTGTTAGAGAAAAGCAGGAAAGTTACAGATTAAATACACCATTTATGAAATAAAGAAAGAGGTATTAAAATGGAAAAATTACTAGAAATCTTAAACGACATCGACGACAGTATTGATTTTGAAAATGAGACAGCACTTATTGATGATCATCTTTTAGATTCTTTTGGAATCATTTCTCTAGTTGGCGAACTCGAGGAAGAGTATGATATCTCTATCGATGCTTCTGAAATGACACCAGAGAACTTTAACTCTGCAGAAGCTATTTTAAAGATGGTAAACAGACTTTCCGAAGATTAATTTTAAATTAGTGAAGGATATGAGATGAAAAGATATCGCATTTTAATTGCAGAAGATGATTCGGATATAGTAGGAGTTTTGAAACTCTATTTGGAGAACGAAGGATATGAAGTGCTTTCTGCTCCGAATGGTAAGAAGGCACTTGATATATTAGAAAATGAGACTATAGATTTAGCTCTTTTTGATATTATGATGCCTGAGATGAATGGGTATGAACTCATTCAGAAAGCTAGAGAGTCATATAATTTCCCTATTATTATTATCTCAGCAAAAAGAGAGGATAGTGATAAGATTATTGGCTTAAATATTGGAGCAGATGATTATCTTACAAAACCTTTCAACCCTCTTGAAGTAATTGCAAGAGTGAAGTCTTCGCTTAGAAGATTCTATGAGTTAAATCCTGCTTTTAGTGATGAAGATGAGATGTCTGATATCTGCATAGGAGAGCTTAGACTTGATCAGAAGAAGATGAAACTATATAAGAATGATGAGGAAATCAGTGTTACACCTACAGAATTGAAAATCCTCATCCTCCTTATGCAGAATCCAGGAAGGATTTATACGAAGGTACAGATTTATGAATACCTAAACGGTGAATTCTTTATTGCGGATGAGAGTACAGTTATAGTTCATATCTCAAATCTCAGAACAAAGATTGAAGAGGATTCTAAGAATCCTAAATATCTAATCACGGTCAGAGGACTGGGATATAAATTTGAAGATGGAAATAAGCTATGAGGAAAAACTGTAAGAAACGCTTTAATATAATTTCATACATAAAAAAGAGAAGAGAGGAAGCTCCTAGCTTCTATCTCTTTTTGCTTAAAGACCTTTTTATGTTGATTGTAATGGTTACTATTTTGACTTTTTTCTTTATAAAAGCTGGTCAGAAGATTTCCGAGACGACTTATAGAAAGGTAAAGACTGAAAAGATTATCGATCAGAAGGAAAAGTTAAAAGAAGAAAAATACAGCGATATTGTGTTGAAAAACTATATCGGAAAGAAAGGTTACATCGAAGTAATCGATGATAGCGGAAAGATTTATTATTCTTCTAACACCTCATATCATAATAAATATGATGAATATTCAACGAAGTACATCGAAGACTTGAATCGTGATGTAAACTATACAATTTATCCTATTACGAAAAAAGGTGAATATGGTTATTTGGTTATCAGATTTGCATATGATGAAAAGACAGGTGAGGCTGTAAACGGTATCACAGTTATAAATTCAAAGAATGAAATTATCTATACAAATATGGATTTTGAAGGCAGCAAGATTACCGAAAAAGAGCTTGAGTATCTGATGGGTTCAGCTGAAAATATGAAGTATGAGTATGGACTAATTCTTCAGAAGTATAAGTTTAAGACTAATTCTGGCGATACCAGATATCTTCTCATTCACTACGAAAGTCCTTATGAAAAGGTTGAGGGTATCATTTTAAGACGACATATAATTCTTGTATTTACATATGTGATCATGGTTATGATTGCTGTATTCTTCTCTATCTTTAGGATATCTTCTAAGATGAGAAAGCCTTTGAAACAGCTAAGAATTGCTATGAATGGTTTCGCGAGAGGCGATAGGGAACAGATTAATACCCAGCAAGGTACAAAGGAATTTAATCAGGTTGTAGAAACGTTTAATAATATGGAATTACAGTTAAAGAAATCGGAAGATGCTCGTCAGAAGATGTTAGCTGATATTTCACATGATTTGAAAACTCCTATTACGGTTATTCAAGGTTATGTGGATGCTATGCGTGATGGCCTCATTCCAGAATATGAAAGACAAAAATATTTGGAAATCATTAGTCAAAAGACTTCTACTCTGGTTGAACTAATTAATTCTTTTAGTGATTTTTCAAGACTTGAACATCCGAAGTTCAAATATAATTTGGAGAAGGATGATATATGTGAATATTTCAGAGAATATGTTGCATCTAAATATCAGGAGCTTACAGTAGGTGGATATGAAGTCGATGTAGAGATTCCTGAAGAAGTAGTATATGTTAAATTTGATAAAATGCAGCTGAAGAGAGTATTTGAAAATATCATTTCAAATGCTGTCCGCTATACAGATGTGGGAACGACTATTTATTTTACTCTTCGTTATGGAAAAGATATCATGAAGATTGAAATCGGAGATAATGGCCCTGGTATTCCTAAAGAACTTCAAGAGAAGATTTTTGAACCATTTGTAGTTGCAGAAAATGCAAGAAGCAATGGTCAGGGTACAGGCCTCGGACTTTCTATTGCAAAGTCAATAGTAGAAGCTCACGGTGGAAAGATATCTATTTCAGATAGAAAAATAAACGGAATGGGAACTTTTTATAAGATTATCCTTCCTGTCACAAAATAATGTTATAATACCAATAGAAGTTTTAGCTTCTATTGGTATTTTATTTTGGGTTAATAAGGGGCAAATATTTATGACAAAATCTACTCTAGAAATGGGCACGAAAGTCGAAAAAGTACCATTTAATATATATCCAAGAAGGGATATGATTAGGGATTCTTATATAAGTTTAAATGGAGAATGGGATAAGGGGATTATAGTTCCGTTTCCTCCTCAATCAAAAAATTCAAACTATAAAAAACATCATGTTCCAGAAGAATTCACTTATAAAAGAAATTTTAAAATTCCAAAAGAGTTTATAAGGGATAAGATTATTCTGCACTTTGATGCAGTAGATCAGATTGCAGAAGTATATATCGATGGAAAATATGTAGGTCATCATGCAGGTGGTTATACTCCTTTTTCCTTTGATATTACATCCTTTATAGTTCCAGATGAAACACACTCTCTAAGAGTACGCGTGGTAGATCATCTTTCTCATATTTATCCTTATGGAAAGCAGAGAAGGAAGAGAGGGGGCATGTGGTATACGCCTATCTCCGGTATCTGGCAGAGTGTCTGGATTGAGAGCGTTTGGGAAGACTATATAAAAGATGTGAAGATAAAACCGGATTTAAAGGGTATCGATTTAAAGATTGATTCGGAGGCAGCATACTTTGATGTGCAGATTCTATATCCTAGCAATAGTGAGAATCAAAAGGTTGTAAAGACAGTCAGACTCTCTAAATATATGGATAGTATCGATGGTTTTATTGAAAAAAGGATTAACATCGACAGCCCAAAATTATGGACACCTGAAGAGCCGAATCTTTATGATTTAAAGATTCGTGCATTTAATGCACTTGATGGAAAATCGTATGATGATATCGTAAAGGAAGGGTTTTCGGGCGATGGTTCATATGACAGTGTGAAGTGTTATTTTGGACTTCGTACTCTTTCTATAAAGACCGTAAAAGAGAAGAAGAGAATCCTTTTAAATGGAAAGCCGTATTTCTTTCATGGAGTATTAGATCAGGGGTATTTCCCTGAGGGCATCTATACACCTAATTGTGAGAAGGATTATTACGATGATGTCCGTAAGATGAAAGAACTCGGATTTAATACAATAAGGAAGCATATCAAGGTCGAGCCTACTTTTTTCTATGAAGCATGCGATAGGATTGGAATGATTGTCTGGCAGGATATGGTGAATAATGGCAAGTATTCTTTTATCCGTGATACAGCGCTTGCAAATATGGGCAAGCAGAAGAAGGATGATAGGAATCGACCAATATCTCATAAGACAAAGAGGGCATTTATTGAATGTATGGAGGAGACTATAAATAGGCTTTATAATTTCACTTCGGTTTGCTACTATACGATTTTCAATGAAGGCTGGGGACAGTTTGATAGCGATAAGATGTATGAAATTGTGAAGGCTTTAGATGATACGAGAATTTTAGATTCTACTTCGGGATGGTTTTGGCAGGATAAATCGGATGTAGATAGTTTTCATGTTTATTATCATCCGGTTATTTTCGAAGAGTCTAATCGACCGGTTGTGGTTTCGGAATTCGGTGGATATTCGCTTCCGATTGATGGGCATAAGTTTAATGAGAAATCTTCTTATGGATATGATAAGGCAAAGGAAGAGACGGATCTTACATATATGATTGAAAAGCTGTATGTGAATGAGGTCTTTCCGGAGATAAAGCGTGGACTTTGCGGATCTATTTATACGCAGTTTACGGATGTAGAGGATGAGAGCAATGGATTCTATACTTATGATAGGCAGGTTTTAAAAGTAAACTTAAATGTCATGAAGGAAATAGGGCGAAAGCTTCGAGATCATTATGAAGATTTGATGTAAGAAAAAAGACCAAGTGTATTTCACTTGGTCTTTTAATATTAAGAAATGTGGTTTTTCTCTTTGTTTTCTGCATCTATTTCGAGTAGATGAAGTCTTGTCTCTTCTCTGGCACGTTCTTTATCTTTATCCATCTTTTGGTTATCAAGAATTGTGATTGAGAAACAATCTGGATCTTTTGCAAGATCGTATTTTTTCTTATCTTTTAGTGTCATAACAACCGGACGGTTGATGGACTTAGCTCTATTTTTGATAACTCGGGCCCTTTCCCCATTCGATAGAGTGACATCAGTTCCAACAGGATAGAGAACTATGTATTGTAGGAATACCTGCATGATTGATAAATCAAAGAGAGTTCCGTTATTGCTCATCAGATATTCTAATACTTCACTTGCCGGAAGAGGGTTTTTATAACTTCTCTTATGATACATAGCATCGTAAGTATCGGCAATTCTTATGATTCTAGCGATAAGAGGAATATTGTTTCCGGATAATTCGTTTGGATAACCGGTTCCATTATAGTTTTCGTGATGACAAAGTACTGCAGATCTGACTTCTGGGTGAATTCTATTATCTGTATATAGCATGTCATACCCAAATCGAGGATGTGATTTCATTACCTCATATTCTTCAGGTGTCAGGATTCCTTCTTTATTTAAAATTTCTAGAGGAACCATCTGTTTTCCGATATCGTGAAGAAGAGCAGCCTGAGCTACATGCTGTAATTCTTCATTTGAGAGTCCCATTCCGATAGCGGTGTTAGTTGCAAGCATGGCAACATTTAAAGAATGCTCATAAATACTTTCATCGTATTCTTTAAGAGCACCTGTATCCATCAGGATGTTTTCCTGCTTTAGAAGGCTGTCTACAATCATGTTGGAATAGTAGACAACGCTGTCTATTTTTAGATGCTCTGTACATTCCATGATTTTGTTACGAGTTTCATCTGAGATTATGATGTTGAATTCTTCATATTCGGAGAACTCGTCAAAAATATAGAGCCCGCAGTGGCGTTCCTGTAACTTTAGAATTATGTCGTTTGTCAAAGCTTTGTTAGCTGCGAGTAGACATAGTCCTTTTTCGTCATAAACCGGAGTGGCAAGAATCATACCACTTTCTAAATCATCGGGTCGAATGTACTTCATAAATTAATCCTCTGTTAAAAACTACTTACGATTATTATTTCTGGATCCATTTCTCCCAATCAGCGATAATTGATCTATCTTTGAAGTAGTCGATTTTCATTTTTTCACGTACTTCTTCGAGTGTCTCATTTGTCTTTTCGACTGCATCACGTGTACCAGATAGAAGAATATCATAAACCTCAGGAATTTGTGCTTCCCATTTAGCTCTTTCTTTTCTGATAGGAGAGAGCATATCTTCCAAAACTTTGATTAGGAATTTCTTACATTTAACATCTCCAAGACCACCCTTAGCATAATGTTCTTTCATTTCATCCAGGCAAGAGTACTCTGGTAAGTATTCACTAAACTGTTCCTGGTGGGAAAAAGCATCAAGGTAGGTAAATACCATGTTTCCTTCTACGTGACCTGGGTCAGCGACGTTTACATGAGTAGGATCAGTGTACATGCTCATAACTTTTGTCTTTACAGTCTTCTCATCATCAGAAAGGAAGATTCCATTTCCGAGTGACTTTGACATCTTTGCTTTTCCGTCGATACCAGGAAGACGTAGCATAGTCTTTGATTCTGGAAGCAGAATCTTTGGCTCAACTAGAACATCGCCGTATGTAGAATTGAATTTACGTACGATTTCACGGCACTGTTCAATCATAGGTTCCTGATCTTCACCAGCTGGAACTGTAGTAGCTTTAAAAGCTGTGATGTCGGCAGACTGTGAGATAGGATATGTGAAGAAACCAGCTGGAAGTCCTTCATTGTCGAAGCCTCTCATCTGAATTTCACTCTTTACAGTTGGGTTACGTGACAATCTGGCAGTTGAAACCAGGTTGCTATAGTAAAAAGTCAAAGCGTGTAGTGCAGGAATTCCTGACTGTACACAGATTGTAGATTTTGCAGGATCGATTCCTACAGAAAGATAATCGAGGGCAACCTCGATCATGTTGTCTCTGATTTTCTGAGGATTGTCGGCATTGTCTGTAAGTGCCTGATCATCAGCAATCAAAATATTTATTTCATCATATTCACCTGAATTCTGGAGCTCTACTCTACGTTTTAGAGAGCCGACATAATGTCCTAAATGAAGCTTTCCAGTAGGACGATCTCCAGTGAGGATGATTTTCTTGTTATCTTCAGCCAAACTCTTGTGCCTCCTTTTAATTTAAGTATGCAAAAATAATAACATAAATAGAAAAAAAAGGGGAGATTTTTACAAATCTCCCAAAACTACTCCATATTCTCCGTTGTCATATTCAGGAAGCTTTACGCTTACGACTTCTGATCTGGATGTAGGAATGTTTTTTCCCACGAAATCGGGTCTGAAAGGTAATTCCCTATGACCTCTGTCTACAAGTACTGCAAGCTGTATATTTTTAGGCCTTCCCTTGTCAAAGACAGCTTCGATTGCAGCTCTACATGTTCTTCCGGTGTAGATTACATCATCTACAAGAACTATTGTGTATCCTTCAAGTTCAACCGGGATAGAAGTATTAGATGTGATTGCTTCTTTTGCAATTTCTGTAAGATCATCTCTATATAGTGAGATATCGAGCTGTCCAACCGGTACATCTATTCCTTCGAACTTTTTTATGTTTTCTGCAATCTGCTTTGCAATAGGGATGCCTCTTCGTTTTATACCGAGGAGGCAAACCTTTTCTGCACCGTTATTTTTTTCAATAATTTCATGTGAGAGTCGGGCAATCGAACGATTGATCTGATTCTCATCCATGATCAAAGCCTTTTCTTTCATCAAGTATCCTCAATTATTTTCTTTTAAGATTAGTTGCTGCATAAACTGGAACTTTTGTACTTATTGTTTCAGTTTCTTCATCAGAAATACTATTATATACCTTTTCATCAAGTGCGTCTTCTGATTTTGCAACAGCCATAGCGCAAGCAGCGTCGCCAACGATGTTTAGTGATGTTACAAGCATTTCGATAGGACGGTTGATTGCGAGGATAAGTGAGTATGCAACGAGTGCTGTTTCATTTGTAAATCCAACTCCTGAAAGAATAGTGAAGAGGATTACGGCACCAGCGCCAGGAGCGGCTGGTGTACCAATAGAAGCAACAATAGCAAGAAGACCTATGAGTAACAATGTAGAAGGTCCCATTGTGTATCCGCTGCATCCTGCGATGAAGATTGCTGCGATGACCTGCATTACGGCAGTTCCATCCATGTTTACTGTCATTCCAAGAGGAAGGACGAAGCTTGCGATTTCTTCTTTTACCCCGAGGTCGTTAGTAGTTGTTTCCATATTAAGTGGTAGTGTAGCTGCACTTGATGATGTTGAAAATCCGAAGAGTGCAACTTTAGAAATCTTCTTGAAGAAGACGATTGGATTTTCTCCAGTTGTAATCTTTACGAAGAGTGGATATCCGATAAAGAGGATAGTTAGTAGAAGTAGTGTAGTGAGACCAATGTATGAAATTGCTGGTCTTAGGTAGCTGATTCCATAAGAAGCGCAAGCTCTTGTGAGCAGGCAGAAGATTGCGATTGGTCCGAATGTGTTGACTACGAAGCTTAGGAAAACTGTGATGATATCTGAGATTTCCTGGCAGAGTTTTGTGAACACTGTGACTTTGTCACCGAGTTTATTAATGCAAAGTCCTACAGCTACAGCAGTAACAACGATTGCGAGAACGCCACCGTTATTTGAGAATGCAGATGCCATATTGTTTGGCATTGCATTTACAAGAAGCATAAGTGGGTTTGCACCTGACTGTCCGGAACCTTTTTCAAGTCCAGTCTGGATATTGGTAAACATTCCACTTGAAAGCGCAATCATTCCTACGATTGATGCCATGATAATGGCACATACAGTTGTGAGCAAAAAAAATCCAAGAGTCTTAGTGCTGATGCGACCAAGCTTCTTGGAATCTGAAATTCGTACCATTGCAAGTACGATACTTGTAAATACCATTGGAATAATTACTAACTGGAGAGCTCTTACAAAAATCTGTCCTACGATGTAGAAAAGACCAACAGCTCTTTCATTTCCTTCAATTGAAATATCTGCGAATAGGAGATTGTTGATGGAATTCCAAATAGAACCATTTCCAGAAGAAATGAGATTCTCTCTGAGAACGATCATAAGGATTCCTGCGACGATTCCGGCTACCATGGCGAACATGATTCTAGCCGTCAAATTCTTTTTGACTTTCTGTTTCATGATTTCCTCCTTTACAGTATCTCGTACTGTGTTAAAAGATTGTTTATTTTTTTCTAACTCAACATTATATGCTTCTAAATTTTCATTCGCAAGACCTAAAGTTCAAGTTTTGATTTTTTCTTTTTTATCTCTTCCATAAATCCGGCAGTGATGATACCTGAAGGCAGCGCAATCACAGCTACACCAACAAGTGCAGAGATCATGGTTATGAATCTACCTGGAGTTGTGACCGGTGAAATGTCGCCATATCCGATAGTTGTGATTGAAATTGTTGCCCAGTAAAGTGCATCAAAGAAACTATTGAAAAGGTTCGGCTCAATCTGGTAGATAAACATGGCAGAAGCAGTGATATAGATTGCAGTCAAAACCAAAACTGCAAAAAGTGGTTTCTTCACACGTCTGATTACATTTGTGATATTTCTCATCGTTTTTGAGTATCGCAGTAATTTGAAGATACGTACGATTCTGAAAATCTTCAATATTCTTATGATTTCGATTCTCGGGAAAAAAACAGATATAACCGGTACGATTGATATCAAATCGATTATGCTCATTGGTTGTAGTAGGTTTGCAATGTATGCTTTGTAACTTTTCACACCCATTTTATAATCAGAAGTGTAGATTCTTAAGCTGTAATCTACGATGAATATGAATGTGGAAAAAAGTTCTAGTATATTTGTATAAATACTTGTACCTTTTATAGTTAGTGGTAGTAGTCCGTCAATGACCGCAAAAGTTATCATGATATCGTAAGCGGTAGATGCGATATCATTGTCTTTTGATACTTCGATTATGTCAAAGACTCTTTTTTTGTAATAATCCTTGTCACGTGTTGGCATGGGAACCTCCTAGATGTTAAATAAAAAAATGATTCCAATTACAATAAGTATTGTTGTGACAATCATGCAAAGCCTTGTGACTGTCTGTCCGAACGCATCTGTTTCTTTGAACATTTTATTGTCGGAATAGAGAATTACGTCTTTTTCTTTCTTTTGTCTCATACCAGATACCTCGTCAAAAAATATGTTCTTTTCAAGGATAAATATATATGAATATTCTATACAAAAAAGTATAAAAGGTAAATATTATAAATTCATCTGTTTATAAAGTTTATTGTTTGTTCAAAAATGCTTAATTTTTTCTTTTCACATTCTTTAACCTTTATTCAGAGAATGGACATAGTTTCGTCACAAATTAACTGTATAGTTAAATCATCAAATGAACCCCATTTGACACAAAAACTTTTTCATAATCCTCCCCCAGATGACTTCTTCCCCGGAAGTCATCTTTTTTGCGCTTTTTTAAGGGGATTCTATATATTTCTTATTTGGAAAGCCCGTGCTATACCTACGATCCTGAGTTTGTATTTTGCTTTTGGGTTCCATGTTTTTTGTGGTTTTAAGGCAAAACCTCGTTGTTATACCGAGTTTTGGCTTTTATAATTTAAAAACCTCGTAAATTTTAGTCGAAAAATAGCAAGTTAGGGACTTTAAATCCGAGGTTTTTGCGAGAAGAGAGGTAAACCTCGTAGAATTATCTTAGCTAACTTGATTTTAGAAGTTAAAAACTACGAGGTTTGGCATCAAAAACTTAGTTTCCCTGGATAAACTACGAGGTATAGGTCAATAAACGCTCATAGCACGGAATTCCCGCCAAGCACAATCAGGAATTCCCGACAAGCACAATCTCGAGCCAATGCCAGAATACAAGTATGGAATCCCCGCCAGAGTGCAATCTCTAGCTCATGCCGGAGCACAATCTCGAATCTATCTTTTCGTTAAACATAAAACAATTGACTTTCCCTACAAAAGGATATAAATATAGTGGTAGTTTTATAGAAGATAAGAGGTTTTGCAATGTCTAGATCTAGAGTAAAAGATTTAACGGTTGGATCGCCGATGAAATTGATCCTTGGATTTGCTCTTCCGCTTTTAGGAGGTATGCTTTTCCAGCAGTTTTATAGTTTGATGGATACACTTATAGTTGGACAGTTCCTGGGAGTGAAAGCACTTGCGGGGGTTGGTTCGACTGGATCAATAAACTTTATGATAATCGGATTCTGTATGGGGGTTACCAATGGTTTTGCAATCCCTATCTCGCAGGAATTTGGAGCGAAGGAATATTCAAATATGAGAAGATTCTTCGCTGGAAGTATCTACCTATCAGTTGTATTCGCTGCAATTATGACTGTAGTGGTTTCTTTCTTATGTAAAGACATATTGATTTGGATGAATACACCTGAAGATGTATTTCAGTATTCATATACATACATATTAGTTATATTCCTTGGAATCCCAGCGACATATCTTTACAACCTGGCATCGGCTGCAATCAGAGCGCTTGGAGATTCAAAGGCACCGGTTGTATTCCTTATAATCTCATCAGTTATAAATATTGGACTTGATCTAACATTTATCATTCTATTCAAAATGGGAGTATTTGGGGCTGCACTTGCAACTGTGATATCACAGCTTTTTTCCGGAATACTTTCTGTAATATATATTATGAAAAAAGTTGATATCCTACGAATCCGAAAAGAGGAGTGGAAGGCTGTTAATGGGCCTATAATCGGAACTCTTTGCAAGATGGGAATTCCGATGGGACTTCAGTATTCAATCACTGCAATCGGATCTGTGATTTTGCAGACAGCGGTAAATGGACTTGGATCTACTTATGTTGCAGCTATGACTGCCGGATCTAGAGTTCTTATGTTTTTCTCGACACCATTTGATGCACTTGGATCTACGATGGCGACATACGGTGGACAGAATGTCGGAGCTGCAAAACCTGAAAGATTCAATCCTGGAATGAAAGCAGCCTGCACAGTTGGTATCATTTATGGATTCTGTGCGTTTATCGTACTTTACTTCCTGGGTGGAAATCTGACTGGACTATTTTTGGAGGCAGGAACGAAGTCGAGAGATGTTGTTATGCATTATGGACACCAGTATTTGATTGTAAATAGTCTTTTCTATACAGCACTTGTCTTTGTTAATTGTGTCAGGTTCATGATTCAGGGAATGGGCTATTCAATGATTGCAATCTTTGCTGGATTCATGGAAATGGTCGGAAGATCATGGATTGCATTTATGTTTGTTTCAAAATACGGATTCGCAGCAGCATGTTTTGCAAGCCCGATTGCCTGGATTTTTGCTGATTTGTTCCTGTGGCCGGCATATTTTTACACAAGAAAAAAGATTATTCGTATGCTTGATAAGGCCTGATGGTATATAATAGAAAAAGACTCGGATTTACTTGAAATATGTTCTAGTTTGGTTTCTTTAGAGTCCAGATTTAGCGAGATTTGGTAAAAGTATAATAAATAACAGTTTTCGCAATTCAAATTTGGTGAAGTTTACACGATGAATTAGGATAGGGTTAAGTGTTAAGATATTATCAAATCGAGCGTTAGATACGTTATGTTTCATTATAGATTTGGGAAAGGAAATAACTATGAAGACTATCGAACACGTTGTAGAAAATCCACTTGGAATTCATGCTAGACCAGCAGCTCTGATTGCACAGGCATGTACTGCATTCAAAAGTATCGTAACAATTGAAACTGATGAAGCAAAGGCAAATGCCAACAATGTACTTCAGATTCTTTCACTTGATGCACAGAATGGTACAGTATTGAAGATTACAGCTGATGGCCCAGATGAAGATGAAGCTTTGGCAAAGATCGAAGAGGTTTTTAACGAAGTAGTTGTTAATAAGGCAAAAAAGGCCGACGTTCTTAAGATCGCTTTCTTCGGAACTAAGGATTATGACAGAATCTTCTTCAGCGAACTTTCAAAGGATCGCGGAGATGGTGCATATAATGTAGATATTAAGTATTTCAGCACAAGACTTACAGAAGAGACTGCACAGCTTGCTAAGGGATTCGACGGAGTATGTATCTTCGTAAATGATGAATGTCCTAGATCTGTAATTGAAACTCTTCACAATGGCGGAGTTAAACTTATCCTTCTTCGTTGTGCTGGTTTCAACAATGTTGATGCAAAGGCTGCAGCAGAATACGGAATGACAGTTCTTCGTGTTCCAGCTTACTCACCATACGCAGTAGCAGAGCACGCTATGACAATCATTCAGGCCGCTAACCGTCGTATCAACAAGGCTTACAACAAAGTAAGAGATAACAACTTTGCACTTTCAGGTCTTCTTGGTATCGACCTTCATAACAAGGTTGCAGGTATCATGGGAACTGGCCGTATCGGTGTATGTATGGCTAGAATCTGCAAGGGTTATGGAATGACAGTTCTTGGTTGGGATGCTTATCCTAATAAGAAGCTTGAAGAGGATGGACTTCTTACATATGTTTCAAAAGAAGAACTCCTTTCACGTTCTGATTTGATTTCACTTCACGCTCCACTTATTATGGGCGAGGGTGGTACACATCATCTTATCGATTCAGATGCAATCGCTATGATGAAGGAAAATGTTATGCTTGTAAACACATCACGTGGTGGTCTTGTAGATACAGAAGCTCTTATCGAAGGACTTAAGGCTAACAAGTTCCATGCAGTTGCACTTGATGTATACGAAGGTGAAGATTCAAACGTTTACACAGATCATTCAGAAGATATGCTTTCAAATGATATTGTTGCTAGACTTACAAACTTCCCTAACCTAATTCTTACATCTCACCAGGCGTTCTTCACACGTGAAGCACTCCAGGCTATTGCAGCTGTAACATTAGAAAATGCTAGAAACTTCAACGAGTCTCATCCATACGGACCAGCTGAAGTTAAATAATAAATCTTTAAAAAAGAGAAACCAAATTCAAATTTTCGGTTTCGAAAGAAAATGAATATTGGTCAGTGAAAGCCTAGAAATCCTTGATTTCTAGGCTTTTTTGCATTAAACGTAAACATAAATGCATATTTGTCCATTTAATTTTTTCTTAATGTTTGATAAACTATATACAAATAATAATTCTTATAAATTAGGAGGGAAAGAATTATGCTATTTCAACTTTACAGCGACCATGCTGCAATGCAGCTGCTCGGATGGTTACTTGTATTCGCAGGTCTAATCATCATGAACGAGATTGGTCGTAGAACAAAAGTAGGCGGTATGCTTGTATTTGTAATCATACCTGTTGTTCTTACTGTTTACTTTATCGCCGCTCATTGCGGAATGTTCGGTGGACATGACAACCCTACAGTTGCTTACATGGATGGTTGGTTCCACTACTTTAAACTTTACGCAGCTGACATCGGATGCGTAGGTTTCATGATGATCAAGTACAAATGGGGCATTGGCAAAGAAAAATGGTTTGCTTGGTTCCCATGGCTCATCGTAGCTGCTAACATTATGATCGCAAACGTTTCTGATATGGAATCAGCTCTTGCAGCTTACAAGGTTTCAGGAAACTTAAGCGGTGCTTGGTGGTGCTCAAACGAAGGTGTATTCATCTACGGTGGATGGTGGAATATCCTAAACGCTATCGCAGGTCTTATCAACATCTTCTGTATGACAGGTTGTGTACATCTTTACACATCAAACGACAAGAACAAGTCAGATATGCTTTGGCCTGATATGACAGTTATGTTCATTCTTGCATACGATGTATGGAACTTCGAATATACATATTTGAACCTTCCAACTCATACATGGTACTGTGGTGTTGCACTTCTTCTTGCACCTACATTTGCAAACGCATTCTGGAACAAAGGTGCTTGGATCCAGAACCGTGCTAACACACTTGCTATCTGGTGTATGTGGGCTCAGGTTGTGCCTCTATTCCAGCTTGATGGTAAATTTGCAGCAGCACTTCCATCAGTTTATGGAAACGCTACAGCAAAGGGAATCACAACTATGGACCTTTACTCAAAGGCTATTGATATCTACAATGCAGGCGAAGGTAAGACAGCAGCAGCTGGAAAAGCTATCGCTGACATGGGCATCGTAGCTGATCCTAGAATGCAGGGATTCGTTGCAGTACTTGCAATCGCAATCAACGTAGTAGTTATGGCTGCTATCATCAAGCGTTCTATTAAGAATGGCAAGAACCCATACGCAAACGAAGTTTGGGTTGGTACAAAGGATTACGAAGAAGCAATGGCAAGAAGAGCTTAATTTGCTTTTTTCCTAACTCGATAATTTTGAAGGCAGAACCGATTTTCGGTTCTGCCTTTTTTTACGGAAAAAATTATGCTAATATATTCTGGTTTTTGTGAATAAAATTTAGGAAAGGTTTTTATGAGTATTTTAAATGTAGAACATCTGACACATGGTTTTGGAGACAGAGCAATTTTCGATGACGTTTCTTTTAGACTCTTAAAAGGTGAACATATAGGTTTAGTCGGTGCAAATGGAGAGGGTAAGTCTACTTTCATGAGCATCATAACAGGAAAGCTTCAGCCCGATGAAGGAAAGATTGAATGGGCAAAGAATATCTCTGTTGGCTATTTGGATCAGCACGCCGTTCTTGAAAAAGGAATGACTATAGAAGACGTATTAAAGAGTGCCTTTGATAAGCTTTTTAAACTAGAAGCAAGAGCAAATGAACTCTATTTAAAGATGGGCGATTGCACTGAGGAAGAGATGGCTGAATATATGGAAGAGACTGGAACCATTCAGGAACTTCTCGATAGTCATGACTTTTATATGATTGATGCAAAAGTCTCTGAAGTCGCAAGAGCTCTAGGACTCTTGGATTTAGGATTGGACCATGATGTATCGGAGCTTTCTGGTGGACAGAGAACGAAGGTGCTTCTTGCGAAACTTCTTCTTGAAAAACCGGAGATTCTACTTCTCGATGAGCCTACAAACTATTTAGATGAAGAGCATATCGTATGGTTGCAGAGGTATTTGCAGGACTATGAGAATGCTTTTATCCTGATATCCCATGATATACCTTTCTTAGATAGCGTTATAAATATCATCTATCATATGTATGATCATACACTTTCAAGATATGTTGGAGATTATTCTCATTTCGAGGAAGTGTTTGAGGCGAAAAAAGCTCAGGCAGAGGCGGCTTTTAACAGACAGCAGAAGGAAATCGCAGAGCTTGAGGATTTTATCGCTAGAAATAAGTCCAGAATTGCTACGAGAAATATGGCTATGTCTCGTAAGAAAAAATTGGACAAGATGGAACGAGTCGAAAAGGTCCATGAGAAGCCAAAGCCTGTATTTAATTTCCAGTATTCTACAACTCCTGGAAAGTTTTTAGTTGAGGCTAAAGGACTTGTTATTGGTTATGATGAGGCACTTTCTAGTTCACTTGATTTTACAATCGAAAGAGGACAGAAGATTGTACTTACTGGTGCAAATGGTATTGGAAAGACTACACTTCTTAAATCTATTCTTGGAATTATAAAACCTCTTTCAGGTAGAGTAGAACTTGGAGACAAGATGGATATTGGATACTTTGAACAGGAAACTCCTGAGAGCGATACAACTTGTCTGGAAGAAATCTGGAATGAGTTTCCGGGCTTCAATCAGTTTGAAGTCAGATCTGCACTGGCTTCCTGTGGACTTACAAGTCAGCATATCGAAAGCAAGATAAAAGTTCTATCAGGTGGAGAGCAGGCAAAGGTTCGACTTTGTAAACTTATAAATCGTCCGTCCAATGTTTTGGTACTCGATGAGCCGACAAATCATCTCGATGTGGATGCAAAAGAAGAATTGAAGCGTGCACTTATAGAATATAGAGGAACAATTATCATGGTATGCCATGAGCCACTATTTTATGAAGATATCGCTACAGATGTATGGGATTGCACAAAATGGACGACTAGAATTTATTAATTTTTTCTAATATTTAAATTTGGCAAAGCAATAATCCTTTTTTCAAAAAAATACATAGTATATAATAACCTTAGTTTACTTTGTTTAAATAAGGGGATTTTGATATGAGACTACGTATTTCGACTAAAAAAAGGATTATTGCTTTTTTCTGTATGTTTTTGCTTATTTTTTCCTGTGCCAGCCCTGTTTTAGCCGTCGAAAAATCTGGAAGTGAGGTAAAAACGGTAAAGGTGGGCTATTATGAAAACGCAAGTTTTCAGGAAGGTGCTTCTAAAAAGAGTATGAAAAGGGGATACGCTTATGAGTATCTGCAGAAAATTGCATCTTTGACTGGTTGGAAGTATGAATATGTTTATGGTGACTGGGCTGATTTGTATCAGAAATTTTTGGATGGAAAGATTGATCTTTTAGCAGGACTTGCACATACCGATGATCGTGTTGATAAAATGCTTTATCCTGATCTTCCTATGGGTAAGGAAAGCTATTTCATGTATTCAAGAATCGGTGATAATACAGTCACAACCAATATTGAAACATTATCCGGAAAGAAGATCGGAGCTATGAAGGGCGCTATGTTGACTACGCTTTCGGATTGGCTTTTGGAAAAAAATATAAACGCTACTGTGGTAGGTTATGAAGATGCCTTTGAACGTGATAAAGCTTTGGAAAGCGGTGAAGTAGATTGTGCAATAGGTGAATCTGTCATGGTTCAATCCTCTGAAACAATTCAACCCCTTTTAAAAGTAAAAGATATTGATATGTATCTTTGCGTTACAAATGATAGAAAAGATCTCTTGGCAGATTTAAATAAAGCACAGTCTCAAATAGAACTTGAAGATCCTTATTTTACAGTTGTTTTGACACAGAAATATTTTACTACTAGCGGAGCGATTAGAACTGTCACAGCCAGAGAAAGAGAGTATTTAAAAAAGCATCCTGTTATAAAGATTGGATTTTATGAGGATTACCTTCCTTTTTGTGGAACAAAGAATGGAAAGATTGTAGGACTTATTAGCGATATTTTTCCCAAAATACTGAAGAATCTCGGAATTAATGATGAGGTGAAGGTAAAATATGTACCATATAAGAACGGGCAGAAGATTGTAGAAGATTTGCAAGATGGCGATTTGGACATCATTTTTCCCGCAACGGATAATATTTATTATCTTGAGCAGATGAATCTATTCCAAAGTAGAAGTGTAATTCAGACGGGGATGGATTTAGTTTTTAAGGGAAAATTTACAAAAGACACTAAAAAAAGAATCGCAGTTAACCGAAATAATATAGCGCAGCTGAATTATGTCAGGTTGAACTTCCCAGATTCGGAGATAGCTTTTTTTAATTCTATCGAAGAATGCATAAATGCAGTTGCTACAGACAATGCAACAGCTACTGTTGTTAATAGTTATAGAACCTCCGGTTATATCCGCGATACGAAGTTTGAAGATCTATCCACTATGACTCTTCCTGATGGCACTGATAGATGTTTTGCGGTAAATCAGAATAATACGGTTTTACTTTCTATTATCAATAGGGGCTTGGGAACTCTTACAGATGATTATGCTTTAAATAGTGTTTACAAATATAGTGGAAGATATGTAGATTACACTTTGTTTGATTTTATGAAGACTCACTTCATTCAAACAGTTGCAATTATTCTTTCGCTCTTCGCTACATTGATTTTTTTCAGTGTAATTATTTATAACAAGACGAGAAACCAGAAAATTTTCGACAGAATGGCTCATATGGACAGTATGACTGGACTTTTGAATAGACGTTCATACGAGGAATGTTTCAATGAGTTAAAAAAGCACGGAATGCCGAATGATTTTTGTTATGTTTCTTTGGATATGAATGGCTTGAAGAATGTAAACGATACGCTTGGACATGATGCGGGCGATGAGATGATTATCGGTGTCGCAGATTGTTTGAAGAGTGCATTTCAGTTCTATGGAGATGTCTATAGAACAGGTGGTGATGAGTTTATTGCAATAATAGAGGCATCATCAAAGGAAGTTAGTGATATCAAGGTCGTTCTCGATGAAAAACTAAGTAGTTGGGAAGGGCATTTGGTAAAAAATATAAGTTTGGCAGTTGGTTTTGTGGAAAAAAGAGAATTTCCAGAATATACAATAGTCGAGATTTCAAAAATTGCTGACCGAAGGATGTACGACAAGAAGAGTGAATACTATGCTAATCTGAAAAACGTGAAGAGATAATTGCAGTGAGGTTTTACGAAAGGATGTAACAAGATGAGTAAAGAAGGTGCAAAGAAGAGTGGGTTTAATATTCATTCAATTTACGTAAAGATTTTGCTAATTGTACTTGTAAGTATTTTTGCTTTTTCAAACATGAATATTTTGTACATTATACCAAAAGCAAGAGCTTCAGTTCAGAAGGCTAGTGAGAACAATATGAAAGATATTGCTACACTTTCTTCAGAATTAGTCGAGACAGAAATTGAAGTAAAGGGTAAGAAAAATGTTGATTATGAAGCCCTAAAGCCTATTTTTGATGGTAGAGGTTTGGACGGAATAGAATCAAGCTATGTATATGTTGTAGATGGAAATGGTAAATTCCTTTACCATAAGAAATCTGATAAGGTTGGAACTGAAATTTTCAATGAAGATATTAAGAGTCTTTTGGAAAAAATTCCAACAGGTAATTATAAAGATGAGGCTGTTTTCCACTATACAGATGAGAATGGTGTTGTAAAATATGCAGCTTACAAGGTTATCAAGTCAACAGGCTGGGTAACTGTAATTGTAGGTGATGAAAAGGAAGTTTTAGCTGGAATTAATGAAGTTAGAAACTTGGGAATTATTCTTTCATTAATTATCGCTGTTGCTATTCTTTTGATTAGTATAATTGCAGCAAAGACTATTACAAAGCCAATCCAGATTATCACAGATGTGGTAAAGAGAGTTGGAAAATTAGATTTCTCTGCCAATGCTGATTTAGTTCATATCGAAGAGAATAAGGATGAAACAGGTGTTATGGCTAGAGCAGTAGCCGAGATGGAAGATAGTCTTCGCGATGTAGTAGGTCGTATTGCGAATACGTCTTCAGATTTGGAAGGTCATGCAATTAAGCTTAAAGATATTACTACAGAGATCGATTCAGCTAATGCTGATAACTCAGCAACTTCAGAGGAACTTGCAGCTTCTATGGAAGAGACTTCAGCTACTACTGATGTTATCAGTGAGAGAACTGTTGCTATTAAGAAGAATGCAGATGGTATCGCTGAAGAAACAAAGGCTGGAGCCGTTCTTGCGGATGAGATTAGTGCCAAGGCAACACGTATACATGCTGAGACAGTTGAGGCTCGTCGTAAGACAGAAGTTATTTATGCTGAGATCAGTGACCAGGGTAAGGAGGCTCTTGAAAAGTCAAAGGCAGTTGAGAAGGTTAATACGCTTGCTGCTGCAATTCAGGATATTGCAAACCAGACAAATCTTCTTGCCCTCAATGCTTCTATTGAAGCAGCTCGTGCAGGTGAGGCCGGTAGAGGTTTCGCAGTAGTTGCTACAGAAATTGGTTCTCTTGCAACTCAGTCAAGTGATACAGTAGCTGGTATCATGGAAATCGTTTCAGAGGTTCAGAGTTCAGTAGCAGCTATGAGCGAATGTTTAGAGAGAACTCTTAAGTATATCGAAACAGATATTTCAGATGACTATGATAAATTCTTAGGTGTGGCTGATGATTATCAGAACGATGCAAAGAGTTTTTCAAATTCGATGGGCAATATTACAGAGCAGATTGTTTCTCTTCAGGAATCTACAGCTGAGATTTCTCAGTCAGTAGAGGAGATTTCAAGAACTGTAGCAGAAGCAGCAAATGCTGTAACAATTGTCGCAGAAAAGGCAACAGACGTAGCAAACCTCTCCGATGGAGTAGTAAAAGTAGTCGCTGCAACAAAAGACAACTCAACAGATCTTATGGATATCAAAGATTCGTTTACGTTGTAATATAAGAATGAAAGAGGTCTGCGTAGCAGACCTCTTTTTTGCTTTTATAGGATGCAGGGGGATTTTATATTCTCCTCAAAGTATCTTTTTAAAAATTCTTTTATTATAAACTATCCGTTTCCCCGTAGAAATATTTAGTTTGTACTTATATAAAAACAATTGTGCTATTATAATACTGTCAATTAATTAACAAAATTGCGATTAATGTTAAATCTATTGGAGGGAGTAGACAAATGAAGTATAGAGATTTGTTTGAGCCGATTAAAATCGGTAAGCTTGAAATTCCTAACCGCTATGCTATGGCACCTATGGGACCACTTGGCCTTGGTGACTGTGAAGGTGGTTGGAATCAGAAAGGTATTGATTATTACACAAGAAGAGCTGCTGGCGGAGTAGGTCTTATTATTACTGGTGTAACATTTTCTGACACAGAAGTTGAGAAACCATCATTCCCAAATACACCTAATTCTACATATAACCCAGTTCAGTTTGTTAGAACTAGCCGTGAGATGACAGAAAGAGTTCATGCTTATGGCTCAAAGATATTCTTACAGATGAGTGGTGGATTCGGACGAGTTACAATTCCTACAAACCTAGGAGAGTTCCCACCTGTATCTGCATCAGCTATTCCTCATAGATGGCTTGATAAAACATGTCGTCCACTTGAAAAAGAAGAGATTAGAGGAATCGTAGAAAGCTTCGGAAAAGGTGCTTACAATGCAAAGAGAGCTGGATTCGACGGTGTTGAAATCCATGCGGTTCACGAAGGATATTTGATTGACCAGTTCGCTATTTCGTTCTTCAATCATAGAACTGATGAATATGGTGGATCACTTGAAAATAGACTTCGTTTTGCAAAAGAAATTAGAGAAGAAATTGCAAAAACTTGTGGTTGGGACTTCCCTGTTGCCATGAGATTCTCGCTCAAATCTATGGTAAAAGATTTCAGAGAAGGAGCACTTCCTGGAGAAGAGTTTGAAGAGAAGGGAAGAGACATCGAAGAAGGAATTGAAGCTGCAAAACTTCTTGAAAAGTTTGGTTATGATGCGCTCGATGTCGATGCCGGAACTTACGATGCCTGGTGGTGGAACCACCCACCAATGTATATGGAAAAGGCTCCATATAGAAAGTTTGCAAAGATTGTAAAGGACAACGTTTCAGTTCCTGTACTTATGGCTGGACGTGTGGACAACCCTGATACTGCACTTGAATGCCTTACTACAAATATTTGCGACATGATCAGTCTTGGAAGACCACTTCTTGCTGACCCTGACATCGTAAAGAAAATTAGAACAGGGAGAATCAAGGAAATCAGACCTTGTATCAGCTGCCAGGAAGGATGTATGGGACGTATTCAGACTTACTCACTCATCAACTGTGCAGTTAACCCTCAGGCAGGAAAAGAACGTACTAACAAGTTAAATCCTATTACTAAGAAGAAAAAAGTTGCTGTAATCGGTGGTGGTCCTGCTGGTTGTGAAGCAGCCAGAGTTCTTGCTGAGAGAGGACACGAGCCAGTATTATTCGAGGCAACAGATAGACTTGGTGGAAACCTCATTCCTGGTGGCGCACCTTCGTTCAAGGAAGACGATATCGCGCTCGCTCAGTGGTACACAGACGACTTGAAGCGTCTAAATGTTGAAATACACATGAACACAAAAGTCACAGCTGAGGAAATTAGAAAGGGCGGATACGACAGCGTAATCGTTGCTACAGGATCTCGTCCAAAGATGTTCTCACTTGGAGATGACGAGCATGTATACTCAGCTGAACAGGTACTTCTTGGACAGAAAGAAACTGGAAATGAAGTAGTTGTTGTAGGTGCTGGACTTGTTGGTTGTGAGCTTGCACTCGACCTCGCACAGAAGGGAAAGAAAGTCACAATCGTTGAAGCACTAGATAAAATTATGGCTGTAAATGGACCACTTTGCTCAGCAAACAAGGAAATGCTTGAAAGACTTATCCCATTCAATGGCATCGATGTAATCACAAGTGCAAAAGTAACTGGTTACAAAGATGGTGTTCTTTCAGCAGAAGTTTCAGACGGCGTAAAGGAATTAAACGCAGACAGCGTAGTACTTTGCGTTGGTTATGCAAGCGAAAACAGCTTATACGAGGAACTCAAATACGACATGGATGAAATTTTCGAACTTGGAGATGCAAAGAAAGTATCAAACATCATGTACGCAATTTGGGACGCCTTCGAAGTTGCAAACCACATTTAAATATACCCTCATTAAAAGAATCCCTGGAGGCAATTTGCCTCTGGGGAATTTTTTTCATGTATGAAAAAAATACCTACAACCTTTAAAAAATCCTCAAAAACATATAAGATAGTAAAGATGTGAATTGTTAAAAAGTAGGTGAAGTATGGATATCAAATCATTTAGATATTTTAATACGGTTTTTGAAGAGAGAAACATTCGTGAGGCGGCGAAGATTCTTTTTATCTCGCCTCAAGGATTGGGAAAAATCATAAAAACTTTGGAGGATGAATTCGATACAACTTTTTTCGTAAGAACGAAAAGCGGAATGATTCCGACGGAGAGTGCGGTAGCCTTTTATAAATGGTCGAAAAATTTTACGGACAGCATGGCTATTATTCACGACAAGATAAAGGATATCGATAACACACATCTTTCACTTCGAATCGCCATAGCGAATGGAGCCGCAAAGGCTTTTAAAATGAAGACCCTGATGGATATTTTTTCCTATGATGATCAGGTATTGGTTCAAATGTTTGAATATGAGAACCGAGAACTTATCGAAAAACTGATTTCATCGAAGGTCGACTTCGGGCTTACAATCGGAAAGATAGATGATAATAGAATCGAGCAGGAACTTGTGATGAAGCTTCCGCTTGGAATTCTTGTTTACAAAGGACATAGGCTTTATGAGAAGGAATCGATTGAGATTTCTGATTTAAGAAATGAAGGCATGATTTCTATGAACGAGAATTTCAGGATTTATCATCACCTAAAGGATGCCTGTCTTGCAGAGGGATTCGAGCCTTATATAAAGCTCGTGGCTGCGGATGGAGAGACATTGAATAGATTTTGCGAAGAAAAATTGGGACTTGCTTTTTCCCCGGAATTTCCAGAGCTTGAAATAAAAGATACGAAATTCGTTCCGTTTAAAAATGAGGGATTGACCTGGGATATCTATTCAACCTGGCTTCGAGAAAAGCGGGATATGACAGTGATCAAAGCGGCAAGAAAATATTTTGAGGAAAATAAGTTATGAAATATGTTTTTATAATCAATCCTATTTCTGGGGATAGAAATAACGAATCTGATATTCGCAGATTGATTGAGAATTCAAAATACAAGGATAAAATTGAAGTTTATGTAACAAAATCAGCAGGTGATGCGACTAGATTTGTTAGAGAATATTGTAGTAACAATGATGAAGAGGTTCGATTCGTCTCCTGTGGTGGCGATGGAACTATGAATGAGGTTGCAAATGGCGCGATGTATGCGCTTTCGGATGGATTTGATGCTGACAGGTTAAGTATCACATGTTTCCCTTGTGGAAGCGGAAATGACCTCGTGAAGACTTTTGGCGGAGCAGATAAATTTTTGAATCTAGATGCACTTATCGAAGCTAAGAATTGTAGAATCGATATGTTAAGAGTTGAAGATAAATACAGCATAAACATTGTAAACTTTGGTTTCGATGCCTATGTTATAAAAGTACTCGACAAGTTGAGGGCAAAATATGGTCATGGTGGAAAGAGTTTCTATCTTCGCGGAGTTATAAAGGCGCTTTTCAATGGAATGCACACAAAGTGTAAACTCTATGTCGATGACAAACTTGTAAACCCGGAAGGTGAAGCACTCCTTTGTACACTTGCGAACGGGCAGTATGTAGGGGGATCATTTAGATGCGCTCCTCGTGCAAAAATGGATGACGGTCTTATAGATGTTTGTCTTGTGAAATGTGTCTCACGTCTGAAATTCATCCAGTGCGTTGGCTCATATTCGAAGGGTACACATTTAGAAAACCCACATCTTAAATCCTCGATTTATTATTTACAGGGGAAAAAAGTTCGCGTAGAGTCCGAAGAAGGCTTTTCATTTACGCTCGATGGTGAACTGATTTTTAAGGATAGTTTTGAACTTGAAATAATTGATGGGGCACTGAATTTTGCAGTACCAGCGTAATAATAAAGGCATTGATCAATTTAGATCAATGCCTTTTTCTTGTAAAAAGTTCTTTAAACATGTGAAAAGCAGCCTGATTGGGGATGGCTGCTTTTCGTTTAGGGATTTTGTTTTTAGGGATGCGTTAAGATCGTATTTAGTTTATAGGGATTGCTAAACACTTAATTCTTATCGCATTACGTTAATTATAATATTCTACTATAATTGATTTGTAAAATTAAAATTTCTTATGGCAGTTCGTTTTTTATTATATTCAGTGATGAGAGAAGTTTCTTTGACTTGTTGCTTTTGCTGTAATACAAGGAAACTTTAAAAGAATGGGTTTCGTCATCAAGCTTTACTCGTTTTACAAAGTCTTTGTACTGAGAGATGTCACTTTTTTCTGGAACGAAACCAACTAAATCACCTGCCAAAATATAGAAGATCTGAGATTCTACATCGTCAACTTCAGCGGCTATGTTTGCAGTGATTCCTTGTTCTTTCAGACGATTTAGCATCGCATCTGTTACTGGACCGATTGTGTTTCTGCAGAGGATTACTATTGGGTATTTGTAAGCCTCTTCGGAGGTGACCGAATCCTTTTTTGCAAGCGGATGAGTTTTACTTACTATGATTGAATAATTACCTGTGTAAAGAGGTAGAGTTTCAATTTTTTTGTCTGAAATACTGTTTGCAAATGAAATAATAATATCGCATAGGTTCTTTGTAAGATATTCTTTTGCATCTTGAATCGGAACCTTTACAGCTTTTATTTTTAAATTTTTGTTTTTTGATTTGATAAGCGGAATGTATTTTATCAAAGCTTCCAAATCAATTGGTGCAGTATATCCAATTCGAAGTGGTGGATCTTCTTCTTTGATTTCGGCATAGAGTGTGTCAGACATGTTTAAATACTGTCTATATAGAATCTTTGCCTCTTCGTAAAAAGTTGTTCCAACTGGAGTTGGAGCGATAGGAGTGACGCTTCTATCGAAGAAGCTAGCCCCGTATTGCTCTTCAAGCGAATTTACATACTGGCTTAGAGCTGCCTGTGAGATGAAATTGCTTTTTGCAGTTTTGGTGAAATTTCTTGTCTCATAGAGCTCAATAAATTGTTTTAGTTTTTCTACATGCATCTTTTTATCCTTTTTCCATAAAATTCCCCAAAAACTATAGATTTAAGTGTAAAATATATATATCATATTTGCAAATAATTTTGACGGGTTATATAGGGAGAAAAAATGCGAGAGACTTTACGTTATTACGATGATAATGCTAGGGATTATGTTTCTAAAACTATTCATGCTAATATGCTCGAAATCCAAAATGTTTTTTTGAGTAAGATTACACCGAAGGGACGAATTTTGGACATGGGATGCGGATCTGGTCGAGACACGATAGCTTTTTTGAAAAAAGGCTACAAGGTAAATCCCATAGATGGTTCAGAGGAGATGTGCCGTTTGGCTAGCATGAATGTGGATATTCCGGTTCGTTGTATGAATTTTTTGGAACTTCATAGTAAAGATAAGTACGATGGAATCTGGGCTTGTGCTTCACTTTTACATCTAGATTCAAATGAACTTAAAGAGGTTCTTTATAAAATGGTAACTGCTCTTAAGGTGAATGGAGCAATCTATGCCTCATTTAAATTCGGCGATTTCCAGGGGATTCGAGATGGAAGATATTTTCATGACTACACAGAATTTTCTTTTAGAGATGTTATAGAGGGATTCAATAGTTTAAATATTGAGATGTCGTGGCTTACCGATGATACTCGTCCGGGACATAGCGAAAAATGGTTGAACTTGATTTTAAGAAAAACTGGGTTATAATCCCTACAAGAGGAATTCATGATTTTATTATTGCGGATAGAAAGATGGACAGATGTTTAAGACAACTTTGAAAATCGATGGCATGATGTGTGGTATGTGTGAAGCTCATATCAACGATGTTATTAGAAAGACTTTTCCAAACGCAAAGAAGGTTTCTAGTTCTCACAAGAAGGGTGTTTCTACTTTTCTTTTAGAAGAGAAGCCGGATAGAGATGTTTTGGAAACTGCCATCGGTGAAACTGGTTATAAACTTATGGAAATGAGTTGTGAACCTTATAATCCAAAGGAAAGCAATATCTTTTCTAAGTTGTTTGGCTAGAGCTTGTATTTAAGAAAGGAATTAATATGATCAAGGTATACGGTAGTTTAAAATGCCCGGATTGTGTTGCATGTAAAATGAATTTTGATACTTTTCACATCGAGTATGAATTCTTCGATGTGATGGGAAGTCTTAAAAATTTGAAACAGTTTCTTATCTATCGTGATAGTGAACCGGTTTTTGATAGACTTAAGGCTATTAACGATATTGGCATTCCTGCTTGTATCGATGAAGACGGAAATGTCTTCACAGATTGGGAATCCTATCTAAAAGATAAAGGTTTCGAACCATTTGAAGTGAATGCAGGACAGGCTTGTGGAATAGACCACAAGGGTTGCTAGTAATCACATTGCCAGTTTCCATTTTCCCCAATTTGCTTCATAGTATAATCGGACATATCTTTTTGTGTTTAGCACAACAACAAAACATTCAAATATATAAGTGTGACTAGAAGCCATGATTCCATCAGGAGTCGTGTAAGCACCAGGAGCGGATATCTGACGATATCCGCTTATTTTATATTTATCGTATTCGCCGTCTTCATTTAGAAGACGAAATTTTAAAGGGATGATAGTTCCGTCAGCCTTGTGCTCACAGATGACATCCACTGAATCAATTACTCTAATCATAGTCACCTCACGAATATAGAACATCTGTTCTATAAAGATAATATAATATGAGACGAAAAAAAGCAAGATAGAGACTAGATTATTTCTTTGCCATGTGTTATATTCAAAAGAGTTAGGGCTGCCTAACATTTGGAACGTTAGTATATAAGCTAAATAACCATTCTTTGAAAAAGAAAGAAGGAAAAGACTATGAACAAAAATTTACAGATCGAGAAAGTAGTTGGTAGAGAAATTATCGATTCTAGAGCAAATCCGACTGTCGAAGTTGAAGTTTACTTAAGTGATGGAACTATGGGAAGAGGAACTTCTCCTAGTGGTGCATCGACGGGAGTGTTTGAAGCTCTAGAACTTCGAGATAACGATAAAACAAAATTTGGAGGAAAGGGAGTTTCAAAAGCTGTTGAAAATGTAAATAAAATCATTGCACCAGCACTTGTCGGACAGGATGCAAGTGATATCTATGCCATCGACAGAATTATGTTTAAACTGGATGGAACTAAAGACAAGTCAAAGCTTGGAGCAAATGCAATCCTTGCAGTTTCAATCGCATGTGCAAAGGCTGCAGCTGCATCAGAGAATATAAGCCTGTACAGATTTTTCGGTGGAGTTAATGCAAATCACCTTCCAGTTCCTATGATGAATATTCTAAATGGTGGTGCTCATGCATCAAACTCAGTTGATACACAGGAATTTATGATCATGCCTGTTGGAGCGACATCGTTTAGAGAAGCTCTTCGCCAGTCAACAGAAGTATTTCATTCTTTGCAGGCGCTACTAAAGGCAGAAGGCGAGACAACAGCAGTAGGTGATGAGGGTGGATTCGCTCCAAACCTAAAATCTGATGAAGATACAATTGAACACATCCTAAAAGCTATTGAAAATGCAGGGTATAAGCCTGGTGAAGATTTTGTTTTGGCTATGGATGCTGCATCTAGTGAATGGAAATCAGAAAAGGGAATAGGCTTCTATAAGCAGCCTAAGTCAGGAAAAGAGTTTACATCAGATGAACTTATCGCTCACTGGAAGAGCCTTATTGAGAAATATCCAATCTACTCAATTGAAGATGGTCTCGATGAAGAGGACTGGGAAGGTTGGAAGAAGATGACAGAAGAGCTAGGAGATAAAGTCCAGCTCGTCGGAGATGATTTATTTGTTACAAATACTGAAAGATTGAAAAAAGGAATCGATATGAAGGCTGGCAATGCCATCCTTATCAAGTTGAACCAGATTGGTTCTGTATCAGAAACACTTGATGCAATCAAGATGGCTCATAAGGCAGGATTCGTTTCAATCGTTTCACATAGATCTGGTGAAACAGAGGATACAACAATTGCAGACCTTGCAGTGGCACTAAATTCAGACCAGATAAAAACAGGTGCTCCATCTAGATCAGAAAGAGTTGCAAAATATAATCAGCTCCTTCGAATTGAAGAAGAATTGGGCGACAGTGCTTATTATGCAGGAAAAAAGGCCTTCAACTTTTTTAAATAACAAATAGTCAAGAAGTTATTTGAAAAAAGTTTAAAATTTCACGAATTGAAAAATTTTTCCCTTCTAAGTTGTGCTATACTTGCATTGAGATAAGTTGACGAACTTATTTCTCGGACCAACTGTTAAACTTAGAGGGGGAATTTATAATGGGGACCAATTACCGAGCACATGAAATCAAATCTGAGAACATTTTAATCTGGCTTGTTGGAAGGAATGATCGACTAGATCGATTTTTAAACGCAATCGATTATTGCTATCCAGATGGCATTTTTGATTGTGAAGTCATTCCAGAAGCTATGGATAACTTGGATTTATACGGGTACCTAGAATGTGTTGAAGAAGGATATGAATCAGATGTTGAATACATCAATGCGCGTATTCACAGCTTCAATCGTCTGATAAATGGCGATTTGTGGGTGGATGCAGCCATTAGATCTAATATCGACAAACTGATTGAGAAAGGTCTTAACCCCGAGAAGGTTGAGCGTGAAAAAAATAGACCTTCCATTTGGGACTCTATTTTTAACAGTAAAAGTTAATCCTTTCCCTAAAAGGGCTGTCGGCCGAGGCTGGCAGCCCTTTTTATGTTTTCTTAGATGACAAGAAAGGAGAATATTGATAATATATTTTGAGTTATTTAAAAGTGAAAGGAGAATGTGATGAGAGATAAAGAAGGTTTTGATTTATGGGCAGACGATTACGATAAGTATGTCGGCGTCACAGAGGAGGCAAATAGCTATCCTTTCGCGGGATATAAGGATGTTCTCGGTGATATTTTTAAGGAAATCATGACAAAAGAAAATGTGCGAGTCCTGGATTTGGGATTCGGAACTGGAACACTTACATCAAAGCTTTATGAAAATGGATGTGAAGTTTGGGGTCAGGATTTTTCCCAGAGAATGATTGAACTTGCTAAGGAAAAAATGCCAGAAGCTAATCTTTTTCAGGGAGATTTTTACAGTGGATTGGTTCCTGAAATTGCTGAGAAAGAGTTTGATTATGTAGTTGCAACTTACTCGATGCACCATATTGATGATGAGAGGAAGGTGCCTTTTTTCCGAGAAGTACTTTCACACTTAAAGGAAGGTGGAAAGATGCTGATTGGTGATGTTTGTTTTGAGACTGCAGAAGATAGAAAGCAGGCGAGCATCAAGGCTGGCGACGAGTGGGATAATGATGAGTATTATATCGTTTGTGAAGAGCTTAGAAAGTCATTTCCAGATTTAAAGTTTGAGAAGAAGTCTTTCTGCGCGGGAATTATTACTTTGGAAAGATAGTTATTAGAGATAGAAGCGAGATTATTGAGGCAGAGATTGGATGAGTTATGGAATATAAAGTTATAGCATTAGATTTAGATGGTACACTTTTAAACAGTAAGAAGGAAATTTCAAAGAGAAATAAGGAAGCTATTTTAAAGGCTGCCAAGAGTGGCGTTACGATTTGTCTGGCTTCGGGTCGACCTATTCCGGGAATGAAGAGAATCGCACATTCTCTTAAACTTGATGAATTCGGTGGTTACATTCTTGCTTACAATGGCGGAATGATTGTGGATTGTAAGTCTGGCGAGGTTCTTCGTCGTGAGACAGTTCCAGAGCAGTATTATCATGAGATTGTTCATACTGCAAATAAATATAAAGTTACAGCACTAACATACGATAGTGAGGGAATTATAGCTACTCGTGCAAATGATAAATGGGTTCAGCTTGAATCTAAGATTAATCATATTCCGGTAAAGGAGGTTTATCCTCTCGATGCAATTGCAAAGCAGGATCCACCTGTTAAGTTTTTATGTGTAGGTGATTATGATGTTCTTCTCGATGTTCAGGCAGAATTAGAGAAGAAGCTGGATGGAGCAGTGAATATTTTCTTTTCTGAACCTTTCTTTATGGAAATCACTCCAAAGGGAATCGAGAAGGC
>JAIKZI010000038.1 GCA_024682375.1 Lachnospiraceae bacterium | reverse complement strand
CTGTCTCATCTTTTTCACCTCACAAAATTTAATATTAAAAAGCTGACAATATTCAGCCCGTAACTGCATCCCGAAAACAGCTCTTATAATATATCATTTTTATTTTGAAGATGCAAGAGGATTTGATACATAATTATTACTTGTGGGTTGTCAATAGAACTGCGACATTTATTTTGTATAAATGTAAGTACAATCCATATATTTATGGAGAAGGGTGTCAATATCACTTCCTACTTTGTTTACATATAATAATCCACCTTGAAAGTATATAAATCTTAACGCAAAATAAAGGCCCTTGAAATCATTCAACAGCCGCTAAACTTTACAAATTGATTGAATCATGGTTAAAAAGAAAGATTTAATGAAGCTAGTTCTTCTTGAAACAAATCTGCAGAACATCTTCCGTTAAAGATTCCTCTTGGATAATGATTAATCCAATCCTTTATAGAATCAAAATCTTCTTGAGAATATTTATCTAAATTTGAACCTTTAGGAATATGCCATCGAATCATACGATTTATATTTTCATTTGTACCACGTTCACAGCTACAGTATGCATGACAGTAATACACATATGTTCTCTTATTTTTGCTTATACCTTTAACATCAGAGAATTCAACTCCATTATCTACTGTTATTGTTTTGAATATTTTAGAAAAATTTTCTCCTAACCTTTCATTTAATTTATCCAGGGCAGAAACTACAGATTTACTACTTTGATCTGTAAGTTTTACCATAAGCTCATATCTTGTTTTTCTTTCACTAAGAACTAAAATACAACCTTTAGATTCCCTATTTCCTTTTACTGTATCCATCTCCCAATGGCCAAAAGTTTTTCTAAAATCTATTTCTTTAGGTCGAAATTTAATACTTGTACCAGCAGAAGCTCTTTTCTGTCTTCTGATTGGATGCATTTTTCTTTTCCCTTTTGAACGTAATGTCTTATTTGTAAGCCTATAAAACACACCCTGATCAATATATCGATAAATCGTCTTAAAGCTTAATGTTGTATCAAACTTGAGATTATGCTCTTTAATATATAATAATGTAGCTTCGGGTGAAAAACCTTTGTCAGCTATCATGTGTTCAATAAAACTTGCTAGCTCATAATCATAAGCAAGTTTTATCGTTTTACCTCTTCCAGAATTTAAAAAATCTGATTTTTGCTGCGCAATATCACAACTATATTTTGGAACATCAATAAACTCATCATTAGTGTGCATATACATTCCGCGTTTTAGCTCTCGATATATAGTAGAACGATGTACACGTAATTCCTTCGCAATTTCTGACACACGAACGCCCTTATTATAAAGTGCTTCAATTACTCTTCTGTCTTCGTGATCTAAAACTCTATATTTAGCTCCCATAACTAGCTCCTTTTATGTCCATCTACGTTGTTATATTACAATTCTAGTATAGTGCCAATTAACTGAAATACACACTAATATACAAAGAGCTCACCTTTTTTCTAGGCAAGCTCTTTAGTTTAAAGATGAGGAACATCCTCTTCTATATCTTCATCAAAATCACATTCTGATGAAAAAACACATGCTTTTAACCGGTTTGTAGCTTTTTCATATGCTGGTTTTAAAATCAAATGCGCTCTTTCATCTAACATTAGGCGATAAAAGTTGCGCTGTGTATTTGTTAAAACCTCTACCGAATCAATCAACTTATAAATATCTTCTTTTACGGAGTTCCATCTTTCATAAATTTTAACAATACTTCGATCACAATCAACGTTACTATAAGATGTCAAAAAATCATAATAAGCAATCTTTTTTCCTTCACGTTTAATAGCTGAAGTTGGATAATTAAATATTCTAGTATAGCGTTCTCCAACATTATTGATAACTCTGTTCATAGTATCTTCATCAGCATTAGAATATAAGCAAGAACCGCAATCAAATATTGGAGCAAGCTTTGCAGTATCATCTTCCTGACGATACAAATATCCCCAATTTCCATTATGTCTATCAAAATTTCCAAGCAACGAATCTACAATAAACATATCCCAGAAACGTTCCTTTAGTTGTTCTGGGTTGATTATTGTCTGTTCTTCTATTGAATTAAGAATATCTTCAAGTTCTACCCCATATCCATTGTTAGAAGATGAAAGAACAGTATTCTTAAGTTCGGCAAAATGTTTTATTCTATATCCATCTTCCTCGAAATCCTTACATGCAACTACTATTTTTTCTTTACCATTCTTATTATAAGTACCTAGAATAGTTTTTTGAGCAGGAATACCTAACATTTCATATATATGACAACATATATATTCAGATATACATCCGTTAGCATAACTAAGGTCTGTGTCTTTTCTAGCAATCGATGGAAATTTTAACATATATATTTCATTATCATATAATATAGCTATTTTATTACCATTAGCTCCTCCATATGATTTTTTTAGCTTTTTACATTCTGTAAAGTCTATCATAATTAAGTCTCCTTAAAGATACCTAAATACTTATTTCGCAAATACCAAGCCTGAGAAGGCGGAATTATGCTTTCTGTTTCACAAACATTAATATCAGATTGTAATTCCGAATATACACAATCTCTCAAAGAAGTGTCCTTCTTTTCTTCATATTCTCTAATGCTTCTTATTAAAAAGTCCGGCAAACCATATTCATTATAATTATCTTTCTTATTCATTTTTTCTCCATTTTATTAAAAAAAGAACAATATTTCTGATGTTCATTTTTCTATAACCTTTTATGTTTTAATGAAATTATAACAACCATAGGATTTCGATTCAACAATATGATACTTTTGAAAGGTATAGCAGCAAAGCTTTTATGCTTCGCTGCTATACTGAAATTCACCGGCACGTTTCATCCTTTCAGCAAGGATAACATTATATTCTTCTTGCATAATCTGATAGATATTCTTGATATCATCTTTCCTATTACTTAAATCCATATTTACAAGTTCATCTTCAGAAATTAATCTTTCTTCAGGAATTTCTACACCATCAGGTATTTCTTCTAATAACCCCTTCTTTGATCCAGTAATAGTATATTGTCTACCAGCTTCATCTGTTACGACTGTAACATCTGTAACAAAACCACCATGTTTTGATTTTTTGTTAAGTTTCATAGCTTCTTCATAAGGAACTTCTTCGCCTTTCTTTGCAAAGTGCTTATCTTCCCAAGGAATTCTTTTAGGATCAAAGATAGGGCGCTCTTCTTCTATAAACATAATGGCATTTTTTCTTGCTATTCGTGCTACTTGTTGTTCTGTGAGAAGTGAAACTCCTACTTTGTCATTAGAAAGTGATATTTGGTTGTTATTCCTTGAATCTGACCTCTTATCTGCTGTCATTTGACCAAGTAGCTCTGAAATCCATTTGTGAGTATCATCTGCTGCTCTTCCGGCACCACCAAACCAAAGAACTGAGCAAACATCCATAAGAATTTTAAACTCTGAGCCTGGAAACAAAGTTTCAAGCTGCGCTCTAGACTGAAGAATAGGAATAACGGAAATATTGTAGCTTCGACATATACCCATAGTTCCTAGAGTATCATGCATCTTTGCGCCTTTGTAAAACTCATCCATCCAGTATTCCAGAGGAATAGGAAGTGTCTGTCCTTCAGATGCAAGAACGGTATCACAAATTGTCTTTGCGGTATTCAAAAGTTGATCATAAAGAATCGATGCAATAAAGTGATAATCTGTATTTTCTGCATCGACAACAATAAATAATGCTGTTTTCTTATTTGTTAGGTGCTTCTTATATGTTCCATCTGGGTTTTTGATAGCCCATCCACCAACACCATAAACAAAATCTTCTAAACACATTTCATCTACACCAGAAAAAATACGTGCAACATCCTTAGTTTCAAATAGCTTAAGCTTAGCATTGATAATAATAACGATAGACTTTACTGTTTCTGTAGCACCTTCCTTAAACTTGCGATAATCTCTAACTGCTGGATGATTATCACCCTCGAGATTTCTAGGATCATTAGTAAGCTTATCCATTCTCGCTTTAAGCTGAGTAAGAGGCTTCTCTCCTTTCATTAGAGGTCTGCCGGGATCTATTACTTTCATTTCTTCATTTAGAAGCTTCATTACATTATTAAGCGTAGGCGTTCTTGGTGATTCTTTACCATACTGTGAATCCCACCATTCATAATAAAAAAGTGACTGGAGAAAAAGCTTCGGACCATCAATCCAAAGAGGATCTTCCGACAGTTCTTTTGTAGGCGTCAACGAATCGTAAATTGATGTAATGAGCTTAATGATATCAGCTTCAGTATGAACATACGCAAACGGATTATAACGAAGAGATTTTGAAAAATCTTTTAGATTAAGGACTTTAACATCATATCCTTTTGACTTGAGATATAATCCATTCTTAAAACACAATTCTCCCTTAACATCAAGAAAAACGAAATTGTTCTGAGCGTGAAGAAGGTTCTCCTGAAGAACAGAAGTAGTTTTATAACCACCAGTTGTTGCTACAATTAGCATATTGTTATTAGAAGGCCTTCCTTCTCCTTGTGTATCAATTTTTACATTACGTGAAAGATATCTGTTATATCTATCATCTGGATTTACCCTTCGTTTTAAATAATCATCGAGATCAGCCCAATCTTCTTCCCCATGTTCTCTATCAAACTGATAATTTCTAAAGTTATAGCTAATATATTCAATAAGCAATAACCAAACCACAAATCCAATTGATAAACATGTTGGTGTTTGTTTGTTGTAAATTGTCCAAAACATAAGCGCATGTTCTGATAAGCCTTTTTCCAATGTCTGCTTTATATTTAATATATCGAAATCATATAAAAAAACTACTGAGCCGAAATACGAAATAAGAAGTATGAGCACGAGTGATACTATATATAACTCAAAAGGAGCTTTTCTCTTAAAGCTCGGAGTGGCTGTATTCATAATGTTCCCTTCTAAATTTACGTGCCGAATTCTGGTACGTAAAATCTCATGCAAAACTGCGTACCAGATTCTGGTACGTATATTATTTATTTACTTAAGAAGCATTCTTTCAAGTTCAACAAGTTCACTATTTGGACCAGTAACAGATTCTATATCCTTTTCAATATCAAGAGCCTTAAGTGATGATGGTTCAATATTAAATAAGCTTTCATCTGTAAATTTCTTCTGAAATTCACTAAAAGACTTGTAATAGCTTTTAAAACTATAACCATCACCCCCAACAATCATAGGTTCCTCATTCTTTGGAAGGAATCCAATAAAGCTATTATTCTCTTCGTTCTTAAATACGTTTTCTTTAGGAATAAAAAGAATCTGCTCTGGATCAGAGTTCTTAGTTCCGTCTCCCCACGTTCCAGGCACTCTGCATAGAAATTCATTAGGATGCTTTTCTTTCATTTCACAAAGGACAGAATCATCAAGATTGTTTACCAAACTATTTGCTATAAATACCGGTCTATAATCAGTGTTCTGCAAAAACTTGCTGCATTCAAAAGATTCTACTGAATCCATCACCTTAGATTCAGAATTAATAGCATTCTGTTTCTGAAGAAGAGATTCACTTTTCTCGACTTCATCATATTTCTTCATCATCTTATCAATCTTAGAATCCATTCTAGCTTCCTTAATCACTTCGTCTGGTTTCCTGATTGCTGTAGCATCATATTCTTCAGGTGATAAAATCTTATACTCAATATCTGTTTTCTTCTGATTAAGCATAGCATTCTTATAATTCGTAAGAAGAACAGAAACGTTATTAAGTTCATCGTTGGGGATAACAAGCTGCTTAACACCATCAGAAAGATTATTATCGGGCGCAAGAGCAAAGTTTACATTGTTATTCTCTAGTATCTTAGAGAATTTATCTACATAAGCTTCTGCCATCGAAACAAAGCTTGCCTTGTTGTCAGTCATAGCTCTTACTACTTCTACTCTATGCTGTCCACCAGACATCATTTTATTCTGATAGTTATGGAAGAAGGAAACAAACTTATCTTTATCCTTATTGTCTACACCAATCGAAAACAATGGATGTTCCTCAGAACCTCTATCAATCACACTAAAATTTATACCATAACTAGCTAATTCTTTTTTAGCTCTGTCAAGCTGTTCGTTTAAATTGACAGTCGGAAGTTTATTTACTTTTTCTTTTAAAAGTTCAAGGCTCTCCTTAAAACTCTTTAATTCTTCAGATTTCATTTCGTCTAAAGACGATTCAAGGCGATTAAGGTGATCTGCTCTCAAATCATCTTTAACATTATTTACAGTATCACTTACTTTATACAAACTCTCTGTATTTTTCTTAAAAGAATCTACAAGAGACAATAATTCCCTTACATCTGCAGAATCGATATTGTCCTTATATCGATTCACTGCATCCGTAAACGAATCAAGAGCTTTTACCATATCTTCTTTAGATAGATTTTCCATAGAATCTAATCTACTAATCAAATCAACTTTTTCTGTCTCTGTAAATCCTCTTAAATCAAGAGGTACTGTATAAATAGAGAAATCCCCATCTGTCATTTTAGTAAACAGCTTAAAATCCTCATATTCAGCATCAGAAAGCATTTTCTCTCTATGCTGCCTTGCTACAAACTGCGAGAGTTTTACAAACCCTTTAGCAGCTTCTACACCTACACGAACAACCATTGATGCATACTGTGCGCTTCTTTCAAACTGATAAAAGAAATCATCCTGGTACATATTAAACTTCCTTTCTAGCTTCTTCCTCAATAAAAGCTTCATCGATATTGTCTTCGTCAAAAGCAACCTCTGGAGCTTTATCAATCTCAGTCTCTTCAGCTTTAGCTTTCACTTCAAGCTCTTCCGCCTTTTTAATTGCATCACCAAAAGAAGAAAAAACTAATGGTTTATCGTTTTCATCCAAAATAATCTCTCCAGTCTCAGAATCTAAGATTGCAAACATAAAATCTTCTTCGATAGATGTCTGTACTCTGAATCTGTCATGCGAAAGCTCATATAAGCGAATAAGCATATCACTCTGCAGATCCTTAAGTTCTGAAGACTTCAACCTCAAATCTTCAATCATATCTTCTAAATATTGAACCTTTTTGTTTCTGATTCTTTCGTCCATATTTAACCTCTACTTTCTTTACATAGCTTCATATAAAGTTCCTTAAGATACTCTGATTCTTGAACTGTACTTTCTTCAGAAATAAAGTTTTCAAGCTCATCAACCGACATCCCCTCTTCTTCAATACACTTAATCATAAAATCCAAATGTGCCTTGTCGTATTTACCGGATTTTGCATACTTTTCAAAGAAAGCTTTTTTAGCCTGATTCTTACTTTCTATTTCCTTATTTTCGACTCTTTTTTTTAGCCCTGGAAAAAGATTTAAAAAAATGTTTTCTTCAGGTTCTTCCTCAACCTTTTTATCAGGCTTCTTAAGCTTATTCTCCGCTTTTTCCCTGGCTAACCTTTCTAACTTCAAAAATCCGCTAAGTTCATCTATATAAGCTTCTCTATTTGATGCTTCTTTATCTTTCTTTATGATAATCTTATTTAAAAGCTCTATGTTCTGGTCTTTCTCTGCAATCAGATCATCATATGCGCCAAACAGCTTATCTTTTATTGCAGAAGTGTTTCCTATACACTCTGCTGCTTCTGAGGTTGCCTTTATCGCATCTTTGGCTATTTCATCAATGGATATAAATAACCTCTTTGAATCGTCGCTTAATAGCTCCACAGCTTCATGTTCATCTTTAACTTCAGCTAATCTCTCAAGAATCAAATCCTTTTTTAGACCAATCATATAAAACCTAAAGAAAACCACAGCTTGCTCATTAGTAAGATCCTTAATCTCTTCAAAACTCTCATCACTATCAGCAAAAAAATCTTTCTGATAGACCTTAAGCAGCGAATACAGATTCTCTTTTGTCAAATGCTTCTCTTCTTCCATTTAAATACTCCTTCCTAACTCTTTGCGAATCACTTGTTCTTCAAGTCCTGAGAACGATACTGATTCATATATTTCCTGATCTCTTAAAAGTCGATTAAGAATTCGCTTTTCTTCTTTCAAATCTTCCATTCGTCTACTATCCGTTCTAGGATTGCCATCCAAAACAATAGCATTATTCATATATTTGACTTCAAGATTAAATACTTCATCAGAAACCGACTCAAAAGCTTCATCTGATAGTAATTCCTGGTGAGATAACATATTTTGAAGTTCTATATAACGAGCTCTATCCTCTAGTTCTTCAGGCGAAAAAGAAAGACCTTCTGCAGAAAGAAGATCTTGTTCACGAAATATACTATTTATTTCTCTTTTTACTTCAGATAAACGTTCTCTAACATCGTTTATTGATTTAATATCGTTATCTAAAATGTAATCGCATTCTTGCCTTATTTTATCAATTCTGAGGAGATCCTTTCTGGCTCTAATAGCATCTTTAATCCTAAGATCTAAAAATTGATACTCATAAGCTTGTTTAACTCTATTTAATGCCAATAGCTGATAACGTGTTTTATTCGATTTAGGATAGTTAATATATGGAAGCTCACTTCTATCTTTAATAATATAAGAAAGCTTCGTTTTATCCTTAAGAGCAATCCTTGATTCAATCGAAGTTAGTGTATAATCCTTACCAAGATTATAGTCTCTATGCGCCTTTTTGCTTTCCTTCTCATCAAGTCCTGGATGAAAATATGCTATATACTTTCCGTGTTTTCTTGAGTTTCCTTCTCTTAGTCTATAACCCATCTTAATAAGATTGTTTTTATAGTCTGAAAAATCTTCTGAAACTGAAATAGCAAAGTCAATATCAGCTTTTATTATCTTTGACCATGTAAACTTGTTATTATTCTCTGCCATTCTAAGTCCATAAGATTTACCAACTCTTTTCTTCGTTTTGTCATACACAAGTTCTGGGAGATTATATTTGACACAAAGCTTATCTGTTATCGGCTGTATATATTTTTCCCAATCACCATTTACATATCTATATTTATATCCAGTCATACGATTGACAGAATTAAAAATCATATGGACATGCATGTGATCGTGATCATTATGAACTGCAAAGCAATAATCATAATCATCCTGAAGATAACTTTCCAAGAATTCCTTGCCAATATTATAAGCTGTTCTTTCGTCACACTCTCCAGGCGCAAAAGAAATAACAAAGTGATAACCTTGTCGACCCCATTCTTTTCCGTAATCCTTTTTTGTATCGATAAAAGCTCTTATAATCGACTCAGAATCCGTTCCGCAATTTGAACCTACCCATAGATTGTTTTCTGTCTTTTTAGGATTCATAATATATCTAATAGATGCTTTAAGATGGTGGTGTTTTGCTCTATTCTTATCTTCCTTAATGCTTTTAATTAACGTTACCGCCATACGACACAATCACCTCTTTCATCGATGAAACTTTATCTTCGTAAGTAGTCAATAAATCTATCAGTTCTTTAGATGATTCTTCATCAGAAAAAGATTTTAATCTCTTGATTGCAAGCGAAATATCTGAATGAAGTCCTCTAAGTTCAATATATGTTTTTCTTAAGTCGTTCTTATTATCTGATAAGAACAATTTTTTACGAACATACGAAGAAACGTTATCATTTAATCCTTCTAACTTCATACGATAGATCAATTCTTCATATTCATCCTCAGTTAATCTCACCTTAAAATAATGGGTTCTTCTATCGTGATTCATAGATTATTCTCCTAAAAAATCTAATCCTTTTTGCGTACCAGAATCTGACACGTTATTATCTGCAGCTTCTTTCTCCGGAATAATTTTATCCAATAAAGAAAGAAGCTCTTCATGCGTACATGAACCGAGCTTCTTCTCAATCTTCGATACTATTTCTTCGTTCTCTTTATTACGTGCCTTACGTTTTGCTTCATTAAGTTCTACCTGAAGAGCTTTAAGTTCTTTCATCTTTTTTTGCTTCTTTTCATTCAAGACACGAATCTCTTCTGTCACCTTAATAATCTTCTCTTCTAATTTCATAATCATACTTCCCTTCTAATAATTCTTCCTAGATCTACAAAGTCTCGATTGAAATCTAGATTAAGATTTCGATATAAAGATATGTAATCTATATGAAGAAAATTTACATAGTCCTTATCATAATCATAGTTATCAAATTTTGTTTCTCTAGGTAATCCATACCATCTTTGAAAACGTACATCTCTTTCTTTAAATAATCTTCCTTTAAACCTGTCAGGATTACTAAGCCAAGGTTTTGTTACTAGTTCCATCAATGGGAAATAACCAAACGGAGTCTTTGTAAAAGGAACTCCATTATAGCGACAAGGAATTCCATCTTCGTTATAAAAGTTATCATCCGGAAGAATTATTTTCTCCTCCGAACTCAAAGTAAGAATCGGGTAAAAACTACTCTGATTTTTTAGAAGATATTTTATCTCATCGTGAGAAAAATCATTCTCATATTTCGAAAAATATTTCTCTATTTCAGAATCGATTTCCTCATTTTTTTCTGCAGATTTTTTTGAAAAAATCAGATCATAATTTTCAAAATAAGAAGTTAAAATTAGATCCAAAAGTTCTTTACTTGTGCCATCGGATATTCTTCCATCTTCTGAAAATCTTTTCTGTAATTTGTTTAAATAAGCTTCTCCAGAACCGGAAACTCTTACGATTTTATTTTCACTTGTTGGCATAGTTTTCTTCTCCTTTTTTGAAACAATATGCTGCAGCAATTTTAGGTGTTACACCCTACGATTTTAAAGTTTATGATTTAAGTAGGTGTTACACCCTCTAGACCAGTGTTTATGCGGTGTTACACCCTATCGAATCACCCGCTCTAAAATTGCTTTAAGGTGTTACACCCTGAAGTCCTGTATTCATGCGGTGTTACACCCTACTGCAGTTTTATAAGATTTATAGGTAATACGCATGGCAAGATACTCATTTTGTGGTACAAAATCATCTCTTGTTAGGGAGCTCCCTAATACCCCAATTCTCACAAATCTTGCTCGAATCTCTATTCATTTTTTCACCGAAAAAATGGAAACCAAATATTATAAATCCTTTCAAAACCAAAATATTTTTCTTCGAAAAATAAAAAGATTCTTCGAAGAATTCTTTTTAAATCCTTCGAAAAATCTTTTGTTTTTTGTGATACTTTTACGTAAAACTTATCGTGATAATTTTGGAAGATTATCTTCAATTTCATCATCCACTTTAGCAAAATTTAAAGTCAGAAAATCAATTCCTAAAAAGTATATCTCTATGCGTTCTTATACTTGTTCATGAAGTCTTTTACACAAGCTCTAATAGATTCTTTTCCGTAATCTGCAGTATGATCTTCAACATATCTAAACACTTCATCGATGAGAGAATCAAAATAAATAAGCTTGCTGTAATCTTCTCCATTCACAAGCTTTACTTGCTTCTTAAGCTCATTTGCTACTCTCTTCTTAAGGTTTAGTTTTTCAAGTGTCGAGAAAAGCTCTGCCTTTGATTTTCCGTAAAAATCATAGTAAAAAATCTCCCAATCATCATCAACCTTTTTCACAAGATTGTAGCCTTCATTAATTGTTAATTCCATCAGTTCCTCCCATTTACTTTTTCATTAATCTTCCGCAACAAACATAGTGTTCCTTATAGTATTTTTTAGTCAGATCATGGATACCAATTGGATCTCCGGCACCAATACTTTTGTTATTCCCAATATAAATTTCTACGTGAGTAATGTAGTTACTTGTTTCATAAGTCCCAGTAAAGAATACTAAGTCACCAGGTTCTGCATTTTCAATAGTAATATGTGACGAAAGATTATACTGTCCTTGAGCGCTATGTGGTAAATCTATACCGATTTTCTTATAGCACCATTTCGTTAGACCAGAACAATCAAATCCTTTTTCTGGAGTTTCACCTCCCCAAACATAAGCTCTACCCTTGTATTTTGAAGCTTCTTCATAGATAGTCTTAAAATTTGAATCTGACAATCCATCAATTTCATCAGACATAAAATACTTTTGGAACTTATGCACATATTCCTTATCACCATACCTTTTTACGTTCAGTTTTTTTGCTTGCTCATCAGAAAAACGTTGCGCTAATTCATCCGTATATTTGTTTCCATTTGCTTCTATATAGTCTATAAAACCAATTCCATAATTATACGCATGAATCATAGTAAAAAGATCTGCTTTCTTTTTCTGGCCCCTTTTAATGATTCTTCCAAAGTATTCTACTCCATACTTAATGGAGAGCTCTGGTGTCATTTTAGGATTTCCTGGAATTGCATTTGTATACTGCATCGGATTATCACCCTCACCATGGGACTCTATATCCATAATGATGTAAATATACTGTTCATACTCTTCATTAATACCATTTTTAAGACATTCCTTATGCACTATTTTCTGATACTTTAGAACAGACTCAGAAATCATCATTTGGTTTACAACAGCTGCTGTTCCGTCTCCTAAACTCCCAAACAATGAAGTAAATGAAGTAAGAAGCATCGTAAATATAATTGATACAACCGCAATCATTAAAATAATAGGCATCATGGCAGTTGTTACAGCGCTTACAGCCATAGCAACAGCAGCTTTAACAGCAAGAAGAATAGTCGCAAGCGAACCATCCTTCTTATTATCATCTTTTTCATTTACTTGAACATTCTGTCTAAAATTGTTAGCTACTTTATCAGCTACTTTTCTGCCCTGATTTACAACCTCAGATGTTCCGCTTGTTGGAGCTGCAGCTATCTTTGAAATACCATCTGCAGCTTTATCTTTAGCAACTGTTTTGGATGCGTTCTGAACCTTTCTAGCGCCCTTATATGATGCTGCTTTCTTCTGCTTATCTTTCACAGATAAACTATGTTTTTTTGTTCCCAAGACCAAATTTGAAGCTTTTTCAATTTCTTTCTTCTTTTGAACCTTAGTAAGTCTTCTCCATTTACTTTTCGCTAAACCAGACAACCTATCTTCAATAGAAAGTGATAATTCTCCGCCACGATCTATTGTCATTCTATTACCAGAGAGTACAGAAGAAAGACCATTCACTTCAAAGATGTTTTCTACAACATCCTCTGATGTATAACTTATTTTTGTTTGATTAACTGAATAATTAAGCTTCATAAAAGCCTCACATTCTATCCTATAGCGTTTTCATGGAAGTTAGTTGAAAATACATCGTATAGAACGTTTTTATTACTCATGATCGAATCCAAAAGAATGACATCTTTGCCCCAGACAAGAACACCTTTTCCAGCTTCAGCTTCAGATAATGACTTAAACTCTATTTCTGATAGTTCCTGAATCTCTGCTATCTTATTTGCATCCATACCTCCCTGATCCAAAAAATACTTATATCCACAATTCGAATACATATCTCGAAGTTCTGGATTATCAAGAGCTCTAGAGAAATTCTGCATTACCATCGTACAGATACCACCAAACTTTCTAAATGTTACTACAGCCTTAAGAAGCATCTTTGCTGAAGCATCATTTCTGGTAACTACCTGAGTTTCGTCTATAACGAAACGAGTTGCTCTCTGAAGATTCTGATTATACTCCATACGATTAGCAAGGAAGAACATAATTGACACCATAACCGGTTCCCAGTTCGTTTCACTTACGTTCTTTAGCCCAAAACACACAAATCGGTTATTGAGGTCTATATTTGTCTCCTTAGCAAACATATCAAATGAACCTACTGTATAATCCTGAAGAACGTTATACATCTTATGAATGATTTCTTTATCATTAAAGTTTGTTTTCTCATCTTCCATAGTTTTAAATTTTTCTCGGATATCTACAAGAGTAGGCTGTCTTTTAAGCCTTTTCTCGGAGAAAGGTTTTTCATAAACTCTATCACAAGCTTCTGAAATAAATGTTGAATATTCCTTTGTAAATTCCATTCCAGACATAACAGCATTAATGAAAGAGTTAAGCCATTCCTTTACATCCGTCTTAAATTTCTCTTTCTTTATATCATCCGAAAGAAGTACTTCTTCTGGAATTTCCATAGGATTAATATAAATATTGCTCTGAGTAGTACAATCAATGAATTCTCCATCATAGCACATGCAAATCTTCTTAAACTCATTCTGAGGATCTATGATGAATAAATCATCATCTGTACAAAGAAGAGTCTGCGCTATTTCTGTAAACTTAACAAAGAACGATTTACCAGCACCAGTATGACCTACTACCATTCCATGTGGCGAAGGAAGGTTTTTTCTATTACCAATCACAAGATGGTTTGTAGTTTTATTGAGTCCATAAAAGCTACCGCCCTTCTGAATAAGATCTTCTGCATGAAATGGCTGCAACGATACTAGTGAAGATGTAAGAAAAGCTCTTTTAAACTTAACAAGTCTTGTTCCTATCGGAAGAGCTGTATTAAAAGCTTTCATTTGAACATAATCATATGTAGTAAGATGAATTCCTTTATCTTTCCCAGTCTGAATCATAGAGTCAACTCTAGCGGACAGCTCAGCTTCAGAGGAAGCTGTAACAACAACCACAAGACCGACAAGAAAACATTCTTCGTCATTCTCTTCTACCTGAGTCATATATCCTTCAAGCTCGTTTTTGGTTTTTTCTTTCTGGAAAGATATACCTGTCATAATCTGGTTATTCTTGTACTTTGAGTCTGCTTCCATAGCGATTGCTCTATCGTTATTAGTATAATCCTTGTTAAGCTTCTCTTTAAAGATACTGTGTTCAACCGGAGCATAGTCTATCGTTACAAAAGACGGATACGATGTATTTGAAAGACTATAAAGCGCACTTGATTCATCCAGTGATGAAGCATATGAATAAGCAAATAAAACAGACACATAATCCTTTTTATTAAATAAAAGATAATCCGTATCAGAAGATAACGATGTAGGGATTACATCTATAAGTGGATCAGAATACTTATTCTTAAAATCAAATGTTCTATCTTCTCTATCTGGATAAAAGAACCGATTTAAAATGTTTAGTCTCTGCTCTCCATTTAGCGGATAAATTGATGAACCAAGCACTTTAAAGAAGTTAATAAGTTCAACATCCATACCCATAAAGAACGTTCTTGCATTATCATAAGAATATGCTCTTGTTGAGATGGTTAAATACATTACCTTCTTTACATCATGCATTTCTGCATTCTCTATCTTCTCATCGATAAACTGTCTCATGCCTCTATGAATATCTGGATACTGATTTAGATTTTTAGAATCAAAAATAGAATCTATAAAAGCATTCATATCAGAGTATTCATTACATACAGTAATCTTAAAGTCACAGCTCATAGAATTTAAAAAACCAGCTAAAGCAAGTAGAATATTCTCTTTTCGGTCTGCATCATTATTTATGTAGTTTATATCTGTAAAAAGATATCCTCTATCATACTGACAAAGACCTTCTATAGCTTCTAACTTAAAGATACCATTAGGAAAAATATGATCTATTCCAAAGGTATCTCTTACAGACTGTGGATTTAAGTTGATCATAGTCTGACGATAAGATTCGTTAAAAGCTTTATTGATATTAAATATCATTTACTCTTTTCCTTTCTATTTTTGCCTACAAGAAACACTTTTTCGTTCTTATAGTTCTCTTCAGGAGAAATAAACGTAAGCTCTTTTGTCTTTTTCTGATAAATCATTTCTTTAAAAAGGCTAATAAGTTCTAAATATCCCTGAAATTTATACATTCCAATATAGGCAATCGGAACAACACAAGCTACTCCAGCATATGTTGAGACCTGGATATCTAACCCTACTTTCTTATAAAGAAAATATCCAACAATCACACCTACCGGAAGACCGCATGCAATTGTTATGAGCTCTCTAACATTAAACCCTTTATATACGTTGTTTTTATACTCAGACACAAAATCTTTGTTTATTCGTATTTTTCTCATAATAAAATCCTTTACGTGCCAAAATCTGCTACGTACCAGAATCTGGTACGTAAACTATCTAAGATCAAACATCCTCTTCATTAATTCATCCGAACCTTTTACTGCGGCTGTAACAATTAACATTTGAAGCATTGAGGTTACAGTAGCTAAAGCGCCATCAAACAATCCGCTTATATAATTTGTATTTATGTAGCCCATTGATGAAACCATAAATCCTGAAACCCTTAATGCAAGCGCAATAATTACAACTTTAAATGTTTCTGTAAAAAAGGTTTTCATCCAGGCATAGAATGTATTTTCAAAGCCTCTTCCACCAGCTATTGTTACTGTTGCAAGCGGACACACAGCTATAACCATAAATAAATTCAAATACCTCTTAAATACTGTAAGAAGAATTGTTGCACCGCATATAAAAGCCATAACCGCAAAAACAATTCCCATCATAAGGTGATAAAGTAAGAAAGAACCTAAATCCATTTCTGTTGTCACAAGATTTGGAGGAGTACTTCCCATAAAATACTTTGATGCAATTGAAGCAATACTAATAAATTCATTCATTAAGCTTGTTGCGTTTAAAAGAATTCCTTCTGCAATAAAAAGTTTTATTATCATCTCCAAGAAGGATTCATAAGTTATTCCTTCTTTTAGATTGTCCACCTTTCTCAAATAGCCAATCAAAAGAAACATAGCAAGTAAAGAACCGCCTATCGCATTAAAAAATGGATAAGCGGTTTCAGTAACATACTTATATGCCTTCGGAGATATTTTGTCTAAATCATATCCCATAAGAGCACATGTGTTTGTCATAAAAAAGTTCCAGATTGCATAAGCTGAATTATAAAAGGTTTTGATCCCAAAGAATTCTAAGATTTTTTTCATTTAGAACTCCTTCCAAATCATTATTTAAGCGCATTTACAATCTGAGGTGCAAGAATCATCAACATAGCTCCAGCTACTCTCTTAAGACCACCAGCCTGAGTCATACCATCATTAGCGGAATATGAAATTCCTACTTCAGAGAAAGCATAGAGCATAAGAAGAGCACCTACTGATGATGCAAGCGAAGCAAAGAGATCAAAAATCGAATTAAATTTACCCGTAATAACAGATGATGCATCCTTAGCTGCAAAAGCTACATTCGGAGATACCACAAAAAGGACAGCCACCATAAGGGCATATGCTTTGAAAATCTTCTTTCGGTCCATATCCTTAAACATCTTAATCATCTTCAACCTCCTTATTTGTTCTTTCTAATAATCACAAATCTACCAAGCCACACAAGAACGATCCAAAGAGCCCAAAGAATAAGCTGTTTGAATCTAAATGAACTTGGAATGAATCTTCCAACAACAAGTACACCTACCATAGCTGCAACTCCAAGAAGGGCAAACACGATCATAGCCTTCATATCAAATTTTCTTCTTCTCATAATTAAATGCTCCTTTCAATTGAGACACTTGTTACATAGTTGTTTAGAAGAGATACGGACACTTTGTATCCCTTAAAGTTATAAATCTTTGTTCCATTACCAGAGTCATCGTATAAGCTCATATCTTCGCTTTCTCTGGCCTTTAGGACTTTATCTGCATCATTTATGCTTGACTGTGAGGAAAGGCCTAGAATAGACGTTGCTTTGTCTACAAAAGTAATCTCTATTTTTGATACATTAAGTTCTCCGGTTGGATAATAAATGTATGCTGTAGAGCCACCCATGTCAGTCCATGTAGCAACAGTATTTGATGCATTATCTGGATCAGGATTAATGGATTCACTATTCCATCCTTTTTCAGCTAAAAAAGATGATTTACAAGGAAACACACACTTCGAACCATTAATAAGAAATGTGGCTTTCCCATCTTCAAAAATAAGAGCTTTTGAATCTTCTTTAGTTTCTTTTCCCTTAACCTTGACTTTCTTCTTTGCTACCACCTTTTTAACCTTTTTCTTGGTTACAACAGTTTTCTTTTTTGGAGAAGCCTTCTTGACCAGTTTTTCTGTCTTTACTTCTGCTGTTTTATCTAAAGTAAACTGCGTACCAGAATCTGGTACGTAAAAAAACAAAAGCAATCCAATAGCCAATAAAAGAATCAAAGAATACACAATGTTTACTATAGCTAAAGCTTTAGAGTGTGAAGCTATACTACGGTTTTTGTTGTTCATATTACAAAAGCCATAGATAAAGCCACAGAATGGAATTAAAGCTAAAATCAAAGAAGCGAACCACTGCTTTGAGTTTACAGTGTTTCGCTTCCTTTCATCCTTTATAGCTAATTCAACATCATATATTCTTTCATAAATAGAATCGTTCACTACATCACCGCTCTTTCTATTTCTTCTTCGTTATCGATTTCCATTTCTTCAGGAGTAATGCTTTCTTCTTTAACAACCTTCTTTTCGAGCTTCGATTCAATCTTCGTGATCATATCAGATGCAGTTGTTTTTATAATTGAAAGAGAATCCTTAAGTTCTGAAATATCTTTTCCTTTACTCCACCCAGCCACATATGAGAACGAGTACTCAGAAGTATCAAGTCCTAGATAAGAGCATACTGTATATGCAACAGATTCAGCTTCGATTTCCATCTGACTAGAATCAATTGTTCTTTCTTTCATAGCTTCATCATTATGAAGAGCTGCATGAGACATTTCATGAATAAGTGTCTTTAATGTCTGAAGTTCTGATAGGTTGTCCTTGATTACAATGTGATTCTTACTTGGTGAATAATAACCTTTGCTTTCTCCTTTATAATCCATAAAAGATATAGCACATGGAGAAATGCTTTCTAAGATTTCAATGTACTCAGGATACATTTCTACATTTCCTTTAAGTTCATTAACCCCAAGTGTTGGAATAGGTTCTCCTTCTGTCTGGGATACATCAAAAGTATGAACAACTTTAAATCCCATCACATCAATAAGCTTTTCTTCTGTGATTTCTTTTCCGTTCTCATCAAGCAAATTCTTTCCAGTAATATCATCCTTTACCAGATGTTCAGCTTTTACTTTAAATGGAGCTGGTGCAAGAATCTTAATTCCATGCTCCCCCTTCTTTACATATCTTCCCATCTTTTTCCAAGCCGTAAAGCTCTGGCACATAGTTGCTTCTGGCATCTGAGTAGCAATAAGAACAGTGTTATTAAAAGAGTATCTAGGCAGCTTAGAAACCATATCCAAGTAATTCTTGTAGTTATCCGAATCAAAAACCGCAGCTACTCCCTCTTCAAGCTCTTTTGTGATTTCATCTAAGTTCTTTTTACCTTTTACTTTTGAAGAAACCTTTTCTCTTTTTACTTCAATCTGCTTTGGTACCTTACCAATCACATCAGCTTCAGAAAATGTCTCTAAGATTTCTGCCATCTTATAGTGAGCTGAAGTACATTTCATAATGGATTCGTATCTATCAATGAAATCAAGATTTATATACTTTCCGTTATATAAATCAAACTGTTCAATTGTTTCGTCTGTCTTTTCGTCAACAACAACAATTCCAAGTGCTGGTTTAAGGCTTATGAACTGATCCGGAATACCATCGAATATCTTCTTTGCTTCAGTCATAGTTTTTAGCCTATCAAAGCCGATAGACATATCGTGAAATTCACCACAGTAATAGACTGTAAAATAAGATTTAACAGAACGATATGAGTTTTTCTCTTCTGATACATTCATTAAGTCTGACGAAAGAAAGTGTTCTCCCTCAAGCAAAGCACTATGGTTCTCTTTTATAGAGTAAGTTTCTCTTCCATTCATGATTATATGATCCTGAAGTTCAACCCCAAGATTTTTACCCATAATGTAAAGATTTCTAGTCACCGTAAAATCTGCCATCGATGGTGTAAGTTCTCCAGACGGATGATTGTGAAGAAGAATAAAAGATGCTGCACCTGATAAAAGCGCTGTGCGAAAAATGTTGCCACCAGATATAATTGATTTATTCATGTCTCCAACATTTACGATAGATGCGTTAATCACTTTTCCTTTTGAAGAAAGGTTGATTATTGATACCATTTCTCTATCGGAATCACCCATGATTTTATTCATAAATAAAACTGCATCTTCCGGAGAAGAAATTGTAACATCTGGATTCGTCCATTCGTCTCGAAGAAGTTTTACTTCAACAAGCTTAAGCGGTACTCTCTCACTCATTATCTTCTCCTTCCTCAAATTCAGAAAAGTCTATCTGAAGCACTTCATCATCTTCAAGATTTTCAGCCAGGTCTTTTAAAATGCTTATCTGCTCTTCCAAGGTGTTTTCCTTTCTGGTACGTTATTTTCTAAAAGTCATATCATTTTCTATGAGTGCAAGATCAAGAGCATCAGCATAGGTAACATCAAACACTTTTGCTTCTTCTACCTTAACCTTTTTTATTTCCCTTGTTGCAGCATCACATTCATAAACTGAATCAGAAAGATACTCTGCATCTTCAAGAACAGTTCTGTTTACTTCGTGAACCATGTCCTCAAGCTCTGATGGAGAGAAATCACCTGAAATACAGATTACTTCATGTACGGAAGATGGAAGAATATAAAAATCCTTGCCATTAGTTTTCTCAAGAACCTTATCAATTGTTTCTGGAAGGAAAACATTTACAGCTCCGTTAACTTTTGATTCGTTTGATACAATAATCATTTCTGGTTCACCATCTGGAACTTGTGGAATCATTGCTTCGATCATTTCTTCCGGCATTCCGTCTGCAGTTAGCATTTCACGAAGCATTTCAGCCATTGGCTGTATAGTTGTTGGAGTTATCCTATTTGTATTTTTAAGAGCATGTCTTTCAAGTTCTTCTGGAGTAACTCCCCAATGTCTCATATGATCGTTTGTGATTCTGATAGAACCAATTCCATCTTTAGCAACATCTACAACAACGCAATATGAAAGAATAAGGTCATCTTTCATAACGTGAGGACAGTTGTCGATGATATCCTTATTCTTTTCTGCATTGTATACACGAAAAACGATCTTATCTTTAACCGCATCGAAGTTTGCAAACTCCTCCGCAATTTTGAATTCAGGTACATTAACTGTAGAACGAACTTCAATCTCAGCTATATCTTTCATAACCTCTACAAGATCTTTTTCATCAAGTTTATCATAGAAGTCCTCAAGATAAACATTCGCTGTAATCATCTGTCCTGGCTTTCTCACATTAAGACCAGAAAGCTGAATTCCATTTATCTTTGTTACATCATTAATCTTTACTTCCGCTTCACTATATTCATCTGGAAGAAAGAACTTGATGTTCTGCTGTACGTATGTCTTAAACTCTTCGAAACTAATCTTTGCCATAATTATTTACCCTCTTTCTTATCTGCTTTCTTTTCTTCTACTTTCTTCATCCCCTCTACATATGCGAGAAGTCTCTTAGAAGATTTTTTCTTTGTTTCAATAGTTACTGTTGTCTTGTTATCCATCTTGATAACCCCTTTCTAAATTTGCGTACCAGAATTCGGTACATTACTTTTTACGTGCCAGAATTCGGTACGCAGATTCTTACGTACCGAATTGGCAAATATTACGTACCAGATTCTGGTACGTTAAAAGGCATTAAAAAAGAATTAAGGAGAACCTTAATTCTAAACATGCTTTTTACCTAAGTTGTATTTGATTTGTTATAAGCGAAGTACTACCCATAAACAATTCTTGAATTGGTATATCTCCCAGATATACTCCTTGGACTTGTTTATCACCTACATAAATCTTGAACTCATAATTCTTAATTGCTTTTGTATAAGTATGCGAATGATTTCTGTTACACGTATAGGTCATAACACCATCTTCGTATACTGTTGGATACTTTGTCACTTGACCGCTATTCCATGTATGTCCTAAAGCTTTCTTTGTGGATGAACCATAATAAGAAGAGCCGCCACAATTATTACAAACATAATGTCCGCTATTTGCGTGATCACAATCTTCTGCTTTGTCTTGAACAAATCTATCTTTAGAACACCATTCTTGACTATAAATAGCTAACTGATACGAGCAATTATCCCAGTTTTGCAGCCCAGCAGCTGATGCTGATGCAGCATTTGCTCCACCAGCTGATAACTTCCATCCTCTGTCATTCTTATGAATTCTCTGAGCGAAGAGCCAAGGGCCATAACCAGTCTGCGGCATTCTTCCATCTTTTACAGGATGAAAACCAATAAATAAATGCTGGTTATCTGGGATATTACATTTAGTAAGTCTCATCCAGTACCAAGTATCATTACCATTTCTTAATTCTGACTGAATCTCAACCTGAACATTTGCATTTACATCAATTTTTACTGTATGAGCTTCAGCCACACTTGGTTTAAATATCAAGCAAGTAACCATTACAAAAGCTACTGAAAGAATTACCCTTAAAAGCTTTTTCATAATTCACACCACTTTCTAATCCGAAACGATAATGTAAATCGTGTTTGGATCATGCGTGATTGAATTGTATTCTGCTTTTGTAACCGCTTTAACAGTTCTACCACCAAGCTGGTTTTTAAGAGCTTCAATCTCTGAAGAATTCGAAATAACTTTCTCATTTGTCATTTCTGAGTATTCCTTTAAAGAATCAATACGAGTTTTATTCTCAAGAATCTTCTTGTCGTGCTCACTATCTTTATTAGTAAATGTAGATGCATCATTTTTCTCTTTCTCAATCTGTTTATTCAGATTTGAAACGAACTTATTGATATCACCTCTAAGAAGATCATTGTTTTCTTTCTCTTCTTCAGAAAAGCTGTTAAGTGAATTTTTTACTAATTCAATTTTAGAGGTCAACTCTTCGTTTGATGAATTAAGGGCGTTGTTTGTTTCATCTATTCTATGGTTGCACTTCTCGATTTCCTTATTACAGTCAGCTATAAGTTCATCTAACTCTTCAGACTTCTGATCTGAATCTGTTTTTACCTCTTTAAGCCAGGTCTTAAGATTCTTATCAGCTGTCTTTAGTTCCTTAAGATTATCTAAATCCTTGGATTCGTTATCGGAAACAAGTTTTGATAAACTTTCATCTACACCAGTAACGTACTGGTAATTTGATTCATACAAAGAATTTGAAAGTGTATAAATATCTGAAATAGCTTTCTTATTCTTTGTAATATCATTAGAAATTGTAGTCCCATCGAGGTAAGAATCAATTGCAAGATTAAGTGTTCTTGTCTGCTCGTCTGTAAAACCATTTGTAGCATCGAGCTTATCTGTAATCACTTTAGCCACATAAGAAGACATCTTTTCATCTGAGAGCTTATTTTTAAGGTGTCTGTTTATTGCTTCCTGAAATGATTCTTTTACTTCCTCTTCTCCAGTTACACTATTTCCATAAAGTGCATTTGCAAGAACCTTCTGCCTTATCTGTTTGTTCTCTACTGGCTCATTATAAAAATAAGCACATGTGAGAACTGCAGCTAAACCTAAAGTTCCAGCTACTATTTTCTTTTGCCTACGTTTCCTTTTAGGCATTTCTTTCTCAAGTCTCTTCATGTCCGCTCCTTTCTATAAATTTCTACGTAACAGATTCTGGTACGTACTTTAAAGACCAGGTGCAAACTCTAGATCTTCATCATCTTCATACATACATGTTTCTGTATATGTTTTCTCTATTGCTTTTAAATCAATGACTTCATATTCCGCATTTTCATCTATCTGAGCTAATCCAAACGCATACGGAATAGCTTCTTTTAATGTAGAAAACATTTCTGTAGATGGTTTATCTAGCAGAACTAAACCACCATCAATGTCTTCTCCATAGAACTCATTAATATCGAAGCCATCTTCGTCATAAAGATTATAAATAATACATCCTTTATAACCTTCATCGAAATCAGCTTCACACATATCCTCTTCTGCTCCGTCTGTTATTAGCATATAGAATTTATAGTCTGGAATATGAATCAGTACATCAGAATAATCTTTTACTGTTTCTGAACTACTCATTGTGCTCCTTTCTTTAACTCGTACATTTTTAACGTGCCGAATTCTGGTACGTAAATTCCCGGGATTATTACGTGCCAGATTCTAGTAAGCAGAAAATTGTATAAAAAAATCACGTACCGAAATCTGGTACATGATTACATCTTAGGAACTAGTTCTAATTCCTCTTCATCGATTATTTCTTCGTCATACTCAAGAGCTTCTAGATTACTTTCAATATAAGAGTATTTCTCAGGTACTCCGTACTTCTCTTTATACTCTTTATAAGTATCAATAAATACATTCTTTAGAAAGCTTGAAGCTTCGTTTAAATTAAGCCAGGCTGATCTAATATTGTACTTTTCCGTAAGCGAACCTTCTTTTTCTCTTTTTAAACCAAGAAGCGGATCTGCAATTGTCTTTTTAAAGTCGCTAGCTTTACTTTCAAGTTCAAACTGCATATCGTTTAAATAGTCTAGTTTTTCAAGAAGTTTCTTTTGCTCTTCGGTTTCAGTAAACTTATTCTCATCCTTAATAATATCAAGCGCTTCTTTTGCAACTTCGAATTCTTCCTTACTCTTTAAGCCCTCAAGAATATCCTTTTCTATTTCATCTACCATTTGATGCTGAATAGAACGTCTTCCCTCAAGAAGATCTCTAAAGTATGAATAAGGAAGTGAAAACTTATCAGAAAAGTCCTTTGCCGAAATCCCTGATACTTCGACAATCTTGTTTAATCTTCTCTGTAACTCATGCTGCTCTTTTAAGTATTTACTCAAATCATTAATCATAACTCATTCTCTTTTCTTCTCTGTACCAGATTTTGGTACGCAAACTTTATTCCTATTTTCTATAAGCTCTGGAATTCTTACTGTGAAAATAAAGAGTATTAAAGAAAGGAATGCAATTATAAAAGCTAAAGGAGTTAATTTATTAAACGTTAAAGGTGAATTATTAAAACCAGTCTTTGGAGATCTTGGAGGTTTTTTGCTGAAGTGAACCGACTGTCCTTCATCGTTTATGTCTGCATGTGATGTGAGAAGTGTTTTTCCATCATACATATGTTCAAATACAACAACAGTATGCTCTTCGAGCGTCCTCGAATCGAACTTGAATTCGATATCTACATATCCATCTTTTGTACTCGGAACAAAGTCTAATTGAGTCTTTACTTTGCCACCATTAATAAGGACAGGCTTTCCAGTCTCTTTATCCATAAGAACTGCTTCCTCATGATACTTTTTACCTGGAACGAGATTTCGATAGAACACTCTATCTTTAAGTACTGTTTTCTTTGATGGTGTTGCGTAATGTGAACCATCTACTGTAGCAACAGTTCCCATGCCAGGATAATTAATAGTCTGTTTCTTCTCGTATCTATCTGTATGATGTGCAATTTCTTCATCCTTATATGATAGATATTCGTAAACTACAACAGATTCACCTTTTAGAAGCTTTGATCTAACCGGAATATATACATCTACAGAGCCTTCTTCTTTAGTTGCTTTAAAAGTTCTTTCTCCTGACATATATACACCATCAAGAGATACCACTTTACCGCCAGACTTAACACTATGAAGATCTGCATTTAAAGTATATGTCTTTCCAGGGACAAGGTTAGAATAATAAACTCTATCGTATACACCAGTAGAACCAATTACACCAGAATGCGTTCCAGATTTCGCATCCCTTGCTTCTGTATGAATGTAAACAAACCTAATTGTCTCATTATCATCATTTAAATCATTATGTGATGTTATAAGAACACCATTAATATAAATATCTGCACAGCAGACAATAGTTCTTCCTTCAAAACCAGTACAATCTACTGGATAAGAAAGTGTAACTTCAGAAGTATTAGAAGTATTAAATGTTTCTTCTGCAGCATAAACATTTCCTTCTTTATCCTTAAGTACTTCCTTTGAATCCCGATCAACAAGATAACCTTTAACAGTAACATCGTATCCATCAGGGATATTTGATACGTTTACTTTATCAATTATCGTTGTTTTTCTTGCACAACCAACACGAGATTCTGTGTTATTATCATGTGCTTTTGTAGATGTTTCTGGGAAATGTACTGTCTGCGATTTGTTTTCTAAATCCGTCTCTTTTGCAAAGTCATGATCCCAAACTTTTACTTCTACAGTAGCAACAACATCTTTACCCTTAAGACTTGATGAATCAATCTTATGCGCAAATTTGATTTCACCATCACGACTTTCAGCTTTAAATGTCTGTTCTACAGAAGAGAGAACTTTTCCAGTAAATTTATCAATGAGGTTATCTTTTACTGTGTAAATCCATTCTGGTTCAAATCCGGTATACATGACTTTATCTGTAAGAGTTACGTCTTTTCCAACAACACCTACGTGTGTTCCAGTACTTACATCTGTAAGCTTTGAAGTTACTTTAGGGAAGAAAAGTGTCTGATTCTCATCATTTGGATCTTCGTGAGAAGCTAGAAGCTTCCATTCACCAGAAGTAGGTACCTTAATGTAAAGATTCTCGTAACATACGATATTCTTTCCATCGAATCCAGTTGAATCTATTACGAAATCCTGAACGATGTAATCATCTTCAATATAAGCTTTGAATTTCTTCTCTACCTTATAATCTTCACCATTCTTCTTAATAAGCTCTCCAGTTGACTTATCATAAAGAGAACCAACCATCTTGTACTCAAAGTACTGTTCTTCTCCATTTTCATCAATATACTTACTTGTAAGTCTCTTGTAATCCACTCTATCTGTAATGACTGTGTTACCATCTGCTAACGCCACCTGAGAATATGGCTTTGGTGTAAAGTCACCATAGATATGTGATGAAATATTAGGTTTATCGAGATTAAGAATATCTCGAAGATCTACTGTCCATTTGTCCTTATTGATTGTAAGAACATCTTCCCAAAGAACTTTCTTTTCATTCTTTTCGCATCTAAGCTCTTCAATCTTGTATTTACCGAAAGGAAGAGCTCCCATCTTGTCGTTTACTGGTGCCATTTTCCCGCCAGTAGTCATACCAAACCATAAACCATCTTTTACACCGCCCTTATTAGTGTTATGGCTATGAAGTGCATATGAGCTTTCTGAAGAAAACTCACCATTTTCATCTGTAGTAAATGTATGTGATTCTCCGGTAGCAATATTTGTAATCTTAAACGGAATATCACTCATTTCCTTCAACGTATTTGCATCGAGCTTACGAAGTTTAAAGTCAGCTCTCATAACCTGTTCTTTCGTTGCTCGTGTTTCTGCGTTTGGAAGGTTAGTTGTAGTAACCAATCCGTTTGCTATGTTTGTTTTAACCACATAAACAGAATTATTTAATAGATATCCGTTTGGAGCTTTACTCTCTTGAATCGTCATAGTACCAATAGGTAATACTGATGCGCCAGTTGAACTTTTAAATAAAGCATCACCAGAAATTTTATGTTCTTCATCAAGATAAACATATCCTTTTTTATCTGTTTTCATAATCCAAGTGCGAGTAGATGTGTAACCTGATTTAGCTGGATCTGTATCCATTAGAACGTCATAATATTTAAATGTGTATTCCGCTCCTTCAAGACGAGCTCCACCCTGAGGATTATCATCGTTTGTTTCTGCATCACGTTTTGAAAGTAATAAACGAATAGGATCGTTCCCTGGCATATCTGATACGCCAATAGTTACTGGATTAGCCGATGTAAGGTTTACACCATATGTCTGATTATCTTTTTCATATCCTTTAGGAGCTGTGATTTCCTTAAGGTAATAATTATCACAAGTAACTGTTACCCAATCAGAATCACCAGCTTCATTCTTTGTTGTTATTGTTGCTGCAAGACCATTATCTGAATATCTATATAGTCCATATACAGCCCCTTTAAGAGAATAACAGCTATTTCCATTTGAGATTGAAGGATTTCTCGATGATTTTACAATCTTAAACTGAGTCTCGTTAGGTTCAGTTCTAAGAATAATCATTCTCTGCTGTTTTGCATTTGGATCAATTACATAAGCATGTACTTTGATACTATTTGGAATACCAGATGCATTTGACATATCAATAAGCTGCTGAGCTAGGTTCTGAAGGTTTCCAGAAGCCGAAGCATTCCACTGATTGTTTGAAAATCCACCAATAGATACATTAGCGAGCTTAGAAAGGGCAACATGAGAAATAATATTTCTTGCATTCCCATCTGAAGCAAGACTTCCCGTTAAATCACCTGGATTTCCATAACTATGATATAACGTATTTAAAATCTGCGGATCTGTTACCTCATATATACTTGCATTAGATGTATTGTAATTTGTTGAGCTATAAACTCCATTTACCATCGGATCTATGCAAAACGCAGTTGTTCCATCAGACGAAAAAACGCTCGATGGCATACCAATTCCTGAGCCAGCATAAAAGCCTGGAAAGTCTTTATAGTTGCATGAAGAAACCGGAGTAATGTTTACCGAAGATGGAGTTGCCATTAGCGAGACAAACAATCTATCAATCTGCTCTGTTTTCTTCTTATTCTTAGCAGCTTTCATAAATCCAATAGAGCCAAGTTCTCTAAGAGAATTCTTAAGTGTTTTAGAATCTGAAAGCTTGTCTTCATATGTATATTCTTCAAAAGTTGCTTCTATGTATGAGTCACATTTAGGCATTGTGATTTCAAGAGGATATGAAGAAACAGAAAGATTTCTAATAATACGTCCTTCTGAAGTCTTTAATACTGCCTTTATAAGCTTGTGCTCCATTTCTGGAGCCACATATACTGTAACTTTTTCATAAGGCTTAAAATATTCTTCAGAAGTATTTCCTTCAAAAACAAGCGAACCTTCGCCAATACTCTTTAAAGAAAGCTTATAAACTGATGGTTCAACTTGTTCTTCTGAATTTTCTTCCTGAACTTTAGGAACTTCTTTCACTTCATCCTTTTTTAAGTTTACATAGAGCTCGTTCTTTCCGTTTACAATTGAGTATTCTTTCTTATCAATAGGGAAAGAATGTGATCCTGAATCTGTAGTTACACTAAATGTTTCTACGTGATAACCTTGCTTTGAGTTTACTTCTACTGGAATTACAGTTCCTACTGGAAGTTCTTTGATTTCAAAACATGAGCCATCAGAAGAAACATTTGCATCAGCTTTAACACCATTAGATGTTACTGTAAGCTTTCCATATGAATTAGATTCAATTTCAATCTTCTCATTAGAAATAGGATTTGTAAGAGCTACAGTTCCGTTCTTTCCATCAATTTTGATTGAAAGATTACCACTTACAACATCAGGAGTTGTTACTGGATTTGTCTCTTTATTTTCGGTATTAGAAGTCTTGTTTACTACTTCTGTTTTTTCTGCAGACTGATTATCAATTTCTGCAGCGAAAGATATACTATAAGGAGACAAAGCAGAAACAACAGAAAAGGCGCATAAAGCTAAGGCTAATATACGTTTCTTAAGTCTCATTACTTTTATTCCTTTCTACGTACCAGAATCTGGCACGTAAACGAAAAGCACGTACCAGAATTCGGTACGTGCTTTTCTATTTAAAGTTACTTATTAATTTGTTCTTATTTGGAGGAGCTCGCCTTGTTTCCATAAACTATCCTTTCTTAGATAATAAAAAAAGACACCGACATATAAATATCGTGTGCCTTAAAGATTTATATTCAATTTTTACGTGCCAGATTCTGGTACGTATTTCTTTATCTTCTTTCTCGGATTGTATAATAACACAAAAATTTGTTTCAAAGTGTTTCATTTTGTTTCAAAGTGTTTCATTTTTACAAAAAGTTTTGTATTTATTTAGATACAATCGGCACCATCTCGAAACTATGTTCGCTTTCAGACATAAAAAAAGAGGATCAAAGAATTTTCTTTGATCCTCAAATGGTTTTTGTAGCACCCCACGACATACGTTTCGTATCCACTACTCAAATATGATGCCCCTTAAGACATCACCTTTCAGTCCTAACTAAGATTAAAACCTAAACTCTTAGCAACCTTCCACTCGAGAAGGTACGACCTGCCTAGGGTATTAAGGTATTTCGGCTACATTCTTTTATAAGCTGTGAAACCTGTAAAAAACTAATATCTATGTCTTGGTCTAAAACTATAAGCTACTCGAATTAAATAAGCAATTCCTAAAAGCTTTAATATAAAAACAACAACATCTGGAAGGTTAATATTTCCGACCATCTCCATAAAAAGCACAACTACTATTACAAGAAATAAAGCATTTATTAATCGTCTAATCCAACGTTTTTTATCCCAGTATTTCATGTTTTCAAGTGCACGTTCTTGTTGATCTGGAGTAAGACATTCCAGATGATACTTCTTAATTTTTCTGTAGTCGGAACTCTTCATAATTAATCCTCCAAAATTATACCTAACGATATTCCCAATGTCCTACTTCATCATGATGAATTGTTCCATTCTGAACTGATTCCTGAACTACAGAATATGAACCATGAGAGTAGTTCCCCTTTTCATCCTCCGCTTCAACAAATTGTTTCCATTCATTATAAGTATTAAATACTCTGCCACAATCTCTACATTTTACTCCAACATCACGAATTTCCCATTTAGGCTCATCATATGCAGCTGTGTCAACAACCCATACTTTCTGTGGCTGCTTAACTTCTGTAGTCTTCTGTTCTGGAACTGAAGATTCTTCTTTTCTTGTAACTTCCTTCTTCTGCTCTGGAGCTTTAGCTTGACTCTTATCTGTAGTTTTTGCTTCCGTCTTCTGAACTGACTGTGTAGTTTTCTGATCTGAAGCTACGTTTTGCTTCTTCTCTTCTGTTTTTGCAGTCTCTTTCTGTTCTTCTTTTTTAAGCTCTTTTTTAGCTTTACTAGTTGAACGATGGTCATTTTTCTTACTATCGTATTCTACTTTTTCTTCAGCTTTACTTGATGAAGCTGATACATTCCTATAAATAAGTACTCCTGAGATACCTAATACAACAACAGCTGAAGTGATTGCAGCTGAAATAATAATTTTCTTATTAATCATAACTCTTCTCCTTATCTAGCTGATTTAATTGCTTTAGAATAAGCAATTATTCTTTCTTTTAAGCTTATGTTTTCATCAATATCAATCTTTATATCTTTCATAATTAATACAATACTCATCCTTCATTTAAATCATCTTATTCTCGTAGTAATTTTTTCTATAATAGATTTATTATATAACGGCCTTGCGTTTATTAACAACTTGATATATTCTTTCGCTTTAACTTTTTTACAAGTCTTGTTATCATTTCATTTAAAATTCCAATAGTTTTCTCTATCAACGAATACATATATATTACACACATTAATTCAAGTATAAATCTAACGTTAAGGTCATTTTTCGCAGAACTAGACATTAGTTCTAGTAATCCTTGCCCTATTAACGTCCACAAAACAAACGAAAAAATCTCATTTTTATGCTTATGAAAAAACTCAATCAATCCAAACTTAGTTATGTCAACAACAGCATAAACCATCAATCTCAAATAACAAATAGAAAAAATTAAAATATAGCAAGCATCTCTATATATAGATTTATCTAACAACATCTCTCTTTCCTTTCAAAATCAAAAAAAATATCACTCTTTGCTCTTCGCCTTCCAGATATCCTACTAAATGAGGATTATCTATTTACTTAAATCCACCCTTTGCTTAATTCGATGCGACAAGTTCCTTCTTCTGGGATTTCTGTAGTTTCTACCATCAATCCTTCTTTTCCATATTTTCTTTTTAGGCTTGATGGAAACATGCTATCTTTTACAACTTCCCATATAGTAACCTCATTTGTCTTTCTATCCCATGTTGTCACTAAAAAAGTTCTCATTATATTATCCCCTTCAGTACTTACTATCATTATTACAAATTTAATCTATGTACCAGATTTCGGTACGTAGATTTTGTTTTCTGTTTACGTGCCAGATTCTGGCACGTAGATTTAATAGACTATTTCTTTCTCAACTCTATAATCAATTGCGTTTAATAGGTTTTCGTATTCTTTTTTCTCTAAAAATCTTTCACCGCTCTGCTCTGCAGATTTTTCTGATACATAGAGTTTTGGATCATATCTATCAAAGTTTAGTTTTTTACCACATGCTGCCTTATAATATCCATGACCCAACGTTTCTGTGGTTCCATCCATAAACACAAATATAAGCTTATAACGTAGCACTTTACCTCCTTTCTCCCCTCATTCGAGGGGAAGAATGTGTGGTATATTTGCATGAACTATAATTCTTTTGAGCTTTCGCCCTGGTGTTTCAACCAGTATCTTAAGCATCTAACGATGTTTAATTCATTCTACGTACCAGATTCTGGTACGTACCAAACTCTGGTACATTATTAACCTAATCCTAAAATCTTACGTTCAAACTCGATTGTTTCTTCAGTGCTCATTTTTCGCTCAGAGAAATTTGAAAAAGACGTTTGAGTTTTAGTTGCAATTGGATTCTTTGCGATCAAATGATAATCGTTACGAATAGCATTAATCATCCATCCAGTAACATTATTAATCTTGCTAGTCTGAGAATCTAACAAAGCTCTAATATGCTGAATTTTATTAGTATCACCATCTGCAGCTTTAATAATTGCCAGAATATCACGTTCTGTCAGCGAAAGATTTTTTAATATCTCCGTTGCCTGATCAACAACACTAGTATCGAAACTTGATGTAAGCTCTGTTGTTGTATTCTCTTTTGTAATCTCTGTATTTGTATTCTTTGTATATGTCATAGCAGATTTGCTAGGAGGGTATTCGCAAATCTGCTGGGAGGTATTAGCAATTTTGCTAGGATAGTCCTTGCAAATCTGTGGGGAGGTATTAGCAAATTTGCTAGTACCCCTTATAGACTTATCCTGAACACCTTCATTTGCTACTTCTTTATCATTAGAAGCTAAACCATTTAAAGTATCTTCATAATACCCTTCAAATTCATCTACTATTTCTTCTTCGATAGCTGTATTTATGTTTTCAACATATGTAATCTCATATAAACGTTCTGGAACTAATTCTATATAGAGAGCATTTGGAATAATATGTTCTCCAACACATATATCCTTAATATGCTTCTTTATAAGGCCCATATCCTCAAGAATATCCATAGCTCTTTTTACTGTATATTTGCTTTCACCAAACTTATTTCCAAGCTTAGCATAGCTTTTCTGAAGCATATCTCCTTTAAACTTCTTTTGATATCCTATAGTTAATCCGGTCTGTTCGTCACGAAGCTCTCTAGGTCTGTACCAATAAACAATCTCAGATAAAAGTGTTATAGCCAGAAGATGTGGCTTCCCATTATCTTTTACAATCCATGAATACCAATTATTAGGGATCACGTTCCCCGATATATTCATTGTCCCAAGTTCATCTACTATTCTATTTCCAGTGTCAATTATGTTTCTCATTTTTTCTCCAATATATTTAACTAGTTTTTATATATTTCTTTTTATATCCGCCCTCAGGAAAGGACTCTGAGAGCGGATTAAAAAGTATCAATCGGATGCATAGGGGAAGCATCCTAAGCTCTGTTCAGGTCATGAGCCCACGTAAGTCTTTAACTTATACAGAGCTGCATTTTTTAATTTATCTTGGTCTAAAGCTATAAGCTACTCGAATTAAATAAGCAATTCCTAAAAGCTTTAATATTAAAACAACGACATCTGGAAGGTTAATCTTTCCGACTACATCCATAAGAAATACAACTATAATTACAAGAAACAACGTATTAATTAAGTGTCTAATACGACGTTTTTTATCCCAGTATTTCATGTTTTCTATTGCACGTTCTTGCTGATCTGGAGATAGACTTTCCAAATGATACTTCATAATTTTTCTGTAGTCGGAACTCTTCATAATTAATCCTCCCAAATAAGCTTATTGCCACAAACTCCACAATTGTTTCTATTAAAAGTCTTTACTACTGGTCCATTACAATATGGACACTCACCTACATATGAGTTTTTAGAAGGTAAAAAGTTGAACGCATCTTCTCTAAACTCAATGTTCTTTACTTTTACTACCTCTTCTGTCTTTTCAATTGATTTAGATTCTTCTTCCTTATACTCCGGAATATCCATTTCAATCTGCCCTGGAAGAGATATATTTTCTTCACCAGCTGACTTCTTATTATCATCAACAACATTTTTCTTCTTAGAAACCTTTTCTTTTATTTCAGATGTTGTCTTAGCACCAGAAGATAAAATTTCTTCCTGGCTCTTCTCTGATACTTTTGAAAGCTCTACTGCAGCTGATTTATTAATTTCTCCATTTTTAAACTTCTCCATACCCTTTTCTCCAAGGTTATGTGAAATCGTCTGGAAATCGGTTACTGTTGATCTAGAGAGGTTTAATTCCTCTGCTATAATTTCAACTGTTCTTTTTCCTTTTGGACGAGGGAATGAGTCTTTATGTTCTGTTAAAAGCTTGGTCATTCCCTCGATTTCTTTCATCTGCTCATATGAAGTCTTAACTCCATATCCATTAGTTGAGTAAACGCAGAATTCTGCTTTTATATCATCAAGCTCAAGAACTGAACAAGGTATCATTGAAAACTGTTCTTCTCCAAGCTCTTCTACAAGATATTTACAAGCGCTATGTCTTTTATGTCCTGAAAGAATCTCAAATGAATCTCCTCCTTTTTTTCTAACTATAAGTGGTTCTAACACTCTCCCATCCATAAGGATGAGAGAAGCAAGCTTTGAAACATCACTATCTGAGAACTTCCTATACTGAAAAGGACTCTCAAAAAGCTTTTTATAATCGATGTTTCTAATTGTTGTTTTAATCTGTTTATCTCCTACTGACTTTGGTGCTGTCAGAAAATCTGTCATACTAGGCATTCCTTATTCCCCCAATCTCTCAACTACTTCGTTTGTAAGTGCGTTAAAGTCTTCTGCAATACCAGAACTTCTTCTGTGCATTGAAAGTGGCTTAAATACAGAAAGCGCACTATTAACTTTTGATGTATCTCCAAGACACATGTTAAAAAGAGGATAATCGTGATGATTATAAAGATCATCAAGTTTTTCTCTCTTGTCCTTAGTACGTGAAAGTCTGTTTACTACAACTCTGTAGTTAATGTTTCCACCCTTTGCATCTTCAATTTTTAAAAGATTGCTTGTTACAAGGTTAAGGTTACTTACAGAAAATCCATCAAGAAGAACCGGAACGATAATCATATCAGCTGCATAAAGCGCATTCATTGAAGCTTTGTGAAAGTCTGGATGACAATCAATGATTACATAATCAAACTCGTCTTCTACTTCCGATATTCTTTCTCTAAGAGTTGTTACGTTTGGAAACTCCACCTCTGTGTAGCAACCTCTTAAATAAGAAATATTTGAAAATCTCTTTGATTTATAAAGAGAGCTCTTTAAAGTTTTTTCTTCTTCAATCACTTTCTTAACATCTGCTTTGCCAAGCTTTAAGTTCTTAATTTCTGGATCAAAAAAGTAAGTAAGATTACTCTGCGGATCTAAATCGATAAACAGTACTTTGTTTCCTCGATTTGAAAGTGTTGTTCCTAAGTTGAAAGATATTGTTGTTTTACCTACTCCGCCTTTCTGGTTCCATAATGTAATTATCTTCATGTTAGTTTTCCTTTCTGTTACGTACCAGATTTCGGTACGTAGATTTAATTGATACTTTTTATATAAAACAATCAAACGATTGCTTCTTCCCTATTTAAAATCTTCTATTTGCATCAGATCTAAAGTTGAATTATCAGATTCATACATCTTTCTAATCCATTCAATGCATTCGTTTTGTTTACGATATAAGGTAGTCCTACTAACCTTATTTGAACAAACAATATTTATGTTTGAATCATCATCCTTATTTTGTTTAATGATCATGTCGAATATCTGTCTAGTTTTGTCATAAGGCATAAGATCATAAATAGCTTTTACTCTATTTACTGAATCTTTTCGATTCTTTAGCCAGGCTAATTTCTTTCTAACTTGCTTAATCTCATCATTTTGAAGCATCTTCATTGTTGTAATAACATTTCCAAGGTCTCTATGATTATGGCTAGTCTTTACTCCAAGACCACCATCATCTATTCGCCCTGATAAAGAAGCTTCGACAAGATAATCTTCTGCTGATGAGAATCTTTCCAACATATATATTTGATTTGTTGTGTCAGTTATACTTCTCATTAAGTCAAAAACGACTTTCTCATAATTAGCTAACAGATATAAAATTTCTTGATCACTAAATTCCTGATATTTCATCGCGTCCTATATTCATTAAATAAACTAAGTAATTCTTCATCACTATTAATCGCATTGTATACAGTAGTTTCAGCACATTTAAAACTTTTAGATATAAGGGCTATTGGTTTCTTCTGTTTCAAATACTCTTTTAAAACGGGTTTTCGTGCTTCAGTAAATACCTTCTGTTTTCTACTTTTTACATAAGCATCAGCTTCTGCTGCTGAATAATTATTGGGTTCACTGTTTCTTAATTCTCTATAAAGAGTTGCTTTATGAACTCCAATTTCTTGTGCAATCTTAATTACCGGTGTGCCAGCCTTTAATAATTCTTCGATTTTCTGTCTCTTATTAAAGTCAATAACTTGCATCCTCTTTCTCCAATCTTTTTAATATTTGTATAAAAAAAATAGACCGCAACAAAGGATTAATATCCTTTGTTGCAATCCATTTTACAACTCACAGTTTTGTAAGATATTATTTATCTTTTTTAGGAAAAAAGAAAGATCACGCTTCTTATGAAGCATGACCTTTTTATAAAATCTATAAAACCTTTACGATTTTTCTATTCTTTTCTCTGGATAAATCGATGATGTTTCCATGTT